>JAFAIM010000054.1 GCA_019236735.1 Burkholderiaceae bacterium
GGGGGAGGTTGCCAGGCGGCCTTGCGTCATTGGCCTGTACTGTATATATTTACAGTATCACGACCTCGCACGGCCCTCAAAATGAGCACTGACAGAATGAGCACAGACACCGCCCTGGCGCTGACGGCCCGCCAAAGTGAAATCCTCGAATTCATACGCCTTGCGCTGAGCACTCGCGGAGTGCCACCCACGCGCGAGGAAATCGCGCGCGCCTTCGGATTCCGATCGTTAAACGCCTCCGAGCAGCATCTGCAGGCGCTGCAGAGAAAGGGGTTGATCGAGCTGCTGGCTGGCACGTCGCGGGGCATCCGCCTCAAAGGCGGCTCGCAGGATGCGATCGGGGCGGCGGCGCGTGAATTCGGCCTGCCCCTGATCGGCAAGGTGGCGGCGGGCAGCCCGATCCTGGCACAGGAAAACGTGCTGCGGCACCCGGTCGTCGACGCGGCACTGTTCAAGCCGCGCGCCGACTATTTGCTCGAAGTGCGCGGCATGAGCATGCGCGACGCCGGCATCCTGGATGGCGATTGGCTTGCCGTGCACCGGCAGCAGCAGGCATCGAACGGTCAGATCGTGGTCGCGCGGCTCGGCGACGAAGTCACCGTCAAGCGTTTCCGGCTCAAAGGCAGCCGGGCCGAGCTGATTGCCGAAAACCCCGACTACGCATCCATCATCGTCGATCTGAAACGCGAATCCCTCGTGATCGAAGGGCTAGCGGTCGGCGTGATTCGTCCGTCGGTGTAAGTCGCTGCCGCTGCAAGTGTCCGATGCTCGCGAAAGCCACGCTTGCTAAGGCCTCGCACATTTGGCATGCCGATGACCCTGCGCTCGCCGGCACATCCGGCGAATGCACACCCAGCGGATTCGCCGCTCTGGATGCCGAACTGCCCGGCGGCGGCTGGCCGCATGGACAGCTGGTCGAACTGCTGTACGACGACCCCGGCATCGGCGAACTGAGCCTGCTCGCTCCTGCGTTGTCCGCGCAGGCGCGCGCCGGGCGCACCTGCGCGTGGATCCTGCCGTGCGAAGGCGAGCCAGCCCAATGCGAGCCGTCTGCACAAATCCATCTGCAGCGCGCCGTGCCTCACCAACGCCCGTTACCTGCCGGCGAGGCCTTGCAACGAGCGGTGCCATATCCGCCAGCTCTCGCCGAGGCAGGCATCGATCCATCTTGCAGCATCTTCGTCAGGCCGGCGGTCGCACGGGAGGCCTGGTGGGCAGTGGAGCAGTGTCTGCGCGCTGCGCATTTGGGCGCTCTGATCGGCTGGCTGCCGACCTGCGGTGTAGGTGCAGACTTTCGCGCGCTGCGCCGCCTGCACCTGCTGGCACGCAGGCACGGGGCGCTGGTGTTTGCACTGCGCCCTTCGCGTTGCGCCGGTGCGCCTTCCCCGGCCGTGCTGCGCCTGCAACTGACATGCGAGGCAGAACCGCCCCGCAACCTGGCCGTGCACATCCTGAAGCGGCGCTGCCGGCCCCTGATCGAACCGGTCGCGTTGCAGGTGTACCCGTGGCTCTGGAGCGGGGCATCACTGCAATCGCCTCAAGCCTCGGCGGTGAAACCGTGGCGGCTGGCAGCGGCCTTGGCGAGCGCTGGCTAGCCCTTTGCTTGTCCGCGTTGCCGTTGCAGCTGGCTGCGCGCGCCACGCAATCGACCGGACCGCTGGCAATCATCGAAGGGCCGCGCGAGCGGCCGTCGATCGCGTTTTGCAACGACGCGGCGCGCGCAGCCGGAATCGAGCCGGCGATGAAACTGGCTGCCGCGCAAGCGTTGGCGAACAAACTGGCGGTAGTGCCGCGCGACCTCGAGCGCGAGCACCAAGCGCTGCACGAACTAGCCTGCTGGGCCTACCAGTTCAGCTCCCGCGTCGCGATCCGCACCGGCACGAGCGCCAGCGCAGGCGCAGGTGGTCTGGTGCTGGAAACCGGCGGCAGCGAGCGGCTGTTTGGCGGCAGTGACCAGTTGCACCTGCGCATCCGCCGTGGTCTGGCAGCTCTGGGGTACCGCGCCGCCATAGGCGGCGCCCCCAATCCCGCTGCAGCGTGGCTGATCGGAACGGCACGAGCAAGCGGCCTGTCGGCGCGCGATGCTCAGGCCAACGGCGAGTTGCATGCCGCGCTCGCGCCCCTGCCGCTGGACGTGCTGAAGTGGGATGCGGAAACAACCCGCACGCTGCATAAACTGGGGTTGAGTTCGGTCGGCCAGCTGCTCGAACTGCCGCGCGATGCCTTCGCGCGGCGCTTCGGTGCGAGCCGACTCGAGGAACTGGATCGCGCGCTGGGCCTGCTGCCCGATCCGCAGCCGGCGTTTTTGCCGCCGACGCGGTTTTCTGCTCACCTGGAACTGCCGGCCGACGTGACGCAGGCGGGGCAATTGACGTTTCCCGCACACCGGCTGCTGCGATCGCTCGAGGGCTTCCTGCGCGGCCACGGCGCGGGCACCACCGAGCTGATCTTCACCGCTCATCACAACGCGCGCGGTGGGCAAGCGGCGACGGCTACTCGGATCGCACTGGCACTGGCCGCGCCGGAGCGCGATGCCGAACGGCTGGTGAAATTGCTGGCGCAGCGGCTTACGCGCGCCAGTTTGCCCCAACCTGCAGTGCGACTGTCGCTCGCGGTCGAGCGCCTGGCATCGTTCCAGGCGTGCAACGCGAGCCTGCTGCCGCCCTCGCGCGACAGCGTGCGCGACGGCCCCGACTGGCTGCAACTGGCCGAAACGCTGCACGCCCGCTTCGGCTCCGAACGCGTATTCCAGCTGCAAGCGATTGACGATCATCGGCCGGAACATGCCTATCGGATCGTGCCGCTGGCCATCGAGCGCGCCCCGCCCCGAGCGCCCGTTCAGCCGCTATGCGCGCAGCCACGCCCGCTGCTGATCCTGCCTGCGCCGCACCCGTTGTCGCAACAGGATGAACAACCCGATTACGGCGGGAGGCTCGCGCTGCTGGCCGGCCCGGAACGGATCGAAGCCGGCTGGTGGGATTTTGGCGACCCGCGCCGCCCGACCGTGCACCGCGACTACTTTGTGGCGCGCAACCGCACAGGGCAAACGCTGTGGATCTTCCGCGAGCTCAAGCAACCGCGCGGCTGGTACCTGCACGGATTTTTCTGCTGAAAATTCACATTCTCGCAGTCGGTACAAACGTTTCACGACGCTTCCGAGTGATAACATCATTCAATCTCGATTTCGATCGAATGTGGCACGTCGAAACCATTATGCGCAATCCCATCCTGGCAAGAGTGCGCAGCGAAGCACTGGGGTTGACGGATGAGGAGCGCGCGGAGCTCGTCCACGACCTCATCGCCAGCCTTGACGGCAGCGCCGATGCGAATACCGAGCAGGAGTGGGACGCTGAAGTATCTCGGCGCCTGGATGAAATCGATTCCGGCACCGCAAAGCTGATTGACCGCAAGGAACTCTCGCAGCGCCTGCGTGAACGCCTCAACCGCTCCTGATGCGGGTGGTACGAATCCATGAAGCGGCTTCGCGAGAAGCGATCGAAGCGGCCGCGTGGTATGAAGATCAGCGACCCGGCCTCGGCGTCGAATTCGAACGAGCGATCGACGCAGCACTTGACCTTCTCGAAGAACACATTGTCCCGCTGTCGCCCGTCCCTTTCTCCGCACGAGCGCGCGGTGTAAAGCGTCTGATTCTGAAACGCTTTCCCTTCGACGTCGTGGTTGTAGAGCGACAATCGGAAGTCTTCATCATCGCGTTCGCGCATCACGCGAGGCGCCCGGGCTACTGGCGTCTGCGGCGGCGGGGCTAACCACCATGATCGATTGGAGCCCCATTTCCAAGCAGGCGCTCGACGATCGCGTCGCTCAGGGCATTGCGCGGATGAGTCCTGCGCAACGTCATCTTTGGAACGCCATTCGGATCGATCCGGAGAAATGGCAGCAGCATCCCTACGGAGACAACGGCGACGGTTTCTGGGTTGTCGCCATCGTGGGCCGAACCGCCCTCTGGTACAACGATATCGAGGAAGGCTTCAATCGGTCTCGCTACTCGACGTACGGAACCATCGACGACTACTGGTGCAATCACGACGAACTGGAAGTCGCGGTCCAGTACCTGCTCAATGCACTCGAACTGGGAACGGACCTCGTAGAGCTAGTCGGCAGGCTTACCGATCTGAAACGCAAACCATGACTCGTCCCGACTGCATCCAACACTGGCGGCAAATCCAACAGCCCGACAACTCGCACTACCCTGGCAGCGAGGAATTGCTGTCGATCGGCTCGCCGTTTGGCCGCCACTTCGGCCTGCTGCGAATCGGAATCCATCACGAGCTGTTGCCTCCGGGCCGACGTACCTCATGGCCGCATTGCGAGCAGACCGAGGACGAATTCGTCTACGTGATCGAAGGCACTCCCGATGTCTGGCTCGATGGCGAAGTCCACCGCCTGGCGCCCGGCGAGGCTGTCGGATTTCCCGCCGGTACCGGTCTGTCGCACACCTTCATCAACAACACCGATTCCGACGTGCGGCTGCTGGTCGTGGGCGATTGTGCCCGCGCGGACAACCGGGTTCACTATCCAATGCACCCGACGCGCAATGCGCAGATCGGCGACCAACACTGGAAGAACATGCCAGTGCGCACGCTGGGGCCACACGACGGACTGCCGGACCGGCTACGAGAGGCGGGCGGGCCGTTCTGATCCGATCGGCCCGCGCCGGCAGGCCTACTTGCTGTCCTGCCGGTCCGTCTCCTTCGAAACCGGCTTTTTCTCGGTCAGCAGGATCTCGGTGACCTCGCGCACGTCGCCGTACTGCGGCGCGCCGCCAGTGATCGATATCTTGCCGACGAAGGGATGCTGCACGCGGATCCATTTGCTGGAGCTCACGATGTCGCGGGCATCGTCGAGAATCAGAAACGATTTTCTGATCTGCTCGCCATTCGGAAGCTTGGCGTCCGGAGACGCTTTCGGATTGACATATTCGCGGCCGAAGCCCTTATAGAACTGGACCACCTTGTCGAACGAGTCGTGCGTGAAATAGGCGGTGATCTTCGTGCCTGGCCGCAACGCGTCCATGAACTCCCGGGTCTGCTCGGTATCCGGAGGCGTGTAACGCTCCGCGCCCGGGTAGAGCTTGAACTCCGCAGCAGCGGCGCCAGCAGTCAGTGCGGAACCGAGCAATGCAGCGGCCGCGAGTTTCCAGGTAGGTATCTTCATGAGCCGAAGGATAACGCGACTGCCGACAATTTCAGGGATTGAAACGCCGAAACACCTGCTCGACAGCACACCTGCGGCCGTCGGAAAACCGGACCCAGCCGGCACCGCCCCGCTTCAAATCGAGAATCGCCGGCTCCGAGATCGCGCGGCTGATGCACCCGGTCGTCTTCGCGTATAGGTCGCTGTCGGAGATGCGATACCAGTTGCTGCCCTGAGTTCGCGTCAGCAGCACGCTGTATTGGCTCCACGCGACCTCGACCGGGGCCAGAAAATCCCGCACGACGCAACTCGCTGCCGAGTCGGCAAACGTTATCCGGTGGACACCGTCCTGCTTCCGGACCTCGGCAACTCCTTTGGTCGGGGCGTCCTCGCAGCCAT
>JAFAIM010000070.1 GCA_019236735.1 Burkholderiaceae bacterium
CCTCCGACCCAGTGTCCGCGGAGATCCGCGGCAGACACCTGTACGCCGTAACGCGCCTGACGCCCGTCGCGATGGCAGCGAACGTGCTCAACGGCGCGGTCGTCTGCTTCGCTTTCTGGGAAAGCGCGCCTCGGGCGAGCCTTCTGATCTGGTTCGCATTGCTGTCGGCTGCGGCCGCGCGCGGCACGCTTGCGTGGTGGCACCGCAGGGGCAGCGGCCCGAGGGCGGCGAGCCCGCGGGCAATCCACCGCGCGACGCTCCATGCAGCGCTGTTGGGGCTGATTTGGGCCTACGTCCCGGCCGCCTGGTTCGCTGCCGCCGATGCGCCCCACCGACTGCTGATCGCGACCCTCGCCTCGGGAATGATGTGTGCCGGCGCGCTGGTGCTTGCGACGGTTCCGACGGCCAGCTTGAGCTACGTCGCTATCCTGACTGTCGCGTCCGCGTATGCGCTGATCGCCGGAAAGGAACCCCTTTACGGATACGTCGCGCTGCTGCTCTGCACATACGTGCCGGTGATTGCCTTCGGCGTGCTGTCCGCGGCGCGGGTGTTCACCGCACGGATCGTTTCCGAGCGGGAAGCGCAGCGCCAGAGTCAGATGGTCGGGCTACTGCTGCGTGATTTCGAGGAGCATGCAACCGACTCGCTGTGGGAGACCGACCGCACGGGGCGCTTTACCCGTGTTTCGAATCGTCTCGTAAAGCTGCTGGGTGAAGCACACGGAGACTCGCCTCCGGAAAGCCTGTTGGAACTGGTCGAGCGCGGCCGTGTGCCTGGGAACACCGATGCGGGCAGCGTGGCGTTGCAACGCGCGCTCGCGCTCGATCGTCCCTTCCGCGACATCGTGCTGCCCGTGCGAGCTCGCGAAGGCGAGCGATGGTGGTCGATCACCGCGAGGCCGATCGCGGACGAGTCGGGACGCGCGACCGGCTGGCGTGGCGTGATCTCCGACGTGACCGGAGAACGGCGCGCCCAACAGCGGTTGCAGCAACTCGCGCACTCCGACCCATTGACCGGTCTGGCGAACCGCGTGGTGCTGCGGGAACGGCTTGCGCGCCTGGTGGGACGCGGGGCTGCAAGCCGCTTGAGCGGCGCACTGCTGTTCATCGATCTTGACGACTTCAAGAACATCAACGACACGTTTGGACACTTCGCTGGCGACACGGTCCTGCAGATCGCCGCCAGCCGTCTTCATTGCGTCGTGCGCGAACGCGATCTGCTGGCCAGGCTCGGTGGCGACGAGTTCGCGATCGTTCTGTCCGACGCCGGAAGCAGCGAGGAGGTGGCGGCCATCGCGCAGCGGCTGCTGCGCGAACTTGCCGCACCGTGTGTTGCGCTCGGGCACAGCGTGACGGTGGGCGCGAGCGTCGGTATTGCGCTGCTGCCGGAACACGGTTCGAGCGTCGACGAAGCGCTCGAAAACGCCGACCTCGCCCTGTATGCCGCCAAAGCCAGCGGGCGCGGCCGTTTCGAATTCTTCTCGGCGCATCTGGCCGAACGTTCCGGGCGCCGGCGCGCCGTCTGAAATCAAAAGCGTCAAAGACGGCGCGAAAACTGCGGCGTTTGCCCACGCGGCGCACGATCATCGGCAATGGAAATCGGGCGCTATAGTTGCGCAGAACTCGTTTGAAGAGGAACAAGATCGAGAGCAACGAGAACGCAAGGAGGAGGCCAGATGAACAAGAAGAGAGCGATGTTGCTTGCGCTCGCGGTGGTGGTCGCGCCAGCACCCGGGCAGTCGGAGTCTGACCGCCCTTTTCAAACCCACCCGCCCGTAAGCGTCTATGTGACAGCCGGAAAGATCACGGGGGTTTCCGAACCCGACATCAACACCTATTCGTACGAAACTGACATCGTCTGGTGGATCGACAATCCGGACTATGAATTCCCGGACAAGAATCTCGCCGACGGGATCATCATCGGCGACATGAATGGGAAGCCTACGAATCATCACGATTGCTTCCGCGCACCGAACGAGCATCGCTGGTATCAGTGCAGAAAGATGGACGGTGGGTTTACTCCCGGGAACAATTACAAATACACCGTCAACGTGGTGGACACGCAAACGAAGCAACTCGTTAATCCACCGCTGGACCCGTTCATCCACAACAGATGAACCGGCTCCGGCGCGCTCAAGGCGCTGCTTTGCCGAACAGCGCCTGGACCCCGGCCAGCGCGACACCGAGCTCCGAGTCCGACCCGGCGCCGGCCTGCTGCGCGAGAGTTGCGGCTTGCTCTTGCGCTGCGCGCGCGGCCTTGGGGTCGCCAGCGAGCCATTCGCACTCGGCGCGGCCGCACAGCAACACCCCCAGGCTGAGCTGATCACCGGCCTCGGCCAACAGTGCCTGGCCTCGGACGAGACACTGGCGTGCAGCGTCCAGGTCACGGCGCCGCGCATGCGTCAGGCCGAGGTAGCCCAGCACCTGCCCCTCGACATGGCCATCGCCGATCCGGCGCGCCACGATCAGTGCGTCCGCGTACGCCGATTGCGCCCGCTCCAGGTCGACTGCCGCGGCGTGCACCAGACCCAGGTTGCACAACACGATGCATTCGAGCCGTGCGTAGCCGAGTTCGCGCGCGATCGCCAGAGCCGCGTCCAGGGCGACTCGCGCCTCGCCGTGGCGGCGCTGCACACAAAGCATCATGCCGAGGTTGCACAGCGAATTGCCTTCGCGCGAGCGGTCACCCAGTTCGCGTGCGATCTGCAGCGACTGCTCGTAATACAAGCGCGCCTCGTCCATCCGGCCCAGGTTGACGTACACGTTGCCCAGGTTGCCGAGCAGGCGCCCTTGCCAACTCCGATCGCCGTCGTTGCGCGCCAGCGCCAGCGCCTGTTCGTAGCGAACCCGTGATTCGACCATGCGTCCGAACTCGAATTCGACGATCCCAAGGCCGTTGAGCGCCGCGCATTCCAAATCCGCATCGCCCGCTTCTTGCGCCAGCTCCAACCCGCGCTGGTAGTGCTCTCGCGCATCGTCGCCGCAGCCAGCGCGGGCGCCTTCGACACCCAAACCGATCGTCGCGTCTGCTTCGCAGCGGCGGTCGCCGGCCGCGCGCGCATTCGACGCGGCAAGACCGTATTGCTCCGCAGCCCGGGCAGTTTTGCCGAGAGCCTCAAGCGCGCGGGCGAGCGCCAGCCGCGCGCGCGCCGCCGCAGCACCCTGCAGCTGCGGCATCGCGCAAACCGCTTCGGCCAGGTTAAGGCCCGCCTCGAACGGCCCCTGCCGGCTCAGCGCGGCCCAGGCGCCTTCGAGCGCGCCGGCAGCGGTTTCGGCGTCGCCCGAAGCGAGCTCGCGCCGGCACGCTGCAACCAGATTGTTGAGCTCCGCGCAGCGGTTCTCAACGGCGCGCTTCGGCCCGAGCGCAGCGAACCATTGCCCGTGGCGCCTCTGGGCTGCGAGCAACGCTGCCGGGCCGCTACCTGGATACCTCCCTTCGGTCTGCAGGTGCTCGCCCGCGTACGCCTGCACGCTCACCAGCAGGTCGAAGCGGCCTTCGCCGCACAGGCGGACAAAGGATTTGTCCACCAGCGATTGGACAACATCCACGACCCACGGCGCATCCAGGATCGCCGACAGATCGACGACGGCCTCGGCAGCTTCGAGCGTGAAGCCGCCCTCGAACACCGAACACTGCGCCAGCGCCACTTTGTCAGCCGGGCCCAACAGGTCCCATGACCAGTCGAAGGTCGCGCGCAGCGTGGCCTGCCGGTCGTGCCGCCCGCTGCCGGAGGCGAGCAACCTGAACCGTTCGCTCATCCGCGCAAGCAGTGCACGCGGAGCGAGCGTGCGCACCCGCACGGCAGCCAGCTCGATCGCGAGCGGCAAGCCATCGAGCAACTGCACCAGCCGCGCGATCGCCGCCCGGTCTTCCGGCGCCGGATCGAAATCGCGCTGGGCAGCAGCGGCTCGCCGCAGGAACAGGCTTTCGGCATCGGCGGCCGCAAGCGGAGCGAGCGCCAGCGCCTCCTCTCCGGTAATCCCCAGCACTTCGCGCGAGGTGACCAGAAAGCGCGCCTCCGGCGCCCGATCGAGCCAGCGCCCCAGCGTGTCCTCTGCATGGCGCGCGACCTGCTCGAAGTTGTCCAGAATCACCAGGCAAGAGCCGCGGCCGGCAATCGCGTTGCCGAGCTGCACTGCCGGCTCATCCTTGCCGAGCGGCACGTCCAGCCCCAATGCGACGCCATGCAGCACGCCTTCGAGCGTTCGCGCCGGAGCCAGATCGCAGAACCACACACCACCGGGGAAATCATTCGCTTTGCCCCAGCCGAAATGGATTGCCAGACGCGTCTTGCCGCAGCCGCCGATGCCCAGCAGCGACACCAGTCTCGCACCCCGCTCGAAACGCCGGCCGAGCTCGCGCAGCGCATCGTCCCGACCCACGAAGACGTCGCGTTCGGCCGGCAGGTTTCGCTGCGGCGCAAGCGTCGGTGGAACCAGCGTGACCTGCGCGCCCGCCGCTGCCACTTCCCTCAGCGCAGCGGTGAACCGGTAGCCGCGGCCGGAGATCGTCGCGATCACCTGCGGCCCAAGCACTTTGCGCAGCGTGCTGACCTGTACCTGCAGGTTGTTCTCTTCGACCACCAGGCCCGGCCAGACGACGTCGAGCAGTTCGTCCTTGCCGACCATGCGCTCGCGTCGCTCGATCAGCGCCAGCAGCAAATCGAACGCACGCGCGCCGATCGAAGCCTGCTCGCCATCGATCAGCAGGCGGCGCTCGGCCTCCCGGACCTCCGCCGCGCCGAACTGGTACACCCTCGCCACTCCCCCTCCTATGGCAACGAGCCTTCCCGGTTCGTTGTGCGCCGGCTCAGCCCGTGTTCCAGTCCAGGATCACCTTGCCGGAACGTCCCGAAAGCATCGTCTCGAAGCCGGCCACGTAGTCGTCGAGCATGTAGCGGTGCGTGATCACCGGCGTCACATCGAGTCCCGATTGCAGCATCGCGATCATCTTGTACCAGGTCTCGAACATCTCGCGGCCATAGATGCCCTTGATCAACAGCCCCTTGAAGATCACTTGATTGCAGTCGATCGCGACATCCCCGGGTGGGATTCCGAGCAGCGCCACCTTGCCGCCATGGTTCATCGAAGCAAGCAAGCTGCGTAACGCCTCTGGATTGCCCGACATCTCCATTCCGACGTCGAAGCCTTCGGTCATTCCCAACTCCCGCATCACGGACGGCAGATCGGTCCGACCGATGTCGACGGCTCGGCTGGCTCCCATCTTCAGCGCCAAACCGAGGCGGTATTCGTTGACGTCGGTCACGACGATGTGACGGGCACCCACGTGCCGGCAGATCGCCGCGGCCATCACTCCGATCGGGCCGGCGCCGGTAATCAGCACATCCTCGCCGACGAGGTCGAAGCTCAGTGCGGTATGCGTGGCGTTGCCCAGCGGATCGAGGATCGAAGCGACCTCATCGGGAATGTCGTCGGGAATCTTGAAGGCATTGAACGCCGGGATCACCAGAAAATCGGCGAATGCGCCTTCCCGATTCACCCCAACCCCCACCGTGTTGCGGCAGAGGTGTCGGCGGCCGGCGCGGCAATTGCGGCAGTAGCCGCACGTGATGTGGCCTTCGCCCGAGACGCGGTCGCCAATGCGGAAGCCGCGCACTTCGGAACCCATCCCGTCCACCTCACCGACGTACTCGTGACCGACGTGCATCCCGACCGGGACCGTCCTGCGTGCCCAATCGTCCCATTTCCAGATGTGCACATCGGTGCCGCAGATCGACGTCTTGCGGATCCGAATCAGCAGATCGTTATGCCCCACTTCCGGCTTCTTCACCCTTTGCAGCGTCAGGCCGGGAGCGGGCTCAGCTTTTACCAATGCTCGCATGTTTGATGGAGAGGAAAATGGTGGTTGTCATGGTCATTGCATTTTTCAGATTACGGCCAACTCGCGTCCGACTGCGGTGAAAGCGGCCACCGCCCGGTCGATCTGCTCAGCTGTGTGCGCTGCGCTCATCTGCACGCGGATGCGCGCCTTGCCCTTCGGCACGACTGGAAAGGAAAAGCCGATCACGTAGATGCCGCGATCGAGCAAGCGCTGCGCCATTGTGCCGGCCACCGCCGCGTCACCCAGCATCACCGGAACGATCGGGTGATCTCCGCCAGCCAGCGCGAACCCCGCGGCTGCCATCGCGGTGCGAAAGCGCTCGGCGTTGGCTTGCAAGCGCGCCCGCAGGCCCGCGCCTTCGCGCTCGAGCAAACGCAGCACTTCCAGGCTGGCGGCCGCAATCGAAGGGGCGAGCGAATTGGAGAACAAATACGGGCGAGAGCGCTGGCGCAACAGCTCGACCACCTGCGCCCGCCCCGAGACATAGCCGCCGCTCGCGCCTCCGAGCGCCTTGCCGAGCGTGCCGCTCGCCAGGTCGACCCGTTGGGCGACGCCGCACCGCTCGGGGGTGCCGCGGCCGTTCGCACCCAATACGCCAACCGCGTGCGAATCGTCGACCATCACCAGAGCGTCGTGACGTCCGGCAACCTCGCAGATCTCGGCCAACTCGGCGATCGTGCCGTCCATCGAAAACACGCCGTCGGTCACGATCAGCTTGAAACGCGCCCCGGCGGCTTCTGCCGCGCGCAACTGCGCGCGTAGATCGTCGATGTCGCAGTTGCGGTAGCGGTATCGCTGCGCCTTGCTTAAGCGGATGCCATCGATGATCGAGGCGTGGTTCAGCTCGTCCGAGATCACCGCATCGCGCTCGCTCAGCAAGGTCTCAAACACACCGCCATTGGCGTCGAAACAGCTCGAGTACAGCAGCGTGTCTTCGGTGCCCAGAAAGCGTGAAATGGCCGCCTCGAGCTCCTTGTGGACCGTCTGCGTGCCGCAGATAAAGCGCACCGACGCCACTCCGAATCCGTATTCGTCCAAGCCTTTCTTGGCCGCTTCGATCAGCCGCGAGTCGCCCGCGAGTCCGAGATAGTTGTTGGCGCAGAAATTCAGGACTTCGCGGCCGTCGCGCAAATGGATGCCAGCGCCCTGGTACCCGGCGATCACGCGCTCGGGCTTCAGGAATCCAGCCTCGCGCAGGCTCGCGAGCTCGGCTTCGACGTGTTGCAGGAAGGTTGGGTTCATATTTCATCCGCGGTTAACATCCCGCCGTATGCCGAGCGAAGCGTACTACCAGAGCGATCTTGCCTGGGTCCATCACAGCGGCTACTCGCAGCATGCAGAGCGTGTCGCGCCGGGCATTGTCCGGCTTCTGCGCGACGCCCTGGGAGCTGACGCCCACGTGCTTCGTGCTGGCAGGAGTGCGGCGCTAGCGAGCAAGCCGCCAGTCCGATTCGACCATCCGCACCGGCGTCAGCAAACTAGTGGCTAGGGCACAAGGCGGGAAGAGTTCCGAGAGGACATGATCGAAGAAAGCGATCATATCTTCAGTTCCTTTTTCCCGGATTGAATCACGAACGCGGCTGCCTGGGGTCGTCGGCAGCCGGAGGGGGGTGTTCGTGGCGAGTGTCTCGGCAGTGAAACTGCAGCCCGCCGAAGCGCGCAGCGCGAAGGCGGGCGTCGTTCGTCAGGGACCGACCCGTTCTCCCGCCGCAGCAAGCACGAGCTGACTGGGGGCGTGATCTGCGGCCGCCACGGATATTGCTTGCGCTTGTGCGATGCGCGTCATCTCGTGGTCGGACTGGAAGTAGCGGGCTGTGGCGAAGACCGCCGGCACGATCAGGGCGATCACGAAAAGGGTGTCCTCACGGCAGCTGCGGCGGTTCATGTTCATTTTTGGGCCTTGTCGAAGTTGGGTGAAGGTCATGTCGATCCGATGGCGTCACTGTGCGCGAGATTGGCTGCCTGCGTCAGTGCCCAAAGTCACCGCACCCGGGTTTGCTGGGCGTTGACGCGTCGCAACGAAGCGATCGGCCTAACGTTGTGCCGGCCGAACGCGCTCACCTTTTCGGGGCAGATTCGCCGGCTGGCGGAGCGAACCAGGGTCTGGCGCCTTCCGTCGGCCGTTGCCCCAATTTCATAAGGGCGGTGTTGACGTGAGATGCCTCAGTTTCGCGCCGCTAATCCAGGGTCGGGGCGAGCAGTCGAGCCGCGATCATCGAGGCTCCCGCATTCTGCTCGGCACACAAGCACGTGCATTCCAACTTGGCCCTGATCGGCTGCGCAGTTGCGCTGGGCGTCGCATTGGCCTTTGCCGGCGTGGCCCTATGGTGGAAGCGCTCCACCGTTTCGATGCTGGCCCGGCTCAGGATGGGGCTCAGGTCGATCGGCAGGCACGGCGGGCCGGCCGACGAAGGAGGCCGCCGGCCGGTCGCCCTCGTGCAGGCATTCCACGACGTATCCAGGCACCTGGGGCTGAGCATCGCGACCCACGCGGCGCTATCACACATCGACAAGACGATTCTGGGTTCGCTTGACATGGACGAGATCGCGCGCAGCGCGATCCGGTGCCTACGCCTTGTCACAGGCGCGGAGATGGTCGTCCTTTTGCTGAACGAAATTGCCGGTCCACGTTCCGTCCTCGTGTACATGAGCCTTCCCGACGACCCGGACCAGATCGGGCGCAGCAGCAGCGCCGCCGATTACGAGGCGTTCGCGCGGCTGCCGAAGCACCCAGAGGTTCGCTGGCAAGGCGCGCTGCCTCTGCCGGCGGCAGTCGCCGCCAAGCTGAAGGGACACCCCTGCCTGGCCGCCTGTTCGCTGTTCCCGATACCCGGATCGAGGCAAACGCGGGGGGCCGTGATCCTCGGCCGGCGCGAGGCGGCCGACCTGGGGGAGGAGCAGCTGGACCTCGTCGGCGATCTGACCGGCCGCCTGCGGATCGCGTGCGCAACCGCCGAGCGCAATCGCCGCCTGAAGGAGCTTGCGCACGCGGATGCCTTGACCGGATTGCCGAACCGGCACGCGCTGCTCGAACTGCTCCCCCGCACGCTGGCCGAGGCAGGGGAGAAGGGTACGCACGTCGCGGTCCTGTTCCTCGACCTGGATCGATTCAAACAAGTCAACGACACGCTCGGCCACGGTGCCGGCGATTTGCTGCTGCGGCACGCTGCCGAGCGAATCCGGCGTGGCGTACGCGACGGAGACACGGTCGCGCGTCAGGGCGGAGACGAGTTCACCGTCGTGTTGGCTGGGCTGGCCTCCGCGCGCGACGCCGGAGCGGTCGCGCGCGAATTGATCGCCGCGCTGACGCGTCGCTTCGAAATCGACGGCAAAGTTGCGTTTGTCGGCGCCAGCGTCGGGATTGCGGTGTTCCCCGAGGACGGAAGCGATCCCTCGGATCTGCTGCGCAAGGCCGACACCGCGATGTACCGCGCGAAGTCGGAAGGACGCAACCGCCTCGCTTATTTCCAGTCCTACATGGCGGTAGAAGTGCAGCGCCGCGCGGAGATGGACGGCGACTTGCGACGGGCTCTGCAGCACCGCGAGTTCCTGCTGAATTTCCAGCCCTTGATCGATCTGCGCAGCGGCAGGGTTTGCGCGGTCGAGGCGCTGTTGCGCTGGCATAACCCCGAGCAGGGCCTGTTGCTGCCGGACCAGTTCGTTCCTTTCGCTGAGGAAAGTGGCCTAATCGACGCAATCGGCACTTGGGTCTTGAAGGAGGCCTGCGCGCAGTACCAACGCTGGCGACGCGAGGGCGTGCCCATCCCGCGCATCGCGGTCAACGTCTCAATCGGTCAGATGCGGCGATCGCACTTCGTCCGAACGGTCCAGAGCGCGATCGCGACGGCCGGACTGCCGCCCGACGGCCTGGAGATCGAGGTGACCGAATCGATCCTGTTGCAGGGCGACAAGGCCGCCAACGAAGCGATGCGCTCACTGGCCGCCTCCGGTGTGCTGTTCGCGATCGACGATTTCGGGACCGGCTATTCGTCGTTCAGCAACTTGACGAGCGTGCCTGCGCGTGTGCTCAAGCTGGACCGCAGCTTCATCGCCGGCGCGGCCCGCGGCAACGAGCGCGGGGCCATCGTGACGGCGATGATCCAGATGGCGCATGCGCTGCACAAAGAGGTCGTTGCAGAAGGCGTCGAGACGGAGGACGAGCTTGCGCTGTTGCAGTCGCTCGGCTGCGACATGGCGCAAGGGTTCCTGCTGTGCAAGCCGCTTTCGGCCAGCGAGATCGCTCAGTTCGCGCAGGAAAGAAACGCGCCAGGGAGCACGTCGGGCACATCCGAGGCGCCCGGCGCCGCGCCGCGCGAGGCGGCGGCACCGGAACCGGGGGTCCTCGCAGACGTCACCGAAGATTCGGGCGAGTGGCTGACGCTGCCTCTGACGCTGCCGCTTGACAGCGAATAGGCAGCGAATCGGCTACGCTTCGCCGATGGAAATGCGCATCGCGCTAGCGGCGCTCGCGGCGTGCTTGCTTGCAAGCAGGACAGCTCAGGCGCAGATCATTTCGCGCGCGGCGTCCTCACCGGCCAACCCGATCGCCCCCGAAATAGCCTGACGAGATCGAAGTGCTGGAACCGGACGACCCGGACCTGGCAGAAGCGCAAGCTATCGGCGGTTTTCTACGCGACCGCCTGGTGGCGCCGCTTCTGTGCGCGGCCGCGGTCGTGTTCCTGATCTTGAGCCTGCACAAATCGGCCCCGGAGCCGGAGGAACTGACGGAGATCTCCGGAACGGTGCGGGACGTCAATGCGGTCCAGGAGTGCAGTTGGGGCTTCTGCAACCCTGCCATCATCATCACGCTCGATGAAGCGCCGGATCGCTACCACATCCGACCGACGGCAACGGGTTTTATCTATCTTTTGCGGATCCCACACACCGCAGTTCGCACCTATGTCGAAAAGCAGCCGAGTTTCGAAGAAGCGCATCTCGATGCAACCAAGACGTGGGGCTTGTGCGTCAACGGCAAATGGCTGGTGACACTGGAGGATTCGCTGCGGACCGACAATTTCTTCGCGCATACGGTCTGTCCGATCATCGCGATATTTCTGGCCGCCGCCGGCGTCGTTCGCTTTCTCGAGAAATAGAGCGTGCAGGCTGCGTCAGCGCGACGCTTGTACGGGCATCGCGCTTACCCGCGCGCGGTGCCGACCGGCTGCAGCCGCGCGGTGAAGTGTCGCAGCACCGGCGCCTGCTCGACGATCCGGTAGCCCGGCAGGCTCGCCTTTTGCGCGGCTATCTCGAGGATCACCTCGGCCAGGTAGTCGACGTGGCTCTGCGTATAGACGCGGCGCGGAAACGCGAGCCGAACCAGGTCGAGCTCCGCCACTTTCTCGGAGCCATCGCTCTGACGGCCGAACATCACCGATCCGACCTCGACACCGCGCACGCCGCCCAACAGGTACAGGCCGTTGTTCAGCGACCAGGCCGGATACTGCTCGGGCGGGATGTGCCGCAATAGCGAGCGCGCGTCGATGTACACGGCATGGCCGCCTGTGGGCTGCACGATCGGGACTCCGGCGGCGACGAGCTTCTCGCCCAAGTACTCGATCGAGCGGATCCGGTAGCGTAAGTAGGCCTCGTCGAGTGCCTCGTACAGCCCCTGCGCGACCGCCTCCAGATCGTATCCAGCCATTCCGCCGTAGGTGGGAAAACCCTCGGTCAGAATCTCCAGGTTGCGGCAACGCGCGGCCAGCTCGTCGTCGTTCAAGGCGAGGAAGCCTCCGATGTTGGACATGCCGTCCTTCTTGGCGCTCATCGTGCAGCCGTCGGCCAGAGCGAACATCCGGCGCGCGATGTCGATCGGCTTCATCGCCTCGTAGCCCGCCTCGCGCGTTTTGATGAACCAGCTGTTTTCGGCGAAGCGGCAGGCGTCGATCAGGAACGGGATGCCGTTCGCGCGCGCCAGTTCGCTGGCAGCTCGCACGTTGGCCATGCTGACCGGCTGTCCGCCGCGAGCGTTGTTGGTGACCGTGATCATCACGGCCGGGATGCGCGCTCGGCCCACCCGTTCGATCGTCGCGCGCAAGGCATCGATGTCCATGTCACCCTTGAACGGATGTGTCCGTTGCGGATCGAGCGACGGCTCGCACGGCAGATCGAGAGCTTGCGCGCCTTGTCGCTCGATATGGGCGCGCGTGGTATCGAAGTGCGCGTTGTTCGGGATCACGTGCCCTGGCTTGGCGATCGTGGCAAACAGGATGTGCTCGGCGGCGCGCCCTTGGTGCGTCGGGATCACGTGCCGGAACCCGGTCACGTCGCGCACCGAGTGCTCGAAACGGTAAAAAGAGGACGCGCCGGCGTACGACTCGTCGCTCGCCATCATTCCTGCCCACTGACGCGCGGACATCGCCCCCGTGCCGCTGTCGGTCAGAAGATCGATCAGCACATCCTCGGCCCGCAACAGGAACGGGTTGTAGCCGGCGGCCACGAGCGCGGCCTCGCGCTCCTGCATCGTGGTAAAGCGGATCGGCTCGACCGAGCGGACGCGGAACGGCTCGATGATCGACTTCGGTTCGAATGCTCTCATCGTCCGCCCTCTCCTTTTTGACCCGACGCTTTCTGACCCGACTGGCGGCAGGATAACCGCGTCCTTGTCGGGCGTATCGAACATTCCACGGGAGCCCCTGCCAAGACTCAAAGGCGGATAATCGCCCGCCCCGTTTGAGATCCGGCGCGAGCGGAGCGCGGCGGTGAAGGAGGACAAAATGGCACGCCTGACGATCAATGGCAAGACGAGTGACATCGACGTCGATCCCGGCACCCCGCTGCTGTGGGCGATCCGCGAACAGGTCGGCCTGACGGGCACCAAGTACGGCTGCGGGATCGCGCAGTGTGGCGCCTGCACTGTGCACATCGACGGCAAGGCCGTGCGCTCCTGCGTGATGCCGGTGGAAGCGGCGCAGGACAAGCCGATCACCACCATTGAAGGCCTGGCGGTAAACGGGAAGCTCACCCGAGTGCAGCAAGCCTGGCTCGAGCACGACGTTCCGCAGTGCGGCTACTGCCAGTCCGGCATGCTGATGGCGGCAGCGGCGCTGTTGAACGAAAAGCCCAAGCCTACCGACGCGGACATCGACGCGGCCATCACCAACATCTGCCGCTGCGGCACCTTCCAGCAAGTGCGCGAGGCGATTCATGCCGCGACGCGCTCCTGAGGAGCCACGCGCGATGATCCTCGAAACTTCAAAGATGGATCGACGTTCGTTCCTGGTTCGCGCCGCCGCCCTCGGCGGCGGCCTGGCGCTCGGATTCAAGGTTTCCGCGGTGGACGAAGCGTCCGCCGCCGAGGCCGACAGCGAGGTGAATGCCTGGGTCATGATCCGGCCCGATGAGACGGTCGTGATCCGGATTGCACGCTCGGAGATGGGTCAGGGAACCATGACCGGTCTGGCTCAGCTGGTCGCCGAGGAACTCGAGTGCGACTGGTCCAAAGTCACGACCGAGTTCCCCACCCCGGGCCAGAACGTCGCGCGCAAACGGGTGTGGGGTGACTTCTCCACCGGCGGCAGCCGCGGCATCCGAATGTCGCAAGAGTATGTGCGCAAAGGCGGCGCCGCCGCGCGGATGATGCTGGTGCAGGCCGCGGCCGACGGCTGGGTGGTGCCGGCGAGCGAGTGCAGCGTCTCCAAAGGCGTCATCGCACACGGGCCGTCGAAACGCACCACGACCTACGGCAAAGTGGCGGATGCAGCGGCGAAGCTCGATCCGCCAAAGGAGGTGGTGTTAAAAGACCCGGCGCAGTGGCAGATCGCCGGCAAGCCTCTGAAGCGCCTCGACACCGTCGACAAGCTCACCGGCAAGCAGATCTACGGCATCGACGTGCAGATGCCTGGGATGCTGAACGCTGCGATCCGCGACTGTCCGGTGTTCGGCGGCAAGCTGAAATCCTACGACGCGGCCAAAGCCGAGGCTCTGCCGGGGGTGAAGAAGGTCGTACGAGTGGGTGACAGCGCGATCGCCGTCGTCGCCGACACCTGGTGGCGCGCCAAGACCGCGCTCGATGCGATCCCGGTCGAATGGGATGGGGGCGAGAACGCGCACGTCTCGAGCGCAACGATCGCGCAAATGCTGGCCGAGGGGCTGGACGCCGAGCAGGCGTTCGTGGGCAACCAGCACGGCGACGTGAAGGCGGCGATTGCGGCGGCCGCAAAAAAGGTGGAAGCGGTCTACAGCTACCCCTACTTGAATCACGCGACGATGGAGCCGATGAACGCGACCGCCGTTTACACCGGCGATCGCTGCGAGGTCTGGTGCCCGACGCAGAACGGCGAGGCTGCGCTGGCAGCGACCGCCGAAGCCTCTGGGTTGAAGATCTCGCAGTGCGACGTTCACAAGACCTTGTTAGGTGGGGGCTTCGGGCGGCGCGGTTTCACCGACTACGTTCGCCAGGCCGTTGCCATCGCCAAGCAAATGCCTGGTGTGCCGGTCAAGCTGCTTTGGTCGCGCGAAGAGGACATGACACACGGCAAGTACCACCCGGTGATGCAAGCACGGCTGATTGGCGCGCTGGACGGTGACGGCAATCTGACAGGACTTCGGATCCGCCTGTCGGGGCAGTCGATCCTCGCGTCGGCGCGACCGGAGGCTCTGGAAAACGGAAAGGACTCCGTCACGTTCCAGGGTTTGGCGCCTTCCGGCGATCAGTCTCTGGAGTACACAGTCCCGAACCTGTTGGTCGACCACGCGATGCGCAACCCTCACGTTCCGCCGGGGTTCTGGCGCGGCGTCAACGTGAACCACAACGCGATCTTTCTCGAGTGCTTCGTCGACGAGCTGGCGGAAGCAGCGGGTCAGGACGCACTGCAGTTTCGCCGCAAACTGATGGCGGATCATCCGAAGTCGCTCGCGGTCCTGAACGCAGTGGCAGAACGGAGCGGCTGGAGCAAACCGGCGCCCGCCGGGGTGTATCGGGGGCTGGCGCACTTCAGGGCTTTCGGAAGCTACGTCGCGGCGTGTGCCGAGGTTTCAGTGGCGGACGGGAACAAGGTCAAAGTGCACCGCATCGTCGGCGCCACCGACCCGGGTTACGCGGTCAACCCGGCACAGATCGAGCGCCAGGTCGCCGGTTCGTTCGTCTACGGACTGTCGGCTTTGTTCCTGGAGGAATGCACGGTGAAGGACGGGCGCATCGAGCAGCAGAACTTCAACACCTTCGACTCGATGCGGATCCGGCAGATGCCGAAGGTCGAGTCGATCGTGCTGGCCTCGGGGGGGTTCTGGGGCGGCGTGGGAGAGCCGACGATCTCGGTGGCCGCGCCGGCCGTGTTGAACGCGCTGTATCGCGCTACCGGAAAGCGCATCCGCTCCTTCCCTCTGAAAAACAGCGGCTTCGAACTGGTCTGAGTGAAACGCAGGGGTTTCCTTTACGCCGCGGCAGCGGCCGCGGCGTTTCCGGCGCGGACGTTGAGCGCTCCGGCCTCGGGGCCGCGTGTCACCGTCGTCGGCGGAGGATTCGCAGGAGCTCGTTGCGCCCGCGCGCTTCGACGCGCCGACGCTCGCGTCGCGGTGACGCTGGTGGAGCGCAACGCCACCTATACCGCCTGTCCAATGAGCAACGCAGTGATCGTTGGACTGCGCGAAATGGATCAACAGCGCTTTGCCTACGAAGCGGTGCGCGCCGACGGCATAACCGTGGTGCCGCTCTCGGCCACAGCAGTCGATGCGCAAGCCCGTACGGTCGCGCTTTCGGACGGTACCCGCGTCGGCTATGACCGGCTGATCCTGGCACCCGGGATCGACATCCGATGGGACGCGGTGCCGGGCTACGACGAGGCAGCCAGTTTGCAGATGCCGCACGCATGGGAAGCGGGCGAGCAGACGCTGCTGTTGCGCGAGCAGCTGCGGGCAATGCCCGATGGCGGCCTGGTGGTGATCTCGGCACCGGCCGGTCCATCGCGCTGCCCGCCCGGACCCTACGAGCGCGCCAGCCTGATCGCCCATTATCTGAAAACGCACAAGCCACGCTCGAAGCTGATCCTGCTCGACTCCAAGGACGCTTTCCCCCGCCAGCGCCTGTTCCTCGACGCGTGGCGCGAGCGTTACCCCGGCCTGATCGAGTGGGTTCCACTGTCGCGCGGCGGCGAGGTCGTCTCGGTCGAGCCGGCGACTCGCACGCTGGTGACGGACTTCGATCGATACCGCGCTGCCGTTGCCAACGTCATCGCGCCGCAGAAGGCGGGGCGGATCGCCGCGGTCGCCGGTATTGCTGATCGCAGCTTGTGGTGCCCGATCGATCCGGTGACCTTCGAGTCGAAGCTGCAGCCGAACATCCATGTGATCGGCGACGCCGCGCTTACCGGCGCGATGCCCAAGTCCGCGGTTGGCGCCAACGCAACAGCGATTAGTTGCGCCGCTGCGGTCGCTGCACTGCTCGCCGGCCGCAAGCCGCAGCCAGCCACGCTGAGCGCGACCTGCTCCAGCCTCGTCGCTCCCAACGCCGCCATCTTGATACCCGGGAGCTATCGCCCGCAGGGCGCCGAATTCGCACAGGTGCCCGGATCGGGCGATGCGAGCTCGAAGGACTCGCTGCTCGCCGAGGCGGTGCTCGAGACCGAGCACCCGGATTCGTGGTTCCGCAAGCTCACCGCCGAGGTGTTCGGATGAAGGCCGGCATCTCCATCGCTGCAGCGCTTGTGGCGGGCCTCTGCAATTGCTGTCTCGCGAAGGGAGATCCGACCCGCGGGCGGGCGATCGTCGTGAACCGCCAGGTCGGGATGTGCCTGCTGTGCCACAGCGGGCCGTTCCCGCAGGAGGCGTTGCAGGGCAACCTGGCACCGGACCTGCGGGGTGCAGGGGCGCGCTGGACCGAAGCGCAGTTGCGGCAACGCATCGAGGATGCGACTCGCCTGAACCCGGCGACCATCATGCCCGCCTACGGCAGGTCCGATGGACTGTGGCGGGTGGCTCGCGCGTACCGCGGGCAGCCGCTGTTGACTCGCCGACAGATCGAGGATGTGGCCGCATTCCTGGCGACCCTGCGCGACTGAATGAAGCGGCGGGACTTTTTGTTCGCCGGCGGAGCTGCCGGCGCAGTATTTGGACTCGGGGCGTCCGGCGCGCGCGCCACTCCCGCCGAAGAGCAGGAGGCGATCCGGAAGCTGACCGGATCGGCGCTGGTCAAGACCGGCCGGGTAACTCTCGATCTGCCCGCGCTGGTGGAGAACGGCAATTCGGTGCCGCTGACGATCAGCGTCGACAGCCCGATGACCTTTGAGGATCACGTCAAAGCGATCCACGTTTTCGTCGAAAAGAATCCACAGCCGTATGTGGCGTCGTTCTACATCGGCCCGCGCGCGGGGCGCGCGAACATTTCCACGCGAATCCGGCTGGCCGACTCGCAGACCGTACTCGTCATCTGCGAGATGAAAGATGGTTCGTTCTGGTCCGGTTCCGCCGACTCGCTGGTGACATTGGCCGCCTGCACGGAGACGACGTAGGGGTGGTCAGCGTCCCCAGCACCCTCGTTCACGTTCCGCCCCGCGCCCGGCGAGGCGAGGTCATTCAGATCAAGACGCTGATCTCGCATCCGATGGAGCCGGGCTATCGCCGCAACTCGCTCGGCGGCGTCATTCCCCGCGACATCCTGCGTCGCTTCGTCTGCACCTACAACGGACAGGAGGTCTTCCGCGCCGACCTTTATCCGGCGGTCGCTGCCAACCCGTATTTCGCTTTCCACACGATCGCGACCGAGAGCGGCACTCTGGTATTTACATGGTCGGGGGACAACGGCTTCTCGGCGAGCGAATCGGCCTCGATCGAAGTCGAATGATGCGAGTTGCCGGCCGCCTCGCGGGCTTTGCTTTTCTTCTTCCTGTCGCCTTCGCAGCCTGGGGTGAGATCCCGCTCGCCGAACGCCGCTCCGGCTACGAAATGATGACCCCGCAGACGCGGGCGATTCAAGACGACGATGCCGCCAATCCCGCGATGCTGTGGGTGATCGAGGGGCAGGCGATCTGGGGCGCGCGGCCCGATCCGGCTTCGAAATCGTGTGCGGACTGTCATGGCAGCGCCAGCGCAAGCATGAAGGGCGTCGCTGCCCGCTACCCCGCCTTCGACACCGCAACCGCGCGCCCGATCGACCTGGAGGAGCGAATCAACCGGTGCCGCACCGGCCAGCAGCATGCGAGCGCGTTCGCGTTCGAGAGCAGGCAGCTGCTGGCAATCACGGCCTATGTGGCTCGGCAATCGCGCGGCATGCCGATCGCGATCGAAACGGGTCCGCGCATCGAACCCTTCCTCGCGGCTGGGCGCGAAGAGTTCACCCGGCGCCGCGGCCAGCTCAATCTCGCCTGCAGCCAGTGCCACGACGACAACTGGGGCAAAAGCCTGGGCGGCAGCGTGATCCCGCAGGCACATCCGACCGGCTACCCGATCTACCGGCTCGAATGGCAGTCCGTGGGCTCGCTGCAGCGCCGCCTGCGCTCCTGCATCAGCGGCGTGCGTTCCGAGCCCTACGGCTATGGAGCGCCGGAGCTCGTGAACCTCGAGCTGTACTTGATGTGGCGCGCGCGGGGTATGCCGGTCGAATCGCCGGCCGTGCGGCCCTGAGACCTCAGAACCCGTCCTTCTGCGGGAGCCCATCCGCAATTTCGTAGTAATCACCCTTTTCTGCAACGAAGATGTGGCGATCCAGGTGCGTGTTCGTAGGGGGTTCAAACGCGCCCATCGCAATGGCGATCCATTCATAGCCGGAAGGATCCCAAAACAGGGCTGATCCGCACTTCGAACAGAAGCCGCGGCGGACTTTGGCCGATGACTGATACCAGGTGATGTTTTCTTCGCCTGTCAGCGCAAGCGATTCCGTGGGACGCGGCGTTTATACATGTTGACACACACTATGTATATACGTATAAACATGTTGTGATTACACGGTACGAGAATACCGCCATGCGCCATGCAGTGAAAGTCGAACAAACGATCCAGGAATGGGGTAACGGCCTTGGGGTGCGGATCACCGCCCCGGTGGCAAAGGCTGCCCGCCTTGTTCGTGGTGTGCCCGTCACAGTCGAGGTCGTCGATGGCGGCGTACTGGTGCGTGTTGCCGGCAGGCCGAAACTCACGTTGGCGCAGAAGCTGAAGGCATTCGACCCCAAGCTCCACGGCGGGGAAGCCATGGCGAGTGGCCGGGTCGGCGCGGAAGTCTTCTGATGGCGGCCGCAAAGGGATGGGTGCCCGACCGGCGCGACATGATTTGGATCAGCTTCGGTCCGAAGATGGGGGACGAGATGAAGGACGAACACCCGATGTTGGTACTGTCGCCGAAAAGCTTCAACGAGCGCACCGGCATCGTGATCGGCCTTTCGATGACCGACGCCGAGTCAAACGAGACGAATCCGTTCGCGGTGAAGTACGTGGGGCCCAAAGATGCCGTGGGCTACGTCCTCACCCATCAACCGAAATCATTCGATTGGCGCAAGCGAAACGCGCGGCCGCATTCCTGGAAGCAGGTTTCGCCCGACGTCTTCGAAGCAGCCTGTGAGGGCCTGAATTCGATTATCGCGATCTGCGCCTGAGCGCGGCGCTACCAATCACCGGCTTCGCCGCTCATTACGGAAGCGAGTAGAGTGGGCCGCACGTCGTCGCCGAGGGTCCTATGAAGCGAACATGGATTGCTGCCGCGCTATGTTTCGCATGCGCGCCCGTGGTCGGAGCTGAACAACAAACGGTTTCAGCAGTAGTAGCTGCACTCGAACGTGCGAAGTCTGCTTTGATGCAGGCCTACGCTGTCCGAGGGAAAGCTTTTCCAAAAACCTCAGAATGGCAGTACCGCTCAGATTCGAGCGACGCCCCATCGATCGCGTACAACTCAAGGAGCCCCACAACCGCTTCTTTGGTAGCCGACATTACAGGAACCAAAAATGCGGACCTGGACGGAAGGCATTTGGCTCTTTTTGCTACGTCCCGATCGGACGGTACCGTTGTCTGGATCTGCGGCACCGCCAGATCTGCGCTCCGCACCGAGCCAAGCGAAGAAAAGTCCATGTACCCCTACCTTCCGCCCGAGTGCCGGAATTGACGAGGTCATCGCCAGCGCCCAGTCGCGATCTGCGCCGGATCGCGCTGCGTTACTTCTGAATTTTCACGCATGCCCCTTCGGCAAGGGCGTAAGCATCCTCGATTCGTTCGATGTGACGCAGCAGCGTGTTGGCAGGAATCGACGTCCTGCCGAACCAAGCAACGCGGTCGGCTTCGTCGCTTGTGCCAAGGACGCCGCCTATCGGTGCACACTGGAAGCTGAACACCAGATCGTTCTTCCTCGGAACCGAATAGATTCCGAGCAGACGTTGTACCCGCACTCGAAGGCCGACTTCCTCGAGCACCTCGCGCACCACGGCGTCCGATGGCGTCTCGCAGAGCTCCACTCTGCCGCCCGGCAGATTCCACATGTCGCGATCAGTGCGGTGGCACAGCAGCACGTTGCCACTTGAATCGAAGATCACCGCAAAGGCGCCGAGGGTTGGCATGGCCAACGCAGGAGAGGCAGCTTGAACCCTATGTTGCCGTCATTCGCAAAGTGTTTTGCATACGCTTCTCATTTCGAAGCGCCGGCGGCGCCTGGCAGCTCGCGCAGGCGCATGCTTTCCCACAGGTGCCAGCCTGCCAGCGCCGGCAATCCCAGCAGCACCTCGCGCATCCGCTTCGCCAGCGCGAGGCCGATCGCCGCATCCTGGCCCAAGCCGACCGCGCTGCAGATCAGCACGATCCCGGCCTCCTGGACCCCGAGGCCTGCCGGGACCGCGAAAGCGAGGTTC
>JAFAIM010000077.1 GCA_019236735.1 Burkholderiaceae bacterium
GTCCGACACCATGTAGCGGCGATCCGATGACGCAACCACGCATGATCGAGCTGACGATCGACGGCCGGCAAGTATCGGTGCCCGACGGCACGATCGTGCTGGAGGCCGCCAACCGCCTCGGCATCTACATTCCGCACTTCTGCTACCACAAGAAACTTTCGATTGCCGCCAACTGCCGCATGTGCCTGGTGGAAATCGAGAAGGCTCCGAAGCCGATGCCCGCTTGCGCGACACGGGTGGCGCCCGGCATGGCGGTCCGCACCACCAGCGAGAACACCAAAGAAGCGCAGCGCAGCGTGATGGAGTTCCTGCTGATCAACCACCCGCTCGACTGCCCCATCTGCGATCAAGGCGGCGAATGCCAGCTCCAGGACCTGGCGGTCGGCTACGGGGGCTCGGCGTCACGCTACTCCGAGCCGAAGCGGGTCGTGCTGCACAAGGACATCGGTCCGCTGGTGGCAGCCGAGGAGATGACCCGCTGCATTCACTGCACGCGCTGCGTGCGCTTCGGGCGCGAAGTCGGGGGTGTGATGGAGCTCGGCATGGGCGGGCGCGGCGAGCACTCCGAGATCCTCTCGTTCCTCAGCCGCAGCATCGACTCGGAGGTGTCGGGCAACATGATCGACATCTGCCCGGTCGGCGCGCTCACCAGCAAGCCGTTCCGCTACGCCGCGCGCACGTGGGAGCTATCGCGGCGTAAGTCGATCAGCCCGCACGATTCGCTCGGATCCAACCTCGTGGTCCAGATCAAGGGGCAGCAGGTGATGCGGGTGGTGCCGCTGGAGAATGAGCAGATCAACGAATGCTGGCTGTCCGACCGCGACCGCTTTTCCTATGAGGGGCTGTACGCGGCGGACCGGCTGACGCAGCCGATGCTTCGACAGGCCGGCGCCTGGCGCGAAGTCGAATGGGAGGAAGCCCTCGATTTCGTCGCCTCCAACCTCGGCCAGGCGCGCGACAGCCAGGGCGCGGACTCGATCGGCGCTCTCGTTGCACCTGGCTCGACGTTCGAGGAGATGGTTCTTCTGGGCCGGCTGTTGCGCGGACTGGGGTCCGACCATATCGACTTTCGCCTGCGCCAGAGCGATTTCTCAGCCGACCGGGCGCGGCGCGGCGCTCCTTGGCTCGGAATGCCGGTGGCGGCGCTCAACCGCTTGGACCGTGTGCTGTTGATTGGCTCGTTCCTGCGCAAGGACCATCCGCTGATGGCGGTGCGCTTGCGCGACGCGGTCGCGCGCGGGTGTCGGCTGAACACGCTGCACGCGGTCGACGACGATTCGCTGATGGCCGTTGCGAATCGCACCATTTGCGCACCGTCGGACTGGGTAAAGTGGCTCGCACAGATCGCCGCGGCGGTGGCGCAAGCCAAGGGCCTGACGCCGATCGGCAACGCCGAACCGGGCGAGGCGGCGCGCCGCGTCGCCGAAAGTCTGTGTTCCGGAGCAAATGCCGCAATTCTGTTGGGCAACGCCGCCATCCAACATCCCGATGCGGGAGCGATCTGGGCATGGGGTCAGTGGATCGCGCGGGCCACCGGTGCACGCCTGGGTGTGCTCGGCGAAGGTGCCAATAGCGTCGGCGGCTATCTGGCAGCGGCGCTACCGGTTGCGGGCGGGCGCAATGCTCACACGATGCTGACGCAGCCGCCGCGAGTGCTGATGCTGTGGAATTGCGAGCCGGAATACGACACAGCCGACCCTGCGCTGGCCGCGCGTGCGCTGGCCGCGGCGCAGTGCGTGATCGCGTTCAGCGCTTTCCGCAACGGTGCGATGGAATACGCGCATGCGCTGCTGCCGATCGCGCCGTTTGCCGAGACGGCTGGTACGTTCGTCAACACCGAGGGACGCGCGCAGAGCTTCTACGCGGCAACCCGTCCGCAGGGCGAGGCCAGGCCCGGTTGGAAAGTGTTGCGCGTGCTCGGCAACCGCCTCGGGCTGGTGGGATTCGGCTTCGAGGCATCGGAGCAGGTGCGTGATTCGGCGCTGCCCGCGGTCGTCTCGGCTTGGCTGTCCAACGAACTCGACGTCGAGCCTGCGCTATCGGGATCGCTCGCACCGTCTCAGGCCGAGCGCATCGCCGACGTGCCCATTTACTGGACGGACGCATTGGTGCGTCGCGCCTCGTCGCTGCGGAAGACGGCCGATGCACATGCGCCGAAGGCGATTGCGAACGAAGCAACGTTGCGCCGCTTCGGCCTGGCACGCGGCGATCGCGCGTGGGTGCGCCAGGGGGCGGCGACGGCCTTGCTGGAGTGTGGAGTCGATCCGCGCATGCCCGACGGTGTGGTGCGGGTGCCGGCGGGTCACGAGTCGACCAGCGCCCTCGGTCCGATGTTCGGGCCGGTTCGATTGGAGCGTGCTGGATGAACGCTGCAGGGGGCGCCGTGGGCGGGGCGGACCCGGGCGCGCTGGGTTCGTGGCTTGGCGCCGCATGGCCCGACATCCTGGCGGTGCTGATCATCTTCGGCAAGATCCTCTTGATCGTAATTCCGATCCTGCTGCTGGTGGCGTACTTGACCTACTGGGAACGCCGGTTGATCGGCTGGATGCACATCCGGATCGGTCCGAACCGAGTCGGTCCACTCGGGCTGCTGCAGCCGATCGCCGACGCGGTCAAGCTGATTTTCAAGGAAGTGATCGTTCCGACTCAGGCCGACGCTCCGCTGTTCCTGCTGGCGCCGGTGTTGGTGATGATGCCGGCGCTCGCCGCCTGGGCGGTGATCCCGTTCGCGCCGGGAGTCGTGCTGGCCGATGTCAACGCCGGCCTGCTGTACGTGATGGCGGTCACGTCGATTGGGGTATACGGCGTGATCGTCGCAGGCTGGGCTTCGAATTCGAAATACGCGTTCATAGGCGCGCTGCGCGCCTCGGCGCAGATGGTGTCGTACGAGCTCGCGATGGGTTTCGTGCTGGTGGGCGTGTTGATGGTGTCGGGAACCCTGAACCTGAGCGCGATCGTCGGCCAGCAGTCCCGCGGCTGGTTCGCGGACCACGGCATGACCTTCCTATCGTGGAACTGGCTGCTGCTGCTGCCGCTGTTCGGCGTGTACGCGATCTCGGCGGTGGCAGAGACCAACCGACATCCGTTCGACGTGGTCGAAGGCGAGTCCGAGATCGTTGCCGGTCACATGGTCGAGTACTCCGGCATGGGATTCGCGATGTTCTTCCTCGGGGAATACGCGAACATGATCCTGCTGTCGACAATGGCGACGGTGATGTTCCTGGGAGGCTGGTCGGCACCGGTGGACCTTGCTCGCTGGGGCATCATGCTTCCCGCGTGGTGGCGCGACGGTCTGTCGCCGTGGTTCTGGCTCTTCGTGAAGGTGTTCCTGGGCGTGTCGATGTACATCTGGATCCGGGCCTCGTTCCCGCGCTACCGGTACGATCAGATCATGCGGCTGGGGTGGAAGGTGTTCATTCCGATCACGCTGGCGTGGCTGGTGCTGGTGGCAGTGCTGATGCAGACGCACTGGAATCCCTGGCAGCCGCCTGCGCCGGTGACGGCGCTCGCTCCCTCTGCTGCCGGAGGCACTCTGTGAGCAAGGTTCGAGTTCGCTTCGCGCATTCGGCTCGCCCAGGCGCGCCTTTCCCTCCCGAATCGGGTGCTACATGCCACTAGGCAAGGACGTCGGACAAGCAGTCGGCGACTTTTTCGACTCGCTGCTGCTGCGCGAGCTGATCAAAGGGCTGGCGCTGACCGGGCGGTACCTGTTCTCGCGCAAAATCACCGTGCAATATCCCGAGGAGAAAACACCCCAGTCGCCGCGCTTCCGCGGGCTGCACGCGCTGCGCCGCTACGAGAACGGCGAGGAACGCTGCATCGCATGCAAGCTGTGCGAGGCCGTATGCCCGGCGCTGGCGATTACCATCGAGTCGGAGCAGCGCGCCGACAACACGCGGCGTACGACGCGCTACGACATCGACCTGACCAAGTGCATCTTCTGCGGCTTTTGCGAAGAGAGCTGTCCAGTCGATTCGATCGTCGAGACGCACATTTTGGAGTATCACGGCGAGCGACGCGGCGACCTGGTCTACACGAAGGAGATGTTGCTTGCGATCGGCGACCGCTACGAGAAGGAGATCGCGCGGGCGCGCACGGCCGATGCGCCGTATCGCTGAGGCGGATCGGCCCGCGGTGAGGGAAGGGGCGCGCCGCAGCGGTGCGCCGCGATGGGGGGTGGATGGATAGCCAGACCTTGCTTTTCTGGGTGTTCTCGGGCTGCACGCTGGCGGCTGCGCTGCGCGTGATCACCGCGCGCAATCCGGTCCACGCGGTGCTGTTCCTCGTGCTGGCGTTTTTCTCGGCGGCGTGCCTGTGGATGCAGCTGCGGGCCGAGTTCCTTTCGATCGTGCTGGTCCTGGTGTACGTCGGCGCGGTGATGGTGCTGTTCCTGTTTGTCGTGATGATGCTGGACATCAACATCGACCGCTCGCGCTCCGAATTCTGGAAGCACCTGCCGGTGGCCGCGCTGGTGGCGCTGGCGATCGCCCTGCAGCTGGCGCTGGTGCTGCTGCACGGGAGCTGGCAGAGCATGACCAAGGGTCCGCCGATGCGGGGCGGCAATACCGCAGCACTGGGGAAGCTGGCGTTCACGGACTACCTGCTGCCGCTGCAGGTGGCAGGGTGCGTGCTGCTGGTCGCGATCGTCGCCGCCATCGCGCTGACGCTGCGCCAGCGCAAGGACGCGCGGCGCCAGCGGCCAGCCGAACAGGTGGCGGTACGCCGTTCCGATCGCGTCAGGCTCGTGCAGATGCCGGCGGAGAGGAGCGAGACGGGTGAGGCGGGCGCCGCCTCGGCAGTTGCATCCAAGAAGACGGCACCGGGACGATGAAGCGGGTTTTGTCAGCGCGTGTGAGGGTTTTTCAAAGCTGAGGTTCGAGGAGCATGGTCAGTCTGTCGTGGTATCTGTGCGTCGGCGCGCTGTTGTTCGCGATTGCTGTGATCGGCATCTTCCTGAACCGGAAAAATCTGATCGTGCTGCTGATGGCGATCGAGCTGATGCTGCTCGCGGTGAATACGAACTTCATAGCGTTCTCGCACTACCTGGGTGATTTGAACGGCCAGGTGTTCGTGTTCTTCATCCTGACGGTCGCCGCTGCCGAATCCGCCATCGGCCTGGCGATCATGGTGGCGCTGTTCCGGTCGGCCCATACCATCAACGTCGAAGATCTGGATTCGCTGAAAGGCTAGTGCGAGCGATGACGCAGTGGGTCGAGCTTTCGATGGCGCAGTGGGTCCAGGTTTGTCTGCTGGTACCGCTCGCACCGCTGGCTGGCTCACTGATTGCCGGCCTGCTCACCCCGAGCCTGCTCGGCCGCTGGATTCCCCGGTGGGGTGCCCATACGGCGGCGATTCTGGGCGTTGGAGTCGCCACGGTCGCCTCTGCCGTCATCTTCCAGCACGTCGTGCTCGGGCGGCAGCCGATCGAGGCCGATTTGTACACGTGGACGAGCGTCGGAAATGCGAATTTCAATGTCGGTTTCCTGATCGATACGCTCGCCGCCACGATGATGCTGGTAGTGAGCTTCGTGTCGCTCGCGATCCACGTCTACACGATCGGGTACATGGCCGACGACCCCGGCTATCAGCGTTTCTTCTCGTACATCTCGCTCTTCACGTTCTCGATGCTGATGTTGGTGATGAGCAACAACTTCCTGCAGCTGTTCTTCGGCTGGGAAGCGGTGGGGCTGGTGTCCTACCTGCTGATCGGCTTCTGGTACGAGCGGCCGAGTGCCAATGCCGCCGCGCTGAAGGCGTTCCTCGTCAATCGGGTCGGGGATTTCGGATTCGTTCTC
>JAFAIM010000018.1 GCA_019236735.1 Burkholderiaceae bacterium
GCCGGAGCGGCTGCGGGAGCGGCCGCAGGAGCAGCGGCGGGTTCTTGGCCCATGGCTGGAGCAGGCTGCTGATCGCCGGCGCTGGGCTGCGCCGCCGGCGGTGCTTCATCGGCCCGCACAAAACCCGTCACGCCGAGCAATACCACCACAACGACCGGCCCGCTATAGCGCTGGAGAAAACGCTTCATTCAAAATTCCCTCCCAGGATTGCCGGCTCGTTCTCACCAAGGAAAATCGGCCACTTCGCGTCGGACCGGCGCGCGCTCGCAGGCCAAACCACCAAACGTCTTACATCCTAGCTCGGTGCACGAACGGCTGCCGCCGCGAGGGATTGCTGCGACGCAGTATCCGCGTCCGTGAAGCGGCCGGACATCAGCATCCTGTAATCGGGCCCCACCGGAGCCGGTCGGCCGCGCGGCGCGATCCGGGCCGCCGCGGTTTTGGGCGCGCGCCGCTCGATCGACACTCCAACGCTTACGCCATCGCCGAGCACCCCCAGCTTGACGATCGTGACGCGGGCCCAAGGCGCGCCGAACTCTCCCAGCAGAATGCGGGCGATCGCCTCCGACATTTCCTCCAACAGCCCAAAGCGGACGCGCTCGGCCTCGAGGCGGATCCTCTGCGACACCTCTTTGTAGTCGATCGTGTCAGCGACATCGCCGGTTCGGAATACGCGGTCGCCGGGCACTCCCATTTCGACGTCGATCTGTACCGGCCGCCGGGAATTTCGTTCTTCCGGATAGATACCGATCATCGCATCCATGCGAAGACCGGCCAGAAAGATCTTGTCCATGCGGGCGCCCTTCCTTCGTCCGGTTCAGGGTCCGCCGAAAAAAAGCGCGCGGGCATTGCCCGCGCGCTTGATCAGCAGCGCCTTTGCAGTTTACTGCGCCAGCGTGAACACCGTCAGCACGCCACCGAGCTCGGTGTAGCGGGAAAGCTCTTTGTAGCCACCCACCGCGCCCAGGCCGTCCGTGTCCTTCTCCAGGCCCGCTGCCATGCCGATTCCGGCCCAGCCACCGATCCCAGAGAGAACGCCGATGTACTGCTTGCCCTTGTAGCTCCACGTATTGACGTTGCCGATGATCCCCGACGGCGTCTTGAACTTGTAGAGCTCCTTGTTGACGTCGTTGGCGTCGACGCACTTCAGGTAGCCCTCAAGCGTGCCGTAGCAAGCGATCCCGCCTGCGGTCGTCAGCACGCCGCTCCACACCGAGAACTTCTCGGGGTGCGACTTGACGATCTTGCCGGTGCCGGCATCCCACTCGATCAGCGAACCCATGCTGCCCTGCATGCCGTTAACCGGCGTGGTCGGGCCCGGGAACATCGTCAGCGTCGCGCCGACATACGGCTGGCCAGCGGTGTACTCGACCTTGAAAGGCTCGTAGGTCATGCACACGTGGTTGGTCGGCACGTAGAAGTGGCCGGTGTCCGGGTCGAATGACGACGGTTGCTGGTCCTTCGTGCCGAGAGCCGCCGGGCACACGTCCTTGGTCGTCACATCGACGCCATTGTGCTCGGTCGAGTACTTGGCAACGCCAACCGGACGGCCGGTCTTCATGTCGACGTGGGTGGCCCAGTTCACTGACGGGTCAAACTTCTCGGCGACAAGCAGCATGCCGTTCGTGCGGTCCAGCGTGTAGCCGAAGCCGTTGCGGTCGAAGTGCACCACGGCCTTGGTCGGTTTGCCGTGCACCGGGATGTCGGCCAGGATCATCTCATTGATGCCGTCGAAGTCCCACTCGTCGTGCGGCGTCATTTGATAGACCCAATGGACCGCGCCGGTGTCGACATCGCGCGCCCACACTGTCATCGACCACTTGTTGTCGCCGGGACGCTGTGTCGGGTTCCACGTGGACGGGTTGCCCGAGCCGTAATACATCAGGTTCAGCGACGGGTCATAGCCGTACCAGCCCCAGGTCGTGCCACCGCCGATCTTCCACTGGTCGCCCTGCCAGGTCTTCAGCGACGAATCCGCACCGACCGGCTCCATCTTGCCGTCCTTGTACGTCATCGTCTTGGCCGGATCCATCAGCATGTCCGAGTCCGGACCCATGCTGTAGCCCTTCCAGACCTGCTTGCCGGTGTTGATGTCGTAGGCCGCAACGTAGCCGCGAACGCCGAACTCGCCGCCGGAGATGCCGGTCAACACCTTGTCCTTCATGATGAAAGGCGCGTTGGTGTTGGTGGCGCCGACCTTCGGATCGCCATTTTTCACCGACCAGACCACCTTGCCGGACTTGGCATCGAGCGCGACCAGCGTCGTGTCAGCCTGCTGCAGGAAGATCTTGTTTTCCGCATAAGCCAGTCCACGATTGACCGTGTCGCAACACATCACCGGGATGACCGACGGATCCTGCTTCGGCTCGTACTTCCACTTGATCGACTGATCGTCGAGGCTAATCGCAAACACCTTGTTCGGAAACGCCGAGTGGATGTACAGCGTGTCGCCGATCACCAGCGGGCCACCCTCGTGACCGCGCAGCACGCCGGTCGAGAAGGTCCAGGCTACTTGCAACTTATGTACGTTGCTCTTGTTGATTTGCGTTAGCTTGCTATGCCGCGTCAACGCGAAGTCCCCCGACTGCGCCGCCCAGTTGTCCGGATTGGCTTCCAATTTCGCCAGGTCCGAATTCGCCAGCGCGGTGCCCGCCAGTGCCGCGGCGGCTGTTCCGACTAACAGAAAGCGCATTCCCCCATGCATGTGTGTCTCCCTTGCGTTTACCCCCAAAGCTGCCGCACGTTAACCATGGCCGTGCAGCCGCCGCTGAACGCTGATTGCAGTTCCCACCTGACGCAGTACGAGTCACCAGGGCAAGACGGAAACGGCATGTCCTGCCGGGATGAATTGTCCGTGCGTTTCGGTTTGCGTTGTTGGACAATCCGCGATCGGCGCTGAAGTTACAGCAAATCTCGGCGCTCTGGCAATCCCGCCGGCTGCAACTTTCCACGTTGTGCATGCTGTGTTGCAGCAAAGCAAGTGAGGAGCGTTTCTTATGAGTACGGCGACGAAGCGGCCCGAAACCGTCTACTCCGAAGCACAGGTCAAGGAGCGTCTCGCGGCCGAACTGCCGCACTGGTGGTACGAGGACGGCTGGATCCGCCGCAAGTACCGCACCGAAAGTTGGAAGGGCACGTTAATGGTCGTCAACGCGGTCGGCCACTTGGCCGAGGCAGCTTGGCATCACCCCGACCTGGCCGTGTCCTATGCATTCGTGATCGTGAAGCTGTCCACGCACACCGCTAAAGGGATCACGGATAAGGACTTCGCGCTCGCCAAGAAGATCGAAGAGGTCATCCATTGGCAAGCGGGGTTGGAAGGCGGTCCGCTCGAAGGCACTCCGCGCGACGATCAGCGCTTCCGGTATATCAAGTACGACTGAGCCGGCGCGGTCCGATTGCGAGCAGGAGCAGCAGCAACGCGACCGCTGCCAGCGGCGGCCGCACGTCGACCGGCACGCGCATCCAGCGAGTTGCGCGATCATCCTGCAGCACGTCGACGATGTCGGTGCGAGTTCCCAGACGCCGGTAGCCCAGATCTGTCAAGGAAGCCAGGTCCCGCAAGTGCGCCTCCTTCAGGGAACTGAGGTGCTCAGTGCCGACCGCCTTCGCGCTTCGCGCTTCGTCGGGTTGAGGAGCCTGGATCGAGCTGGGTTCGGGCGGTGCCTGCAGCACCTCCTCGGCGCCCCACACGCCGATCGGATGCCCGGTGGGGTCGAATTTCGGAATCGGCCGCAGTTCGTCGCCGCCGACGCCCACAACGATTCCGTGGCGGTCGGTCGCATCGTCCGGAACGATCGGGGAGTAGTCACTGCGAAGCGGCGGTGCTTCGTGTCCGTCCGTGACAAACACGATGGCCGGATGCTCCGGAATGTGCGCTGCAATGCGCAACGCCGACATTAGTCCCTTGGAGATCTGGCTCTCGCCAGCCCACGCCATCGTGTTGTCGATCCGCTCCAACGTCGATGTCAGTTCGGCGTAGTTGGCGCACACCTCCAGCGGCAGCAGCAGAATATAGCTGCGGTACTCGGTAAACACACCCCACCCCAGCTTTGTGCCGCACGGCAGTTGCGCCAGTGCGCTACGCAGGCGGGCTTTGGCGAACGTGAGCCGGCTGACCGGCTGGCCGCCGAGCGTGGCGTCGAGCGTGTTCATGCTCTGCGTGATGTCCAGCACAACGATTCCGTCAAACGTTCGGCGCGGCAGCACCGGATGTGGGGCGAGCAGCGCCAGCGCCGTCAGCACCGCGGCGGCCAGCAGCGCAGCGCGAGTCAGCCCCAGGTAGTGCCTTGCTTCGCGCCTGGGGGCGCTTCGGCGGGCTTGCCCTCCGTAGCCGCGGAAGCGGCGAAGGAGGGTCACGGCAATCCCAGCGTGAACGCGCGCATCGTCGTGACGGCGCGCTCGCCGGTCAGAATCTGGGGCGCACCCGTGTCGTCCGGATCGGGATCCGGCGCAACGCGCAGCGCCATCTCGAGGTTGAACTTGGCGTCCCATAGCTCGGGACGCTCGAGCAGCGCGCTGCGATAGCTTTCCTTTGCCAGTTCGAGCAGCGGCAGCGCCGACGCATCGGCTCCGGCATGGCGCAAACGCAATGCCTCGCGCAGATACAGGTTGCCGAGGTCGTACAGCGCGATCTCGCGCAGCGGCCCGCGCGAAGCGTCAGCTGCGCGTCGCAGCAACGCGGCCGCCGGCGCAACCTGCCCAGCATGCTCAGGCTCGCGCGAAGCGGCGATCCACACACGCGGATCGGAAGGCAGCGGAGCGCTGGTCAGCTGGTCGGCCAGGTAAGCAGCGAGTTGTTGGTTGACATATGTTGCGCGCGCGAGGCGCCACGACTCGAACGCGAGAGCGCAGGCAGCGACCACGCTGGCTGCGAGCAGAACGATTCGCAGCGCGCGCCTCGGCGAAACCGTTATCCGCGCCATGGCCGGATCGTCCAGAGGCTGACGCAGGCAAGCATGCCGATCACGGCGAACGCGAGTGCCAGCGGCCATTGCCGCAGATCGGCGCCCGGCTGCAGCGTGCGCAGCTGCAGCGGAGCGTTCTCCAGGCGGCCGAGGTCGCTGATCGCGCGTTGCAACGCTTCCGCGTCCCCGGCCTGGTACACGCGGTAAGGGGTCTTCAAGCTGCGGAAAAACCGGTTCAGGGCGCGCTCCGGGATCGCGTCGTCTGCGGGAGAGTCGGGCTCTTCCGTTGCGGGCAGGCCGGGCCCGAAGCGCGATCGGATGTACATCCAATATAGAGAGATCCTGTTGCGCAGAAACGCATCGGTGATGCGTTCGCGCGCCACCGGATCGAGCTGGGCGCCGCCGTCGGAGATCAGCACGACGACGCGCGAGCCGGAGTACGGCCGTCCCTCGAAATAGCGCGCTGCGGCGAGCAGGCCGAGGCCTGCGTCCGTATCGGCAAGCGCGCGACTGGTCGCGGTTGCGCCGATGGCGGCCTGGATTGCGTCCTGGTTGCGAGTGAAGGGCAGAACCGGCAGCGGCAAGGTGCTGAACAGGACCAGACCGAACAGGTCGCCCGCGCGTTTGCGCGCGAAACCGGCCAGCAGGCGTTGCGCCACTATCGACTTGCTCGGTCCAGTGAGGTCCAGAACCGCATTGGAAGGCTTGCCAAACGGCTGGTCCATGCTGAGGCTGCGGTCGAGCAGCACGACGATCTCGGCGCCGCGCACGACGGTCTCGCTCGCCGACTCGGGCGATCGTGGCGCGGCCAACGCGATCACGAGCGCGCCGAATCCCAGACTCGCGCACGTGCGCAGCAGCCAGTCCAACCAGCGCGACCTGCGGTCGTGCGCCACCCAGCGCAGCGCGGCATAGCTGGCCTGCGCTGGGCGCTTGCTTGGCAGCCAAGGCAGAAGCGCCAGCGGCAACAGCCACAGCAGGGCGGCATGTTGGAAGGAGATCGTCGACAAGGCCATTACCGGATCACCGGTTCCGCTCCAGTGTCGCCAGCTGCAAAGCCACGGATAGCAGGCGTTCGCGCGCCGGCGGCGGTGCCTGGTCAAAGAACGACGCTCGCGATTCGGCCAGCAGCGTCTCGACGCTGGCGCGGGCCGGTGCGAGCCAGGGGTGGCTGGCAAACAGATCCTGCACGTTATCCAGCGCGAGCGTGCGGCCGGCGACCTCGTCGAAGGCGGCATGCAGCCGCAGCAACGCCGCACTGCGCGTCGCCGGGTCGCTCGCTCGTAGAGCGCGTTGGCGCAACGCGCGAAGCGCTCGCGCGAACGGCCCCGCGCGCCGCCAGCCCAGGCGCCGCGTCAAAATGGGCGCAAGTTGCACCGCCGCCAGCACTACGAGCATCAGGGCATATCCGAGGATTCGCCGGCGCAAGCCCGACGTGTCGATCGGTTTTGGATTCAGGTCCGGTCGCACTTTGTCGGCGTCGATCGTTTCGTTCGGGCCGATGCTGGAAACCGGGCCCACCATGATCGTGAACGGACCGATATCCGCATCGCGCGATCGCCCGCCGGGATCGATCACGTGGACGTCGAGCGATGGCAGGTTCTCCGCTTCCAAATGCATCGGTGTGTTGATGATCTGGTACGCCAGGCGCACGCCGTCCGGAAGCGCAACGACCTCGCGCAACTGGAACCAGCGGCCGTAGCGACCGGGTTTCGGCAAACTGGCAGGATCGAGCGCACCATCGCGATTGCGGTCGACGATCACCTGACGCTGAAGCGCGTCCCCGACCGTGTAGCCGAACGCGCGCGGCTCGATCACCTCGACCGCACGCGTGGGCGTCAGCCACATCAGCACCGCGGCAAACACGGCTGCGGCGGCCGAACCGGTGCGCGCGGCACCGAGCTTGCGCTCAATCGGCTCGGTCCTCACCATGAAAGTACGCATTGAAGGCCGACGAATCGAGGTCGCCATTGCAGAAGAACGGGCGCCAGCCGTACTGCGCGAAACGCTGGCGCAACTGTGCGCGCCGCTGCGCGCCGAGGCGCGCCATCGTTTCAGCAAGTACAGGACGGAACCACACGATGCGGCGCTCGCCGCTTTCCAGGTCCTGCACCTCGGCCACGCCCCTGCGCGGCCAGTCGTCGAACTCGTGCCGGGCCCACAGCACGACGGGTACGACTTCGCGCCCCGCGAGCGCCGCGCAGGC
>JAFAIM010000095.1 GCA_019236735.1 Burkholderiaceae bacterium
GCGCCCGGCGCACCGGCTGCAGCCGCAGGTGCGGCGGCCGCCGCGCCCGCGACCTCTTCGACCGGAGCGACTTCTTCCTCAGCCTGCACGCTCGGCAGCGTGACGCTGACCACGACCGGATTTTCCTTTCCACGCAGCACCGCGCTCACGCCGGCGGGAAGCTTCAGGTCGCGCACGTGCACGGTGCTCTGTGCGGTCAGATGCGCCAGGTCGACCTCGATGAATTCCGGCAGGTCGCGAGGAAGGCAGGAAATGTCCAGCTCGGACTGCACGTGACCGATGATCGCCCCGGTTAATTTGACCGCGGGCGAATTTTCTCCGCCGACGAAATGCAAGGGGACGCGCACGTGGATCTTCTGGTCCTCGGCCACGCGCTGGAAATCGATGTGCAACACCAGCGGCCGGTACGGATGCATCTGGAAATCGCGCAGCAGCACCTTCTCGGCCCGGCCGTCCAGCTCCATTTCCAGTATCGACGCGTGGAACTTCTCGCGCTTGAGCGAATGCAGCAGCGGATTGTGCTCCACCTCGATCCGGACCGCCTCGGCCTTGCCGCCGTATAGGACTCCCGGCACCTTGCCCTGATGGCGCAGACGGCGGCTCGCACCCGTGCCTTGCGCCTGACGTGTCGTTGCCACAACTTTCATTTGCGACTTCCTTTCCTGTTCTCGTGTCTTCCAAGGCCCGCGGGCCGCGACCAGCCACGACGGACCATGATGCCGACCGCGTTCACTCGATGAACAGCGAAGTCACCGAGTCTCCGCGCGAAATGCGCGAAATCGTCTCTCCCAACAACGCTGCGCACGACAGCTGCCGGATCTTGCGGCACGCCGCGGCCGCCGCGTCCAGGGGAATCGTATCGGTCACGACCACCTCGTCCAGCACCGACTGCGTGATCCGCTCCAAGGCGCTTCCCGATAGCACCGGATGCGTGCAGTACGCCAGCACCTTGCGTGCGCCGCGGTCGTGCAAAGCCTTGGCCGCCTGACACAAGGTGTTCGCGGTGTCGATCATGTCGTCGACGATCACGCAGGTGCGATCCTCGACCTCACCGATCACATTCATCACCTCGGCCACGTTGGCGCGCGGACGTCGCTTGTCGATGATGGCGAGGTCCGCTTCCATTCTTTTTGCGATCGCTCGCGCGCGCACCACACCGCCGATGTCGGGCGACACGACGACCAGCTTCTGGTAGTTGTGCTTCCACAGGTCGCCCAGCAGGATCGGGCTGGCATACAGGTTGTCCACCGGGATGTCGAAGAAGCCTTGGATCTGGTCGGCGTGCAGATCCATCACCAGCAGCCGGCTGACGCCCACCACCTGCAGGATGTTCGCCACCACCTTCGCGGTGATTGCGACGCGGGCCGACTGCGGACGACGGTCCTGGCGGGCGTAACCGTAGTAGGGAATCGCGGCAGTGATTCGGCTGGCCGAGGCGCGCTTGAGCGCGTCGACCATGATCACCAGTTCCATCAGGTTGTCGTTCGTCGGCGCGCAGGTCGACTGCAGCACGAAGACGTCTTTTCCGCGCACGTTCTCGTTGATCTCGACCATCACCTCGCCATCCGAAAAGCGCGACACGACCGCACGACCCAGCGGAATGTTCAGGTGCTGCACGACCGCGTGCGCGAGCTTCGGGTTGGCGTTACCCGAAAAGACGATCAAATCGTCGGATACCAGAGATGAGACCATCGACCCGTGCTACGTTCAGTTGCCAATGGCGTTCGCCAAAGATTTCAAATGGCTGGGGAGGAAGGATTCGAACCCTCGAATGGCGGAATCAAAATCCGCTGCCTTAACCAGCTTGGCGACTCCCCAGCGCGAAACTTCCTTTCTTATCGAAGCCCCGGCTTCGAGTTCCGTTTCGACTACCACGGCGCCAGCGGATGCTCGCTCAGGCCGGGCACCGCCCACGCAGACCATCCAGCCGGCGTGGCGTCGACCGCTTGCCGCGCTTGCGCTTCGGTGTCGAACGCCGCGAACACGCACGCACCCGAGCCGGTCATGCGCGCGTCGCCGAACTGTGACAGATAGCGTAGCGCAGCGTCCACTTGCGCGAAGCGGTGCCGCACGATCGGTTCCAGGTCGTTGCCGAAGGCGCGCCACGCGCAGCCGTCCGGATCCGCACTGCCCGGAGCCGTACTAGGCCCGCCTGCAATCAAACTTCCCTCGGGAAAGCTTTTGATTTTGAAGGCTTCGAGATGTGCTGTCAATTCGCGCGAGCGGAAGATTTCCGATGTCGAAACAGCAACGTGCGGGTGAATCAGCGCATACCAGCAGGGCGTAAGCGCAAGCGGCCGCAAGCGCTCTCCGACCCCCTCGCCCAACGCCGGACCGGGCTGCAGGAAAAACGGCACATCCGCACCCAACTGCAGCGCGAGCTCGGCCAAACGCGCGCGTTCCCAGTGCAGGCGCCACAGGCGGTTTAGCGCCAGCAGCGTGGTGGCGGCGTCCGAGGAGCCGCCTCCGAGGCCGCCCCCGGTGGGAATCCGCTTGCGCAAGTCGACTTTGACACCTTGGCGAGATCGCGATTGCTGCTGCAACAAGTGTGCCGCGCGTACCGCCAAGTCGTTTTCCGGCGGCCCCGTTAAATCGCCGCGCCGCTCGATGCGCACATCGTCGAGCAACTCGAAGTCGAGCGAATCGGCCAGGCCGATCGCGACGAACCCGGTTTGCAGTTCGTGGTAGCCGTCGGCGCGGCGGCCGATCACGCGCAGAAACAGGTTCAGCTTGGCCGGAGCGGGCAGCCCCAGCATCCATCTGGACGTCACGATCCGGCCTGCGAATCCAGCACAACTCGCAACGATACGGCCGGGGCGCCGCCCTGCTGCGCGCGGGTCATGTCGATGCGGCCGATGCTGCCGTCCGCGCTCCTGCGCTCGAAGCGGATGGTCCAGCCGTCTTGTTCCAGTCCGCTCGCGCCATTTTCGTCGGAATCCAGCCGATACGGCCGTCCTGGAGACGGCCGTCCCTCGATCCAATCGGCGAGTCCCGACGCGGGCAGTGTCCAACCGAGCACGCGCAGGCTCAGCGTTTCCGGATCGGAGCCTTCCTCGGTCCGCAAGCCCGCGGAAGAGGGCACGGTCAGGCGAGCACCCGCCGGCCCCGACTGAACGCGAGCCACCGTCGTTCCGAGCGGGGTGCTCAGGTCCAGCGTCATTTTCGGCCCATCGACGGTGAGCTCGAAGCGGCCGGTCGCGGTCTCGTGGCGGTCGACTGCACTCACGAACAAGGAAAAGCGTCCCTCATAGCTGCGCGTTCCGGTTACGGGCGGAAGCGACGCGCAAGCCGCGATCAGCAGCGCCAGCGCGGACGCAGCATGCCTTGCCCTGGCGCAGCATTTGGTTGCCACTTCAGCCACTTGCGGCCACTACGGCTGCGGCTTCACATCGAGGCGCTGCAGCGTTTCCTTCAGGGTCTCGTTGTCGCTCTCGCGGCGGGTCGCCTCGCGCCAGACGTTGCGCGCGCCTTCGTGGTCGCCCTGCAGCCACATCACCTCGCCGAGGTGCGCGGCAACGTCGGCCTCCGGTTTCAAGCGATAGGCGCGCTTCAAGTAGTCGCGTGCGGCCGAAAGATTGCCGAGGCGGTACTGCACCCAACCCATCGAGTCCAGGATGAAGCCGTCATCAGGCGCCAGTTGCAGCGCCTTGTCGATCAGTTCGTACGCCTCCTTCAGGCGGATGTTTCGATCGGCAAACGTGTAGCCGAGCGCGTTGTAGGCATGCGCATAGTCGGGCCGCAGCTGCACCAGGTGGCGCAGATCCTTCTCCATCACGTCGAGTCGGTCCAGCCGCTCGGCCGACATCGCCGTTTCGTACAGCAGATTCGCATCGTCGGGGGCTGCATTCAAAGCACCCGCCAGCAGATCGTACGATTGCTGGTAGCGATGGGCCTCGCGCAAGATCTGCCCTTCCGACAGCGTGAGCTGCGTGCGGTCCTCGGCCGATGTCGCCGGCGCGTCGTGCAGCGTTTTCAGCGCGTCTTCCAACCGATTGACTTTGACGAGGAGGAATGCCTCGCGGACGCGGGCCGTGAGGACCTGCTCGGGGCTGTGCACGCGGTGCAGCCAGTCGAACGCCTCTCCGTATTTCTGCTCGTCTTCCGCGATGCGAGCCAGGTTCAGGTACGCCGGGTCCGGCTCGCGGTCGACGCCCTTGTCGATCGCATCCAGGTAGCGCTCGAAATAGCTGCGCGCCTGCGGGCGCAACTCGGCCTGCAGAGCAAGCACTCCCAGCGCGAACAACGCATCGGGACTGCTCGGGTCGCGACGCAGCAGCTCCTCGAATTGGGCTTGCGCGGCGTCATTGCGCCCCTCGCCGACCAGCAGGCGCGCGTACGCCAGCCGCGCCTCGGCAGCACTCGGATTTCGCTGCAGGAAGTCTGCAAGCAGCTTGCTCGCGTCCGCGCGGCCGGCGGATTCGGACTTGTCCTTCGACTCCAGCATCAGTTGCGCCGCCGTCAGAGCTGCCTGCTCGGAGTTGGGCTTCAATGCGAGAGCGGCGCGCGCTTCTTCACCCGCGCGCGCGCCGTTGCCGGCGGCATACGCCCCGCGAGCCAGCAGCAGGTGCACACTGAACGCCTGCTGGTCGTCCTTCCGATATGGATCCGCGAGTGCTTCCAGCAGCGCGAACGCCCGCGCCGGGTCCGGCGAGCGGGCCAGCAGACGCTGGATTCGCTCCAGCGCCGCGACCGGTTCCTCGTCTTCGTGGATCTGCTTCTGTAACAGCGGCTGCGCCTCGTCGTAGCGCCCGTTGGACACGAGCAACTGCGCGTAGACCTGATCCGATTCGACCGATGCGCCGTCGAGCTCGCGCCACAGTTGTGCGGCTTCCAGTGCCATTGGCGCCGCACGCGCGGCCAGCGCGATTTCGGTTGCACGGCGCGCCAGGCGCGGGTCGCGCGTCTCGCGCGCCGCCTTCATCATCGTGTTGAACGCGGCGCTGGTTTCACCCCGCTGCGCGGCGACCTCGGCAGCGACGATCTCGAACAGCAGTGGCCCGGTCAGCTCGACGTCGGGCAGCGGGGGCAGGGCCTGCGGCTTCGACTCTGGTGGTTGTGCCGAAGGCTGCTCGCCCGAAGCCGTCTGCGCGGCTGGCGGCGGCGCAGGCGCCGCGGGAGCGGCCTCGGACTGTCGTGCTGCCTCCTGCGCCACCGGCGCCTGCGGCTGCGAAGCGCATCCTACAATCAGAACGGCCAGCGCCAATGCTGCCGTTCCGGTGCGGTTTGTCTGCTGCTTGAACATCGTCGAAGCGCCTCGAACACGCGCCCATGGAATCTGTCAGAAGCACAGTTTAGCTGCCGCGTCCATGCCCGAATTGCCCGAGGTGGAGGTAACTCGCCGCTATATGGCCTCGCTGCTCGAAGGACGGGCAGCGCGCGCAGTGCGGGTGTACGAGCGCCGGCTGCGATGGCCGGTGCCCCGCTCGCTAGCGGCAACGCTGGCCGGGCAGCGCTTGCAGCGAATGGATCGGCGCGCCAAGTACCTCCTGTGGCGTTTCGAGCACGGCGTGCTGATCTCGCACCTCGGGATGAGCGGTTCCTGGCGCATCTATCCGGGCCCACCCGACGGCGCGATTCCCGCCCGCGGTCGGCACGACCATGTCGACCTGGAATTCGACTCGATGCTCGCGCGGCTTACCGACCCGCGTCGCTTCGGTGCGCTGCTCTGGCACCCGGCCAGCGCGGGCGAGGTGGAGCGCCACCCTTTGCTGGCAGGCCTCGGCCCCGAACCGCTGGAGGCGGATTTCGACGGTTCGCGCTTGTTCCAGGCCACGCGCGGACGCACGGCATCGATCAAGCAGTTGGTGTTGGCCGGAGACGCGGTGGTCGGTGTCGGCAACATCTACGCGTCGGAGAGTCTTTTCGACGCCGGGATCGATCCGCGCGTTCCGGCTGGCCGACTGAGCCGCGCTCGCTGCACCCGGCTGGCGCAGGCGATCCGGGCGGTGCTGACACGGGCGATCGATGCAGGGGGGTCCACGCTTCGCGACTACGCCTCGGCGGACGGCGCTCAGGGGCAGTACCCGCTGCAAGCACGGGTGTACGGGCGCGATGGCTTGGAGTGCCTGGTGTGCGGCCGTCCAATTCGGAGGATCGTGCAGGGACAGCGAGCCACATACTGGTGCGCGCGCTGCCAGCGCTGACCCTACTTCGCTGCTGTGCAGCTACGTAGGGCAAGCCCGCCGAAGCGCCCGGAGGCGCGAAGGCGGGCGACGCTGATTGCGCGTGACCGTGCCACGCGTGGGATAATTTGGCCGGCGCTTCCCTGGTGTTTTGGAACGGAAGCTCGTCGAACGATGCGAACCGCAGTCGAAGCAGGTTTCCCCACGTCGAACCAGGCGGCCGGCGGGCGGTCATGCAGAGCCACGCGCCGAGCCGGGTTGGGGACGGGGTAGTAAGCCTGTACATGTCGCAGCTCGCCACCAGCTTCCAGCAGTACGGGGCCTGGCGCGACAACCTGGCAGTTTCGGTCGCGCAGCTGCGCCGTTGGCTGGAGGACGCGCACCTGCTCGAGGCCGACTCCGCGCGCCGGTTGGACTTGGCGATGGAGCGGCTCAACGGCGATCGCCTGGTGGTGGCCTTCATCGCCGAGTTCTCGCGCGGCAAGTCCGAGCTGATCAACGCCATTTTCTTCGCCGACTACGGCCGGCGCATTCTGCCATCGTCGGCCGGGCGCACGACGATGTGCCCCACCGAGCTGATGTACGACGAATCGTTGCCGCCGTGCATCCGGGTGCTGCCGATCGAGACGCGTGCGCGTCTGGGAACGATGGCCGACTTCAAGAGGAGCGCCGGCGAGTGGCACGTATTCCCGGTCGACACCTCATCGCCGGACGGCATGTTCATGGCCTTCCAGCTGGTGGCGCAGACCGTTCGGGTCGGCATCGACGAAGCGCGGATGTACGGCCTGTACGACCCCGATGACCCGGACCGGGTGATCCGCGAGGGCGAGGAGGGGATGGTCGAAATCTCGCGCTGGCGGCACGCGGTGATCAATTTTCCGCACCCCCTGCTTAAGCAGGGCCTCGTGATCCTCGACACGCCGGGGCTAAACGCGATCGGAACCGAACCGGAGCTGACCCTGTCGCTGGTGCCGAGCGCGCATGCGGTGCTGTTCGTGCTGGCCGCGGACACCGGGGTCACGAAGAGCGACCTGGAAGTCTGGCGCCACATCATCGGCGATTCACCGGAAGCGGCCAACCACATCGCGGTGCTGAACAAGATCGACGGACTGTGGGACTCGTTGAAAGCGCAGAACGAGATCGAATCGGAGGTGCGCAGCCAGATCTTGAGCGTGTCCGATACTCTGAGGATCGACCGCAAGCGGGTGTTCGCCGTATCGGCCCAGAAGGGGCTTGTCGCCAAGGTGACGGGCGACGCGCAGCTGCTGGAGCGCAGTCGCCTGCCCTCGCTGGAGGCGGCGCTGGTCGAGCTGCTGGTTCCGGAGCGCCAGAGGATCGTGCGCGAGCAGACGATGGCGGTGGCCTCGCGCGTCGTCGGCGAAGTGCGGCAGGCGCTCGGGGCGCGCGAGCGCAGCCTGGTCGAGCAGCTGTACGAGCTGCGCGCGCTGCAAGGCAAGAACCAGAGCGCCGTCGAACGGATGTTGTTGCGCGCACAAGGGGAGCAACAGGAATTCGAGGAGAACGTTCGCAAGGTGGTGGCCACTCGCGTCGTGCTGGCACGGCTGTCCGAAGAGGCCTACTCGAGCCTGCGCCTGCACGCGCTGCGCAACCTGGTAATGGCGACGCGCGAACGGATGCGCAAGGTGCGGTTGACCCCCCAGTTTATGAACGCCGTGCGGGCGTACTTCGGCGCGCTGCGCGAGATGATCCGGCGCGCCAATGCAGCGCTAGCCGAGATCGAGCGGATGGTGCTGGGCGTGCAGCGGCGCTTCGCGGAGGAGACCGGGTGGAGCATGCCGGCGCCGATGACATTCGCGCTCGACACCTACCTCGCCGAAATCGATCGGGTCGAGCAGGCATACGAGGGCCACTTCGGCACCCTTTCCGTGCTCACGCGTGACAAGTGGGCGCTGATCGAACGGTTCTTTGAGACCGTGGTCGGCCGGTCGCGCACCATTTTCTCCGCAGCCGAGCGCGACACCGAAGCGTGGATCCGCTCGCTGCTGCCGCCGCTGGAGACGCAGGTACGCGAGCAGCGCCAGCAGCTGAAGAAGCGCACCGACGCGGCGATGCGGATCCGGGATGCACAGGAATCGCTCGACGCGCGTATCGGGCAACTGGAGGACGCGCTGCAGGACGTGCAGGGCCAGCTGGACGAACTCAAGAGGGTCTCGGAGTCGAGCGTGACGCCGCCAGCCGGAGCCGCCCGGGGTGCACCGGAGCTGGCGCGCGCCGAGGCGCGCGGCGCGCCGGCGTACCTGCGTGCTTAACGCAGCGCCCGACGCCAGCGGAACCTTCGCGCGGCGCCTGCTGCGCTGGTACGGCAAGCACGGCAGGCACGATCTTCCGTGGGTGGGCGAACGGGACCCGTATCGCGTCTGGCTGAGCGAGGTGATGCTGCAACAGACTCGCGTTGCCACGACACTGCCGTATTTTTCCCGCTTCCTCGCGCGCTTCCCCGACGTGCGTTCGCTCGCTCAAGCGCGCGCCGGGGAGGTGATGGCCGCGTGGGCCGGCTTGGGCTACTACGCGCGTGCCCGCAATCTGCACGCGTGCGCCCGTGCCGTCGTGCAGCTGCACCAAGGGCGCTACCCGAACACGGCTCAGGCGCTCGCGCAGCTGCCCGGAATCGGCCAGTCGACGGCCGCCGCAATCGCCGCCTTCTGCTTCGACGAGCGTGCCGCCGTGCTGGACGCCAACGCGCGGCGGGTGCTGGCGCGGCACTGGGCGATCGAAGGCGACGTGTCGCGGGGGCCAGCGCACGAACTGCTGCTGCAACGCGCGAGGATGGAGCTGCCGGCCGCGCGCGAAATGGCCCGCTACACGCAAGCGATCATGGACCTGGGAGCCACCGTTTGCACCAAAGCGCGGCCGATTTGCGATCGCTGCCCAGTGGGTTCGACCTGCCGTGCGCACCGCCAAGGACGCACCGGCGAGCTTCCGGCAGCGCGGCCGCGCGGCGAGCGACCGGTGCGAAGGGTGCACGTGTTGCTGGCGCTCGCGCAGCACAAAGTGGCGGTGCAACGGCGCCCTGCGAACGGAATCTGGGGCGGGTTGCTGTGCTTGCCGCAGTTCGAATCCAGGGGCGCCCTGCTGCGGCGGGCACGCTCGCTGGGCGCAATTTTGCCGTCACACACCCGCCTCGCCCCGCGGCAGCATGCGCTCACGCATCTGACGCTGGCGCTGCAGCCGCACGTGGCGTTGGTTCGCGCGGACGCGGGCGCTGCGGCCAGCGATCCTCAATGGCGTTGGGTACCGCTCGATCGGGTCGGCGGCGCCGGGCTGCCGGCGCCGCATCGCGAACTGCTGCGCGAACTGCGCGAGGGGCTATTGGCGGACGGTCCGCCACGTATACCGGGCAGTGACCGCATAGTTCCAGACCGCGCTCAGGGCGATGCCGGCAAGCGCCGACAGCTGCCACGGCGTGTTGCGACCGTACAGAAATGACGCCACCCCGACGTTGGCCAACGCACCGATTCCGCACGCGAGCGCGAACGAAGCCAGTCCCCTGATCCACGACCATCCCCTGAGTGTCTGACCCGTATAGGTCAGGACATTGTTTACCGAGAAATTGAAAATCAAGGCGACCGCGGTTGCGCCAGCCTGCCCGACGGGGAAAGGCACGCCCAGCAGGCGAAACAGTGTGATCAGGGTCAAGAAATGCACGATCGCGCCGGCGGCACCGATCAGGGCGAAGCTGAGGAAGCGCACCGGCACGTATGCGCCAACCAGCTTGTCGGCGATCAGCAGCAGGTGTTCCCATATGACATTGCCCGACAGCTTGCTCTGGCCCGCCCGCCGCGAACCGAACCGAATGGGTACCTCGGCAATCCGCAGCGCCCTGCCGGAAGAGGAGACGATATCCATCAGGATCTTGAACCCGAGCGTGGACAACTTGCGGACGCAAGCGTCCAGGATCTCCGTCTTGAGCATGAAGTATCCGCTCATGGGATCGCTGATCGGCTGGTGCATGATGAAAGTCGACAGCGCGGCTGCGAACCGGCTGACCGCCAATCGCCTGCTGCTCCATTCACCGACGCTGGCGCCCTGGATATAGCGGCTCCCGACGACCAGCTCCGCCGCATCGTCACGAAGAATGCGAAGCATCGTCGGCAACACGGCCGGATCATGCTGAAGGTCGGCGTCCATGACTGCGATGAAGCGCGCATTGCTCGCCAGCATTCCTTCTACGCAGGCAGAGGACAACCCGCGCCGGCCGATGCGCCGAAGCGAGCGCACCCGCGCATCGGTTTGTCCCAGACGCCGCACCGCGAACGCCGTGCCGTCCGGCGAATCGTCATCGACGAAGATGACTTCCCAGGCGACGCCGGCCAATGCCGCGTCCACACGACGCACCACCTCTTCCACATTGCCGGATTCGTTGTACGTCGGGACGACAATGCTCAGCTCGGCGGGAGCCGCGGCCATGCAGACCTCGGGCAAGTGCGCGCAAGGAACGGGGGCGGCAATCGTACCGGAACCGAACGAGCGGTTTGCGCTGCGGCCGCTTTGGCGACGACCCCCGGGCTACGACGAAAGACGGCGTGCCACTGCGCGGGCATAAGTAGAATGAGCGCCCGCGAACATCCCGGCGGCCGCTCTGCGGCTCTCCTCAGCCGCAAGCGCCGGACCATTTCCATGGCGGATTCCAGGCCGATCACGAACGCCGTGGCGCGGGGGTTCGCCGTTGCCGCCTCGGTCTGCGTCGCTCTCAGCGCCGTTGGAATCGTACTGAAGCACTCCGCGATCCCCGACAACGACATGTGGATTGCCTACGTCGACTTCTACCTGAATGCCGCCAGCGGAAACCTGTCCGCCTGGTGGGCACAACTCAATGAGCACCGCCTGGTCTGGTCGCACCTGTTGTACTGGATCGATCTGCGGTTTCTGCACGGCACCCTATGGGTGACGGTGGGTGCCAATTTCCTTGCGATGGCTGCGAGCTGGGCCTGTTTCGCGCGCCTCAACCGTGAACTCGCGTTCGATGGTCACCGTACCGGGGAATCGGTTGTCGTTTCGAGCCTGCTGGCGATGCTGCTGTTTTCCTACATCCAGTCGGGCAACATCTGGAGCACGTTCAACATCCATTTCTTCCTGGCGTGCCTGCTGCCGTCGCTGGCGTTCATCTGCCTGGCGCTGGCGGCACCCGCGGACGATCGCACCGCGACAGGATCGCGATCCTGGTTTGCGGTCGCGTTTCTGTTGGGCGTCGCGTCGATCGGCACGATGGCCAATGGCGTGCTGGTGCTGCCGATCATGGTCGCGATGGCCCGGATGGCCCGGCAGTCCGCCCTGCGTGTTGTCGTGCTGGCGGCGGCGGCGGCGCTCTGCCTGGTCGCGTACTTTCACAACTTCCAGACGGTGGGCGGCGGCGCCGCGGAATCGTTGCGCTCCGTAGTTCACCAGCCGATCCGGATCGCTGCATTCACGCTCGTCTTCACAGGGTCGGCCGTCGGCCGCGTGTTCCACAGCGCACTTGCGGCGGGGCTGGCGGGTGCGGCGATCATCGGCGTGGCGGTTCGGATACCGATCTGGTGGGTGATGGGCCGGGAGCGCCGGCCGTTGGCACTGGCCCTGTCCGCGCTGGTCTGCTACGTGGCGCTTTCCGGCGCGATGGCGGCGCCCCACCGACTGCGACACGGGATCGAGCAGGCCATGACCGAGCGCTACACCACCTTTTCGCTGTACGGTCTGTGCGCCGTGGTGATCCTGCTCTTTGCGCGCAGGCCCAAGCAGGAGAAACTCGGAAAGGCCTCGCTCGCTGCGGTGACCTTGGCGGCGGTCGTACTGTGCGCGGTCCAGCTCAAGGCGATTGGCGATCGAGCCTACGAGAAGCACCGTCTCGCGGTGGCTGCCCTGGCTCTGGTGCTGCCGACCGACCAACCTCCGGTGGACAGTTACCTGTACGAGTTCGACCCGGCAAATCTGCGGTCGATCGCGCAACGCGCAAGGAAGGAAAGGATCAGCTTCTTCGGGCGACCCCCGTACAGCGACGTTGCGCAACGCCTTGGCAGCGATCGCCGCGAGCTGTCGTTAACCAGGTGCGACACCAAGGCCCTCGTGTGGAGCGAGATCCCGGACACGAAGTCGGTTTTCGCCGTGAGTGGGAGCCTTGGCAGTTCGTCCACCGGGACGTGGAGAATCTGGATCGCCGACCCGGCCGACAGGCTGATCGGCGTGGCGCTTCCCGGGCGTCCTTTGCCGCGAGACCATGATCCGTGGTGGTTGCGTGAAAGCCTGAACGGGTTCGACGGGTACGCAATCGCCTCACCCGCCGGGGCCACGACGTGGTGCGAGAGTCAGCGGGCTGCCGACTTCTGGTAGGTCCCGACCAGCTCCGCCTGCGCGAGCACGTGGCCCTGCATCGCCTTCAAAAGCTGTTCCTTGGTCGGTTGCTTCAGATCCGGCAGCATCAAGTCCAGCGCGTACAGCTTGTGAAAGTAGCGGTGACGCCCGATCGGAGGGCAGGGGCCGCCATAGCCGGTGCGCTTCCAATCGTTTTTGCCCTGCAGCGTCCCGGCCGGCAACGCCGACGGCGGCACTGCGGCCTCCAGATGCGTCGTTCCGGGCGGAAGGTTGTACAGCACCCAGTGCACCCACGTCACCTTGGGGGCGGCCGGATCGGGAGCGTCGGGATCGTCGACGATCAGCGCCAGGCTGCGCGCGCCGGCGGGCACATCGGACCAGGCAAGCGGCGGTGAAAGATCTTCGCCCTCGCAGGTGTAACGCTGCGGGATGGCCGCGCCACGCTCGAATGCGCTGGATGCGAGCTTCATTGAATCGGCCATTGCGAGTCCTCCTGGAATGGCAAATCCCATCGCGCACGCGATCAGCCAAGCTCGATCGAGGATCCCGCTTCGCATATCGCCCCCTTTTATCGATCGCCCAGCGACCGGATCCGGCCTTAGCGGCCCGTCACCGATTCGAGCATACGGTGGCGCACCAGCACGCGCTCGTTACCACCAAAGCGGAGCGCCAGTTGCTCGACCACGTAGGGAGAGCGGTGCTGGCCTCCGGTGCAACCGACTGCGACCGTCAGGTAGTTTCGCCCATCCTGCACGTAGCCAGGTAGCCAGCGAGTGATGAAACCAGCGATATCGTCGATCATCGCGCGCGCTTCTGGCAAGCTGGAGAGCATTTTGGCCACGGGTGCGTCCAGTCCGGTCAAGGGGCGCAGCTTCGGATCGTAGTGCGGATTGGGCAGATTGCGGACATCGAATACCAGGTCCGCCGCTACGGGTATGCCGTTTTTGTAAGCAAAGGATTCGAACGCGAGCGTCAGGTCGCTACGCGGGCCGTCGACGAAACTACGCACCCACTGCCGAAGCGTCGCCGGCGGCAGCCCGCTGGTGTCGATCACATGGCCAAGGGAATCGATCGGCGCCAGGCGGTCGCGCTCCTGCGCGATCGATTCCTCCAGTGTTGCCTCGCGTCCCGCCACCGACAACGCACGCGACAAGGGATGGCGCCGACGCGTCTCCGAAAACCGCTGCACCAGAGCTTCGGTCGACGCTGTCAGGAACAACATCCGCACGTCGTAGCCGAGCGAGCGCAGCACGCTCAGCATTCCGGGCAGCTGCGCGATCGGCCCCTCGGATCTGGCGTCGACCGATACGGCGACTTCCAGGTGGCCACTACCGGAAAGAAAAGCGCAAACGTCGGCAAGAAACTGCGACGGCAGGTTGTCGATGCAGTAATACCCCAGGTCCTCGAGCAGCCGGATCGCGACCGACTTGCCGGAGCCGGACATTCCAGAAACGAGGACGAGGCGCATGGCGGCGCTTAGCAGCACCGTCCATTGTTGCACGCCGCTGCAGCGGAGCGTTCGCCGCCCCTGTCGAGTCTCCGGTTAGGCCCGCAAGCGAGCTCGCCAGCAGAGCCACCGTCAGCTCTTCGCCGGACCTTTCAGGCACTGCGACATGAATTTCTTGCGCTCATCGCCCTTCAGCACTTTTTCGGCCGCCTGCCTGTTGCAAGCTTTCATCTTCTCCTGCTGCGAAGTCTTGGCTTTCTGCTCGGCTGC
>JAFAIM010000002.1 GCA_019236735.1 Burkholderiaceae bacterium
GAGGTTTCGAGGGGGAAATGGATCGGGCTTGCCATATGTATGGTCGCCACGGCTGCGCACATGCGCCATTGGGCGGCCGGCGCGCCGTGCTAGCGGCTGCCGCGGCGTGGCTATGCCTTCCGCGAGCTGTGCGCGCACAGTCGGCACCGAAATCGGACCCGTTGCCGGACCTTCCCACCGAGGTTGGCGGAATCCACCTGCCGCGGTCGCCAGCGGCTGTGAAAGCGGCGCAGCTCGCGCGCGCGAGCTGCCCGCCATTTCTCTTCAATCACTGCATGCGCACGTTTCTGTTTGGCGCGGTCGCGATGGAGCACCAACGCGCCACCTACAGCGCCGATGACGCCTTCATCGCAGCGAGCCTCCACGATCTCGGCCTGCTGGTTCCCTTTGAGACTCGCAATGGCTCGTTCGAGCTGGACGGGGCCGACCGGGCTGTCCAGCTTGCTCGCGAAGGCGGCCTGGGTGCAGCCGATGCCGAGCAGATCTGGTGGGCGATCGCACTGCACGACGCAAGATTCGCGATGGCAGAGCATCAGGGCGGCACCGCAATGCTGGTTGCGATGGGGGCAGGCAGCGATGTGGTCGGTCCGGATCTGGACACGATCGAGGCCAAGCGTACAGCGCAGATCGTTGCCGCGTTTCCGCGGCTGCAATTCAAGCAGCGCTTCACCACGCTGCTGATCGATCACTGCCATCGCAAGCCGCTGTCGCAGAAGGGGACCTGGCTCGAGGGTTTGTGCCGCGAGCAGTCTCCCGACGCCTCTGAGCGCAGGCGCATCGAGCGTGCGATCGCGGCTGCGCCGTTTTCGGAATAGTCGCTCGCAGAGCCGTCGTGAACGCTTCTAATTCAGTCCAGGCCGTGCGCGACTTTGAGGGCCAGGTACCCGCTCCAGAGGAATTCGATCCCGATGCACATCAGGATGAAGGCGGACAGACGCACGAGCACCTCGACTCCGGATGCGCCGAGAAAGCGGGTCAGGTTACTGGCGAACCGGTACGCCACGTAGATGCTCACGCCGATCGCGATCACGCCGCACAAAGCGCCCGCCCCGTACAGCAAAAAATTGGCGACACCGGTAGTGGTGAGCGACTCGCGCGAGCCGATCGAAATCGCGACCGACATCGATCCCGGCCCCACCGTTAGCGGCATCGTCAGCGGATAAAAGGCACCCGCGCGAGCCATCGCATCCGGCGGCAGTGTGTCGGAGTGATCCGACCACCGCTCCTGGCTCAACAGCTTCCAGCCGAGCGAAGCGACGACGAGCCCACCAGCAATTCGAACGACCGGCAGCTCGATGCCGAAGAACACCAGCAGCCTGGGACCGAGCACCATGGAACCGACCAGCAGCGCCAGGCCGTTGATGGCGACGTTGCGCGCCAATGTGTGCTGGCGTGCTTCCGGTAGCTCGCGCGTCAGGACATAAAAAAGCGGCGCCCCTTCGATCGGATTGACGATCGGGAACAGTGCCCCGAAAGTCACGAGGAAGGCCACAGTGAGCGTATGCATGGCGGAGGATTGCACACCGGTACGCGGGCGCGCCCGCGCAAGGGTGTCAGGTGTTGGTTGCCGGAGCGATTCGCCAGGTGTGCGTGTATACGGAAAACGCGTTACCGCGCGCAAACCCGACCAGCGTCAGGCCGCAGTCGTGCGCGACTTGCGCCGCCAGCCGCGTTGGCGCGGATACCGCAGCCAGCGTGGTGGCGATGCATGCGGCCTTCTGCACCATCTCGACGCTGGCGCGACTGGTGACAACGACAAAGCCCGGGCGCTCGTTGGCTTTCGCGCGCAGCACTGCGCCCAGCAGCTTGTCCAGCGCGTTGTGCCTTCCCACGTCCTCGCGAACGATTTCCGCAGAGCCGGGCACCTCGCTCCATGCGGCACCGTGCACCGCGCCGGTCTGTTTTTGCAGGCGCTGCGCGCGCACCAGCGCGGCCAGCGCGGCGGATACCGCCTGCGGCTGCAGCGTCGGTCCCTTTGCCTGCAGCTGCGGCAGCGGCCGCAGCACATGGTCCAAACTCTCGGCGCCACAGATGCCGCACCCGGTGCGGCCTGCGAGCGTGCGGCGGCGGCTCTTCAGGCGTAAAAATGCCTCTGACGAGACCTCGATCGTCAGCGTGACACCGGCGCCGGAAGGGATCACATCGACCCCGTAGATCTCGCCCGACTCGGTGATGATTCCCTCGCTGAACGAAAAGCCGAGGGCGAAGTCCTCCAGGTCGCTCGGAGTACCGAGCATGACTGCGTGCGACACCCCGTTGTACTCGAGCGCGATCGGCACCTCGTTGGCGAGCACCGCTTCGCGTACCTCGAGCACGCCGTCGCGATAGTGAGCCTCGGAAACAGCCTCGCAGGTCGCCGGTGCGGCCGGCGTGCCAGGCGAGCGTGCTGCAGTGTCCTGCGTGGGTACGGAAGGCGAACAGGTGTCCATAAGTGCCTATATCCTATAAGCATTCCGGTTCCTTTGCCGCCTTCCTCAGTCATGTGGCGAGTTTCCATTCACCCCGAATGGGTGGTCGCGCCCGCAGGTGGCGAGGCGCATCCGTTGCCCGAACTGCTGCCGCTGCTGACGGCGATACAGGACTCCGGCAGCATCGCCGACGCTGCGCGGATGACTTCGATGTCGTATCGGCGCGCCTGGGGCATGCTGCGCCGCTTTGAAACCGCGTTCGGCCTGCCGCTCGTGATCAAGACACGGGGCCAAGGGACGCGACTGTCCGCGCTGGCGGAGCGCCTTTTGTGGGCTGACCGGCGCGTGGCAGCGCGGCTATCGCCGACGCTGCAGAGCCTGTCGTCCGAGCTCGAAGGCGAGCTCGAAGCGCTGCTGGCGCCGGCGCGCGCCAGCTTGCGGATCCATGCTTCGCACGGCTTTGCGGTTGCCGCGCTGGTGGAGGCGCTCGGCCGGCAGAACGTACCGGTCGAGCTGAAGTACCGCAGCAGTACCGAGGCGGTGGCGGCGCTGGCGCGCGGAGAGTGCGATCTGGCCGGTTTTCATGTGGCAGAAGGGGCGTTCCAGAAGGCGTCGGTCGAACCGTATCTGGCCTGGCTCGACGCACGCCGCCACGTGTTGATCCACCTGGCGCACCGCACGCAAGGGCTGTTCGTAGCGAGCGGCAATCCGAAGGGCGTGCGCGCAGTGGAGGATCTTGCGCGCACAGACCTTCGCTTCGTCAACCGCCAGTTCGGCTCTGGCACGCGCGTGCTGATCGACCTTCTGCTGGCGCGTGCCGGAATTGATCCGTCGCGCGTTGCCGGCTACGAGAACACGGAGTTCACGCATGCGGCGGTCGCCGCGTATATCGCCAGCGGTATGGCCGACGTCGGCTTTGGGCTGGAGACGGCTGCGCGCCGCTTTGGCCTGGATTTCGTCGCGCTGCTGCGTGAACGTTATTTCTTCGCATCCGAAGCCTCTGCGATCGGCAAGCCCCTGCTGCGCCACGTGGTGACGCTGCTCAAGAGCGCCGAGCTGCGGACCGTGATCGACGCGCTGCCCGGCTACGAGGGGCGAATCGCCGGTAGCGTGATCGGGTTCAAGGAGGCATTCGGTGCGGGCGGCGGCCCTGCGAGCGCCGCCCCGCGGCGATGACACGCCTGTCCGACCTGGTCGACGCGGCGGCCGCGGTCGCACGCACCTCCAGCCGCCTGGCCAAGCGCGATGCGATCGCTGCTTGTCTGCGCGCTGCCGGAGCCGACGATGCCGACGAGGTACCGATCGCGGTGGCGTTCTTGTCGGGCGAGCTTCCGACGGGCCGGATCGGGGTCGGCTATGCGACGCTGAGCGATCTGCGCGGCGCGGGCGAGGCGGCTGCACCGGCTCTGACGCTGCGCGAGGTTGCGTCCGCTTTGGCCGCGATTGCTGCCACAAGCGGTGCAGGCTCGGCTTTGCTGCGCGTGCAGCAACTGAAGCAGTTGTTTGAGCGCGCGACCCGCGCCGAACAGGACTTCCTCGTCCGATTGATCGGCGGAGAGCTGCGTCAGGGCGCGCTCGAAGGCGTGATGATCGAGGCGGTAGCAAAGGCCTCGAGCGTAAGCGAGGCCGAGGTACGACGCGCTGCGATGTTCGCAGGCGACCTCGGCGCCGTGGCGCAGGCGGCGCTCGCACACGGCGCGCCTGCGCTGGCACGCTTCTCGGTCGCGCTGGAACGCGCCGTGCAGCCGATGCTCGCGCAGTCGGCGCAGGACGTAGCCGACGCGCTGGCGCGTCTCGGCACGGCCGCTTTCGAATGGAAGCTCGATGGTGCACGCGTCCAGGTGCACAAAGCGGGCGAGCGCGTCCGAGTATTCACGCGCCGGTTGAACGAAGTCACGAAGGCAGTGCCGGAGATCGTCGAGGCGGTGCGAGCACTAGGGTCGCATGAGCTGATCCTCGATGGGGAGACGATTGCGGTCGGCCCAGGCGGGGCGCCGCAGCCGTTCCAGGTGACGATGCGCCGCTTCGGCCGCAAGCTCGACGTCGACGCGATGCGCGCCGAGCTGCCGCTCACAGCGCTGTTTTTCGACTGTATGTTTCGCGACGGCCGTGCGTTGGTCGATCTGCCGCAGCAGGAGCGCTTTGCATTGCTCGCCGAGGCATTGCCGGCGCAGCTGGTCGTTCCGCACCTCGTGACGAGCCAGCTCGCTGCGGCGGAGGCTTTTTACCAAGACGCGCTGGCGCGCGGTCACGAGGGCGTGATGGCGAAGGCGATCGACGCGCCCTACGAGTCTGGGCGCCGCGGGGCCGCCTGGCTGAAGGTCAAGCGCACACTCACGCTCGACCTCGTCGTGCTTGCGGCAGAGTGGGGTAGCGGGCGGCGGCGCGGCTGGCTCTCCAACCTGCATCTGGGCGCGCGTGATGCGGACGCCGGCGGATTCGTGATGCTGGGCAAGACCTTCAAGGGGATGACGGACGAGCTGCTGCAATGGCAGACACGCGAGCTGGCGCAGCGCGAGGTTCGGCGCGACGCCTACACGGTCTACGTACGCCCGGAGCTTGTGGTGGAGATTGCCTACAACGACCTGCAGGCGAGCTCGCAATATCCGGGTGGTCTGGCGCTGCGCTTTGCGCGAGTGAAAGGCTACCGGCCGGACAAACTGCCCGAAGATGCCGACACGATCGAGACGGTTCGCCGCCTGTACGCGGAGCAGCTGGCGCGGGCAGAGGCTTCTTAAGCAGCGCGCCCTTTCACCGCCTTCTCGGGCGAGTGGTAACCCTCAAGACCTGGATCAACCGTACCGTTAATGTGGACAGGTGGCCCGCTCTGCGCGGTGGTTCGGTGCTGCCCAAGGAGCCGGCAAATTAGGGCGGAGTCCGGACCCAGTTAAGCGGATGGTCGATCGGAATAGAGGGTCAGGATTGGGTGGGGCGAGGAACAAGCGATCACGGCGTATTTGGACGGCAGATGAGTATCGGCGAGCCCACTAGCGAGGGCGCGGTACGCGCTGGCTGGCTGCTGCGCGCTCACCGCGCGCTGCTGCCCGACTACAACAACAGGGCAGCGGCCTACTGGTACGCGGGCGTGCTGCTGGGCGCCGCTGTGCTTGCGTATTGCCTGCACAGCCTTGCCGCCCAACCCGAACGCACCTGGATCGAGGTGGCGTTCGGGGTGGCGATCGCGATGCTGGCGGCGCTGTTCCCAGTGAGCATTCCTCGCTCGAAAAATTCGCTGGCCGCCGGCGAGATCTTTATCTTCCTGTTGTTGCTGCTGCACGGTCCAGCGGCGGCGGCGCTCGCTTCCGCGGGGGAGGCGAGCCTGGGCGCCTGGCGCATCTCCAAGCGGTGGAGCGCCCGCCTCGCCAGCCCGGCGATGGCTGTCCTTGCGATGTTCGCGTCCGGCTCGTTCTTTCAGTGGCTGCGAGGCGCGCTGGACTCGCTGCAGCTGACCAACGGTGGCGTGCTGATCGTCGCCACGATGGTGTTCGCACTGTGCTACTTCGCGTGCAACACGCTGCTGATCACGACGGTGCACCGCCTGAAGCGCAACGAGCCGCTGCAGGTGGGAGACCTGGTCGGAGTTTTTGGCTGGGTCGGAATCGTCTACACGGGCAGCGCAGCGGTTGCTGCGCTGCTGTATCTGGCGTTCCGCGAGTCCGGACTCGGCGTGGTTGTAGCGGTCGTTCCGATCATCGGCCTACTGATGATGACGCTGCACTATTTCTTCCGCCAGCAGGAAGCCAACGAAGCGGTGCTGCGCACCGCATCGGAAGCCGCCGCGCGCGAAGCGGAGGCGGCCGCGCGCCACCTGGCGGAATTGCAGGCGAGCGAGCAGCGCTTCCACAGTGCATTCACCCATGCTTCGATCGGAATGGCGCTGCTGTCGATCGAGGGTAGGGTCCTGCAGTGCAATGAGGCGCTGCACGCGTTTCTGGGCAAAGACGAACAGAGCCTCGTCGGCTGCGACGTTTGGTCGCTTCTTTGCGAAGAAGATGCCGGGCTGTTGCGCGAGAGCCTGAAGCGGCTGAATTCGCATGAAAGCGAGAGCTTTGCGGTTGAGCTGCGCTTCATCGGCAAGGACGGCGCCGTGTTGTGGGCTGCGACGCATGGAAGCGATTTTGCCGATCCGAGCTCGGGCGCCCCCTGTCTGATCTTGCAGATCCAGGACATTACCGCCCGGCGCCAGGCCGAGGCCGGGCTGCACCATATCGCCTTTCATGACGCGCTCACGGGTCTGCCCAACCGGCGCAGATTCCACGAATGCCTGACGGCGGCGATCGATCGGGCGAACAACGGCACGAATCATCGCTTTGCATTGTTGTTCATCGACTTCGACCGTTTCAAGCTGATCAACGACAGCTTGGGACACAGCGCCGGCGACGAGTTTTTGATGCAGGCCACCCGGCGCCTGCAACAGAACGTGCGGCCGACCGACATCCTTGCGCGCCTGGGGGGCGACGAATTCGCGATCCTGGCGGTCGACCTCGAGGGCGAACAGCACGCGGTGCAGCTTGCCGAGCGCCTGTTACGGGCGATGCAGCAGCCGTTTCAGGTAAGCGGCAATGAGGTCACCGTCAGCGCCAGCATCGGCATTACGTTCAGCAAAGTCGGTTACCGTGCTTCCGATGAAGCGCTACGCGATGCGGATATCGCGATGTACAAGGCGAAGGAGAGCGGAAAGGCTCGCTACACGATTTTCGACGTCGGCCTGCATGCCGAGGTGGCGCAGCGCCTGCGACTCGAGGGAGACCTTCGCAACACGATCCTGGGCGGCAAGCTGTCGGTCGTCTATCAGCCGGTGTTCGACCTGCGCTCGGGCGATTTGATCGCGTTCGAGGCGCTGGCGCGATGGCACCACCCGGAGCTGGGGGAGTTGGAGCCGAACCTGTTTATCCCGATCGCGGAGGAGTGCGGGCTGATCGTGCAGTTGACGGACCTGGTGCTGCACCGGGCGTGCCAACAGTTGAGGGCATGGCACAAAACGGATCCGGTGTTCGCCGATCTGCGCATGCACGTCAACATCTCGGCGAAAGACGTCGGACACGAGTCGCTGGTGGGCCGTGTGACGCAAGTGCTCGTCGCGGCGCACCTGCAGCCGCGTCATTTGACGCTCGAGCTGACCGAAAACATCCTGATGGAGCAGATCGAGAACGCGCTGCCGACGCTGGCCAAACTCAGGGAGCTGGGCGTTGGATTGAGTGTGGACGACTTCGGAACGGGGTATTCCTCGCTCGCGCACTTGTCGAACCTGCCGATCGATACGTTGAAGGTCGATCGAACCTTCGTGCACGACCTGAAAACCGGGTCGAACGAGACGAAGGTGGTCCGCGCGATCGTTCATTTGGGCATGTCGCTGGACAAGTCGGTGGTTGCCGAAGGCATCGAAGACCCTCGCCAGCTTGCGCAGCTGCGCGAGATGGGTTGTGTGCTCGGACAAGGCTTCCTGCTGGGCAGGCCGCAGGCGAGCGAGGCCATTGACGCGCTGCTGGCGCGGGTGGTGGAGGAACGGGCGCCCGGTTTGCAGCGTCGCCTGACGTCGGGTGAATTCGCGGCGCTGTTGCACTGACTGCGGTGCCGCCTGCGTCGGCGCGCAGCTTGCCGGTGGCACCTTAAGGTGCGCCGGATTGGTCAAGGTTCGAGACGCATTTCCCCGTATCTCGATCATGCGGGTTTTTGTAGGCTGACGCTGACGGCGTGTCCGACCAATCATCAGCCAAGAAGTGCGCAGTTCGCCCCGGAGGAGCGGCGCCTATGTTCGAGTATCAGCAGGACGAGCGGGACGTCAACGTCCTGAAAACGGTTCTGCCGCTGATGTCGCGGCACGCGGCCGGCTATCACCCGATCAGCTACGCCGTGTGGTACGAGTACGCGAAGGGCACGCAAGTAGATCTGCATCGGGAGGTCGATGAAGAACTGCGGCGCGCGGAGCGCCTCAGCACGACATCGACGTACACGATCTATTCCAAGTACCTGGTGGAACCCGCCGAGAAGGCCTTGATCACTGCGCGCACGGGCCTGCTCGAGCTCGTCGAGCAGGTCAAACTGGCGGTGCTGGACGCCAACCGGGACACGGCCGGATTCGACACCAAGCTGAACAGCTTTCAGCGACAGCTGTCGACGGCGACGACGATCCAGGATCTGGGTGGACACATCAACGAGATGCTCGCCGAGACGCAGCGTGTCGGCAGCGGCTTCGGCAAACTGACCAACCACCTGGAGCGCAGCCAGGCCGAGGTCAAGCGCCTGACCGACGAGCTGCACAAAGTCCGCGAGGACGCCCTGACCGACAACTTGTCGGGCCTGCTGAACCGGCGCGGCTTCGACCGAGAGCTCCAGAGGATGGCGCGCGAAAACGGCATGGCGGACTACCTGGCGTTGATCATGCTGGACATCGACCACTTCAAGAAGGTCAACGACACCTATGGCCATCCGTTGGGCGATCGCGTGATCGCAGCGGTGGGCGAAGTGATCCGCAGATGCGTGGGCCTGACCGGGGTCGCGGCCCGCTACGGCGGCGAGGAATTTGCGGTGTTGCTGCCGGCGCGCGGCGCCGAGTTCGCCCAGAGCCTCGCGCAAACGATCCGGCTGCGCGTCGAGGAGGGCAAGATCCGCCGCCGCCAGGCCGAAGAGCCGATCGGTGGGGTCACGGTATCGGCAGGAGTCGCGGTCTGGCGGGGAGAAGGTGAAGTCGATTCGCTCGTCGAGCGCGCGGACCAGGCGCTGTATGCCTCCAAGCGCGGCGGGCGCAACCGGGTCACCGTCTACGACCTGCCATCCGATCAGCACAGCGGCGCAATCGCCGCGACCGCGGCCGAATAGCGCGGGCGAGAAGCGCTCCCGAGCGCAAGGCTTGCCCGAACCCGTGCGGTATCGTTGCACGGTCGGTCAACAAAAATTGCAAGCCTTTTCATGGGCGATCTCTACGATCTGGCCGGCGGGCGGATCGAGGGAAGGCGCTCGCCGGAGGAGATCACGCTCTTCAAGAACGCCGGGGGCGGTCACCTGGACTTGATGACGGCGGAACTGATCTACCAACAGCTAGGCATCGAATCCCGCTGATGTAAGAATGACACCGATGGAAGCAGGACGCTCCCGCAGCGCGCCGAGCCCACTGAACCCGATGCGGCTGCAAACCGCGGTCGAACTGGCTGCGCGGGTACGCGCCGGCAAAGCCACTGCCGAGGCCACCGTACGCGTGTACATCGACGCGGTGCTCAGCGGCGACGGGCCGCTGCAGGCGTTCGCTGCGTTCGATCCGGAGGTGGCATTGGAGGCGGCGCGTGCGGTCGATTCTGCGCGCAATCGCGGTCCTCTGGCAGGTGTACCGGTCGCCGTCAAGGATGTGATCGACACCGCGCAGTACGAGACTGCCTACGGCTCGGCGATTTACCGAGGGCACCGCCCGGCGCTGGACGCGGCCTGCGTGACGCTGCTGCGACAGTCCGGCGCGGTCATACTCGGCAAGACCGTCACGGCTGAGCTCGCCACCTTCGCTCCTGGGCCGACGCGCAATCCGCACGCGCTCTCGCATACTCCGGGCGGCTCCTCCAGCGGATCGGCGGCCGCCGTCGCCGCGGGCTTGGCGCCGTTGGCGCTAGGAACGCAGACCGCAGGTTCCGTGATCCGGCCAGCGTCGTTCTGCGGGGTGGTCGGCTACAAGCCGTCGCCGCGGTGCGTGCCGCGCTCAGGCGTAAAGGGCACCTCTGACACGCTCGACGAGGTCGGAGCGTTCGCCACGAGCGTCGACGATATCGCGCTGATCGCAGCAGTGTTGGCGCAGCAGCCGGAGTGGGCGTCGCTGCCTGCGTTGGGGCGGGCAGGGCTGCCGCCGAGGGTCGGCTGGACCCTGACTTCGCGCGGCGAGCATGTGGACACCGACATGCGCAAGGCGGTCACCACGGCAGCCGAGCGCGCCCGCCAGTGCGGCGCGCCCGTGTCAGCGCTCGCCTGGCCAAACGACTTCGACCGGCTGTTCGATGCGCAGCGCACGATCCAGTTCGCGGAGACCGCGCGCGCGCTCAGTGCGGAATTCTCGTACCGGCGTGCCGACTTGTCGGTGCAGTTGATCGAAGTGATCCAGGAGGCACACGCCTTCGATCCGGCGCGCTATCCGAAAGCGCTGGCGGTCGGGCGCGCATGCGTGGCCAAGATCGAGTCGCTGTTCGAGGGCGTCGACGTGATCGTCGCTCCGAGCGCCCCTGGCGAGGCGCCGGCATCGCTTACCACTACCGGCGATCCGCTGTTCAATCGGCCGTGGCAGTTGCTCGGCTGCCCGGTCATCGGCGTTCCCTTCGGGCGCGGCCTGCACAATTTGCCATTGGGAGTGAGCCTGGTTGCCAGGCCCGGCCAGGATGCGCTGCTGATCGAGGCGGCAGCCTGGCTAGAGCGGTGCTGGGTTTCGTAGGCTCCACGCCCACTCATTTCGGGTTTGATACGCGTCAACCCGGGCGCTGGCGCCTGCGCGTACGCTGCATCGGTGAACCTGTCAGAAGTGCTGCTCGATGCGCTCAAATCGCATGGCGCAAGGCAGATTTTCGGAATTCCCGGCGATTTCGCGTTGCCGTTCTTCCGGATCGCCGAGCAGTCGCACATATTGCCGCTGTACACGCTGAGCCACGAGCCGGCAGTCGGCTTCGCCGCCGATGCCGCTGCGCGGGTGAATTCCACGCTCGGGGTGGCCGCCGTCACGTACGGCGCCGGTGCGCTCAATATGGTCAATCCGGTCGCTGCAGCGTACGCGGAGAAATCGCCGGTCGTCGTGATCTCCGGCGCACCTGGCGCCGCAGAAGCGAACCGTGGCCTGCTGCTGCATCACCAGGGCAGGCGGCTCGATTCGCAGCTTCGGATCTACTCGGAGATCACCTGCGACCAGGCTTGCCTGAACGATGCGCGCAGTGCGCCCGCCGATATCGCTCGCGTGCTGCACAGCGCGCTGACGCATTCGCAGCCCGTCTACCTCGAACTGCCGCGCGACATGGTTGCGGTGCCGTGCGCGCAGGTGGTGGCGGCGACCCCGTCCGAGCCCGATACCGAGGCGCTCGCCGCGTGCGCGCAGGAAATCCTCGAACGCGTGCGCGTTGCGGCCTCACCCGTGATCATGGTCGGTGTCGAGGTGCGCCGCTTCGGGCTGGAGGCGAAAGTCGCCGAGCTCGCCACACGCCTCGGCGTGCCGGTCGTGACGAGCCTCTCGGGGCGCGGACTGCTGGCCGACGCTGCAAGTCCCCTGTGCGGCACCTACCTCGGGGTTGCGGGCACGCCCGAGGTCACCAGGCTCGTGGAGGAGTCGGACGCGCTGCTGCTGCTCGGGGTGATCGTCTCGGATACGAACTTCGGCGTGTCCGCGCGCCACATCGACCTTCGCCGGACCATCCAGGCGCTGGACGAGCGGGTAACGCTCGGCTACCACGTCTACCCCGGACTGCCGCTCGCGGCGCTGATCGACGCGTTGCTCGCACGCGCCAGCGCACCGCGGCGCCTTTTGCTCTTGGCCCCGCCCGCGTATCCGCGCGGGTTCGTCGCGGACGACGCGCCGATTGCGCCGACCGACATCGCGGTCGCGGTCAACGATCTGATGGACTCGGTCGGCCGCTTTCCGATCGCCGCGGACATGGGCGACTGCCTGTTCACTGCGATGGATATCGAGAACACCGCGCTGGTGGCGCCGGCCTACTACGCGACGATGGGTTTCGGCGTTCCGGCGGGCCTCGGCTTGCAGGCTGCGACCGGCGAGCGGCCGCTGGTCCTTGTCGGCGACGGCGCGTTCCAGATGACCGGAATGGAGCTGGGCAACTGCCGCCGCTACGGCTGGGACCCGATCGTCGTGGTGTTCAACAACTCGAGCTGGGAGACGTTGCGCGCGTTCGAGCCGAACTGCGCGTTCCACGACCGCGGCGACTGGCGCTTCGCGGACATGGCGCAGGCCCTCGGCGGCGATGGCGTTCGGGTGCGAACCCGCAGGCAGCTTTTCGACGCGCTGCGAAGCGCGGTAGCCACTCGCGGCCGCTTCCAGCTGATCGACGCGGTGATCCCGCGCGGAGTCATTTCCCGCACGCTGCGCCGTTTCGTGGACAAAATGGGGCGGCCGAACGCTTCCTCCTAGGTCGCCAATAACACCTGCAAAGCTGGGCATTTCCGGGTACTGGCGGCGAGATTTCGCCGTTCAAATGGCGAGTCTGACGCCAAGCGGAGCGCCGCATGATCCAGCTCCCAGTCCGCACACTCCGCTCCGATGCCGCGGGAGTCGCAGGCTACGCAGGGGCTGCCGCCTGGACCCGTCATGCGGATCTCCAGCGCTCCTTGCATTGCCTCGAGCAGGCGCTCGCCCGCGATCCGAACCGCGTCGATCTGATGTTCCAGCGTGCCTGCACGCTTCAGTCGCTGGGTTGTGACGACCGGACGCAGTCGGCCTACCTGGGAATTCTCGAACGCGACCCGACCCACTTGGGCTCGCTGGTCAACCTCGGTCGTCACTTCGCGAGCCACCGCAAGCACGACGCGGCTCGCATCGTCTTCACGCACGCTCTCGCCCATCATCCGCAGAATGCCGACTGCCACCTGCATCTGGGTCTGATTCACTACGAGGCCAAGGAATTCGCCCAGGCGCGTCAGTGTCTGGATACCGCGTTGCGCCTCGCGCCGGATCATCAGCTCGCAAATGTCGCGATATCGTTCGTGCTGCAGGAAGCAGGCGATTTCGAAGGAGCCGCCGCGCATCGGCGCCGTGGCCTGCGCAATCGCTCGATCCTGCCGCTTCCGTACTACGGAACAGATGCCCCCGTGCCCGTGATCAAGCTGAGTTCCGCTGGCACCGGCAACGTCCCGCTACAGCGACTTCTGGACGATCGTACGTTCCAGACCTGGATCGTCGTGCCGGAGTTCTACGACTCCGCGCAGCCGCTGCCGCCGCACCACCTTGTGATCAACGCGATCGGCGACGCAGATGCGGCGCCTGTCGCACTGGAGGCGGCGCGGACCCTGCTCGCCTTCACCACAGCCCCTGTCGTCAACGCACCCGCGGCAGTAGCCAAGACCGGGCGGTGCGCGAATTGGGAACGCCTCGGGCAGATTCCCGGCGTCGTGACCCCTCGCGCTTGTACGCTGGCGCGCGAGGACTTGGCAGCGCACGACATCGAGTCGATCTTGGCCAGTCGCGGCCTCGAGTTCCCGATCCTGCTGCGTTCGCCCGGTTACCACACTGGTGAGCACTTCGTTCAAGTCGACACCAGGCAAGCGCTGACGGCCGAACTCGCCGCACTTCCGGGAAACGAATTGATCGCAATGCAGTTCCTGGATCTGCGCGAGGCGGACGGCAAGGTTCGCAAGTACCGGGTCATGATCGTCGATGGGAAGCTGTATCCGCTGCACGCGGCGATCTCCCGCCATTGGAAGGTGCATTACTTCAGTGCGGACATGGCGGAAAGCGACGCGCATCGGCGCGAGGATGCTCAATTCCTGCAGGACATGGGATCCGTGCTGGGGCAACCCGCAGTGCAGGCCTTGCACCGTATCGCCGAACACCTGGGACTCGACTACGCGGGGATCGACTTCTCGCTGAACACTGCCGGCGAGGTGGTCGTATTCGAGGCCAACGCCACCATGATCGTGCCTGTGCCGGATCCCGATCCTCGCTGGGACTACCGGCGCGCTGCCGTGGAACGCATCGACAGCGCGATGCGGGAGATGCTTCTGCGGCGCGCCACGCAGCCTGCGCCTTCGCCTGCGGCGCCTCGCACAGCCGAGTGGGCCACCGCTCCACATGCTGCCTTGTCCGGCAACGCCTTGAACTTTTCGGCCGGTCCCGGCGCCCTTCCCGAGGACGTCTTGCGCCAGGCGCAAGAGGCGATTTTTGCTCTGCCCGAGACAGGCCTATCCGTGCTGGGAATGAGCCACCGCAGCGCCTGGTTCGAGGGGCTGTTGGAGGAAGCGCATCGGAACGCACGCGAGCTTCTGGCAGTTCCGCCCTCGCACCGGATCGTTTTCCTGCAGGGAGGAAGCAGCCTGCAGTTCTCGATGATCCCGATGAACTTCGCGCCCGTCGGCGGGCCCAACCCCGCTTACATTCAGTCCGGATACTGGAGCGCGAAGGCCTTCGAGGAGGCCAATTTCGCCCGCAAGCTGCACGAAGCCTGGAACGGTGCCGGCGACGGATATCGCTCGCTGCCGGCGACCGGCGACCTGACTTTCGATCCGGCGGCACCGTATCTGCACTACGTTTCCAACGAAACCGTCGAGGGACTGCAGTTCAAGCGGGCACCGCACGCTGGCGTCGCGCTGATTGCCGACATGTCGTCGGATCTGTTCTCGCGGCCGGTCGACTTCCGCGAGCATGCGATGGTGTACGCCCATGCGCAGAAGAACCTCGGGCCAGCCGGGGTCACGATGTGCGTGATCCAAGAGGACCTTCTCGAGGGGGCACCCGATGGGTTGCCGCCGATGCTTGACTACCGAACGCACGTTCGATGTGGGTCGAACTACAACACGCCTCCGGTCTTCGGGATCTACGTTCTGACGCTGGTCACGCGCTGGCTGCGCGATCGGGTCGGCGGGATCGAACAGATCGAACGCCGGAATGAATCGAAGGCGCAACGCCTGTATGCGACGCTGGACCGCCTCGGCGAACTGGTCCAGCTGCACGCAAGGCAGCCATTCCGGTCGGCAATGAACGCGAGCTTCCGGTTTCGGGAGCAACGTCTCGACGAGCATTTCCTGAATGAGGCCGGCCGCGCCGGGTTCACCGGGCTCGAGGGGCACCGGTCGATCGGGGGGATTCGCGTTTCCCTGTACAACGCGGTCCCCGAGGCTGCGGTTACGCAACTGTGCGAATTCATCACGTGGTTCGCTTCGCGCTATGGCTAAGCTGGCAAGCAATCGGGATTCGCGCCGCGCCATCGCGCCGTTGGCTGTCAACGAAAGAGCCGACGCCGAGGCGCACCTGATCGCGGCGTACCAGCACGAGGCAAAAGGCGAGCCTGCGCAGGCGGAACGGATCTACCGCGCCGGACTCGAGATCTTCCCGGATCACGCCGCACTCGCGGTCAATCTGGCGAGGCTTCTGCGGCAGTCGACGCAGACTTTGGACGAAGCGGTCAGGCTACTGCACCGAACCGTCGAGAAGCAGCCGGATTACCCTCCGGCGCGGTTGTCCTTGATCGAGACGCTTCGGACTGCGGTCGGCCGACCAGCGGAGGCGGAAGCTCAGGCGCGGGTATATGTCGGACGGTACCCCGCCGATGGAAACGGGCATCTATGCCTTGCCCTTGCTTTGTACAACCAAGGCAGGCTCTCCGATGCGTTGGTCTCGGCAGAACGTTCGACCGCTCTTCCGGGCAAGCCGGAGCACGCGTGGGAACTGAAGGCCGACATTCATGTTGCCCTGGGTGATCCCGTCGGAGCGATGGAGTCCTACCGGGGTCTGCTGGAACTCCAACGCGATGCCGAAATTCATTCGCGACTGCTGGTGGCGATGCAGTACTGCGACACGCTCGATGAAGCCGAGATTCTCGAAGAAACGAGGTGTTGGGTCAGCGAGTACGACGGTGGGGTGATGGGCCGAACCTGCTGGCCGCGGCTGGACTTCGACTCGGGGCGCGCGCTAAAGGTGGGGTTCGTGTCGGGTGACTTCCGCCAATGCTCGACGCCGCTTCTCGCACTGCCGTTGTTCGAGCATTGGCCCGAAGACTGGACCGTCTCGCTGTACTCCAACAGCGCGCAGTGCGACGAGTGGACATCGCGATTCCGCCGGACAGCGGCGTATTGGGTCGACATCTACTCGCTCGACGATGACTTGGCTGCGGCGCGGATCATCGAGGATCGCATCGACGTCCTGGTCGATCTCAATGGCCACACGCTGGGCGGCCGCCTCGGGATCTTCCGTCGCAAGCCGGCACCGGTGCAACTGGCATGGTTGAACCTTGCAGGGACGACCGGGCTGTCGACCTTCGACGCGATCATCGCAGACGCCTGGCACCTGCCGCGAATGGATCAGCCGAGCTATGCCGAGCCGATCCGCCACGTGACAGACAATCGCTACCGTTACCTGCCGCTGCAGGGTGCCCCAGAGGTCACCGAAGGTCCGGTCGTGCGTAACGGCTTCGTGACGTTTGGCTCGTTCAACTCGGCGTACAAGGTTTCGCAAACCACGCTCTCGCGCTGGGCCGCGATCCTGAAAGCGCTGCCGACGGCGAGGCTGATGTTGAATGCACGGGAGTTCGCCTGCCGCGACACCATCGATCGGTTCGCGCGGTCCTTCGAGCAGCAAGGGATCGCTCCTTCTCGAATCGATTTCCGCCCCGGTTCGCGCGACCCCCTTGGCATGCTGGCGGCTTACCGGGAGATCGACATTGCGCTGGATTCCTTTCCGTACTCGGGGGGACTGACGACGCTGGAGGCGCTGTACATGGGCGTACCGGTCATCACGGCGCCCGGCAAGCGCCTCGCCTCGAGGCACTCGTGCGCGCACCTCAGGACCATGAAAATGGCCGATTGGATCGCGTATGACGACAGCTCGTACGTCGAGCTTGCAGTCCAGAAGGCGAGCGCATTTGCCGAGCTCTCCGAGTTGCGATCAAGCCTGCGCACGCGCCTGAACTGTTCCGCGCTCGTCGACGGACCTGGATTCGCCCGGGATTTGTCCGGAATCGTCAGGGATCTGTGGCGTAGCGCTTGCTCACGAGTCCGTTAGTCGAGCGGCGGACCGCCGCTGATTCTCAAGTCGTATTATGAAAACCGTTCCCACGCCGCCTGCCTTGAAACGCCTAGCGATTCGCCAATCGCGGCCCAGCTAACACCGCGCTCCCGAAGCGTGTCGATCTGTGTCTGCAGCACTTGGCGCGTTGCATCCACGGTTGCAAGGCATGGCCGAAGGGCACCGAGCAACTGTTCATCGGCCATTGCGTCCCACCCCAAGAACGAGGAAGGTGTCGCCTCCAGTATCTTGTTGCAGATCCCCACGCAGACGTCGCATATGTGCACTTTGGGGCCCGCGATGAGTTTCGAAACCTGAGCGTCCGTCTTTCCACAGAACGAGCAGCGCAGGGAGCGGCGTCTCTGGCCAAGATTCATGGCTCACCTCGAGCGATATCAAGACTACCCTGGCAAAGTACTCTCAACGTCGAACCTGTGTCAAGGATATCTTGACATTCCGCTCATTCCGTTGCTTTTCGACGAGGCGGCCCGCCATTCGACAAACTCAGCCAGTAGTTCCATGGCCCGTTCGACACGAGAACGATCTCCCGTTGCGCAGAGGTCCAACAGGAGGCCACGCGTTGCTGCCAGCAGTAGTGTCGCCTCGAACGCGTTCGGCTTCGCTGAAATGTCGGTCTTCTGCAAGAGCTTCTGCCAATAGGCGAGCGGATCTTCGAGAACGCCGGGGTACTCGCGCGGATTTCTGAGCGCCAGCGCGTATAACTCGAAGAGCAGGCGTATCCCGGGCCTCATCTGGGGCGCGGCTATCCGTCTTAATAGCCAACGCAGGAACTCGGGCAACTCGCGGCATCACCATTTGGCGGATCGTGGACGGGCGGATCGCAGACGAGTGGTCCAGCTTTAGTGAAACGGGGGCCTATATCCGAATGCTGGCCCATCTGAAGTGGTGGTTGGTGTTTGCAGGGTCAGTTGCCCTGGCAATAGTGATCACGGTCGAACGTCTTCTTTGGAGCATGGGCAAAAGGATGTTCGCGTTTTGGTGGCGATCCTTCGCGACCAGTCGCCAGGCCCGGCGCCGCTGATCGAGGCAGCGGCCTAGCTGGAGCGGTGCAGGGGCTCTTAGCCACTCAGGCACATCAAAGGCGCTTGTAGCCCGCTTCCTTCTGGCTGCGGACGGCCAGGACGAACACCGCGTCGTGCTCCGGGTCGTACTCGTACAACGCGACGTAGCCTCGGGCGCCGGTTCCAATTACCAGCTCACGAAGTCCGTCACCCGTCGGACGCCCGATGAATGGGCTGGTCTCAAGGACGCGCAAAGCATCGGTGATCTCGCCAATGCGCTCGGCGGGATCCTCGACGCCGTGCTCCATTAGGTGGTCCAGGAAGCGGTCAAAGTCGTCGAGAACCTCCTCTTGCAGGATAACCCGCGCCATCAGCGAGTCAGCTTGCGGGGCTTTGGCCGCCGAGGCTTCCCTCCGCGCGCCCGGGCGACCAGGTAGTCGCGAGCCTCGTCCAGCGGCACACCCTTACCGGTGGCCAGGATCTTGGCCAAGCGCCGCGCGGCGGTCCGGTGAAAGTCCGCTTCGAGCTCCGACTGCTCGGCGGCGTGCGCGATCGCATCGACGATGAAGCCGTGCGGCGTCTTTCCGGCGCGCTCGGCCGCGGCCGCCACTCGAGCCTTCAGGTCGTCATCGATGCGGACCGTCGTGGGCATGAGCGCACTGTATCACATTTGTATTCGATCCAACGCCGACCCCCAAGTTCATGCGGCCGTCGCGAGTCACACGAGCGGCGGCTCGTCCTTCGATAGCTTGGCGAACCGTGGCAGGCCGTCGGCCATTTGCAGCCACGGAAGCTGTTCACCAGCGAACACGTGCACGCTCGGGGCAAGCGTTTCGGGCCGCTCGAAGCTGGCGGCAAAAAGGTGGATCTCGCCGGGCGAGCCTTCGCTGGCATAGCTCATCGGCGATCCGCAGCGCCGGCAAAATGACCGTTGCACCCCGGGAGAGGAGCGGAAGATCTCCGGCGCCTCACCGCTCCACGCCACCTGTGATGCGGCAAAGCCCACGTACGTTGCCATCGGGGCGCTCGTTGCGCGCCGGCAGCTTTCGCAATGGCAATGTGCAACCCAGAGCGGCTCGCCGGTGGCCGCAAAACGCACGGCGCCGCACAGACAGCGTCCCTGAAGCATGTTGTTCCGAGTTGACCCCAAACGATCTTATCGGCGGCGGCCGAGCCCGGACGGGCCCGCCCAGCGCTGCCCGCTTTCCAATTCAGCTCGCCGGCGGCGCCGGAAGTCTCATGATATCTGGGAAGAACAGATAGCACGCCACGCTGATCAGGATCAGGTAGACGAGCACCGCCAGGCACCAACCGAAGTTGTGGCGGATCACCTCGCCTTCGTTGCGCACGAAGCGCGTGGTGGATACGCCAACGCTCGCTGTCTGCGGTGCTACCGGCTTGCCGATCTCTGCGCCGACCGAGTTCACCGTCGGCAGCAGCAGAGGCGGAAAGTTCAGGATCTGCCCCACCAGCGCCTGGAACTTGCCGAACATCGCGTTGGTCGACGTGTTGCTGCCCGACAGCGCCACGCCGATGAACCCCAGGATCGGTGCCACCACGATGAAGGCCGGACCGAGCTCAGCAAACGCCTTTGCGAGCGACGCCGCCATCCCGGAGAAGTTGTAGACATAAGCGAGGCCGAAGATGAACACTCCCACCAGCAGCGCGCCCCACATCTGCGACCAGGTCTTCTTGAAAATCTCGACGAGCTGCGCGCCGCTGATACGCAACAACAGCGCGACCACAATCCATGAGGCCAAAATGGCAGTACCGCCGACGTAGGGCTTGAAGTCGAAAGCCGCTTTGATGGTTACACCCTGGGTGATCGAGGAGGCCGCCGCAACGTCCCAGTGCATCCAAACTTTGCCCGGAAGTTTCGACCATGGCCCGGTCCACGCGATCACCACCCCAAGCAGCACGGCGATCGGCATCCAGGCTTGAATGATGTCGCCGATCGAAAGACCGTGCTCCTTCGTGCTCGTCGCGTTGGCGCCCGCGCCTGCGATCGGCTTGCCGCCGTAGCCGAGCACCTGAGCAGGCTGCCACACCTTCAGGAGCACCAGCAC
>JAFAIM010000008.1 GCA_019236735.1 Burkholderiaceae bacterium
CGCCACCACGTCACCGGCGAAGCGCTGGCGAACGCTCGCCAGACGCAAACTGACGCAGATCGAAGCACAAGCGAAGCAGCTGCGCCGCATGAAGATGCTGCTGGAATCCAGCTTCCACTGCCGCTGTCTGAGAATCGAGGATTGCGCTCGGATCATTGGCGAGCATCGGTAGTTCGCTGTTTCGGTCGGTGCAGCACTGGCGGACGCTGAACCTTCAGCCTCGCAGCTTGTACCCGCGCGCCAGCATCCGCACCGCGATCACGGCCGCCAGCAGAAGCGCTGCCGTCACTACCGCCAGGCTCTCCCACGGATCGACGTCCGCGTGCGCGAAAAAGCCGTAGCGAAAGCCGTCGATCATGTAGAAGAACGGATTTAGGCGCGACAGCGCTCGCCAGAACGGCGACAGGCTGTGCACCGAGTAAAAGACGCCCGACAGGAACGTCGCCGGCATGATGATGAAGTTCTGAAACGCCGCAAGCTGGTCGAACTTGTCCGACACGATGCCGGCGATGATGCCGAGCACACCCAGCAGCGCCGCACCGAGCAGGCCGAACACGATGATCCAGAGTGGGGCCTGCACCGGCGGCAACGCGATCCAGGCCGTCACCGCGAAAACGCCGAGGCCAACCACGACCGCGCGCAGCACCGACGAGAGCATGTAGGCGGCGAAGAACTCCAGGTGCGACAGCGGCGGCAGCAGCACGAACACCAGGTTGCCCATGATCTTGGACTGGATCAGAGACGAAGACGAATTGGCGAATGCGTTCTGCAGCAGCGACATCATCACCAAGCCTGGAACCAGGAAGGCGCTGTAGCGCACCCCCGGGAACACCTCGACCCGCTGGTCGAGCACGTGGCCGAACACAAGCAGGTAGAGCACGCCGGTCAGCACCGGCGCGGCGATCGTCTGGAATGCGACCTTCCAGAAACGCAGCACCTCCTTGTACAGCAGCGTGCGAAACCCTACCCATGACGCCGTCAGTTCCGCCGGCGTCGGCAGCGCGGCGATCCGGGCCGCGTGCGCAAGGGCGTCGTGCTCGACCCTCATGAGTTAGGTCCTCATGCGGACATCACCTGCAGGAACACGTCCTCTAAATCAGCGTGCCCCACCTCGATGTCCTCGATCGGGCAGCCGGCCTCGCGACATGCGACCAGCACCGATTCGACGTCCGCAGGGTGCGCCACCTTCAATACGACCCGGTCGTCCGATTGCTCGACCAAGTGAGGCGTCAGCAGCGGTGGCAGTGGACCGCCCAGTTTCAAGGACAGCTGCACGCCGGCCAGGCGCGCCAACAGCTCGCGCGTCGGCGCCATTGCGACGATCTGGCCCGCCTTGAGCATCGCGATGCGGCTGCACATCTGCTGCGCCTCTTCCAGGTAATGCGTCGTCAGCACGATCGTGTGGCCGTCGCGATTCAATCGCCGCACAAACTGCCACAGTCCCTGCCGCAATTCCACATCCACGCCGGCGGTTGGCTCGTCGAGAACGATCACCGGCGGCCGGTGCACCAGCGCCTGCGCGACCAGTACGCGCCGCTTCATTCCCCCCGAAAGCGAACGCATGTTGGCGTCGGCCTTGGCAGTCAGGTCGAGGTTGGCCATCACCTCGTCGATCCAGTCGTCGTTTCGCCGCAATCCGAAGTAGCCGGACTGAATTCGCAAGGTCTCGCGGACCGAAAAAAACGGGTCGAACACCAGCTCCTGCGGAACCACACCGAGGCAGCGGCGCGCCATCCGATAGTCGGACTGCACGTCGTGGCCGTTCACGGCAACCCGTCCGGAGGTGGCGCGAGTGAGCCCGGCAACGATCGAGATCAAGGTTGTCTTGCCGGCACCGTTGGGGCCGAGCAGTCCGAAGAACTCTCCCGGCTCGATCCGCAAGCTGACGCCGCCCAGCGCAGTGACGCGGGCGTAGCGCTTCACCAGATTGTGGGCTTCGATCGCAGGGATGGACATCGCAGCAGAGCGGGCGGACACGACCCGGCTGCAAAGCGTAGCAGTTGGGGCCGTGGACGCGGCGAGCGGCGGCAAAGCCGCTTAGCGGGTGCCGTCCGTGGGGATCAGGACATCCACTCCGTACAGCTTGGCAAGGCTGCGCAGGCTGGCCGGGACGCCCGCAAACTCCAGGCGTACCCCGCGCTCGCGTGCGGCGCGCTCCCACGCGAGCAGCAGCGCCACCGCCGAAGAGTCGCAGCGCTGCACGTTCGACAGGTCAAAATGCGAGTCGCCTTCGCGGATCGCCGCCTCCCCCCGCTGCAGCAGCGCCGTCGCGTTGGTGTTCACGATCCGGTCGGTGTCGACTCTCAAGACTTGTTCCCTGCAGCGAGTTGCCGGTTGCGATCGGCCAGCGCCTTGATCAGGCCGTCGATGCCGTGCTGGCTCACTTCGCTGGCGAACGAATTGCGGAAGGTCTCGACCATTGACACACCCAGGATCGTCACATCGTAGATCTTCCACCCGGCGGGAGTCTTCTCCATGCGGTAATCGAGCTGGATTGGATCGCCGTTGGAGGGGGCGACCAGCGTACGCACGAAGGCATCGGTGGCATTCGGCTCGCCTTTGAACGGCCGCATCTTCACCACGTGGTCGGTCACCCTGGAAAGTGCTCCGCTGTAGGTGCGCACGACGTACGTGCGGAACTCGTCCTTCAGCTTCTCGCGCTGCTCTGGGCTGGCGCCGCGCCACCCCGGGCCGACCGAAAGGCGCGTCATTTTCTCAAAGTCCACGTAGGGAGCGACCTTGTCGTCGATCAATTTTTGCAACTTGCCGAAATCCCCGCTGCGCAGCGCCGGGTCGGCCCTGATGTTGTTCAACACGTCGGTCGACACCGTTTCGACCAGCGCGTCGGGCGCCATGTCCGCGCGCGGCGCCTGAGCCGCTGCCAGCAGCGGGGTGCCGGCGAATAGTGCGGCGGCCATCAGGACGAAAAAGCGCGCACCCGGGGGCGCATCGCACCTGGCCGCGCGGCGAACCCACCTTATCGTCAGGAACTCCACGACATCCACCTCCGAGATCTCTCGAAAACGAAACAAACGTGTCGCTAACACTTTAACGCTGATCGACGGGCGCCGGTTGAGCGGGCACCGGTGCCGACTGATCGGCGGGAGCGGGTTGAGCGGGCGCCGGCGAAGAAGACCCTGAGTCTCCTATGTCTTCATCCTCCAGCTTCGGAGGCGGCGGGTTGCCCTCATACTCCAGGCTGCGGCGCCGCTGCAGATAGGCGTCGCGCGTGTATCGGTAGCGGTCGAGCGCCATTTCGTCGATCAGCTTCGTCGTATCCAGCAGCGTCGCGCGGGTATCGATCACGGAGACACCGAGCAGCGAGTTGCGGTAGACGACCGGAACGAGCTGGACGTAGGCGAACGGCGAGGTATAGGCGTCGGGCACTCGCCCGATTCCGTCGCGAACGTCGCTCGGCCCGAACAGCGGCAGCACGATATATGGGCCGGTCTTTATTCCCCACCGGGCCAGCGTTAGGCCGAAATCCTGCTGACGCCGCTCCAAACCCATACGCGTCGCGATGTCCATGCAGCCGGCGATGCCAAGCGTCGAGTTGATCACCAGCCGTCCGGTGTCGGTGGCGGCGCCAACCGGCTTGGCCTGCAGGATGTCGTTGACCGAATTGCGGATCTCGAGAACGTTGTCGAACCCGTTGCTGATGCATTGGCGGATCCCCGACGGGAACACATACTTGTAGCCTTGCGCCAGCGGTTTGAGCAGATACCGGTCGAGGCGCTCGTTGAACGCGTCGGTCTGCCGATTGACGCGCTCGAACGGATCACGCGGGTCCTTGCCCGCATCGGGCGGAACCGTCGCGCAAGCCGCCAGCAGCAGCGCCGTTGCGGCAGCCGCAGCAACGCGTGCCCGCGGCGGTATAAGGTCTTCCCGATCGCTCGTCACTTCGCGGCATCCTTTGGCTTGCCTTCGGCCGCCTTGCTGTACAGCATCTGGCCGATCAAGTTCTCCAGCACCACTGCCGATTGCGTAAGTTTGATCGTGTCGCCGGGGTTCAAGTTCTTGTCGTCGGCTCCCGGTTCCAGCCCAATGTATTGGTCGCCGAGCAGCCCCGAGGTCAGGATCTTGGCGGATGTGTCGGCCGGGAACTGGTAGCGGCGGTCGACCTCCAGCGTCACGAGCCCCTGGAACGTCTTGTCATCGAAAGCAATTTTCGAGATCCGCCCGATAGTGACGCCGGCGCTTTTCACAGGCGCGCGAATCTTCAAGCCCCCGACATTGTCGAAGCGCGCCGTCAGCGAATAGGTGGAGTCGAACGAGAAACTGGCCAGGTTGGCCGCTTTCAACGACAGAAATACGAGAGCTGCCGCGCCCAGCAGCACAAAGAATCCGACCAGCATCTCCAAGTTTCTTTTTTCCATTCTTCGCTCCGCGCTACGGCCTTGTGCTGAACATCAGCGAGGTCAGAAGAAAATCCAGGATCAGCACCGTTACCGACGAAATCACCACCGTGCGGGTGGTGGCCTTCGCCACGCCCTCGGGCGTGGCCTCGGACTCATAACCCATGTACAACGCGACGAACGTCGACGCAATCCCGAACATCACCGTCTTGACCACTCCGTTGCCGACGTCCTTGAAGACGTCCACGCCATCCTGCATCTGGGACCAGAACGCAGCCGAGTCGATCCCGATCAGCTTGACCGCGATCGCATAGGCAGCGGTGACGCCGACCGCTGAGAAAATGGCGCTCAGAAGCGGCATCGAGAGAATTCCGGCGACGAAGCGCGGCGCCAGCACGCGACTGCGGGGATCGACCGCCATCATCTCCATCGCCGCCAACTGCTCGCCGGCCTTCATCAGGCCGATCTCGGCCGTCAGCGACGTTCCCGCGCGCCCTGCGTACAGGAGCGCCGTCAGCACCGGCCCGAGCTCGCGCAGCAGCGACAGCGCCACCAGCAGCCCAACCGACTCGGCTGCGCCATAGCGGTCGAGGGCGTAGTACGCTTGTAGTGCCAACACCCCGCCGACCGCCGCGCCCGACATCACGATGATCACGAGCGACAGATTGCCGATCGCATAGATCTGGGCCATCGAAAGGTCGAACCGCCGCAGCGCCGCGGGAGTGTGACGCACCAGATCGCGGAAGAAGCTCGATGCGTGGCCGAGCGACTCGACCAGCCGCAGCGAGCGGGCGCCGACC
>JAFAIM010000048.1 GCA_019236735.1 Burkholderiaceae bacterium
TCCTGCGCCGCGGTTTTCAGCGCATCCGCCTTTGCACCCTCCTTTTCAGGGGCGCAGAACACGGCGGCAACCGCGTCGCCGCGCGCGACAAAGGACTCCAGCACCGCCTTGCCGAAATCCTGCTGGCCGATGATGACGATTCGCACGAGCCCTCCCCATTGCAGTCGCCCTACGCGCCACAGTCTAGCCGGAGGCGGCTTTCGCAAGAAGCCCGATTTCGCTTTTGCCATATGAGTCGAACGATTACGATTCGGCCTGGCCCCGAACTTGGCCGTCCAATCGTGTCCCGTTCCGCAAACGCTCTTCGGCCATTCGGTGCGCTCCTCGCCGCCGCACTCGCGGCGCCGTCGTATTGGGCAATGCCGGCCGCAGCAGACGAAGAGCGCGTAGTAATAACGGGGAAAAGCCTCATGACGGATGAGGAGGTGACGAGGCGCGTGGAAACCGCCCTGGACTCGAATCGCTATCTGGACGCTTCGAGAATCACCGTCACGACCAACGATGGCGTCGTGCACCTCGAGGGCTTGGTCGGCGACAGCGGGGATTTGCTGGCAGCGCTGCGGAGCGTGAATCGAGTTGTCGGCGCCAGGCGCGTGGTCGACGAACTCGACACTTGCGAGCCGGACGGGTACGGCCAATGACACGCTGGGCGTTGCGCGCTGCAATCGTGCTCGGACTTGTTGCCTGTTCGACTCCGGATAGCCGGACCGAACAGGAGCGTGCCGCCGACCGTGCACTCACCGAGAAAGTAGTGCTGGCGCTGCTCGATGATCGGTATCTCGACGCCGATCACATCGAGGTCGAGGCCAGGCGTGGCATAGTCCGTCTATCAGGAAAAGTCGGGGCCGGCTCCGAACTGCGAGGCGCCGTGCGAATCGCCGCAGGCGTAGCTGGGGTACGACGCGTCGACGACGAGCTCGAAATCATGGATTTCGGTCGCTTTGGCGACCGCCGCTGAACCGTATGACGAGTCCGAACCCAAATCGAAGCCTCCAGCTCAGGGCTTACTGGGGGTCGGGCGCCGCGCGCGCGGCGATTGAGCTGGCACTGGCCATCGGGATTCTCGCCTGCTCCACGGACCGCCGCACCGAGCAAGAGCGGGCCGCAGACCAATCACTGGCCGATCAGGTGCATGACGCCTTGCGTGCCGATACGAACCTGTACGCGGCGCACATTGGTGTGGACGCGAAGAACGGCGTCGTCTGGCTAACGGGGTTTGTCACTTCCGCCGAACAAGCGCGCGCCGCCTCGCGCGATGTGCGAAGCGTGTCGGGGGTGCGAAGCGTCGTCGACCAGATCGAGATTGACGATTGGATGCCTCATCGGTGAGGCGCCTCGCATCAGGGCGGAGCATTGCTCCGCCCTGACATCACCCTGTAGGTGGCTTGGGAGTTAGAACTTGTAGTCGATCCCGACCGAAACCCCCTTGAGCTTGCAACCACCCCAGGTCGTCGGACCCGCGCTCGAGTAATCGATCACCGGTGTATGGGTGCCATCGTGGCAGTCGGTCGGGAAGCCGCGGCCGCCAGCACCCAGGTCATAGTGCACGTTGCCGTGATTGAGCGTCTCGGCCGCATTGACGTACCAGAACACCTGCTTGTCGATCTTCTGCTTGAACAAAATTGTGTACATGTCCGCGCTGTCGGTCGGCGCGAACGGGTCGAAGTTGTGCTGCCCGCCCGGATCGCCCGGAGTCTGGCCCGCGTGGGCGTATCCGAAGCTGAATTCCATCGATTCGCCGATCGGCTGCGTGGCCGTGAACCAGTAGCCGTTGCGGCTGCGCTCGTTCTGGAACTCGAGGTAGGACGGAATATCGCGATGCAAGATCTCATAGATTCCCGCGACCGACAGGCCGAAATCAAAGACGTACTGGGCGCCGAACTTGGCTGCCGTCTCCGGCCCGACGTCCGTCGTGTAGGCGCCGAGGGGATTGCAGGAGAAGCTACCGTTGCCGCAGGAGATCAGGATTCCTGTGTTATTGGCGGGCGAGAACAGATACGGTGACATATCCAACCTCAACGGATTGGGGCCGTTGTCGGGCGAGACGCCCGTGGCGGGATTGGCGGGGCCGGCAGCCAGGGCGTAGTAGTAGCCGTAGATCGGGTTGTTCGACCCGATGCCATCGCTGTTGCGGTTCACGTCGTTGTGCCGTTCGTACGCGGCTGTCAGATAGAGGTTCTTGGTCTCGTACTTCAGATCCAGGCTCCAGGAGCTGGTGAAGCCGCCGTCGTCGCAGCCCAGGGGCAGATTGCCGCTCCCAGGCATGTTGCCCCCGTTGCAATCCGGCGACCCGGACGATTGCACGATCGCGTCGTAGGTCCGGTTCTGGCCTGGCGACACCAGGAAGTCGAAGCTGAAGCCGCCGAACATCTTCGGCGACTCGTACCAGAGTGCATGCTCCAGCCGCGTGCCGAACTCGACGCGGTTGTCGCCTCCGCTGTTGCCCATTACGACGGCATAGTCGCCGAGCGTCCCGGAGAACGGGTTCATGCGGTCGGTCGAAGTCTTATAGGGTGCGTACGTGGTACCTGCCTTGAAAGTGCCGTATTCCTTTGTTTGTACGCCGAGCCACGTATTGCCGAAGCCGAGCGCGGCTTTCGTTACGTTGGACTGTGACGTGTAACTAGTGCTCAGACCCGGAGAGGACGAGACCGAGAAATTGCCTTCGATCTGGTAGATGAGCTTGCTGTCTTTCCACGGAAGCGTGTGGTCGCCGCGGTAGCCGATGCCAGATTTGTTGGTTGATATCCCGGGCAGCCAGCCGACGTTGCCAACCGGATGTATCGTGGTTTCGCCAGTCCCTGGGTTGACCGTGGTCGTCTTGATCGCGGTATTCGGGGTGAAGTGGCCCTTTCCTACGTCCGCCTGCGAATTGCCTCCGGTTTGCACCCAGCCGAATCCCATCCCGGCCGCCTTATCGCCCATCCCCTTGGTCACATAGTCGCCGGACACGTCGATCGTGCCGTAGAACCCCTTCATAATCTTGTCGAACAACTTCTCCATCGCCGACCACTTATCCGCCGCCGCACCCTCCGGTTTCGCCGCGGGCGGCGCTGCCGGCGCAGCCTTGGCCTGCTCTTCCTGCTTCTTCTGCAGCGTTTCGAGTTGCTGCTTCATCTGATCCATCTGTTGCTGCATCTCCTGCAGCTTGGCTTTCAAGTCGCTCGCTTCGTCGGCGCGCGCAGCCCCGGCGAGCGCAATAGCGACCGCGCCCGCGATCACAAGCGGAGAACGCACTTTCATCGGATCCTCCTTGATGTCTTTTTTCGCATTGAAAGCGGCCGCGGCACCGTCGATGGCATGTGTCGCGGCCGCCGCACCCGGCAATCGAGTACCGCGGGCTCAGGTACGATATCTGGCATATCAGTTGCGGGTCAACAAATCGGGTCATCGTTATTCCGGTTTTTTGGGGTTTCTCCCACCTCGCAACGCACAATCGAAAGTAATTGACGTGCCGCTGATATGTCACATACCTTATCGGCGCTGGCGGTCCGGCCGAAGTTGCACGCCCGGGCGGACTGCCGCCTACAAGCCATTCAAAAAACGTAGCGTGGCGCGTGCGATGCGCAGGGACACCTAGGCTCCGACGTCGCCTCGGCCTTCACGCCCGTGGGATGGCACGCATCGACGAGACAACGATTCGAGGAGAACCCGATGCAAGCACCAGCAAGCCCGCACTCGATCGAAGAGGTGATTTCCCGACCGGCGTCGTACCGTTGGCTGCAGCTGTTCATCGGCATCCTGTGCATGTGCATGATCGCCAACCTGCAGTACGGCTGGACGCTGTTCGTCAACCCGATCACGGACAAATTCGGCTGGAGCAAGGCAGCGCTCCAGGTTTCATTCACCGTCTTCGTTCTGTTCGAAACCTGGCTGGTACCGATCGAGGGCTACTTGGTCGACCGTTTCGGGCCGCGGATCGTCGTGATGATCGGCGGCATCCTGTGCGGAATCGGATGGGTGTGGAACTCGATGGCCGATTCGTTGATGTCGTTTTACATCGCCGCCGCGATCAGCGGGATCGGAGCCGGTGCAGTCTATGGAACCTGCGTCGGCAACGCACTGAAATGGTTTGCGGACCGCCGAGGACTTGCCGCCGGGCTGACCGCAGCGGGATTCGGGATGGGCTCCGCTTTTACGGTTGCCCCGATCCAGGCGATGATCAAGGCGAGCGGCTACCAGAGCGCGTTCCTGTACTTTGGCCTCGGCCAGGGAATCATCGTGCTGCTGGCGTCGTTCGCGCTGACGGCTCCCTCGCAAGTTCGCGGGGGGACGCCGTCGACGAAGGCGGCCGCCAAGCCATCGCTTTCACCGGCTGTGATCCAGACGCGCCTGGATTTCCAACCGCTGCAGATCCTCGGCACTCCCGTGTTCTGGGTGATGTACGCGATGTTCGTGATGGTCGCCGCGGGCGGGCTGATGGCGGTGGCGCAACTCGCTCCGATTGCCAAGGACTTCGGGATCGACAAGACGCCGGTTACGCTGATCGGCATAACGCAGACGGCGCTGGTGTTCGCGCTATCGCTCGATCGGATATTGAACGGCTTGACGCGTCCCTTCTTCGGGTGGGTCTCGGATCAAATCGGCCGCGAGAACACGATGTTCATTGCGTTCGGCCTCGAAGCGGTGACGATCATGTTCCTCTTTTATTTCGGCCAGAATCCGGTGCTGTTCGTGGTTCTCACCGCACTGGTGTTCTTCGGCTGGGGCGAGATCTACAGCCTGTTCCCGTCGACCACGACCGACACGTTCGGCGCCAAGTACGCGGCAGCCAACGCCGGCCTGATGTACACGGCTAAGGGCACGGCGTCTCTGCTGGTGCCGCTGGCCAACGTGTTGAAGCAAGCCACCGGCACCTGGCACGAGGTGTTCCTGATCGCGGCCGTGCTGAACGCCATCGCCGCGCTGATGTCCGTCTTCGTGCTCAAGCCGCTCAGAAGGGCTCAGATCGAGAGGAACAACCAGCAGGCGCCAGCGCCGGCGTAGCGCGGCAGTGGCTACCTGACCTCGGAGTGGTGGCCGGCGCCCGTTAACATCCCGCCCTTCGCCGCCAAGACGCTGCGGACGTGCGGCGGCGGGGGTATTGGCCACATTGCCGATCAGCTCACCAGGCGGAGGATTCGATGTCGGATGTCGCAACAGGCACGGCCAAAGGACGGGCCACAAGCACGACGAGCACAACCACGGCCGAAGACACGCTGAAGCAGAAGGCCCGCGATGCAAACGTCGTGTCCGGAGGACATCTCGTAGCCAAGGCGCTGAAGGCCGAGGGGGTCGACACGATCTTCACCTTGTGCGGCGGCCACATTATCGACATCTACGACGGCTGCATCGACGAGGGGATCCGCATCATCGACGTGCGCCACGAGCAAGTGGCGGCGCACGCGGCGGACGGATATGCCCGCCAGACCGGGCGGCTGGGGTGCGTGGTCACCACCGCGGGTCCCGGCTGCACCAATGCGGTCACGGGAATCGCGACGGCGTTCCGCTCCGAAAGCCCGGTGCTGCATATCGGTGGGCAAAGCGCGCTCGTGCAGTGGAGGATGGGCGGCCTGCAGGATCTGCCGCACGTGGACATGATGCGGCCGATCACCAAGTTCGCCTCCACCGTGATGAGCACCGAGCGAGTGGCGGACATGATCGCGATGGCGGCGCGCGAGGCGTTCGCGGGCGCCTACGGCCCGGTGTACCTGGAGATTCCGCGCGATGTGCTCGACCGCGAGATCGACGTGTCGAAGGCGGTTCTGCCGAAGGCCGGCCATTACCGTGCATCGACCCGCTCGCTCGGTGACCCGCAAGACATCGAACGGCTGGCCGACCTGCTGGTGCGCGCCGAGCGACCCGCGATCTTGTTCGGGCAACAGGTCTGGGCGGCGCGCGGGCACGAGCAGGCCATTGCGCTGTTGCGCGGGCTGGATATTCCCGGTTATTTCAACGGCGCCAGCCGCGGCCTGCTGCCCCCGGGCGATCCGCACCACTTCGATCGCACCCGCAGCCACGCGTTCGCAAAGGCCGACGTGCTGGTGATCGTTGGCACCCCGTTTGATTTCCGGATGGGCTACGGCAAACGCATCTCGGCGCCGGCGCTGGTGCACATCGACATGGACTACCGCACGGTCGGCAAGAACCGCGACGTCACGTTGGGCATCGTCGGCGATCCCGGAGCCGTGCTGGGGGCCGTGCTCGACGCCGCCAGCGGGCGCATCCAGAACGACAAGAGGGAGTCGCGCCGCGCCTGGATGAAGGAGCTCACCGCCGCCGAGGATCAGGCCACCGAGAAGCTGATGCCGCTTTTCAAGTCCGACAGCCGCCCGATCCATCCGTACCGGGTCGCGTGGGAACTGAACGAGTTCCTCACCGACGACACGATCTACATCGGCGACGGTGGAGATGTCGTCACCATCTCGGCACAGGCAGTGCGCCCCCGCAAACCCGGCCACTGGATGGACCCGGGCGCGCTCGGTTCGCTCGGCGTGGGAACGGGATTCGCGCTCGCCGCCAAGCTGGTACATCCGAACAAAGAGGTGCTGTGCTACTACGGCGACGGATCCTTTGGAATGACCGCGTTCGACATGGAGACAGCCAACCGATTCGGCGCGCCGTACGTCGCGGTGATCGGCAACAACTCGGCGATGAACCAGATCCGGTACGGTCAGCTTGCGAAGTACGGCGAGGCGCGCGGCAACGTGGGCAACCTGCTCGGCGACGTTCCATTCGGTAAGTTCGCCGAAATGCTGGGCGGCTACGGCGAGGAAGTGCGCGAGCCACGTGAGATCGCGCCGGCCCTGCGCCGCGCTCGCGAGTCCGTAGCGAAGACCGGCCGCAGCGCTGTGATCAACATCTGGGTCGATCCGCGCGAGTACGCGCCGGGAACGAAGGCCCAAACGATGTACAAGTGAGTTAGGGAGAAAAGACCCGATTGGCCCCTCACCCCCCAGCCCCCTCTCCCCAGAGGGGGAGGGGGAGCCTCATCCGAGCGCATCATGACAAAAGCTCTTGCTGATGTCCGCATTCTGGACATGACCCACGTTCAGGCGGGCCCGACGGCCTCGCAGCTGATGGCCTGGCTCGGCGCGGACGTCATCAAGTTCGAACCGCCGACCGGCGACGTGACGCGCGGGCAGCTGCGCGACGTCCCGAATGCGGACAGCCTGTATTTCACGATGCTCAACTGCAACAAGCGGTCGATCACCGTCAATATGAAGAACCCGATGGGCAAGGAAGTCTTCATCGCGCTGCTCAAGAAGTGCGACGTGGTGATGGAGAACTTCGGCCCCGGTGTGCTGGACCGCCTCGGGTTTCCGTGGTCGCGAATCCACGACATCAATCCAGCGATTGTCCTGGCGTCGATCAAAGGATTCGGAAGCTCGGGCGCGTACGCCGACTTCAAAGCGTACGAGAACGTCGCGCAGGCCATGGGCGGCTCGATGTCGACCACGGGTTTCATGGACGGACCGCCGCTGGTCACCGGATCTCAGATCGGCGATTCCGGCACTGGCCTGCATTTGGTGATCGGCATCCTGGCCGCGTTGCATCAGCGCAAGCAAACTGGCCAAGGACAGATGGTCGAAGTAGCGATGATGGACAGCGTAATGAATTTGTGCCGGGTGAAGTTCCGTGACCACCAGCGCCTTGGACACGGAAGTTTGGCCGAATACTCGATGTCGACGCAGGGCATGCCCTTCACACCGCGTTCCGGCAACGACTCCGGAGGCGGACAGCTCGGCAACGCGGTCCGCTGCAAACCGGGAGGGCCGAACGACTACTTGTATGTCGTCGTGCAGGAGGCCGTGTGGGATGGCCTGGCGCGACGCATCGGAGGAGAAGCGCTCGCGACCGATCCCCGTTTCGCCAAGATCTCGGAGCGGCGCAAGAACCAGCAGACGATGTGGGAGTTGCTCACCGATTTCGCGAGCCATCACACGAAGTGGGATTTGATGAAAATCCTGAACGAGATCGATGTGCCATGCGGTCCGATCATGAGCACCGAGGATCTCGTGAACGACGAACACGTGCGTGGGCGCGAGATGGTCGTCGAGCTCGACCATCCGCAGCGCGGCCAGTGGCTCAACGTGGGAATGCCGATCAAGCTGTCCGATTCGCCTGCTCAGATCGAGCGCTCTCCGCTGCTCGGCGAACATACGGAGGAGATCCTGCGCGAAGTGCTCGGCCTGCCCGAGGCGGAGATCGCGACGATGAGGGAGGCGGGCGCGTTCAGCAAGGATCCGCCCAAAATCCAGGAATACCGCCCGCTGCGCGAAGCGGGCTGACATCACCTCGCGCCTAACGCCTGCGCAAAACGGGCGTCTCGTGGTGCCATACAGCCCCTACCCCTCCAATGCCGCAGCGGCGGCGGCTGCTGCCGAGCAGGCCGGCGAGGGGCCGTGGAATCCCGGCGTGCAGTCACGCCTGCCCGGCCGGCTGCTTCCGCTGTCGACGATCTTCCACTCCGATAACGTCTTCAGCAGCGTGGAACGCGTGCGGGAGCTGCGGGATCTGACCGGACTGGATTTCAGCGAGCTGGTGTGTTTTCGCCCCGAACGCCTGGCGCTGCACGAGCTGCTGATCCGGGTGACTGCGGACCTGTCGGTAGCGGACGGCCCGCGCTACGAAGACCTCGGGATCAACTTCCGCTCGATCGTGACGGCCATTTTGGCGCAGCACGTGCAGCCCGGGATGGACCGAATCGTCGCGGTGTACGACGAGTCGCGTCGGGAGCTTCATCGGATCGTCGAACAGGCGCTGTCGCGCGCGGCTCAAGCATCGACACCGGCGCGGCCGGATTTGCATCGTCGCGCGGGCTTGAAGGGGCTGTTCCTGCGCGGGCCCCGGCGCCGCGCGACGCCCGTGCAGGACGACGACGGCCTGTCCTACCTGCAGCTCGCCGACGAATGGGACAAAGAGGCAGACGCTGCCGCGGGCGCAGGCACGCCCGGGGACGCGCACGCGGCAGCGTACCGCGCGCTCGCCAGAGTCAGCCGCGCGATCTACGGCAAAGTGGGAAGCTGGCGCACCGCATCGGAGCTCGCCGCGTCGGTCGCGCTCGACCTGGCCTGCAACGAGCTGGGCGCGCAAAGGGTCGGGCAACTGATCGACGAGCATGTGCAGGAGGCGGTGCGACGCGGAGGTTTCCGGCCGCTGCCGCAGCGCAATCCGGCCGTCGTGATGAACACGAAGGGTCCGTCGGCATCCGGCAAAAGCACGCTGCGGCCGCTGCAACACGCTCTGGCAGAGCGTGTCGGCGCGGCCTGGAGCGATTTCGCGCTGATCAGCCCCGATATATGGCGCAAACAGCTGCTCGACTACGGATCGCTGGGAGACGATTACCGCTACGGCGCAATGCTGACGTCCGAGGAACTGGCGATCGTCGACCACAAGCTCGATCGCTACGTGCAGGCGAAGGCGGAACAAGGGCGGATGACGCACCTGCTGATGGACCGCTTCCGTTTCGGCAGCTTCCTGTTCCAGTCCGAGCGCGTCAGCGATCAGCTGCTCAGCCGCTTCGGACAGGTGATCTATTTCTTCTTCATGATCACGCCGCCCGACGACTTGGTCGAGCGCGCCTGGATGCGCGCACTCGAATTCGGCCGTTACAAGGCAGTCGATGACATCCTGGCGCACAGCATCGAGGCGTATTCCGGGATGCCGAACCTGTTTCTCACATGGGCGCGCCGCACCGACAAGAAGATCCATTTCGAGTTCCTGGACAACAGCGTCGCACTGGGCAAGGCGCCGCGCACGGTCGCGTTCGGCTGGAATGCGCAAGTATTCGTCCTCGACGTCAAATGCATGCTCGATGTCGTTCGCTATCGAAGAGTCAACGTCGATGCGCTTTCGCCGGATGAATTGTTCGGCGATATGACCGAAACCGCGCAACGGGCCGAGCACAACACCGAGTTCCTGTTGCAATGTGTGCGCCGGCTGCACAAGGTCCATTTTGCCGACCAGCGCAGCGGACGCATCTATCTGCTGATCGAGGATGGGCGTTCCGTGTGGGTCGACGGCGAAGCAATGGCAGCGGCAGCGTCCGATCCGAACACGCGCGCCGGGATCGCCGCGGTCGCACCCGGAGTGCTCGACCGCGAAGCAAAACAGCGTCAAGCCCCGCTGTACGTGTCCGATTTGCTGCCGCCGGAGCAGATCCGCACGCTCGGAAGCTGGGGGCCGGACAAGGGCTGAGGACCATCTGTTGCTCGCAATCGCTTCGCTCGCATCGGAGCTCCGATACAAATTGTGTTGGAGGCGTGCGATATGAGACAGATCGAGGTCGGGCCGGACGGCAGCGCCGATTCGATGCGGATCGTCGAGGCGCCGCGGCCAAAGCCTGGGCCCGGTGAAATCCTGATCGAGGTCCACTACGCCGGGGTCAACGGCCCCGATCTGATGCAGCGGCGCGGCCGCTATCCGCCGCCACCGGGAGCTTCGCCAGTGCTTGGATTGGAAGTGGCGGGGCGTGTCGCCGAGCTCGGCTCCGAAGCAGCCGCATGGACGGTCGGCGATCGAGTCACCGCTTTGGTGCCCGGCGGCGGCTACGCAGACTACTGCGTGACGAACGAGCGTCATGCGCTGCCGATCCCTGACGGCCTGACATTGGCGCAGGCCGCAGGGCTGCCGGAAACCTGGTTCACCGTCTGGGCCAACCTGATCGACAGCGCCCGGCTGAAGGCCGGCGAGCGCGTGCTGATCCACGGCGGCAGCAGCGGCATCGGCCTGGCAGCGATCGAGCTTGCGCGCCTGATCGGGGCGGTGCCGTACGTCACCGTCGGCAGCGAACAGAAGGCGCGCTTCTGCACGCAGTTCGGCGCGGAAGCAGCAATCGACTACCGCCAGGAGGATTTCGTCGCGCGCATCAAGCAGATCACCGCTAATGAGGGAGTGGACGTCGTTCTCGACATGGTCGGCGGCAGCTACCTGCAGCGGGACGTCAGCGCGTTGAAGCGGGATGGACGCTTGGTTCTGATCTCCTTTCAGCAAGGCAGCAAAGCCGAATTCGATTTCATGCCGGTGATGCTCAAGCGGCTGACGATCACCGGTTCGACAATGCGCCCGCGCACGGTCGAAGAGAAAGCCCGAATCCGCGACGCCCTGCTGCGCGAAGTGTGGCCCGCCTTCTCGAGCGGCCACCTGCGCACACAGGTGTTCGGCATCTATCCTCTCGCAGAGGCTGCCGAGGCGCATCGGGTAATGGAGGCGAGTCTGCATATCGGCAAGGTGATCCTGCAAGTGCGCGAGTGAAAATCTGCATCTTCGGCGCCGGCGCGATCGGCGGCTTCATCGGAGTTCTACTGGCACGCACCGGCCGATCTGGAAAGCGGGCGGCCGATGGAGATCGATCCGATCGTCACCGCGGTGCAAGAGATCGGCAGCAGGCTCGGGATCGCCACCCCGGCGATCGACCTCGTAGCAGCGCTGATCAAGCTGCGCCAGCGGACCGCCCGACTGCCGGCTGGCGGGTCCGGCGACGCGACTACACTGGCATCTGAGATACCGAATGCCTGTTGACACTGCCGCCCGGTCTGAATAGGCTTGTGTGTGGTACGTAATATCCCGTAAATCCGCCTTAGGAGTGACTAAGGTGGCGCAAAGGTACGCAATCCGGGGAGTTTGGGTCGAGCGATAGGCGGAAAGATGGCAGAGATCGACCCGAAACTTGCAACATTGTCGCGGTCGCCGAGCGAAGCGCTCGCGATGTACCTGCAGCCCGTCCAGACGGCGGACAGCCTGCGCAATCAGGCGTACGCGATGCTGAAACAGGCGATCGCGGACACCGACATCTACAGCTTCCCGGAAGAGGTCCAGCTCGACAAGCGCGTGTTGACCGAAGCGCTCGGCGTCAGCCGCACCCCGGTGCGCGAGGCGATGACGCTGCTCGAGCAGGAAGGCTTCCTGCGTACGGTGCCGCGCAAAGGCATTTTCATCGTCCGCAAGACCAAGACCGAGATCGTCGAGATGATCCAGATGTGGGCAGCGCTGGAAAGCATGTCGGCACGTCTGGCAACGCTGCGTGCCTCGGACGAGGGCATCGCCGGCCTGCGGCGCCTATTCGATGCGTTCCGGGATTCGGCGCCTTCCGAACATCTGGACGAGTACTCCCAGGCCAACATCGCATTCCACCAGGAGATCGTCCGGCTGGGCGGATCGAAGCTGATCGCCGATACGATCCGCAACATCTTCATCCACGTGCGCGCGATCCGCAAGATGACGATCTTCCAGAGCGACCGCGCAGCGCGCTCGATCGTCGATCACATGCGCATTATCGAAGCGCTGGAGCGCCGTGAAACGGAGCTGGCCGAGAAGCTCGTGCGGCAGCACTCGCTGGATCTGGCGCAGTTTGTCAGCGAGCACTGCGACTTCCTGGAGTGAGACGCGTGTGGGCCGGAGCACCCGGGTGCGGCCTCGCTCCTGGGGCGCCTTTCGCCATCACGGGGGCTCGGCGCCCAAGTCGCTCGACCGTCACCCGGATACTCCGCCCCATAGTGAGCTCATTCCGCCCGTCTCGTTGCCGCTGCGCGCTCAGGCTTCCGGGTCGAACATCACGTGTTTGATCGTCCGGCGGTTGGCGATCAGCTCCTCCGCGCTGGGCTCGCCTTTTAGGGCGCGCGAAATCGCCATCCGCGTGGCCTCGTAGTTGGTCCGGTACAGATCCCTCCTGTCCAGGTTCGGGTCCTTCACCGCCTGCGGGTCGAGCCAGATCAGGTCGATGATGCAGATATCGTCGACGATCGACCGCGCGATCGTGCCGTCGGCGACGCAATCGACGATCGCGTCGGCAGTAGCGGCCTGCACCACGCTGCCGAGCAGTTCGATCGTTTTGGAGTCCTTGATCGTGACCTTCGGGACCATCATCGTCGGCGGCCGCGCCATTTGATTGCAGTCGCGAACGGCGAACATTCGCGAGTGGCCAGCCGTCTGCCCCATCAGGTTGGCGAACGCATGTCCCACCGGCCCGTCGACCGCGCCGATCACGATCTCAGCCATCGCGTCGGTGAACTGCCCCTCTCTGGCGAAGACGGTCGCTTCGCCCACGCGCATCGCAAACGGTTTTGTCATCGACTCGCTGCTCCCGGTATTTGTTCGTTTCTCTGCCCGCACCGCCACGAGCGGTCGCGCATTGTATCGGTAGACTTGCGCCCCATCGTGCCGAGCAGCCGCACCTTTCGAACCTGCTCCCTGCTGCTGCTCGCGCTGGGCGCCTGCGCGCGCGCCGATACCGGAGCCGCCGAGGCCACTGGAGCCGCCGAAGCCGACAAGCCTGGCTGGTTCAAACGGTGGCTCGATCCGTCCACTGCGCCTTTCATCCCGGTACCGGAGGTCGATGTTTCGCCGGTCGGCGGCGTGACGGTCGGCCTGATTCCGGTGTGGCTGACCATCGACGAGAACGAGAAGATCCGCCGGATCATCGCCCCCGACATCATCCACAGCCAGTACTTTGGCTGGGGCGCTCGCGGGCGGATTTTTTCGTACCCGTCGGACGATTCGCAATGGACCATCGTCGGCGGCGGCAAACAGCATGTCGAGCGTGAGTTCGATGCGACATATGTCGAGGGACTCGCGCGAACCGACGCTTGGACCTTGTCGCTGCACGCCAATTTCGACCGCAGCGGCACGCCCCGCTTCTACGGCCTGGGAAACGAATCGCAGCTCGCCGCGCAGACCAACTATGTCGACAACCAGGGGCACCTGGAGGTCTCGGCGGGCTGGAACATCACCCGGAGCTGGCAGGCAGCCTACCTGTGGCGGATGGGCTTCGTGCAGGTGGGCGAGGCGGTGCTGCCGCAACTGCCGTCGATCGAGACGCGCTTTCCGCAGCTGCCGGGACTGGACCGCGAGGAAGAGTTCCAGCAGCGCCTGACGGTGAGCTACGACACGCGCGATTCGATCAACGTGCCGCGCGACGGTGAGCTGCTGGTCGGAATCGCCGGCTATTCGAACTCCGGCATCTGGGGCTCGGTGTCGTATTCGTTCCTTGGAGCCGAAGCGCGCGTGTATCGGCCCGTCGAACCCTGGTTAACGGTGGCGGCTCACACGGCGGTGCGATACATGCCGTCAGCCGATCGGGCACCGTTTTGGGCGCTGTCGAGTATCGGCGGAGACCGCAGCGTGCTCGGCGAACGCCAACCGCTGCGCGCGTTCGGCGACGACCGCTTCATCGATCGCGACTCGTTCGCTGCGGGTGCGGAGCTGCGAACGAGGGTGGCGCAATTCAAGGCCTTCGGCAGCAGCGTGGACCTGCAACTGGCGCCCTTCGCCGAGGTCGGCAAGGTCTTCGCGCGCGACGGAGAGGATCCTTTCTTGCATCTACACAAGGCCTTCGGCCTCGGCGTTCGCGGTGTCGCAAGTCCGTTCGTAGTCGGCTACGTCGATGTCGGGTTTGGCCCAGAGGGTGCTGCGGTGTTCACTGGAATCGACTATCCGTTCTAGGGCATTTGAGAAAATGGCGCAGAAATCGGGTAATCCAGTCGGCTTCGTCTCACCCGGATCGCAGGCACCCTATGACGCCTACAATCGTTGCTGATCGTTGTTGCTGACAACTTGTTGCTAACAAATTGTTGCTGACATTTGCAACGCAATCGCAATCCTTTCCTCAAAGCCCGATACGATCCGGCCATTACGGTGGAGCGATGAACAAGCATTCATGTTTCCAACGCGGCGCGGCACCGCCTCGCTTGTTGGCGGCTGCCTGCTGGCTGGCGGCAGCACTGGCACCGGCCGTCGCATCGGCGACGCTCGGCGAGAGCACCCCGACGATCCAAAATGACGCGGCACGGCTTCGCGCACAGGCCAGCGCCGTCCGGCCGGTCGCCGCGAAGTCGGCTGCGTCGGCGGCGGGTGCGGCAGCACCGGCCTACACCGTGCACGAGCTGCAGCTTCCGGGAGGCGCGCAGGTGCGCGAATACGTGACGAGCGCGAACAACGTGTTCGCGGTCGCGTGGGACGGCCCCAGCGTTCCCGAGCTGCAACAGCTGCTCGGCGCCTACTTTCCCCGTTACAGCGCAGCCGCAACGGCGATCGGGCGGCTTCGCAGAGGGGTCGACCTCGAGCAACAGGATCTGGTGATTCGCACCGGCGGACACATGCGGGCGTTCTTTGGGATGGCCTACCTGCCGGCGATGCTTCCGGCTGGCGTGACGCCGGAGGAGATCCGATGAGCATCGATTCGCGCTCGCTGCGTCTCGCGCTGTTCGCATCGGCGGCGGCACTCGCCGCGTCGGGCTGCGGTGGCGGCGGATCCAGTTCGGCATCGTCGAGCCCGAGTCCTCCGCCTCCGTCAGCCGGCAACGTCACCGCAATGGCGGTCGATGGCGGCCCGACGGTCGGCGGATCGATCAACCAGTCCTACGTGACGGTGACCGTGTGCGTTCCGGGCTCGAACACGTGTCAGCAGATCGACCACGTCTGGGTCGACACCGGCTCCACGGGATTACGGATCTTCTCTTCGGTGCTGACGCTGTCGCTGCCGGCGGTGCAGCTCAGCTCCAACACGGTCGCCAACTGCATCCAGTTCGTATCCTCCGCCTATGCGTGGGGCGCGGTGCGCACCGCTGACGTCAAGATCTCCGGCGAGGCGGCCAGCTCGGTGCCGATCCAGGTGATCGCAGACAGTGCCGTTCCGAGCACTGCGCCGAGCGATTGCAGCAACGGCGGCAAGACGTTGAATACCCCTTTGCTCATGGGCGCCAACGGCCTGCTCGGGATCGGCGTGTTCCAGCAGGACTGCGGACTCGGCTGTCAGGTCAATACACCTCCTCCCACCGGCTTTTACTACACGTGTCCCGGCGGCGGCACCTGCGCAGCGGTGAACATCGCGACAACTTCACAGGTGCAAAACGTCGTGGGAATGTTCGCCACCGACAACAACGGCACGCTGATCCAGCTGCAAGCACTTCCGGGCGGCAGCCTGAGCACCGCGGTCGGAAGCCTGATCTTCGGTATCAACACGCAGAGCAACAATCAGCTGGGCAGCGCAGTTGTCTTTTCTGCGGATCCGGGCCTGACCGCGAACTTCCGAGCGGGCGATATCCAGACCACGTACGGTGGCGTGACGGATCCGGCAAGCTACATCGACAGCGGATCGAACCTCTGGTTCTTCAACGACGCGTCGATCACCCAGTGCATGAGCGGTGGCAAACCGACAGGCTTGTACTGCCCGACTTCGCCTCTGTCGCTGCAGGCAACGATGCTGCCGTACGATACCCCGACCAACGCGGCCAGTTTCACGTACACCTTCAATGTTGTCGATATCTCGAACGCGCCGGATGCCGCTTTCAACAACGCCGGCGGGCCGGCCGGGGCGATCGGTCCCGGAGGCGCCACGTTCGACTGGGGATTGCCGTTCTTCTATGGCCGCAACGTCTACACAGGCCTGGAAGGCAAAACGATTGGCGGGCATAACGGTCCGTTCTTTGCGGCGTCCACGCCGTAGGGCCTGCCCGCAGTAGCGCGTTCACCCTCCGAAGCGCGCAGCGCGGAGGAGGGCAGCGCGAAGGAGGGCAGCACGAAGGCGGGTGTTTACCTCCACAGATCCTTCGCGAAGCGAACGCCGTCCTCGACGCCTCCGTACCACCCGCGCACGCGCGCGACCGGGTGGTAACCCAAGCGGCCGTAAAACGCCTGCGCCGCCAGGTTGCCGCGGCGGGTCTCCAGCCGGATCACACCGAGGCCGGCGGTGCGGGCGGTCGCTTCCAGCCACGCCATCAACGCCGAGCCGACGCCGCGCCGGCGCAAGCGCGCGTCCACCGCGAGCAGCAGCAGGTGCCCCTCCTCCTCACCGTACTTCATGATCGCGAAACCCGCCAGAGCGTGCGACTGCGAACAAACGACGACGTTGGTCGCAGCGTCCGCGATGCTGCGGCGTACCCGCGACGGCCGCCACGACCAACCCAATCCGTACTCGATGCAGTCGCGCGACATCGACGCGATCGAATCCGCATCGGCATCGAAAGCCAAGCGGATCTCGTGTTGCGTGATCATGGCTTTGCTTCCAAGCCCGCACTCCCGGCCTCTCCCGTACCGCGGGAGAGAGGGGACTTCAACTGCATCGCCAGCCTGGCAAAGGCGGCCACATCGAGCGTCTGGGCGCGGGCACCCGGATCGACGCCGGCACGCCGGATCGCCTCCTCGTCCATCACGACGGCAAGCGCGTTGCGCAGCGTCTTGCGCCGCTGGCCGAATGCCGCCGTGACAACGCGCGCGAACGCCGCGCCATCGGTCAGCGCAAGCTCGTGCGGCGCGCGCGGCACCATCCGGATCACCGAGGACCGGACTTTCGGCGCCGGAACGAACGAACCCGGCGCAACGTTGAACAAACGCTCGACGCGGTAGCGGAACTGGAGCATCACCGACAGCCTGCCGTAGTCGCGTCCGCCCGGGCGCGCGACGATCCGATCGACGACCTCCTTCTGCAGCATCAGGTGCTGATCGAGCACGTCGTGCGCGATCGGCAGCCATTCGAACAGCAATGGCGTGCAGATGTGATACGGCAGATTGCCGACGAGGCGCAGCCGGCCACCGCCCTCGCGGGAAATTTTGCCCCAGTCGATCTTCAGCGCGTCGGCACACACCAGGTTCAGCCGCTCGGCTCCGAAACG
>JAFAIM010000071.1 GCA_019236735.1 Burkholderiaceae bacterium
GGGCCGCCCGCGACCGGCAACTGGCCGTTCTTCAGTACGTAGACCGTGAGCTCCTGCGCCATCGTGGCCTCGACCTTGTCGCCGGCTTTGATCCGGTCGAAGTCGGACACTTTGGGGCCCACCCTGTAGGTGGCCCTGGTAGCGTCCGCGGGATACTGGACGACGATCGTGCGTGCGCCGGCATCGATGGACTGCACGATCGCAGCATCCTTGGTCGACTCGACTGCGATCCCACCCTGGATCAGGCGGGGCTCACCCTTGGGCCGCACGCTCGCGATCGGCGCGGTCCAGCATCCGGTCAAGGCCAGCGTCGCGCCCAGAAACACGGCCCTGAGGATCGCTCGCTCCATTTTCCGCCTCGCATTGTTCAAACGCGTGCGTATGCTAGGCAAGCGGACATCCCGCGACAATGCCCGGCTCAGGCACATCGAATAACCGCATTGCGAGGGGCGGCCTCAAGCGACGCCGGTATGTGCTTGAAATTTCAGCGTAATCTGACGACCGACGCGAAAGCACTGGACCCCCTCTACGTTCGGCCTATGTCAATCTGAGCGGATATCTACCGCGCCCAGGGGCGCGAAGCCAACGTCGAACGCACCCTCGGAGATCCGAAGGCCGGTGGCGGCGATCAGCCCCGCTGCTGCTGATGGCTCGGTCGCCCGGTCGGGCGGCCGGCCACGCAGAGTTTGATTGCAAATGCCCAGCACGATTCGAGTGCACACGCGCAGCACGATATAATTGCAATGAAGCAGCAGCTTTTGATTGCGGACACGCGCACCGAATGGCCACCACCCCCGCCCAACGGCGCCTCGCCGAGGCCCTTGCCGAACTGAAGTCGCTTCAGGATCGCGACCAGTCGGTGTTGCGCACGGACGATGTGCGCCGGCCAACTCGGGAAGCTTTGCTGGAGGCCGGGTTCCTGCAGCCAATCATCGGCGGCTGGTACCTGTGCTCCAAGCCCGGCACCAAGGATGGCGACACGACGGCCTGGATGGCGCATGCGCGCGAATTCGTGTGGCGGTATGCGCAGCAGCGATTCGGCGAAAGCTGGTGCGTCGATCCGGACTATTCGGTAAAGCTGCACACTGGCAGCAACATCACGCCGAAGCAAATCGTCATTCACGCGCCAGAGGGCAACAACAGCCGCACGGCGCTGCCCTTTGGCTACTCGATCTTCACCTACAAGACGCGCGAGCCGCTACCGCGCCAGTACATCGAAGTCCTGCAGCACGTACGCGTCTACAGCCTTGCCTACGCGCTGACCCGCGTTCCAGATGCATTTTTCAGGAGCTCAAAGCAGGATGCGCTCGTGGCGCTGCGCTCCCTGCAGGATGCGACCGACATCAACCGGGTGCTGATCGAGACGGGGCAGGCTGCCGCCGCTGGCCGATTGGCCGGTGCCCTGCGCGCCTGCGACCGCGCGGACCTGGCCGATGAGATCGTCTCCGTCATGCGCGAGATCGGCCATCGGGTCGACGGGATCAACCCGTTTGCCAAGCCGATCAGCGGACTTGGACCATTGCGCAAGGTCTCCCCGTACGTCGATCGGCTGGATCTGATGTGGCGCGAAATGCGCGAAGCGGTCCTCGCGGAGTTTTCCGCGCCGGCGCAGCCACTTGCCTCCGGGCGCCGCGGGATCGATGCGGTGATGCAGCGCATCGAGGAGCGGTACGTGACCGACGCGTACCACTCGCTTTCGATCGAAGGCTATCGAGTCACCGAGGATCTGATCCGCAAAGTGGCCGATGGGAGCTGGAATCCGGACGAGCACGCGCAGGACAAGGACGCCCGCAACGCGATGGCGGCCCACGGCTACTGGAAGGCGCACAACGCCGTCAAGGACAGCATCCGCCATAGCTTGGAAAACCCGGACACGAACATCGGCTCGCTCCTTCGCAAGGATCACGGGCGCTGGTACCGCGAGCTTTTCTCGCCCAGCGTGGATGTGGGGATCATCAAGGCGGCCGACCTGGCTGGCTATCGCAACGACCAGGTCTACATAAAGAACGCTGAACATGTGCCGCCACCGCGTGCTGCGGTACGCGATCTGATGCCGGCCCTCTTTGACCTGTTGCGCGACGAACAAAGCCCGGCCGTCAGGGCGGTGCTGGGGCACTTCGCCTTTGTATTCATCCACCCCTACATGGATGGCAACGGGCGCATGGCTCGCTTTCTCATGAACGCAGCGTTGTGCACGGCCGGGTTTGCGTGGACGGTGATTCGCCTGGATCAGCGGCCGCAATACTTCAGCGCCCTGAATGACGCGAGCGCCCGCGGCGATATTCGACGGTTCGCGAGGTTCATCTCGGAGTGCGTGGTGCAGAACACGGCCGCACCGGAGGCGGCAGATAGGCCCGTCCGCCGCTCTTCACGGTCACGCCCGACCTGACGCTCGATACACCTCTTTCGCCAGCAAGCGCCGCGCACGCACGGCGCCACGGCTGGCGAGGCCGCACGGCGAGAATCCTGAGCGTCCCGTGCTATTCATGGGTAGCGCAGGCTCGCCCAGTACTCAAGCGCGGTTGAGAATATGGCCGACGACTGCGCAACTGATACTTGACTGACGTATGGCTGAGGTCTACCTGCACGCAGCCTGATTAACTGACGTACGGCTATATGGAGAAGTTAGTGGGTGGTCGGCGCTACTAAGCTGCTGATTTATTTGGAGGCGGGGGTCGGAGTCAATGGCTGCCTCGTGCGCGAGATCCGAGGCAGTCGATCCGAAATCACCGGCCTATCACCCATCGTCTCATACCTTCAGCGCACTCAAGCGCAACATTAGCGTCATCGGATGCGTCGGCGAGGGTTGGAATCCATAGTGCTCGTAGAACTGTCTGGCCTGTTCATGCAGTGCGTGCACGAGCAGTGCTCTTACGCCGGCGTTCTGGGATACCGCCACCGAGCGGCTAATGGCGTCCTGCAGCAAGGACGCCCCTAAGTGAAATCCTTGCGCTCTGCGGTCCACGGCCAGCCGCGCGAGCACCATGACGGGCACCGGATCCGGCATGTTGCGTCGAACGCGCGTCGTCGCCAGCTGATGCGAAACGGCGCCGGCTGCCATCGCGTAGTAGCCGCGGACGCGACCGCCGTCATCGGCCACGACAAAGGTGCGACTGGCTCCGCTTGACTGGTTGGCCAACGCCCTGCGTTTCAGCCAGTCATCGAGCACGGCCTCGCCGCAGTCGAAGTCATCGAGCCAGTGCGCGGCCGTCAAGGGCTCTGGCGCCCCGACCTGCAAGTTCAGGCTTTCACGGACTTCTTGCCCCAGGACGGCTTCACCGCCATGAGGCGCTCGAGACCGTGGTTGTGCTCAGGCGGCGCGTCGAGCAGCTTGGTGAACTGCCGGAACTTGGCCGCGTCCAGGCTGAAAAACACCTGATCCAACAATACGGACTGCGCCCTGTCGCAGGCAGCCTCGAGCATGAAATCGGACCGATTCTTGCCGAGAAGCCGGGCGGCCTGGTCGATCAGGTCCCGCTGCTCCGGACGGGCCCGCAGGTTGATGGCGGCATCTCGCACCAGTCGCTCCTATGATGCATACACAACGAATACACGCATCTTAAGGCAATGTATAGCCGTTGTCAACACACTGGCCCTCACCGACATCACCCGGGCGGCGACATCGCGGCAGAGCGGTCGTAACGCGTCAACCTGCATCAGTCGGCACCGCTACATTCGGGACAGCGGCTTTTCAAGAATGACGCACTCAGACACACACTGATGTGCAGCGGTGCGCACCAACGGGAAAAGAGTAATGGAGGCGGGGGTCGGAATCGAACCGGCGTACACGGATTTGCAGTCCGCTGCATGGCCACTCTGCCACCCCGCCACGGGGTTGCTACGTTTGTAGCACTGGGACTCGAGGGGACCGCCGATCCCCCTCGAGGCCAGTCCTCCCGCTGCTCGGTCCCGGATTTGGAGCGGGAAACGAGTCTCGAACTCGCGACCTCAACCTTGGCAAGGTTGCGCTCTACCAACTGAGCTATTCCCGCGTCGCGGCGATTATATCCGCTCCGTCGTCGGAAAAGATGGACCGCCTCAGTGGTGCTCTTCCTGCTCCAGGTGCGGCCAGGCGAGTTTCAGGTAGTACAGCATCGAATATGTCGTCAGCACGGCCGCGAGATAGATCAGGGCGGTGCCGATCGGTCGCAGATCGATCACGCCGAACAGCGGGTCGTGAAAGAGCAAAACTGGGATTGCAATCATCTGCGCGACCGTCTTGATCTTGCCGAGCGAGCTGACGGCAACGCTGCGCGAGGCGCCGACGCGCGCCATCCACTCTCGCAGCGCGGATACGGCGATCTCGCGGCCGATGATCACCAGTGCCACCACCGAGTCGATTCGCTGCAGCCACAAGAGCACGACCAGCGCCGCACACACCATCAGCTTGTCGGCCACCGGGTCCAGGAAGGCACCGAGCTGGCTGGTCTGCCCATAGCGCCGCGCCAGGTAACCGTCGAAAGCGTCCGTGATCGCCGCCAGCGTGAACAGCGAGCAAGCGGTGATGTTCTTCCACGAGGGTGCGATCCACCCGTCCGGCAAATAAAACACTCCGACCACCAGCGGCACCATCGCGATGCGCGCCCAGGTCAGCAGCATCGGCAGGCTAAGGGCTCTGGCCATGTTCGATCGATTCGGCCGGACGCGCCGTACCATGCAGCTGGGAGTAGATCTGTTCGGCAAGCTTACGCGAGATCCCGCGCACTTCGGCGATGTCGTCGATCGAAGCCGCCAATAGGCCGCGCATTCCGCCAAACCGTGTCAAAAGCCGTTGCCGCCGTACCGGGCCGATCGCTTCGAGTTCCTGTAGCTGCGAGACGTTGCGGGAACGAGCTCTGCGCGCGCGCATCCCGGTGATTGCGAATCGATGCGCCTCGTCACGAATCTGTGCGATCAGCATCAAGGCCTGCGACTCACGGCCGAGCGCCAGCTCCGGACGACCGTCCGCGAACACCAGAGTTTCGAGTCCCACGCGGCGATGCTCGCCCTTGGCCACACCCACCAGGATCGATGGATCCAGGCCAAGCTCACCGAAAACCTGTCGTGCGACCTCCACTTGCCCGGCGCCGCCGTCGATCAGCACGAGGTTGGACGCCACGGCGTCGCCGCGTGCAACGGGTTCGTAGCGGCGCGTCAGCGCCTGCCGCATCGCGCCGTAGTCGTCGCCCGGTTCGACACCCTCGATATTGAAACGGCGATACAGCGCCGGCCGCATCTGATGGTTTTCGTACACGACGCAGGAGGCCTGGGTCGCCTCCCCCATCGTATGGCTGACATCCAGGCACTCGACTCGCAGGCTGTCCGGATCCTCGACCTCCAGGCCCAGCGCTTCGATCAGGCTGCGAGTTCGCTGCCGCTGCGACCCGTGCTCCGCAACATGTCGGGCCAGCGCAAGGTTCGCATTCGACTGGGCCATCTCCAGCCAATGGCGCCGCTGCCCCCGCATCCCCGCATCGCCGGGGCCGACGATCTGCACGCTCCGATCCTGCCCGGACAGTGCCGCGGCCAGCCCTTCGGCATCCACCTGCGCCCCCACCAGGATCAAGCGCGGGCACGGCTGCTCGACATAGTGCTGCGATAAAAACGCCTCGATCAGATCGCCGGGTTCCGGCTCCGCCTGCGCGCCAATTGGAAAGTACGGCCGATCACCCAGGTGGCGGCCGCCCCTCACCATTGCGAGGTTCACGCATGCGGCGGCTCCGTCGATCGCAACGGCGATCACGTCGGCTTCGCGGTCTCCGCCCTGCCCGCTCCGATCGATCGACTGCTGATGCTGCACGCGCGCGATCGCCGCCAGCCGATCGCGCAGCTCTGCCGCCTCCTCGTAGCGTAGCTGCGCGGAGGCCTCGTTCATCCGCTGCTCCAGTTCCGCCTGGACGTCCTCGCCCGCTCCGTCCAAGAATCGCAGCGCGCGCTCGATATCCTGCGCGTATTGCTCGGCGCTGATCAGTCCGACGCACGGGGCGCTGCAGCGGCCGATCGGGTGCAGTAGACAAGGACGTGAGCGATGGCTGAAGACGCTTTCCTCGCACGTTCGCAGCCGAAACGCCTTCTGCAGCTGCTGGATCGTCTCCTTCACGGCCCACGCATTCGGATAGGGACCGAAGTAGCGGGAGCGCCGGTCGATCGCGCCGCGGTAGTACGCGATACGCGGAAATTCGTGGTCGCTGAACTTCAGGTACGGGTACGACTTGTCGTCGCGAAACAGGACGTTGTAGCGCGGCGCGAGCGTCTTGATCAGGTTGTTTTCCAGCAGCAGCGCCTCGGCCTCGGAGCGGGTGACGGTCGTCTCGATCCGCGCTACCCGCTGCAGCATGTGCGCCGTGCGCGGAGCAACGGCCCGCCCGAAGTAGGAGGCGACCCGCTTCTTCAGGTCCGCCGCTTTTCCGACGTACAGGACCGCTCCGGCAGCGTCGAGCATGCGGTAGACGCCCGGCAAATGGGGCAGGCCCTCGATGACAGGCTTCGGATCGAAGCGCGGCGCTTGCGTCACGGCCGGCTGCTGCTCGCAATATAATGAGCGGTTTTTCACCGCAAATGCCGCCATATTGTACGGCGCGGCGAAAGTAAGCACGGGCAACCACGGGAAACACGGGAACGGAAGATGGCCAAGATCCTCGCCACCGAGATCCGCGCGGGCAATCTGCTCGAGTGGGACAAGCGCCTGTGGCGCGTGCTGAAGTCCTATCACGTCCACGTCGGCGGCCGCGGCGGCGCATACATGCAGATCGAAATCAAGGACATCGAATCGGGGCAGAAGCGCAACGAGCGCCTCGCCACCGACGAAAAGATCGAGCGGCCCTACATCGACTCCCGGCAGATGACCTATTCGTACCAGGACGGCGACAGCTACGTCTTCATGGACAACGAGACATTCGAGCAGTTGACGCTGCCGGCCGAGTTCCTGGAGGGCCAGACCGGCTATTTGTTGCCGAGCATGGAGGTGCAGATCAATTTCCACAACGGCCGCACGATCGGCATCCAGCTTCCGACCAGCGTGGTGCTCGAGGTGGTCGAGACCGAGCCCGGCATCCGCAATGCAACTGCAACGAACTCGTTCAAGCCGGCCAAAATGGAGACCGGCATCACGGTGCAGGTTCCGGGGTTCGTCAATACCGGGGAGAAGATCCGCGTCAGCACCGACAGCGGTTCGTACATGGAGCGCGCGTAGGGCTCAGGGCGCGTTGCGCATCTGCTCCACCGATACCGGCATCACGTTCCGATTCAGGTGGTACATCACCCAGAGGGAACCTGCCAGCGCGATCACCACCAGCACCAAGGTGAAGATCAGCGCCAGAAACGACCAGCCACCCTCCGATTTCGTGTTCATGTGCAGGAAGTAGATCACGTGCACGACGATCTGCACCACTGCGATTGCCAAAATCAAGGCGGTCGTGGCACCTGGGCTGCCGAGCACTCTGCTCATCACGAGCCAAAATGGGATAGCGGTCAGGATCGCAGCTAGCGACAGGCCGGTGAGGTAGTCCTTCAGCGTCGCGTGGAACGGCGAGGCGCCCTCGACGCCATGGTCGTCGCCACCCGGCGTTTCCGACGCTGCCGACGGTTCCAACGCTCCGGGATCCGTCGCGCTCATGGGTTAGGGGAAAAGACCCGAACAATTCGCGCTGACGCGCGGGGGCCATGAGCTGCGCTCATGGGAGAACTCCCATCAAGTACACGAACGTGAACACGCCGATCCACACCAGGTCCAAGAAATGCCAGAACATCGACAGGCACAGCAAGCGCCGCTTGTTGGCGGGGATCAGTCCGTGGCGCACCACCTGAATCATCAGCGTCACAAGCCAAACGATTCCAAAACTGACGTGCAGCCCGTGCGTGCCGACGAGCGTGAAAAATGACGACAAAAACGCACTGCGTTGCGGACCGTTGCCTTCGGCGATGAGCTGCGCGAACTCGTGAAGCTCGATACCGACAAAGGCGGCGCCCAGGATGCCGGTAAGCGCCAGCCACAGCAACGTGCCGCCGCGCGCGTCGCGCTGGATTTGCAGCACGGCGAATCCATAGGTGATCGACGACAGCAGCAGCAACGCCGTGTTCAGAGCGACGATCGGCAGATCGAACACGTCCGCGCCCGTCGGACCGCCGCCGTAGCTGCGTCCGAGCACGCCATAGCACGCGAACAGGCACGCGAACACCAGCGTGTCGCTCATCAGGTAGATCCAGAATCCGAGCAGCGTCGGATGCTCGGGATGAAACTCCCGCACGTAGTAACGCGAGCTTGCAGCGGCGCCCGCAGGAAGAGGCGCGGTGGCCTCAGTCATGTTGCGCCAGCAAGCGGGTTCTCACGTCCTCGATGCGGGCGACTTCCTCCGCCGCAATCGTGGTGTCCCGATCGTAGTTGAAGGTGTGGACGATCGCCGACACCACCAGCACAACGAACGAGGCTGCCGCGAGCGGCCACATATGCCAGATCAGCGCGAACGCGCATAGCGTACTGATCACCGCCAGAACAAAGCCGGCGGCCGTGTTCCTGGGCATATGAATGGGCAAAAAGCCCTCCACCGGCCGTACATAACCGTTCTGCTTCATGTCGTGCCAGGCATCGCTCGCATATACCCTGGGTGTGAACGCGTAGTTGTACGGAGGGGGCGGCGACGACGTCGACCATTCCAAGGTGCGAGCGTTCCACGGATCGCCCGTCACATCCCGCAGCGAATCGCGGCGCACATAGCTGACGCCGAGCTGCACGAGGAACGAGACGATCCCCAGCAAAATCAGGAAGGCACCGAAGGCGGCAACCTGGAACCAGATTTGCAAAGATGGGTCGTCGAAATGGCTCAGCCGCCGAGTCACACCCATCAGCCCCAGCACATACAACGGCATGAACGCAAAATAGAAACCCGTCAGCCAGAACCAGAACGAGCACTTGCCCCAGAAAGGATCGAGCCGGTAGCCGAACACCTTCGGAAACCAGTATGTGATCCCCGCCATCGCACCGAACACGACGCCGCCGATGATGACGTTGTGGAAGTGCGCCACCAGGAACAGACTGTTGTGCAGCACGAAGTCGGCCGGCGGGACCGCCAGCAGCACCCCGGTCATCCCGCCGATCACGAACGTAATCATGAATCCCACTGTCCAGAGCATCGGCACCTCGAAGCGGATGCGGCCGCGATACATCGTGAACAGCCAGTTGAATACCTTGGCACCGGTCGGGATCGAGATCACCATCGTTGCAATCCCGAAGAACGAGTTGACACTAGCACCGGCGCCCATGGTGAAGAAGTGGTGCAGCCAGACCAGGTACGAAAGGATCGTGATCACGACGGTCGCATACACCATCGACGCGTAGCCGAACACGCGCTTTCCGCAGAACGTGGCGACCACCTCCGAGAACACACCGAACACCGGCAGCACCAGGATGTACACCTCGGGGTGGCCCCACACCCAGATCAGGTTGATGTACATCATCGGGTTGCCGCCGCCGTCGTTGGTGAAGAAGTGCGTGCCGACGTAGCGGTCCAGCGCCAGCAGCGCCAGCGTTGCGGTCAGCACCGGGAACGCAACCACGATTAAAACGTTCGTGCAAAGCGATGTCCACGTGAACACCGGCATCTTCATCAGGCTCATTCCGGGGGCGCGCAGTTTCACGATCGTGGCGATCAGGTTCACGCCGGAGAGCGCGGTCCCGACTCCCGCGACCTGTAGTCCCCAGATGTAGTAGTCGACGCCCACGTCCGGGCTGTAGGCCAGCTCGGAAAGCGGCGGATAGGCGAGCCAGCCGGTTCGAGCGAACTCGCCGACGAACAGCGACAGCATCACAAGGGCGACGCCGCCCACCGTCATCCAGAAACTGAAGTTGTTCAGGAATGGGAACGCAACATCCCGCGCGCCGATCTGCAGCGGCACGACGAAGTTCATCAGTCCGGTGATCAGCGGCATCGCGACGAACAGCACCATGATGACGCCATGCGCGGTGAATATCTGATCGTAATGGTGCGGCGGCAGGTATCCCATCGCACTGCCGAACGAGATCGCCTGCTGTGCGCGCATCATCACAGCGTCGGAGAACCCTCGAAGCAGCATCACGATCCCCAGGACAACGTACATCACGCCGATCCTCTTGTGGTCGATCGTCGTGATCCAGTCGCGCCACAGCGGGCCCCAAGCGCGGAACCAGGTAAGAGCGGCCACAATGGCGATCGCGCCGAGCGCGACCGTGATGAACGTGCCCAGCAAAATGGGCTCGTGCAGCGGGATGTCCTGCCACGACAGGCGCCCGAGCATCAACGTGGTCAGATCGGTGCTACTCGTCGTCATGTCGCTCTTTCGTCACGGGCGCGCTTCGTGCGGTTCATGCTGGCGGTTGCGCGTCATCGACGTCATGTCCCGGATGCAGATCACTCCCGGCTCGACGCAGCGGTTCAAAATGGCATCGTAGAGTTCCGGCGCGACGCTCGCGTATCTGCGCACGGGTTCGCGCTCGCTCGGGCGCCGCAGGGCGAGATACTGGTCCCGATCCAGGTTGCCGCCTGCATCCTTGCTCTGCTGCACCCACCGGTCGAAATCCTCCGCGCCCATGCCGAGGAAGTGGAAGCTCATGCCGGAGAACCCTGCGCCGCTGTAATTGGCGGAGAACCCTTCGTACGTGCCTGGGCGGTTGATCACAGCGTGCAGCTGGGTCTGCATCCCGGGCATCGCGTAAATCTGGCCCGCCAGCGCCGGGATGAAGAAGGAGTTCATGACCGATTCGGACGTGATCTGGAAGTTAATGGGCACGTCGACCGGCGCGGCCATCTCGTTGACGACCGCGATGCCCTGTTCCGGGTATAAAAACAGCCACTTCCAGTCGAGCGCGACGACTTGCACCGTGAGCGGCTTGGTCTGCACCGGTATGGCCCGCTCGCTGTCGATGAGCTTGAGCTGCCGGTATGGGTCGAGCGTATGCGTGCTGATCCAAGTGACGGCGCCCAGCGCGATGATGATCAGCAGCGGCGCGCCCCAGATCACCAGCTCCAGCGGGATCGAATGGTCCCAGTCGGGGGTATAGGTGGCTTCCTTGTTCGACTGCCGGTAGGTCCACGCGAACCACAGCGTCAGCACGATCACCGGCACGATGATCAGCAGCATCAGCACGGTGGACACGATCACCAGGTTGGCCTGCCGGACTGCGACGTCGCCGGCTGGGTCCAACACGACCGTGTCGCACGCGCAGAGCGGTGCGACCCAGGCAAACAACAACAGCCCTCGAAACCGCTGGAAACAGGTCATCCGCTCGAGACTGCGCTGCTTGCGCCCACCGGACCGCGCCGGTACCGCGGCGCGCCCGCCGTGCGCTTGTCGTTGTTGCGTGCGAGTGTATCGTATCGATTCATGTCGAGCATCGCGCATGACCCTGGCGCCCCTGCGGCCGGTGGCACGGACGGTGCCGCTCCACAACCGGCGGCGGCTGTTGCCCCGCGCGACATCGCGATCGGCGTCGTGATCGGGCGCAGCTCCGAGTACTTCGACTACTTCGTTTACGGCATCGCGTCCGTACTGGTTTTCCCGGCCATTTTCTTTCCGTTCGAGCCGCGCCTGGATGGTACGTTGCTCGCCTTTGTCGTCTTCTCTTTCGCGTTCATCGCGCGCCCGTTCGGATCGCTGCTGTTCCTGACGATCCAGCGCCGCTTCGGACCCGGGCCGAAGCTGACGGCGTCCTTGTTCCTGCTCGGCACGTCGACGGTCGGGATCGCTTTCCTGCCCCAGTACGACTCGCTCGGGCCGTTGTCGATCGTGCTGCTGTCGGTCTTCCGCATTTGCCAGGGCGTGGCACTCGGGGGCGCCTGGGACGGAATGCCGTCTCTGCTGGCGCTGAGCGCTCCGAGCAACCGCCGCGCGTGGTACGCGATGATGGGTCAGCTGGGCGCGCCGACCGGCTTCATCATGGCTGCCGCCCTGTTCTCGTTCTTGCACGCAAACCTGTCGTCGGAGGATTTTCTCTCGTTCGGCTGGCGGTATCCCTTCTTCGTCGCGTTCGCGATCAACGTTGTCGCTCTGTTCGCGCGCCTGCGCCTCGTTGTGACGGACGAGTTCGCGCAGCTGTTCGCAGAGCGTGAGCTGATGCCCGCGGAGACGCGGGAGTTCTTCCATTCGCAGGGCTACCTCGTCGTGCTCGGAGCGTTCGGCGCGCTGGCGAGTTATGCGTTGTTTCACCTGGTCACGGTGTTTCCGCTGTCCTGGATCCTGCTGTACTCGAGTCAGCCGATTAGCCAATTCCTGGTCATCCAGATCGTCGGGGCACTCCTCGGTGCGGGAGGAATCGTCGCCTCCGGTGTGATCGCCGACCGCATCGGACGGCGTCGCATGCTGGGCCTGCTCGCGGCGCTGATCGCAGTCTTTAGCGGGTACGCGCCGACTCTGCTCGACGGCGGCGCGCTCGGCCAGGATATGTTCATCCTCGTGGGCTTCACGCTGCTGGGCCTGTCGTACGGGCAGGCCGCGGGGGCAATGAACTCGAGCTTCGAACCTCGTTTCCGCTACACCGGCGCAGCGCTGACCGCGGACCTTGCCTGGCTGATCGGAGCGGGTTTTGCACCGCTGGTGGCGCTGGGGCTTTCGGCCCGCTTTGGGCTCGCGTATGTCAGCTTGTACCTTCTGTCAGGCGCCGCATGCACGCTTGCGGCGCTGTGGGTGAGCCGCACCGTCTTGAGCGACTGACCGGCGGTGGGGAACTCCGCGGCGCCGGGCCGCCGAACATGACGCCCGCCGCCGGCTCGGACGCTCCCGCAACCGTGGTACTCCTGGATGACCTGCTGGCAGCCGCACCTGGTCAGGCGCGCAGCCGCCGCTACCTGCAGCCGGTTGGCACGGCCGACTGCCGGCGGCGCGAGGATTTGCCCGGTTTTTTCGAGGCGATCGAGACATGGCGCAGAGCCGGCCTGTGGGTGCTGCTGCTGCTCGACTACGAGTTCGGCAACCTGCTGGACGCAGGTGCTTCTACGCCTACGCCCGCTGCCGGCGCTCGCGACAACACCGCACAAGCGCTCGCTTTCGAAACAATGATCGCCGGCACGCGGCAGGACGTCGACGAGTGGATCGAGCGCGAACTGCAGGCGCGCGAGGCGCTGACTGCCCCAGCTGGCATCGCTGCACTGCAAGGGTCGATCGAGCGCGATGCGTACGAACGGCGCTTCGACCAGGTGCAGCGGTTCATCCGCGATGGCGACACCTATCAGATCAACCTGACCTTTCCGCTGCACTTCCAGTGGTACGGCGAGGCACTGGCCCTGTACCGCCAGCTGCGCCAGCGTCAGAAAGTCTCCTACGCAGCCTTTATCGAACTGACGGACCGTACGATCGTTTCGCTATCGCCGGAGCTGTTTTTCTGGCGCCGGGGCGGGCAGTTGCAGACGCGCCCGATGAAAGGGACCAGTCCCCGAGGCGCCAATTTCGAGCAGGATCGGGCGATTGCGGAGCGCATGCGCGCCGATCCGAAGTCGCGCGCGGAAAACCTGATGATCGTCGATCTGCTGCGCAACGACCTGGGTCGCGTGTGCGAAATCGGATCGGTTCAGGTTCGAAGCCTGTTCGACGTCGAGACGTTCGAGACGCTACTGCAGATGACCTCGACGGTGCAGGGTCGTTTGCGCGCCGATGTTAGCCTCGAAGCGATTCTGCGGGCGCTGTTTCCATGCGGGTCGGTCACTGGGGCTCCGAAGCACCGCAGCCGTCAGATCATTGCGCAGGTGGAGCAGCGCGCGCGAGGCATTTACACCGGCTCGATCGGCTACCTCGACCCCGATGGAACCCTGGCGCTCAACGTAGCAATCCGGACGCTGGAACTGGAGCGCGACGGGCGTGGGCGCCTCGGCATCGGCGGCGGCGTAGTCGCGGACTCCACCGCGCCGGGTGAATGGAACGAATGCTTCATCAAGGCCCGATTCCTGACGGGTGCCGATCCCGGATTCGAACTGATCGAGACGATGCGTGCCGAAGTCTCGGATCGAGGCGGCAAGACACCCCTGTCCGAGCGAATCGTGCTGTGGGAGAGGCACCGCGAACGCCTGCAGCGGTCGGCGGCCCATTTCGCCTTCCATTTTGAACCCGACCAGCTGCTGGCAGCGGTCGACGGCGCCCTCGACTCCTTGCCATCGGGAAGTTGGCGCGTGCGCATGACTCTCGACAAGAGCGGGCATGTCGATGTCCGTACCGAAGCACTGACCCTGCCGGCGGCCGCTGCAGTGCCTGCTGTCGCGATCTCGCGCGCAACGGTTCGCTCGGATGCCTGGCATCAGGCGCACAAAACGACGTTTCGGCCGCAATACAACCCGGAGCTGCAATCGGCGCTCTCCGGCGCGCTGTGGGACGTCCTGTTCTTCAACGAACGCGACGAGCTGGTCGAGGGGGCGCGCACTTCGGTTTTCGTTCGCCTCGACGGAACGCTGTGCACGCCGCCGCTGCAGTCGGGCGCGCTGCCGGGCGTGATGCGGGCGCACGTACTCGCCGATCGCTCGAGCGGAGCGGTCGAACGCACGATCCTGCGGCGCGACCTGCAGCGCGCACAGGAGGTCTATCTGTGCAATGCGGTGCGAGGCTTGTTCCGCGTGAAGCTGATCGGCTGAGGATTGGTTGAGCGCGGGAGGCGTGCACGTCACTGGCCGGCGTGAACCCGCCCGGTCACGCTCATATAAAGAAAGAACAGTCCGACGCCGGCAAACAACCAGCCGATCAGATGGACGATCGTGATCCCGGTGTTGCCCCCGGGCTCCAGCACCGCGTCCGATGGATCGGCCGGGTTGTAGTAAACGGCGACCGTCGAACCGTCGGGATACCTTGCGACGACGTCCTGCGCGTGTCCAGTCGTGGAGGAGTAATCCATCAACGTGATTCTGGAAGAGGAGTAGTCCTGGCCCTTGACTTTGTACCGGTAGGCCACGTCGGCCTGGTACATGAGCGTGTTGCCTGAGCTCGAAGTTTGCGTGCGCATGAGCACCGCCGAATGCGAGATCACGCCCTCGATCGAAGGCCACGACAGGCTCTTTTTTGCCTTGGCGGCGACGCCGCGCGCGTAATACAGGATGCCTGCCCCGATCGCGATGAACACGATGCTGAACAGGCTGGGCCCCAAGATGTTCATCGTGCACGCTCCTCATCGATCGCCAAGCGCTGCAAATCTCGTTTTGCCGCCAGAACCATCGGCTCGTTCAGCGCCTCGGCCTCCGGCGGCGCTCCGCGCGGAGTGATTCGCGCGAGCCGCTGTGCATGCGCAGGGCCCGGCTCCCAGCGCAACTGCCCGATGAGGCGATCGGCGCCTTCCGGATCGTTGCATACGAGAATGAAATCGCAACCCGCGCGCAGCGCAGCCTGAGCCCGTTCCATAAGATCGCCGGCAACACCGGCACCTTCCATCGACAGGTCGTCGCTGAACACCGCGCCGCTGAACCCCAGCTGGCCTCGCAGGATCTGACCGATCCAGCGGCTGGAAAATCCAGCGGGCTGCGAATCGACCTTCGGATAGACGACGTGAGCGGGCATCACCGAGTCGAGCGCGATGCCCAGCCAGCCATAGGGGGCTGCATCCTGCGCCAGGATCGTCTGCAGCGGCCGCGAATCCTCTGGCACCTCGTGGTGCGAGTCGGCCTTCGCCCAGCCATGCCCGGGAAAGTGTTTGCCGCAGTTGCTCATACCCGCCAGCGCCAGGCCGTGAACCAGATTGGCCGCCAGCAGCGCGACGACGCGTGCGTCCGCGTGCAGCGCCCGGTCTCCGATCACGTCGCTGTGCCCCCACGCCAGGTCCAGCACCGGCGCGAACGTCAAGTCGACTCCGCAGCCGCGCAACTCGCGTGCGATCACATAGCCGGCCGAGATCGCGGCCCGGCACGCCGCCAGGACGTCGCGGTCCCACAATTGACCCAGCGCCGACATGCAGGGCACGCGCGTGAATCCTTCGTGGAAACGCTGCACGCGCCCGCCCTCGTGGTCGACGCAGATCGTCAGCGGCGGATCGCGCAGCGCGTGAATCTGGCGCGTGAGCACCCGCAACTGCTCCGGCGACTCGTAGTTGCGGCTGAACAGCAACACCAGCCCGACCAGCGGGTGGCGCAAGCGCGCAATCTCCTGACGAGTCAGCGCGGTCCCTTCCAGATCGACAACCAGTGGTCCTAGTGGCATGTCACTGGCGTCCGGCTTTTACCCATCGACCGTTTCGGCCACGGCGTGCGCCACCGCAAGGTTCGCGATGTCCGCGACCGACACGTGCAGACGCAGGCGCCGACCCTCGAGGAACGCGGCGAACACCCCGTTGGCGATTGCGCATGGGCGCCCGCCGGGTTCGTTGACGATTTCGACCGCGCGCCAGCTCATCGGCATTCTCATTCCCAATCCGACCGCTTTCGAAATCGCTTCTTTGGCCGCAAACCGCGTCGCCAGAAACGCCATCCCGCGCCGCGCAGAGCGCTTGCGGCGCCTCTCGTATACCGCCAGCTCGCGCGGACCGAGCACTCGCGCCGCGAATCGGTCGCCGCGCCGCGCGAATGCGGCGGCGACGCGCTCGATCTCGATCACGTCTTGGCCGATTCCAAAAATCATTGCAGCTCCCGCGACTGCGACTCGGCCAGCCGAATCTGGGCAAGGTACAAGCCGACGGTTTGGGCGAGGCCGAACTCGAGCGCGTCGCCGATCAAGGCATGTCCGATCGAAACTTCGAGCACGCCGGGAACCGCCGCGAGGAATTGCGCCAGATTGTCGCGGTTCAGATCGTGCCCAGCGTTCACCCCAAGGGCCGCGCGTACGGCCTGCCGGGCAGCATCGCGGTAGCGCTGCAGACTCTGCTGCCGCTGCGCAGTGGCGAATGCGCGCGCGTACGGCTCGGTATACAGCTCGACGCGATCCGCACCGAGCTGTGCAGCCAGCTCCATCTGCGACGGGTCCGGATCCATGAACAGGCTTACGCGGCAGCCCAGCGAATGCGCTTCCTCGATCATCGGGCGCAGCTTCGGCCCGTCGCGTAGCAGATCCCAGCCGTGGTCGGAAGTGGCCGCACCGATCTCGTCCGGCACGAACGTGCATTGATCGGGGCGCACTGCCCGTACGTGGTCCATCAACTGGTGCAGCGGATTGCCCTCAACGTTGAGTTCCACCGCAGGCCACGATTTCAGCAGCTCCGCCAGTTCGCGCACATCCGCAGGCCGGATGTGGCGTTCGTCGGGACGCGGATGGACCGTGATGCCGTCCGCGCCGGCCTGCAGAGCGAGTGTGGCCGCGTGCACGGGGCTGGGGATGTCGAGCGGGCGCGAGTTGCGCAGCAGCGCGACCTTGTTCAGGTTGACGCTCAAGCAAACCATTGTCGCAATCTGTCGTCGGAGTGTCGGGGTCGCGCTCGGGCTGCCAGAGACCGGGCGTCACTTCAACCCGTGCAATTCGATCAACATGCGCCGCGCGTTCAGCGGCTTTCCCTCTAGATGGTATCCGATCAGCCGCTTCAACAGAGGTTGTGCGCCAGCCAGCGCGATCGGGTCGGACAGATCCCGCCGAGCCAGCGCGATCAACGCAGTGCCGCGCAGGCGATCCGGCTCGTCCGGATCGAAGCTGCGACGCAGGCCCGCGTGCAGGTCGAAGCGATACCATAAGGCCGGGTCGATCGGCTCGCCGTCGCGGCACGATTGGAACGACGGCGCTACTCCCAGGTCGCGCAGCAGATCCAGTTCGAAGCAGCGTAGGACGCCGTCGCCGGCGGCACTGCCGCTCGCCAGTGCCGCCAGCGACTGCACGTAGGAAGCGAACAAGCCGGGATGCGCGTCCGCACGCGGCAGCAGACGCACGAGCAACTCGTTCAGATAGAAGGCGGCGAGCAGGCCCTCGCCGCGCAACGGAGCCAATCCTCCTTGCCATTCGGCGCGTACCAGCGTCTTGAGCTCGGCGCGGCCGGCCCACGACAGCGCAAGCGGCGAAAACGGCAGCAAGATTCCGCGAAACTGTGAGGCTGGTCGCTTGGCACCGCGCGCCACCAGCGCGATGCGGCCGAAGTCACGGCTCAGAATCTCGACAATCAGACTCGTTTCTCGCCACGGATAGCTATGCAGCACGAACGCCGGCTGGTGCTCCACCCGGGCCTCAAAGCTGCGCCGAGCGTACGTGCGGGCGGCCGTTTCGCCAGCGCTTTCGAGTCGAGCCGATGCGTCGTTCACGTCTGGACTTTCTGGCTGTGGAGAACTCCGGGCTTCAGAGCATTCCGTAGCCGAGGCGTTCGATCTGCGCAGCATCGTCGCGCCAGCGCCTACCCAGCTTCACCCACATTTCCAGATGTACCGGTTTTTCCAAAAGCCGCTCGATCTCCAGACGTGCCTGCCGCCCAATCTGCTTGAGCTTGCCGCCATCGGCTCCGATCACGATTCCACGGTGCGATTCGCGCTCCACCCAGATCGTCGCGCCCAGCACGGCGTGCCCCTCGGATTCGGTCCAGCGCTCGATTGTGACGGCCAGGCCGTACGGGATCTCGTCCCCGAGCAGCCGGATCGCTTTTTCCCGGATCATCTCGGTTGCCAGGAAGCGCACGCTGCGGTCGGTGAGTTGGCCTGGCTCGAACAGCGGCTCGCCGCGGGGGAGCCGCTCGCGCAGTGCTTTCAATAGTTCGTCCAACTGGTCGCCCCGTTCGGCGCTGACCGGAACGATATCGGCAAAGGAGTGGCGCCGCTGCGATTCATCGATCAACGGCAGCAGGCGGTTGCGTTCACGCAAGCGATCGATCTTATTGATGATCAGCACGACGGGCCCGGAGCCCGTGCGAGTCGCCAACATCTCCGCGATGCGCTCGTCTTCTGGGCGCCATCCGCGCGCTTCGATCATTAGCCCGACGACGTCGACTTGGCCCAGCAGTTGCGCAGCGCAGGCGTTCATGCGCTCGGACAGCAGCGACTTGCGCTCCCACTGCAGTCCTGGCGTGTCGACGAACACGTACTGCGCATCGGGCCGGGTCAGCACCGCGCGGATGCGGTGCCGGGTCGTCTGCGCCTTGCGCGAAGTAATCGACACCTTCTGCCCAACCAACGCGTTGATCAGGGTCGATTTGCCAACGTTGGGCCGCCCGATCAAGGCGATCAGGCCCGCTCGAAACTCGTTCATGCTAAGCCTGACCGGCCGGCTCGGCTTCCGGCGTTTGATCCACCGGCGCTTCGCTGACGGGGCCCGGGGCTGCTGCAGGGGCGGCAATCTCTGCCGGCGGCACCGACTTGCGACGCGCGCGCCGCATCGCCTGCACCATCGCTTGTGCGGCCTCCAGCGCCTGCTTGGCGGCCGACTGCTCAGCGGCCCGCCGGCTGCGCCCGCTGCCCCGCACCCCGACCTCGAGTTTGGGGATCGCGCATTCGACCTCGAATTCCTGGTTGTGCGCCGCTCCGCGCGTCTCCACCACCGTGTACACGGGCAGCGGCAGCCGCTTGGCCTGGAGGTACTCCTGCAGCAGCGTCTTGCTGTCCTTGCCGAGCGTCTTCGGATCGACCGCCTTCAAGACCGGCTCGAACAGGCGAGCGATCACGTCGCGTGCCCCATCGAAACCCCCGTCGACGAATACCGCGCCGAAAATCGCCTCGATCGTGTCGGCCAGGATCGAGGGGCGACGAAAGCCACCGCTTTTCATTTCGCCCTCGCCGAGCCGCAGAAATTCACTCAGGCCCAGGCGTTCGGCAATCTCCGACAGCGACTGCTGCTTGACCAGATTGGCGCGCAACCTCGATAGATCGCCCTCGTCCAGGCGGCCGTACTTCTGGAACAGCAGCTGCGCGATCACGCAGTTCAGTACCGCATCGCCGAGAAATTCCAGGCGTTCGTTGTGTACCGAACCGTGCGATCGGTGGGTGAGCGCCTGCTGCAGCAGCTCCGCGCCGGTGAATTGATAATGCAGGCGCTGCTCAAGCGCCCCCAGATCCATGTGCCCGCCTGTTGGCAACCCCGGTCACCGCGACTTGCCGTGCTTCTCGCGCGTCGAGCCGGAATAGTCGATCACCAGCCGCACGTTGTCCGCAATCGGCACCGAATACGAGTATGCGAAGGAGATCACGACTCCGTCGTCTTCCTTCGTGATTTCGAGATCCTTGCTGCTGATCGACTTGATGTCGTCGATCGTCGCGTACTTGTCGAAGGCCGATCGAATCTCGCGCACCGTTTGTCCCTCGTTCTTGATCTTCTGGATCGCGCGGTCGATCGCCAGGTATTCGATCAAGGACGGCACCAGCTTGAAGCCGATCGTCAGCAGCATGATCGCGATCAGCCCGATGAAGATCAGGCTGACCAGGCTCAGCCCGCGCTGGCGCGCCGGCGCAGCTCCCCGCTTACTGAAAACTGCCGATCCGTCCCACATTTCCGAAGTTCATCCAGATGAAGAACGCACGACCAACGAGGTTGCGATCCGGGACAAAGCCCCAGAAGCGGCTGTCCTCACTGTTATCCCGATTGTCGCCCATCACGAAGTAGCTATCCGGAGGCACCGTGCAAGCCACGCCGCCGGCACTGTAGACGCATGCGTCCCGGTCTGTATGCTGCGCCGCGGGATGAATTGCCGTGCCTTCGCCCTCGTTGAAGATGATCCGGTGATCCACCGATCCCAGCGTCTCGACGAACTGCAGGTAGGTCTGGCCTCGTCCTGGGTCCAGATACGGCCCGGCTTCCCGCATCGCTACGACTTTGCCGTTGATCGTAAGGCGGCGGTCGTGGTAATCGACCCGGTCACCCGGCAGGCCGACTACCCGCTTAATGTAATCCTGGCTGGGTTGATGCGGGTAACGGAACACGATCACGTCTCCCCTTTGCGGGTGGTCAAGCTCAATGAGGGTCCGATTCACCACCGGTAGCCGGATGCCGTAGCGGAATTTGTTCACCAGAATCAAATCCCCTATCTGTAATGTGGGTATCATTGATCCGGACGGGATTCGGAACGGCTCGAACAGGAACGAGCGCAGCACGAAAACGAGCGCGATCACCGGGAAAAATCCGGCCGTGTACTCGACCCACCAGGGTCGGCGCAGCAGCTCCTCTTGCAGCGCAGTGCGCTCCTTCGCGAGCGGCTCGGATCGCCCCTCCTGCGCCGACCGGTTGCGCCGGTCGAATTCGAGCAGGGCGCGCACCGCGTTTTCGCGCCGGCGCGGCGCGAACAACCACATCTCGGCTGCGAAGTACACGCCGCTCACCAGAGTGCACAGGAATAGGAACAAGGCGAAGTCCGTCGGTACCACGCCGCCGATCATCGCCAGCACGTAGGCGCCCAGGGCTGCCAAAACGATCGCAGTGAGCGGGCTCACTAGTCCTCCACTTGCAAGATGGCCAGGAACGCCTCCTGGGGGATTTCGACATTGCCGACCTGCTTCATGCGCTTTTTGCCGGCCTTCTGCTTTTCCAACAGCTTGCGCTTGCGCGTGATATCGCCCCCGTAGCACTTGGCGAGCACGTTCTTGCGCAGTGCCTTGACGTTCTCGCGCGCAATGATCGTCGAGCCGATCGCACCCTGGATCGCGACATCGAACATCTGGCGCGGAATCAGCTCGCGCATCTTGGTCACGAGCTCGCGCGCGCGCCGCGTAGCGTTGGAGCGGTGCACGATCACCGACAGTGCATCGACCCGATCGCCGTTGATCAGCAAGTCGACCTTCACCACGTCGGCCGGCCGACTTTCGCGCATTTCGTAGTCCATCGACGCATATCCGCGCGACACCGATTTGAGGCGATCAAAGAAATCGAGCACGATCTCCGCCAACGGCAGCTCGTAGGCCAGATGCGCCTGGCGACCGTGATAGCTCAGGTTGGTCTGCGTGCCGCGCTTGTTCGTGCACAGCGTGATCACGGCACCCACGTACTCTTGCGGCACGAAGATCGTGACCGCGACCATTGGCTCCCGCAGCTCGGCGATCCTGGCCGGATCGGGCATCTTCGAGGGGTTATCGACCTGAAGCACGGTTCCGTCGCGCAGGACCACCTCGTAGACGACCGACGGCGCCGTCGTAATCAGGTCCATGTCGTATTCGCGCTCCAGGCGCTCCTGCACGATGTCCATGTGCAACAGGCCGAGAAACCCGCAGCGGAAGCCGAAGCCCAGCGCCTGCGACACCTCCGGCTCGAAGTGCAGTGCTGCGTCGTTGAGCTGCAGCTTGGTCAGCGCATCGCGCAGCGCCTCGTACTGGTTCGCTTCCACCGGGTACAGCCCAGCGAACACCTGCGGCTTGACTTGCCGGAACCCCGGAAGCGGACGGGCGGCGGGGTGCGTGCTGTGGGTGACGGTGTCGCCAACGTGCGCGTCCCGCAGATCCTTGACTCCCGCCACGACGAAACCCACCTCGCCCGCCGCCAGTTGCTCGCGCGACTGCGCCTTCGGGGTGAACACGCCGACCTGCTCGCATAAGTGTGCAGCGCCGGTGGCCATCAACAGCAATCTGTCCTTCGGACGCAGCACGCCGTTGACCATCCGCACCAGCATCACGACCCCGACGTAGTTGTCGAACCAGGAATCGATCACCAGCGCCTGCAGCGGCTTGTCCGGATCACCCCGCGGCGCCGGGATGCGCTCGATCACTCGCTCTAAGATCTCATCCACGCCCTGGCCGGTCTTGGCGCTGGCCAAGATCGCGTCGTGCGCGTCGATCCCAATCACGTCCTCGATCTGCGCCCGCGCCTGCTCGGGATCGGCCTGCGGCAGATCCATCTTGTTCAAAACCGGTAGCACCTCGACGCCGAGCTCGATCGCCGTGTAGCAGTTGGCAACGGTCTGCGCTTCGACCCCCTGCGAGGCATCGACCACGAGCAGCGCGCCCTCGCACGCCGACAGCGATCGGCTCACCTCGTAGGAGAAATCGACGTGCCCCGGCGTGTCGATCAGGTTCAGGTTGTAGACGTTGCCGTCGCGCGCGCAGTACTGCAAGGCCGCGGTCTGCGCTTTGATCGTGATCCCGCGCTCCCGCTCCAGGTCCATCGAGTCGAGCACCTGCTCGGCCATCTCCCGCTCGGCGAGACCACCACAGCGCTGGATCAGCCGGTCCGCTAGAGTCGATTTGCCGTGGTCGATGTGGGCGATGATCGAAAAGTTACGGATGTGCTGCATCGGGTGCAGTGGCGGGCTACGCCGGTCAGGCGGGTAGGCCTGACGCGCAAAGGGGGTGAACCGTCAGGAATCACCCCCTTGCAGCCGTTCTTCCGAATTCGGCCAGGCGCCGGCAGGCAAAAAAGCGATTGTACCCCGGCGATGGACTCGGCTAGTGCTCGGACGGACGCACAAGGACGAACCGACTCTGCTCGCCGCTACGCACCAGCAGCGCGGCCGCCTTCGTCGGATCCAGCTTCGCCACCACCTCCGCGTATTGCTTCGCCCCGGTCACCTCCACGTTGTTGATCGAGACGATGTAGTCTCCGGCGCGAATCCCCGCCAGCGCGGCAGCGCCGTCAGCGCTATCGACCTGAACGCCGCCTTTGATCTTCAACTCCTTCTGCTGGTCGGCCGGCACGTCGGAAACGACCAGCCCGAGCACATCAGCGGCCGGCGTCGGTCCGCGCTCCTGGTCCCCACGCGCCTGTTTCGGCTGATCGGGGAGCTCGCCGACGGTCACCACCAGGTCGCGCGGGGCGCCGTTGCGCCAGACCGTCGTGGTTACTTTGGTACCGGGCTTGGTCGCTGCGACCATTCGCCGCAGGTCGCTCGAGCTTTCGACCGGCTTGCTCTCGTACTTGATGATCACGTCGCCCGGCTTGACCCCAGCCTTGTCTGCCGGACCATCGCCCTCGACGCTCGAAACCAGCGCTCCGGCAGCCCGTTGCAGTCCGATCGCATCGGCCACCTCGTGCGACACCTCTCCGATCAACACGCCGATACGGCCGCGCACAACCCTGCCTTGCGTCCGCAGCTGGTCGCTGATCCGCATCGCCTCGTCGATCGGGATCGCGAACGAGATTCCAGCGTACGAGCCCGAAGTCGTGAAGATCTGCGAATTGATCCCGATCACCTCACCCTTCATGTTGATCAGTGGTCCGCCCGAATTGCCGGGGTTGACGGCAGCGTCGGTCTGAATGAAGGGCAGCAATTCCCCCGTCTCGCGGGCCTTGGCGCTCACGATTCCTGCCGTAACGGTGTTCTGCAAGCCGAACGGAGACCCGATCGCGATCACCCATTCGCCCACCTTCAGCTTCACCGGATCCCCGATCTTGATCGTCGGCAAGCCGCTGCCGTCGATCTTGACCAGTGCCACGTCGCTACGCTGGTCGGAACCGATCAGCCGCCCTTTGAACTCCCGCTTGTCCGGCAGCGTGACGGTGATCTCGTCGGCGCCCTCGACTACGTGGTGATTCGTCAGCACGTAACCGTCGGACGAAATAATGAATCCGGATCCCTGTCCGTGCGGAACCTCACGGTCCGGCCGCGGCGTCCGTGGCTGCGGTCCCGGGCGTGGATTCGGATTCGGTCCCGGTTGCGGGAAGAAGCGGCGGAAGAAATCCCAACCCGGGTCGTTCTCGTCCAAGTCGGGGAACTGCTGCATGCGCGATTGCGAAAGCCGCGCGGTCGTGCGGATGTTCACGACCGCCGGCGCGGTGCGCTCTACCAGCTCGCTGAAATCCGCCGGCCCGGTGGGCTGCGCCACGCAAGCCTGCGAGGTGACAAGCGCGACCGCCAGGAAGATGCTGCTTACAAGTGCCTTTCCCATGTCCCCTCTGCTCTATACGAAAATGGGGCGCCGAGACGCGCCCCGTCTGTGTGCAAACCGCTCAGTGGCTCGCCACGAACCGCACCGAGTCGGCAATCGAGCGCGTTGTCTCCGGCGGGACCTCTCCGACCGCTGTGATCCGAGCGTCGCCGAGCTGGCGCATGAACGCGCTAAACGGGCCACGCTGCTGCAGCGGGCCGGGATCGGCGGGCGCCGCACCCGGCTCGATGAACACCGAGATCGTCGCCAATCCGTCCGAGTAGACCGCCTGCAGCGCCGCTCGCTTCGCGTCCCCGCTCAGGCTGCGCTCGACCTCGGTGACCACCTGAAAGCCCTCCGGCGCCGTGACACTCCAGCCCTGCCGGATCAGCTCGATCTTGTGCGAAGCATGCTGTACCACGTCCCATCCGGCAGTCGACCACGACGGCTTCAATTCCACCATATTGATGGGCTCGCCGATTCGAACGTCGGAGAACGCGATCTGTTCGATCACCGCGTCGGCAGGGCCAACCACCTGTACCTTCAACAGCAACCCGCTCTTCGGCTCCACCCACAACCGATACCCGTACCGCAGCGAGTCGCGCGACGCAAGCCGCAACACCCTGCAGTCGATACCGGCAACGCGCTCCAGTTCACCGGTGGTCAGAACATAGTGCTCCAGCACATGACTCACATCGAAATGCCCGAGCGCCGGGAAGCTCGCATGCGCCGCGGCGTGCTCGATGACGAGCCGCCGCACCTTAGGATACAGGCAGTGAACCTCGTCGCCCTGGCGTATGAATTCCCGGGGCCTGCCGTCCAGCATCAGCACGCGCTCGCGCGGCGCGGTCCCGTCGAAGTAATGGACAATGTGCGATGAGCGAATCTCGTCGCCGCGCTGGTATGTGATCGTGCCGGTGTAATCGGCATGCATTGCCGCCGTTTGAATCGCGCGCAGCCAGTCCATCGCGCTGCGCTCGTCGGCAGCCGGCGTAGCGACATCGTGGCCGCGCGCAGCCGCGTCCGTCAGACAGAGGGCCGCTCCAAGCAGCAGTGCGCTCGTCCACCGGCTGCACTGCATGCCGCAACGGCTCACCGCTCTGGCTCCCCCGACGTGCGGATGTATGCCACTGCGGCCGGCATGACACCGGTCGACGCCATTTCGCGATGGGCTTGGAAATACGCGTCCAGCTGTGGGCTGCGAGCCGCCATCGCGTTTGCGCCGTTGACACTGGCTGCGTTGCCTGCCTTGGACTCGGACGAGGTGCTTGCGTTGGCAAGGGTTGCCGGTCGCACCGCAGCGGGTACCTGCACGGCTGTCTGGATCGATTGCGCGTCTGTGCCGCGCAGCTGCGGAAGTGCAACCACGACCAGCGTGCCGGCAGCGGCCGCCAGAGCCACGGCGCTGGCGACGTGGCGCCGCACCAAGGCTCCCGCCCCCGCCTGCAGGCGCGGGCCGATTCGAACCGGCTCGGCCCGCACTGCCTCGCACACGCGCACCACGAGCCGCGGCTGATGGCAGGCCGCCACCTCGTGCGACCGAAGTGCGTCGCCGGCGAGGTGGAACCATTCGAATTGCGCGCGAAGTTCGGGATCGCTTTTCAGGCGCTCGAGAATCAAGCGATGCTCCGGCGCATCGAGCTCGCCGTCGAGCCACGCCGAAAGCCGTTCCAGGTCCGCGTCGGCTAGGGCGGCCCTGCCAGTCCGGTTCGTTGCGCTCATCGGCAAATCTCCTTCACCAGCGTTGATCCTCGCGGGTTCCGAGCAAGGGCCGCAGCTCCGCAGCCACCGCTTCGCGAGCCCGGAAGATGCGCGATCGCACCGTTCCCACCGGGCAGTTCATTGCGGCAGCGATCTCGTCGTAGCTCATACCCTCAAGCTCCCGCAACACGATCGCCGTTCGCAGATCTTCCGGCAGACGTTCGATCGCGCGGTTGACTGCCTCGCCGATCTGCTTGGACAACAGAACCGCATCGGGCGTTGCAACGTCCCGCAAGCCGACCGCCTCTTCCAGGTTCTCCGCATCCTCCAGGTCGCCGCTGGAGCGCGTTGGGGCGCGCCGTCCCTGCGCGGCGAAATGGTTCTTGGCGGTGTTGATCGCGATTCGATACAGCCACGTGTAAAACGCACTTTCGCCGCGAAAGCTCGGCAGGGCCCGGTAGGCCTTGATGAAGGCCTCCTGGGCCACGTCCTCGATATCAGACGGGTCCCGGATAATCCGCGAAAGCAGGCGCGTGATTCTGCGCTGGTATTTGGAAACCAGCAATTCATACGCGTGCTTGTCTCCGCGCTGTACGCGAGTCACCAACTGCCAGTCAACGTCGCGTTCGCTCATCGGCTCCAGGGCCTTGAACGCGAAGCCGATTGCCGAGCTGTGACAGTTTTTCGCGCGATTAGTTCGGTGCGGTACCCGGGATTCGCCGCTGCACTGCGGCGCCAGCGTCCCAATGTGGCGATACGGCGAAAATCGTCTGGCGCGACGCTGTCTCGCCAGATCGTAAGGCGGCGCCCGCTCGCACTGGACAGACAGATCAGGTTGCGTGTAATTCCGACTGGCCGCAGCTCTTCCCCGTCCCCGCGCTCGCTCCACAGCTCCAGGCGACCCTCCGGCAGGCGCAGCAGGATGTTGTGAGGCTCGAAGCGCACGCGCGCGCGTGCCAGTGCCACAGCGGCGACCAAAGCTGTCAGGAACCCGAGAATAGGTCCGGGTGCCCGCGCAAGCAAACCACTGCCCAGGCAGAAGATTGCGACCGACCCGCTGAAGGCGGCACCCGCCGCCATCGCACGCTGCCGCAGGCAAGAGCGAGCCGTCTTAAGAAGCACGGCCGGGAGCACGTCCGAATACCAGGGTTCCGTTGGTGCCGCCGAAGCCGAACGAGTTCTTCAGCGCGTAGTCGATGCGCAGATCGCGTGGGGTGTTGGCACAGTAGTCCAGATCGCACTGCGGATCCGGATCAGTCAGATTGATCGTCGGAGGAGAGATCTGGTGGTACAGCGCGAGCACGGTGAAAACCGACTCGACGCCGCCCGCGCCGCCCAGCAGGTGCCCCGTCATCGACTTGGTCGAGTTCACGACCAATTTATGCGCCGACTCGCCGAATACACGCTTGATCGCATTGGTCTCGTTCACATCGCCCAAGGGCGTCGACGTTCCGTGGGCATTCAGATACGACACCTGGGAGGCGTCAATTCCGGCATCCAGCAGCGCCGCCTGCATGCAGCGACTCGGTCCTTCCACGTCGGGCGCCGTCATGTGATAGGCATCGGCGGTCATGCCGAAGCCGACAAGCTCGCAATAGATGCGGGCATCGCGCCGCCGCGCGTGCTCATACTCCTCCAGCAAGATCACGCCGGCGCCCTCGCCCAGTACGAAACCGTCGCGGCCGCGATCGAACGGCCGGCTCGCCGCGGGCGGGTCTTCGTTGCGCACGGACAGTGCCTGCATCGAAGCGAAGCCCCCGATTCCAAGAGGACAGATGGTCGACTCGGCGCCGCCGGCCACCATTGCGTCGGCTTCGCCGCGCTCGATGATTCGCGCCGATTCTCCGATCGAGTGCAACCCCGTGGTGCAGGCCGACACCACCGCGAAATTCGGCCCCCGCAAACCGTACATGATCGAGACGTTGCCCGAAATCATGTTGATGATCGCCCCCGGGATCAGAAACGGCGAAATCCGGCGCGGGCCGCGATTGACCACCTCGGAGTGATTGTCCTCGATCAGCGGCAGGCCGCCGATGCCGGAACCGACGATGCACCCGATCCGGTCCCGATTGGCGTCATCGACCTGCAGCGCGCTGTCGGCGAGCGCCTGCACCGAAGCGGCGACGCCGTAATGGATGAACGTGTCCATCCGGCGGATCTCCTTGGCCGAGACATAGCGCGACACATCGAAGTCCTTGACTTCGCCGGCGATCTGACACCGGTAACTGGAAGCGTCGAAGCGCGTGATTCGGGTGATCCCGGACGTTCCCGCCAACAGCCGACGCCATGCGGTCTGCACGTCATTGCCGACGGGGCACACGACTCCGAGCCCCGTCACCACGACACGACGTCGTGCCGACATCGGTGCTCATCCCCTTTCGAAAGAAGAAGCGCTTCGGGCTGGACTGCGGCCGAACTCCGTGGGTAAAGGCCTGCGGCCTGCGCGCCCCAAAGCCTAGGATTTCTTCAGATGGGCGTTGACGTAGTCGATCGCCTGCTGGACCGTGCGGATTTTCTCGGCCTCCTCATCCGGGATCTCGCACTCGAACTCGTCCTCGAGAGCCATGACCAGCTCAACCGTGTCGAGCGAGTCGGCGCCGAGGTCGTCGACGAAGGCAGATTCGTTCTTGATGTCCGCCTCGTTGACCCCGAGCTGTTCGGCGACGATTTTCTTGACCCGTTGTTCAGTGCTGTCCATGTGCTCCTCCTGCGCCTTGTTGGCTCATCGCCGACGGCCTCCCGAAAAGCGGCGCGATTCTATCAGAGGACGCCACGGCAACCGCTCGCGCGCATCACGTCATATGCATTCCACCGTTCACGTGTACGGTAGCGCCGGTGATGTAGGCAGCCGCGGGCGACGCCAGGAATGCGACGACCGCCGCAACCTCGTCGGCCTGACCCAAGCGGCCGGCCGGAATCTGTGCCAGCACCGCTTGCGACTGCGCCGGCGCGAGGGCGCGCGCCATGTCGGTATCGATGAATCCGGGCGCCACGCAATTGACGGTGATCGAGCGGCCCGCAAGTTCCCTCGCCAGGGAGCGGGTCATGCCCTCCAGGCCCGCTTTGGAGGCCGCGTAGTTCACTTGGCCGGGATTGCCGCTCGAGGCGACGACCGAGGATATGTTGATGATGCGGCCATGGCGCGCTTTCAGCATATCCCGGATCACCCGGCGCGACAGTCGAAAGGCGCCGCTCAAATTGGTGTCGATCACCTCGTTCCACTGCTCGTCGCGCATGCGCATCGCGAGGCCGTCCTGCGTCACGCCTGCATTGTTCACGAGGACCGACAGCCTGCCGTACTTCTGTGCGATCGATTCGACCAGCGGATCGATCTGCTCGGCGTCGCGCACGTTCAGCAGCGCGCCATTTCCGCGCGCACCGATCTGTGCGATGTGTGCATCGATCGCCTCGACCCCGAGCCCAGTCGTCGCCGTTCCGACCACGCAGGCGCCGGCGCGCGCCAGGTACTGAAAAATGGCTCGGCCGATCCCTCGCGCGGCCCCCGTCACCAGCGCGACCTCGCCGCCGAGCGCATCGGCTCGCAACACGAACGGATCGACCGCCTCAGGCATGCACGGCGTCCAGCGCCTGGGCGAGCGAGAACGGGTCCGACACCGACAGGCTGTTCAGCGCCGGTGAGATGCGGCGGGTCAGCCCGCTCAGCACCTTGCCCGGGCCGCATTCGATCACGTGACGAATTCCTCGCTCGCTCATCGACTCGACAATCTGCCTCCAGCGTACCGGACCTGCCGCCTGGCGCGCCAGCGCGTCGCGGATGCGTTCGGGATCGGACTGCACCTGCACGTCGATGTTGTTGATCACCGGCACGGCGGGAATCTGCACCGGCACTGCCACGAGGCGTTCGCGCAGCCGCTGCGCCGCCGGAGCAAGCAGACTGCAATGGAACGGAACGGACACCGCGAGTGTCACCGCCCGCTTTGCACCGAGGCCCTTGGCGATCTCGCACGCACGCGCGACCGCGGCGCGATGGCCCGCGATCACGACTTGCGAAGGTGCGTTGAAGTTGACCGCCTCGACCACCTCTCCGCTCGATTCGGCGGCGGCTTGCGCGCAGGCCGCGACGACGCGCTCGTCCTCCAGCCCCAAGACAGCGGCCATCGTGCCGACTCCTACGGCGACCGCTTCCTGCATCACCTGCGCGCGAAAGCGCACCAGCGGCACCGCATCCTGCAGCCAGATCGAGCCGGCTGCCACCAGCGAAGTGTATTCGCCGAGGCTGTGTCCGGCCATCAGTTCGGGCTGCGGACCTCCTGCCGCTCGCCACGCTGCGTAGATCGCGAACGACGCCGCCAGCAGGCAGGGTTGGGTGTTCACCGTCAACTCGAGTCGCTCGGCCGGTCCCTCGGCGATCATGCGGCCGATGTCCTCGCCCAGCGCGTCGGAGGCGCGCTGCAGGACGCCGGCGACGGCCGGATCACCGGCAAAGGCGGCGAGCATGCCGACAGACTGCGATCCCTGCCCGGGGAAGACGAAGGCCAGGCGCTGCATCGGCAAAAGGTCCTGAGCGGAAACGTCCTGAGCTGGGTATCTGGAGTCGGGACTACATCCGTACCAGCACCGAGCCCCAGGTGAAGCCGCCGCCCACTCCTTGCAGCAGCACGTGCTGACCGGGGCGGATCATGCCGTTGCGCACGCCCCAGTCGAGCGCAAGCGGCACAGAAGCGGCCGAAGTGTTGCCATGGCGGTCGACTGTCACCACGAGACGCTCGAACGGCAGGCCGAGGCGGCGTGCCGTCGCGGTCAGGATCCGGATGTTGGCCTGATGCGGAATCAGCCAGTCGAGCGCGTCCACCGGCAGCCCGCCTGCATCGAGCACCTCTCGCGCCGAAGCGTCCAGCACTTCGACGGCCGCCTTGAACACTGCCGGCCCATCCATCCGCAGGAAAGGGTCGCCTTGAACCCGCCCTTGCTCCACGCGCCCCGCGGTGCACAGGATGCCGGCGCGCGAACCATCCGCGCGCATCCGTTGCGCCAGCACACCCGGGCGATCAGAGGCCTCCAGCACCACTGCGCCGGCGCCGTCACCGAACAGCACGCACGTGGTTCGATCGTTCCAATCCAGGATGCGGGAGAACGTCTCCGAGCCGATCACAAGCGCTCGACGATGGGCGCCTGTGCGCAGCAGCGCATCGGCCACCGACAGCGCGTATACGAAACCGCTGCAGACGGCCTGCACGTCGAACGCGGCACCGTTGCGAATTCCGAGGGTCGCCTGCACCAGGCATGCGGTACTCGGAAAGATCTGATCCGACGTCGAGGTGGCGAGAACGACCAGATCGATCGAGTCGACACCGACTGCTGCAGCCTGTAGCGCTGCGCGCGCCGCCTGCGCGCCCAGCTCGGCAGTGGTCAGCCCGGCTTCCGCCAAGTAGCGCTGGCGAATCCCGGTCCGCTCGACGATCCATTGATCCGACGTTTCGATGCCGTGCCGCGCCAGCTCCTGCACCAGCTCTTCGTTGCTGACGGCGCGCGCAGGAAGCGCGCTGCCGGTACCGATGATGCGTGAGAAAGATGCGGAAGCGCCCGGCATCGTGGCTCAGAGCGCAGTAGCGCTTGCGGGCGTCGGGCAGCCTGCGACCAGCGGTGCAACCGCCGCCTTGGTACGTTTCACCAAATCATGTCGTGCCGCCTCGGCAGCGCGCCGGATCGCAAACCCGAACGCGAGCAGATCGGCTGACCCGTGGCTCTTGATGACGATGCCGCGCAGGCCGAGCAGGCAGGCGCCGTTGTGGCGGCGATGGTCGACGCGGTGCCGGAAGCGACGCAGAACCGGAAGCGCAGCCAGTGCACTCAAGCGTGCGAGCAGGTTGCGAGTGAATTCCTCGCGCGCGAATTGCGCCACCATCTGGGCCAGCCCCTCCGAAGCCTTCAGCGCAACATTGCCGACGAACCCATCGCACACGATGACGTCGGTGGTGCCGCGGAAAATGTCATCGCCTTCAACGTTACCGTAGAAGTTCAGGCCGCTCGCGCGCAGCAGCTCCGCCGCTCGCTTGACGACCTCGTTGCCCTTGATGGCCTCCTCTCCGACGTTCAGCAGGCCGACGCTGGGCTGTTGCGTGCCCTGCAGCGCTGAGACCAGCGCGCAGCCGAGCATCGCGAACTGCAGCAACTGCTCCGCCGAGCAATCGACGTTGGCGCCCAGGTCAAGCACCGTTGTGAACCCGGCTTTCTGGTTCGGTAACAAATGTGCGATCGCCGGGCGGTCGATTCCCTTGAGCGTCTTCAACACAAACCGCGCGATCGCCATCAGCGCACCGGTGTTGCCGGCGCTGACGCACGCGTCTGCCTGGCCATTTTTCACCAGATCGACGGCAATCCGCATCGAAGACTCGCGCTTACCTCGCAGCGCCAGCGCGGGCGGGTCGTCCATCAACACCGCCTGCTCGGCGTGAACCACTTGAAGCCTGGATCCCGGCGCTTCGCCGCCGGCCCGCTTCAGCGCAGCAGTGATGTCCTGTGAGCGACCGACCAGTACCAGCACGGCGTCCGGGTCCTCGGCTACATATCGCACGGCGGCCGGAACCGTGACTGCCAAGCCGCGGTCGCCGCCCATGCAATCGATCGCAATGCGGACGGTCATGCAGTGCCCCGAATCCTACCGGCCCACCGCGACGTCGGTGCAGCTGCGGTCGGAAACGTTTGACCAACCCTCCGATCCGGTTGCCCGTCCTGGGCTACTCGTCGTTCTTGGTCGGAACGATCTTGCGCCCCCGGTAAAACCCGTTCGGGCTGACGTGGTGGCGCCGGTGCACCTCGCCCGTGGACGGATCGGTCGCAAGCGGCGGCGGCGTGATGAAATCGTGCGCGCGGTGCTGACCGCGCCGCGAAGCCGACTTCTTGTTCTGCTGGACAGCCATCGTGACACCCGGACGGACGTAAACCTCCTATTGTATATCGCTTCGCCCGCGCTTCAGGCGTGCGAGCGCAGCAAAAGGCCCGTCCTCCGCCTTGTCCGGGAGCGGCGGCCGCGGGCGCCCCTCGCACGCATCATGGCGCGGAGAGATCGGCAGCGCCAGAATCGTCTGCTCTTCCACCAGACCGCGCAGGTCGAAGGTCCGGCTTGCCACCAGCGGCTCGTCGCCGTCGGGCTCGATCGGAAACGCTCCCAGTTGCGCCTCGTCGTCGACGAAGAAGAAGCCTTCTGTTTCGTTCACGTCCCACTCCAGCCGCTCGCCGCACAAGTCGCAATTCAAGCCCAGGTGCGCGTTGATCCGTAGCACTGCGCCGCTGCGGCCGCGCTCGTCGATTCGTCCGTCGAGCCGGTACCGGATCCTCCCCATCGGCGAGCTCAGCAGGCTCGCGAGGCGCGGGAGTGCCGCTGCGTCCACTTCGCCCTCGACGAAGCCGCCCTCGCGAGCAAGCTCCACTAAATCGATCGTCCGCATGCCGCCACTTCTGCTGTATTCCGCTTCTGCCGTACTCCGCCTCAGCGTCCCGAGCCGCTACACTCGTCCCGCCCACATCTCGCACGTATGTCGATTCCCATCGTACTCGCGTCGAGCTCTCCATATCGCCGGCAGCTCCTCGAACGGCTCGGTGTGCCGTTCGAAGCTGTTGCGCCGAAAGTCGACGAAACGCCTCTGGCCGGAGAAACGGCACGGCAGACGGCGCTGCGCCTCGCGCAGCAAAAGGCGGATGCCGTTGCGACTCGTTTTCCTCAGGCCATTGTGATCGGATCGGACCAGGTCGCGGAGATGGATGGGCGCAGGCTGGGCAAGCCGGGCGGCCATGCGGCGGCGTTGCAGCAGCTTCTTTCGATGCAGGGACGCACCGTCGTGTTCCACACAGCGCTGTCGGTGTTGCGGTACGCGGATCAGCGCACGAGCGCCGACTGCGTAGACACGTCGGTGCACTTTCGCACCCTGCCGATAGAGGCGCTCGAGCAGTACCTGCTGCGCGATCGGCCGTACGATTGCGCAGGGTCGGCCAAGATCGAGGCGCTCGGCATCTGCCTGGTCGAGTCGGTTCGCTCCGACGATCCGACCGCGCTGATTGGACTGCCTCTGATCCGCCTGACGACGATGCTGGCCGAGTGCGGTGTCACCCTTCCCGCCCTCCTCTGAGGCCCCTCGCCGAATGGCCCTGCGCACCGCGGCTGCAGGCAGATGACCTCCTCGGGCACGCTGTTCCTTCTGCCAACACCGCTGAGCAACAGCGAGCCGGCGCAGATCCTGTCGGCGGGAGCGCTGCAGGTCGCGCGTGCGGCGACGTACGTGCTGGCGGAGAACGCGCGTAGCGCTCGTGCTTTCCTAAAGGCGGCCGGTCATCCCGGATCCATCCAGCAAGTGCAGATCGTGCAGATCGGACACGACCCGCAGCCCGCGCAAGCGCGGCAATGGCTGCAGCCGCTGCGCGACGGCGGCGAGGCGGCGTTGGTGTCGGAGTGCGGCTGCCCAGCAGTTGCCGATCCAGGAGCGACCGTGGTCGCCTGCGCGCACGATATGGGATTGCGTGTTCGGCCTTTGGTCGGACCCAGCTCGATCCTGCTCGCTCTGATGGCGTCGGGATTAAATGGACAGCGTTTTCGCTTCCACGGCTACCTGCCGCAACAGGTGGGCGCGCTGGCCGATGACCTGCGCCGCCTGGACCGCGACGCAGCGCGCGGCGAGACGCAAATTTTCATCGAGACGCCGTATCGCACGCACAGGTTGTTTCTTGCAATCCTGGAGCACTGCAACAGCGCGACGCGCTTTTGTGTGGCGCTGGACCTCGGAAGCGCACTCGAAACGGTGCTCACCCGCAGCATTGCCCAATGGCGGGGGATCGCACAGTCGGCGCTGCCCGACTTGCATCGGCGCCCGGCGGTGTTCCTGCTGTGCAGCGGCTTAGCCGCGTAGCGCTTGCAAAAACTCGGCGCACTCGGGGGGCAGCGGCGATGTGAACGACATCGGCTCGCCGCTGACCGGATGTCGCAAGCGCACCTGCCAGGCGTGCAGGAACATGCGCGCCAGGCGCGCGCCGAACTCTGCGCGGGCGACGCGGCGATTCAGATCGAAATCGCCGTACTTGTCGTCGCCGACGATGGGAAAGCCGAGATGGGCAAGGTGCACGCGGATCTGGTGTGTGCGGCCGGTGCGCAGTTCCGCATCCAGCAGTGAGAAATGCTGCAGTTTCTCGCGCAACTCGAGCACCGTGTGCGAAGTCGAACCGCCCAGCGGATCGACTCGCACTTTGCCGCCAGCTCCCGCTCCGCCCTTGGACAGCGCAAGTTTCACGTGTTGCCGATCGTTGTGCCAGCGCCCGGCGACCAGCGCCAGATAACGCTTTTCGACCTCGCCCTGTCGAAGCGCAGCGTGAAGCTGGAGCAGCGCACGCCGCGACTTGCAAAGCAGCAGCAGTCCGGAGGTGTCTCGATCGAGCCGGTGCGCCAGCTCGATAAACGGCTGGTTCGGACGCGCCGCGCGAATGCGTTCGATCGCGCCGAACGACACCCCGCTGCCCCCGTGCGCCGCAACCCCGGCCGGCTTGTCTACCGCCAGAAGATGTTCGTCCTCGAACACGACCGGAAGCATCGTCGCCGGGGTGGGCCGCGGCGCTGCTGCCCGGGTAGCGATTCGCATCGGAGGAATGCGAACCTCGTCGCCGACCGACAGGCGCTGATCGGCTGCGGCCCGGCCGCGATTGATTCGCACCTGCCCGCTGCGGACGACCTGGTAAATGTGGCTCTTCGGAACGCCCTTGCTCAGTCGGATCAAAAAATTGTCCAAACGCTGCCCGGCCGATTCGGAGCCCACCATCACATACCGGACCTCTTTGCGTTCGACCCCCATGTTCCCTATACTTGACAAGTTGTAATGGGCCGCGTCCGCTGCTATTTTACGCGGCGCCGATAGTTCAACGCTGCGCCACCGCGCTCTTGAGGGCGTCGCGCAGGGTGGACTGGGTGCGGCCAAAGGGTGCGCGGTGCGCCGAGGTGCGCCGCGCGTAGGCAAACCGAAGGGCTGCTGTCGTTCGAGGCGGAAGACGCCATGCGACCGGCCCTTCTGCAAGTTCTCGGCGCTACCGCCATCCGGATCGGCGAGGTGGCCGGCGCCAGCCGAATTCGGATCGTGCGGTGAGCCGCGTGGTCGCCGGTGATGATCGACGGCACGAGGCTACTTCAGGCAGTTGCGCAGCAGGCACTTTGTCCGGGACTTCTGGTACCGGAGCGAAGTGGATAGGGGTAACCCGGACGTGGACAGCCGGAACGTGAACGTGAGCGAAGGCTACGCGGTGGGCAGTGTCGGCGGGCAACCGCACGGGGACAGCCGTTGCCCCGGCGGACGCACACGCCCCCCGGCCGCAAGCCAGCTCCACGTACCGGCGATGCTCCCTGCCGGGCTACGCGCCAGCGCCTGACCCCGGATCCGGATCGGCACACAGCGCCCTACGCGGGCGCAGGGAGTGCTGATGAAACGGATGCTGTTCAACGCGACTCACGCGGAGCAGCTGCGGGTTGCGATCGTCGACGGCCAAAAGCTTCTGGATCTGGACATCGAGACGGCCGGTCGCGAGCAACGCAAATCGAATATCTACAAAGGCGTCGTCACCCGGGTTGAACCCAGCCTGGAAGCCTGTTTTGTCGACTACGGTGAAGAGCGCCACGGGTTCCTGCCGTTCAAGGAGATTTCACGCCAGTATTTCAAGCAGGGCGTGGATGTGGGTCGCGCGAAGATCGGTGACGCCATCTCCGATGGCACCGAGCTGATCGTACAAGTCGAGAAGGAGGAACGCGGCAACAAAGGCGCCGCGCTGACCACCTTCGTTTCGCTGGCCGGCCGCTACCTGGTATTGATGCCGAACAACCCGCGCGGCGGCGGCGTCTCACGCCGGGTCGAGGGCGAGGATCGCCAGGAGTTGCGAGAGGCGATCGACCAGCTCGATGTTCCGTCAGGAATGAGCGTGATCGCTCGCACCGCAGGGCTGGGGCGGGCGGTCGAAGAGCTGCAATGGGATCTGAAATATCTGCTGCAGTTGTGGAAGGCGATCACGGAGGCGGTCCAAAAGGAAAAGGCGCCCGAGCTGATCTACATGGAGTCGACCCTCGTGATCCGGGCCATCCGGGACTATTTCCATCCCGAGATCGGCGAGATCCTGATCGATACCGAAGACGTGTTCAACCACGCCAAGACGTTCGTCGACCTGGTGATGCCCGATGTGTCCGCGCGCGTCAAGCGCTATCGGGACGACGTGCCGCTGTTCTCGCGCTTCCAGATCGAGCATCAGATCGAGACCGCGCACTCGCGCCAAGTCCCGCTGCCCTCCGGCGGCTCGATCGTGATCGACCATACCGAGGCACTGGTCGCCATCGACGTGAATTCCGCCCAGGCCACGCGCGGCTCCGATATCGAGGAGACCGCGCTGCGCACCAACCTGGAAGCCACCGACGAAGTGGCACGACAACTTCGCCTGCGCGACCTCGGCGGTTTGATCGTGATCGATTTCATCGACATGGAGGACCAGCGCAATCAGCGCGCCGTCGAACAGCGCCTGAAAGAGGGCCTGCACCACGACCGCGCGCGCGTTCAGATGGGCAAGATCTCGCGCTTCGGCATGATGGAGCTGTCGCGCCAGCGCTTGCGGCCCGCGTTGAGCGAGGGCAGCCATGTGACGTGCCCGCGCTGCAACGGCGTCGGACAGGTGCGCGACACCGACAGCTCGGCTTTGCACATCCTGCGAATCCTGCAGGAAGAAGCGATGAAGGAGAACACGGCCGCCGTTCACGCACAGGTGCCCCTGGACGTCGCGACGTATCTGCTGAACGAGAAGCGGACAGATCTGATCAAGCTGGAGGCTCGGCTGAAGGTCTCGATCGTACTGATCCCGAACAAGTTCCTTGAAACGCCGCACTACAGCATCGAACGCATGAAACATGACGACGAGCGCCTCGACCAGGTCAAGCCAAGCTACGACCGCGTCACGACGCCCACGCAGGAGGAGGCGTATCCGGCTGCGCGTGGCGACGACGGGCAGGGTCGGCGCCAGGAGGCAGTTGTCAAAGGTGTCGTTCCCGAGACTCCGGCGCCTTTGATCGCGGCGACTCCGGCGCCTGCGCCTGCAAGGGCATCGACACAATCGCAATCGCCGTCGTTGTGGGCTCGCATGCTCGCGTGGTTCGCCGCTGCGCCCGAGCCGGCCGCCGCACCAGTCGCGGCGCAAGCTCCCAGCCACTCCCGCCCCGAGCGGGAGCATCGCGGGCGTGGGGAACGCCGCGGTGACCGGACTGACCCGCGTGACGCGCGGGGGGACCGCGCCGGCGGCGCTGAGACAGGCGGCCGCAGGCGTGGCGCGCGCCAGGACGGAGGGCGTCAGGACGGCGCAGGCAAGCCTCGCGACGATGGCCAGCGCCGCGACCGCCAGCAGCCGGACGAGCGCGGCCGATCGCGCAGCAGAGGTGGTGAGGCCGCTGGTCGATCCGGCAAGGGTGGCGGCCGCGACAGATCCGAGAACAAGCGCGAGGCCGATTCGGCGCTCGAGCGTCCGCAGCCGGTACAAGCTGCGGCCGAAGCCGCTCCGGCACAGCATGCGCCGCCCGCCACGGAAGGCGGTGCCGGCGGCGAAGAGCGGCGCGGTCGCCGGCGCAGGCGTCGCGGCCGAGGTTCGGAGCGCGGAGAGCGCCCCGCAACCATCTCCGGCGGCGGCGGACGCGGGAGCGAACCAGCGGACGGGAGCGAAGACACAGCAACGGCGCAAGTCGTCCGCACAGCGGCTCCTGCGACCCTCGTGCCGCTGGAACCGTCGTCCCTGCAGGCGCCCCCGACTCTTCCGGCCTCACCGCCGGTGGAAGTTGAGCGGCCACCGATGATCGAACCGGCTCCAATGGCTGTGGCCGAGCTGCTGCCGATGGTGGAATCGGCCGGGATGACGTTGGCACAGACCGACCCGCAGAAGCTTGCTGCCGCGCAGGCACGTGCCGCAGAGGCCGAACCGCAAGTGCGGGTCGGGCGCGAGCGGCCCGTGCTGCCGCCGGTCGAGGAGTCGCCGTTGACGCAGGTGGAGACGCGTAGCCACTCCTGAGCAGACTGATGTCCGAGCGCTTTGTTCCCGTGTTCGACGCCCGCGTGCGCAGCGTGCCCCTGCCCCCTGCGGGCGGCGCGCAGCTCCCGCTCGGCCGTCCGATCGATCGGCTCGGGCGCCGGCTGCACGATCTGCGCGTCTCCGTGACGGATCGCTGCAACTTCCGTTGCACGTACTGCATGCCGAAGGAGGTGTTCAATCGTGAATACCGCTTCCTGCCGCACGCTGAACTGCTGACCTTCGAGGAAATCACACGCCTGGCGCGGGTGTTCGTAGCACAAGGCGTCGAAAAGATCCGTCTGACCGGGGGCGAACCGCTGCTGCGCAAGGATCTGCCGCGTCTGATCGAAATGCTGGCGGGCTTGCGCACGCTGGACGGCCGCGATCTCGATCTCGCGCTGACGACCAACGCCTCGTTGCTGCCGCGGCACGCCGCGGAGCTGCAGCGGGCCGGACTCAAGCGGGTAACGGTGTCGCTCGATGCGCTGGAGGACGAGGTGTTCCGGCGCATGAACGACGTCGACTTCCCGGTTGCGGCTGTTCTGGAAGGCATCGAAGCGGCTCGGCAGGCGGGCCTGCCGGTCAAGATCAACATGGTCGTGCAGCGCGCCGTCAACGAGCATCAAATCCTGCCGATGGTGCGCTTTTTCCGCGAGCGCGGGCACACGCTGCGGATGATCGAGTACATGGATGTCGGCACCACCAACGGATGGCAGTTGGGCGAGGTCGTTCCGGCTTCCGAGATCGTCGCTCGGATCGATGCGCAGATGCCGCTCGAACCGGTTGAGCCCGATTATCCGGGCGAAGTGGCGCGCCGCTGGCGCTACCGCGACGGCGGCGGCGAGATCGGCGTGGTCGCGAGCGTCACGCAGGCGTTCTGCCGCGACTGCACCCGAGCCCGCCTGTCGATCGAAGGGCGGCTGTATCTGTGCCTGTTCGCCTCGCACGGCTACGATCTGCGCTCGCTCGTTCGAGCAGGTGCGAGCGACGAGCAACTGTCCGCGGCGATCGCCGGGATCTGGAACTCGCGGTCAGACCGCTATTCCGAGCTGCGCGGACAACTGCCGCCGGACGAGGGCCGCAAGGTCGAGATGTCGTATATCGGCGGCTGAGCAACTGCGTTCGCCGCTTCCGTATCAGTGAGGTTCGAGCGGCGTCGAATCAACCCACCCAGCGGCGCGCATTGCGGAAAATCCGCATCCATGGCGAATCCTCGCCTAAGCCGGCAGGTTGCCACGACATCTGCACGGTGCGGCGCGTGCGCTCCGGGTGCGGCATCACGATCGTGAACCGCCCATCGGCAGTGGTCAGTCCGGTGATACCGGCAGGTGATCCGTTCGGGTTTTCCGGATATCGCTCGGTCGGCCGACCCAGTCCGTCCACGTAGCGAAGCGCCACGATCGCGCTGCGCAGCGCCTCGTCGCCATCGAACACGGCGCGCCCCTCGCCGTGCGCGTTGACGATCGGCATGCGGCTGCCTGCCATCCCGCGGAAGAAGATCGACGGCGATTCGATCGCTTCGACCATCACCAGCCGGGCCTCGAACTGCCCCGAGGTGTTGGGAAGAAAGCGCGGCCAGTGGCGTGCTCCCGGAATCATCGACCGCAACTGGCTCATCATCTGGCAGCCGTTGCACACGCCGAGCGCGAAAGTGTCCGTGCGGGAGAAAAAGGCAGCGAATTCGTCGGCAAGCCTTGCATGGAACAGGATCGTCTTGGCCCAGCCGCCACCCCCGCCGAGCACGTCGCCGTACGAAAAGCCTCCGCAGGCGGCGATGCCATGGAATTCTCCGAGCGAGACCCGACCGGCCAGCAGGTCCGACATGTGGACGTCAGCGGGCGTGAAGCCGGCACGAGAAAATGCCGATGCCATCTCGTGCTGGCTGTTGACGCCTTGCTCGCGCAGGACTGCGATTCGAGGACGCGCACCGCGCGCAACAAATGGAGCGGCGACGTCCTCGTCGGCGGCGAACGTGAGCACCATCGAAAGCGGCAGGCGTTCGACCAACCCCTGGTACTCGGAGTCTGCGCAGTGCGGATCGTCACGCAAGCGCGCCATCCGCCACGACACCTCGCCCCAAGCCTTCAGCAGCTCCGACCGCTCAAGCTGCACGACCGCCTTGCCGTCGTACCAGACCTGCATTTCGTCTCGCTCGTTCGGAGCGCCGATCACGTGGCTGCACGCGCCGAGGCCGGCTGCGCGCAGCGCCTGCATCACCGCCGATCGCTCGGAGCGGCGGATTTGCATCACACAACCAGGTTCCTCGCTGAATAACGCCCGCAGCACGGCGTCGTTGCGGCGGACCGCGAGCTGGTCGGCGCGGATCCGGTAATCGCCGGCGTCCTGTGCCTGCGGGTCGACCGCGAGGACGTCGATGTTCAGCGTCACGCCGCACCCGGCGGCGAAGCCCATCTCGCACGCACACGCCCATAGACCGCCGTCTGAGCGGTCGTGGTAGGCCGAAACGCGCCCGACAGCGGCTTGCTGCCGGATCACGGTAAGCAGCGCGAGCAACTGCGCAGGGTTTTCGACATCCGGGACTTCGCGTCCGAATTGGCCAGAGGTTTGCGCCAGAATCGATCCGCCCAGGCGCAGCCGCCCCTCAGACAAATCGACCAGAATCAAATCCGTCTGCCCGGCGTCGAGTCGCAGCTGTGGCGTCAGGCTGCGGCGCACGTCGCCGACGGCGCCGGCGGCGCTCGCCACCAGTGATACCGGGGCTCGCACTGCCTTGGCACGATCACCATCGCGCCACTGCGTCGACATCGACAGCGAATCCTTGCCGACCGGGATGCCGACGCCCAGCGCGCGGCAGAACGACGCGGCTGCCTGCACCGCGCTATACAGCGCGGCGTCCTGGCCGTCGGTGCCGCAAGCGGCCATCCAGTTGGCCGAGAGCTTTACACGGGCGAAATCGACGTCTGCCGCAGCCAGGTTCAGCAGCGCCTCGGCGATCGCGACACGCGAAGCGGCGCCAGCGTCCGCAACCGCCAGCGGCGTGCGCTCACCGACCGCCATCGCTTCACCGGCAGTTCCGTCGAAGTCGGCCAGCGTCACGGCACAGTCGGCTACCGGCACCTGCCACGGTCCCACCATCTGGTCGCGGCAGCACAGGCCGCCGACCGAGCGGTCCCCGATCGTGATCAGAAACGACTTGCTGGCGACGGACGGATGGCGCAACACGTCGATCGCGGCTCGCGCGGGGTCAATTTCCTCCGTGCGAAGCCGCGCTAGCTCGACCTGCTGCGTTTGCGCCTGCTTGTGCAGGCGCGGCAGCTTTCCCAGCAATGCGCTCAAAGGCATGTCGACCGCAGGCAATTCCCCGTCGCGCGCCACCAGCAGCCGGTCTTGCTCGATCGCCACCCCGAGCACCGCGTATGGGCACCGCTCGCGATCGCATAGCCGTGCGAACTCTTCCAAGCGCGTCGGCTCGATCGCGAGCACATAGCGCTCCTGCGACTCGTTGCACCAGATCTCCAGCGGTGTCATCGCACCGTCCTGCACCGGGATCGCCGCCAGGTCGACTTTGGCTCCTCGCCCCGCGCCGTGGACCAGCTCCGGCAGGGCATTGGACAAGCCGCCTGCCCCTACGTCGTGGATCGACAGGATCGGATTGCCGGCGCCCAACGCAGCGCAGCCGTCGATGACTTCCTGTGCGCGGCGCTGGATCTCCGCGTTGCTGCGCTGTACCGAATCGAAGTCGAGCTGCTCGGTGTTGGCGCCGCCACCAATGCTCGACGCGGCGCCTCCCCCGAGGCCGATCCGCATTCCGGGCCCGCCCAGTTGCACCAACAGAGCCCCGCCAGGCAGGCGGCGCTTTTCGACCTGGTCGGAGCGAATGCTTCCCACGCCTCCTGCGATCATGATCGGCTTGTGATAGCCGATTCGCTGTCCGGCGAGGTTCTGCTGGAACACCCGGAAATAGCCGACCAGATTGGGGCGCCCGAATTCGTTATTGAAGGAGGCCGCTCCGATCGGCCCTTCCAGCATGATCCGGCAGGCGTCGGCGATTCGCGCAGGGAAGCCGTAATCGGCTTCGGCCTCGGCGTCCAGGCGCGTCACATCGCGGTCCGTCTCCCATGGCGCCCGCATTCCGGCCAGCCTGAGGTTCGAGACGCTGAAGCCGCACAGGCCCGCCTTGGGCCGTGCGCCGCACCCGGTGGCAGCCTCATCGCGAATCTCGCCGCCTGCTCCGGTGGCGGCACCTGGAAACGGCGAGATTGCGGTCGGGTGATTGTGTGTCTCGACTTTGAATACGATGTGCGCCGTTGGCCGCGCATGCAGCACAGCGGCGTTGTCGCGGTACGCGACGAGCGTGCCGTCCGGGGCAGCTGCGTGCGTGGAGCGGATCAAATCGAACAGCGATTCGTCGCGCGGCACACCGTCGATCGTCCAGCGGGCGTTGAAGATCTTGTGGCGACAGTGTTCGGAGTTGACTTGCGCGAACATCATCAGTTCGGCATCGGTCGGATCGCGCGTCGCCGCTGCGAATGCACGCACGAGGTAGTCGATTTCCTCCGGCGACAGTGCCAGCCCCAGCCGCTCGTTCGCGCGCTGCAGCGCCGCGCGGGCGTCGGCTCCAAGCGCAACGTGGTCGAGCTCGCCGCGCCGCGGCAGCGCGAATATCACTTCCTCGGCACTTCGCGGATCACCCACCACCTCGGTCATGCGGTCGTGCAGCAGCGGGACCAAAGCCTCGATCGGCGGCCGCTGGCCGGACGCCCCCGCGAAGCGCATCAACACCAGCGTGCCACGTTCGATTCGCTCCACCCACTCGAAATCGCAGTTGCGAGCGATGTCGGTGGCCTTGCTGGACCAAGGCGAGACTGTTCCAGGTCGTGGGAGGACGAGCGTCTCGTGCGCACCTGCCCACGCCGCAGGATCGAACCGCTCGCCATAGTCGAGCAGTCGGGTCAAGCGCTCAAGCTCCGACGGTGATGGCGCACGCCGGCACCGAACGAAGTGCCGGTAGCGCGCACCCACAGCGAGTAGCGCCGGATCGATCGTACGCAGGTTGTGCGCGAGCCGTTCGCTGCGGAAGGGCGTCAGCGCAGTGGGGCCGTCGAAATGAAAGCTGGCGGAGCTGCTGGACATGGGCGCATCGCGCCCGCATCGCGCCGTCTGGCGCATGCGACCTTCGTATTATATATGGGGGCCAGCGCTGCGCGCTGGCGCTCAGATGTCGGCGTCGAGCAACTCGGCCGACCCTATCGCCTTGAGCAGGGCCTCGTTGCAAGTGCCGATCGGAAGGGCAAGCGCATTGGCCTGCTTGCGGATCGCGATCGGGTCGCTGCGCTCGATCGCTTCGATCAGCGTCAGGTACGGCGCATACGTTCCGGTGCGCGAAACGATCGCCTCGACAATGCGGTCCGACAGCGAGATCAGCTCGAACAGATGGGTAAATGGTGCGCCGGTGATCCGGTCCAGCAGCGAAAATGCGCCGGTGATGAACAGTTCGTCGCGCAGCTCGGTGTTGCCCTCTTCGGCGCCGATGTTCTCCAGGAACATCCCGCGGCGGATCGAAGCGTGCATCAGAGGGAAGGTGTTGCTCTCCTTCGATGCGGTCGCCAGCAGCAGCGAAAGCCAGCGCATCAGTTTCTTGTAGCCCAGCATCATCACTGCGTGCTGGAACGAGGTGATCTGGACCGGTAGGCCGAACGCGGCGGAGTTGACCAGGCGCAGCAGCTTGAACGCCAATGCCGGGTCCCGCTTCAGCGTGGCGTCGATCTTCGCAATATCGGCGTCGTCGCGCACCAGGCGCAGCAGCTCGAGCACGACCGCCTGCCCCGGCTGCAGTGGACGGGCCGTCTTCTGGGTCGTATCGTCCAATGGCCAACCCACGCTGGCAGCTGCCCCGCGCTCGTAGGCCGCGTCCACGTCCGCGACCGTTTGCACGCCGGTGATGATGAACGGGATGCGGCGCGCCGGGTGACCGCTGTCAGGGCCTCGGCGCCGATCGTCGGTGATGTGGATCAGCGCGTACTCGAAGCAGGACAGCAGCGCCGGCGGTAGCGCGATCTCGGGGCGGTTGCGCAGCGCGAGGCGCTTGCCGTCGCGAAACAGCGCCTGGGCGACGGTTTGCGTGCGGGGATCTCGAAGAGCTGCGGTTGGGATTTCCAGCAGCGCATTGCTCGGCGGATCCCAATCCAGCGCCGACTCGTCGAACTCCGCATCGAGCGGCGCAACCAGAAGCGGTGAGCTCGATTCCGGCCAGACGGTGTTCAAGGCCTCCAGCACCTGCCCAATCGGCGGTCGATCATTCGGATTTGCTGCGAGCATCGTCAGCCGCGTTCCGATCGCCTTGCGCTTCTTGTCGATCAGCGGTGCGTAGCAGATCGACTGCGTGCCGAGCACGTTATGGGCGGCGTTCGCGATTCGTTCCGGTGCGTTCATGGGATGCAGCGGCGGGGCCGAGAGCAGCGCCAGATTAGCGAGAACCCCCCGCCTCCCGGTCGGCCGAAATGCCGCCGCCCCTGAGGCGAATTCACCGCTTCAGGTATCGTTTCCGCTGGGTATCCGGAAGCCAAGCGAGTTGGAGCGCGTCGACTGCATTGTTGTCGGGGCCGGCGTCGTCGGGCTGGCCTGTGCGCGTGCCCTCGCGCTCGGTGGGCTGCAGACGGTCGTGCTCGAGGCGCAGGAGCGCATCGGATCGGGCGTCAGTTCGCGCAGCAGCGAAGTCATCCACGCGGGCGTGTATTACGCACCGGGGAGCCACAAAGCGGCGCTGTGTGTGTCCGGCCGCCGCATGCTGTACCGGTACGCGGCCGAACGCGGCGTGCCGCATCGTGCGCTCGGCAAGCTGATCGTCGCCTGCGAGGACACGCAAGTCGCGGCCCTTTCCGAGCTGTACGCGCGCGGCATGACCAACGGCGTCGAGTCGCTGCAGCTGCTCGAGGCGGGCGAAGCAACCCGCCTGGAGCCGTCGCTTTGCTGCCGCGCCGCGCTGCATTCTCGCGAAACCGGGATCGTCGATTCGCACGCACTGATGGTGTCGTTGGCGGGCGATTTGGAGTCGGCCGGCGGGGCAATCGCGCTGCGATCGCCTCTGCAACACGCTTGCCGGCGCAACCAGGCTTGGGAATTGACCACTGGAGGCGCCGAGGAGTACCGCATCGCCTGCGATGTCCTTGTCAACGCCGCCGGCCTTTCGGCACAGACCGTCGCCTCTGGCATCGAGGAGTATCCACGCGAACGCATCCCGGCGCTGCACCTGGCACGGGGCAACTACTTCTCGCTTTCGACGCGAGCACCCTTTCAGCGGCTGATCTACCCGCTGCCTGTCGACGGCGGCATGGGGGTGCACCTGACGCTGGATCTGGCCGGCTTCGCTCGGTTCGGGCCCGACGTCGAGTGGATCGACCGGATCGACTACAACGTCGACCCGGCTCGGGTTCAAACGTTTACCCCCAGCATCCGCAGCTATTGGCCGCAGCTGCCGGACGGCGCCCTGCAGCCGGCCTACGCCGGAATCCGCCCGAAACTCTCCGGTCCGCGACAGCCGCTCAGTGATTTCCTCATCGACGGTCCCGCCGAGCATGGGTTGGGCGGACTGATCCAGCTGTTCGGCTTCGAGTCGCCAGGGTTGACCAGCGCGCTGGCAGTCGGCGAGCATGTGACGCAAATCGCCATGCGCCAGCGCTGAGCTGGGCCTTGGCCTGTCGAAACGCCGCGAACCGGAGCGATCGATGACCGTCGTGTGCCGCACTGAGGAGTTGCGCCGAATCGAGGTGCAGGCCGACAGCCAGCTTCCGCCGGGCACGCTGATGGCGCGTGCCGGGCTTGCCGCTGCCCAGTGGCTCGATCGGCGCCTGTCGGTGCGACCGGCTTCGGTGCTCCTGTTGTGCGGCCCCGGCAACAACGGCGGGGACGGCTACGTATGCGCGCGCGAGCTCACTGAGCTGGGACACTCCTGCTTGTGCTGGTCGGCTTCGGCCCCGGCGTCCGCCGACGCCCAAGCCGCCTTCGCGGCATGGCAGGCCGCTGGCGGCGAGTGCACTGCGGACCTGCCGACGGAGCGTACCGAGGGTACGAACCGTCGCTTCGATCTGATCGTCGATGCGATGTTCGGCATCGGCCTGGGCCGCCCGCTGGGCGGCACATACTTGCAGGCTTCACGGTGGGCCAACGGCAGCGAAATCGACTTGGTCGCGCTGGACGTTCCTAGCGGATTGGACGCCGACCGCGGCATCTGGGTCGGCGGCGTCGCCGGTGTACGCGCGCGCGCGACAATCACGTTCCTTGCGGACAAACCCGGGCTGCACATGGCCGACGGCTGCGATGCTGCCGGCCATGTGCGTGTCGAGAGCCTCGGGATCGAGACCGAGGCAGCAATGGGGCGCTTGAACGGACCGGGCGAGTTCGACGCGGTGCTGCGCCCGCGCCTCAATAATTCGCACAAAGGCAGTTACGGCAGCCTTGCCGTGATCGGCGGAGGGACCGGAATGGTCGGAGCGGCGCTGCTGGCCGGGCGTGCCGCGCTGCGCCTGGGAGCCGGCCGCGTCTACGTCTGCTGCGTCGGTGCGCCCGAACTGTCCGTTGATCCTGTCTGCCCCGAACTGATGATTCGCACGCTCGACGCCATTTCACCCGTGCAGGCGGCAGTTGTCGGCTGCGGGATGGGCACATCGGATGCCGCGCGCGCAGCACTGCGCGCGGCGCTCGAGTACGACATCCCTCTCGTTCTGGACGCCGACGCCTTGAATCTGATCGCTTTCGAGAAGGACTTGCGACAGTCTTTGGCCGCGCGCGCTGCACCGAGCGTCTTAACGCCGCATCCGTTGGAAGCGGCGCGACTACTCGCTGGTACACCTGTGGCGCGCGCCGACGACGACCGCATCGCGACAGCCACCGGCTTGGCGCGCCAACTTCGCTCTACTATCGTCTTGAAAGGCGCTGGCAGCGTTATTGTCGATCGGCCCGGCGATCGCGAACGTTACTGGATCAATCCAACCGGAGGCCCTGCCCTTGCCACCGCCGGCACCGGAGATGCCCTGTCGGGAATGATCGGTGCCCTGATAACCCAGCGCTTCGACGTAACGACGGCAACACTGGCGGCGGTCTGGCTGCACGGACGCGCCGCCCAAGCGCACGGAGCCGATATCGGGTTGCTGGCATCCGAGGTCGCGGCGCTGGCCGCGCGCGAGCTCGGTCGTTTGCGCAGGGGCGGCGTAGCGCTGTTCTAAGTGCCGATCTATTCGGCCGGAGCAACCGGGGCGGTTCCGCTCGCCTACGCCCTTCGCCATCACGGGGGGCGCAGGCGGGGTTTCGTGAAGCGAAGCTTCACGCCGCCGCAGACGGCGCGCCTTGCAAGGCGCGCCGTTCCGGGCGCCTCGCTTCACCGCACCCGTTCACTCCGGCCGGATAGATCGGCGCCTAGCGCGGCGCCTCGCCGTCGTGCGCAACGATCCGCCCCGCCTTCAGCTCCAAGCGGCGTGCGCAGCGCTTTGCTACTTCCGGATCGTGCGTGACCACCACGAGGGTGGAGCCAAAGCTTCGGTTCAGATCGAACATCAGCTCGATCACGGTGGAGCCGGTCGCCGAGTCCAGGCTTCCAGTCGGTTCGTCGGCGAACAGGAGTGTGGGCTCGGTGACGAACGCACGCGCCAGGGCCACCCGCTGTTGCTCGCCGCCCGAGAGTGTGCGGGCCTCGTGGCTCGCGCGGTCGGCCAGGCCAACGCGCGACAGTAGATCCAACGCGCGCGCCCGCGCGTCCTGGTCGACGGCGGCCGAGCCGATCTCCAACGGTAGCATCACGTTTTCCAGAGCGGTCAGATGCTCCAGCAACTGGAACGATTGAAACACGAAGCCGATTCGCCCGGCACGCAGTCTGGCTCTGCCGTCCTCGTCGAGCGTCGACAGGTCGCTCCCGAACAGCCGTACAGTGCCGCTGCTCGGAACATCGAGTCCCGCCAGCAGTCCGAGCAGCGTCGATTTGCCGGATCCCGAAGCGCCACGGACCGCGAGCGTCTGCCCGGACGCCACCGTCAGATTGATATGATCCAGAATCGTCAGGCTGCCCGCCGCATCCGGGACGATCTTGCACAGATCCAATGCCTCGACTGCGAAGGCGGACGGAAATTGCCCTTGCTTGCCGCCATCCGATCCCGGTTTCACCTGCTTTTGCTCGGCCTCTGTTTGCCGCTGGGTGCGCTGTTCGCTGGGGGCGCTGCGGCCGCTGCTTTTCCGTCAGCCGCGCCGCCGAATCCCACGTTTCGCACGATTCTCGTGGTCGGCGACAGCCTTTCGGCCGAATATGGATTGGCGCGCGGCACCGGCTGGGTCAGTCTGCTGTCGGACCGCGTGTCGCAACAGGAGCCGCAGTATAGCGTCGTGAACGCGAGCATCAGCGGCGACACCACGAGCGGGGGTCGCTCGCGCTTGCCGCGTTTGCTGCAAAAGTACCGGCCCGAAGTGGTCGTCCTGGAGCTGGGTGCCAACGACGGCCTCCGAGGCCTCGATCTGGCCCAGATGCGCGACAACCTGCAGGCGATGATCGATGCGTCACGGGTTGCGCACGCCCGCGTCTTGCTGATTGGCATGCGCATCCCACCGAACTACGGGCGCGACTATTCAGAGGGGTTTTTCGACTGCTACGCGCAGCTCGCCCGCGCCAACCGAATCCCACGCGTCACCTTCCTGCTCGACGGATTTGCCGATCGGCTCGACTGGTTCCAGGCCGACCACATGCATCCGGCCGAGCGGGCGCAGCCGAGCATGCTCGACAACGTGTGGCCCAAACTGCGACCTCTGCTGGGGGCATCCGCGTCATGACCTGCGCCCTGCCGGCGGCGGAGCGTGCAGGCATCCCGGATGTCGCGGGTGCACCCGATGCCTCTCGACCGGGCGCTCGCGCAAAAACCATCGGCGCCGCCGAAGCGCTCGCCGGCCTCGCGCGGTTCCATACAATCATCGACGTTCGAAGTGAATCGGAGTTCGCCTTCGACCATCTGCCGGGAGCCGTCAATTGCCCGGTGTTGAGCGACGAGGAACGCGTCCGGATCGGAACGCTATACAAGCAGGCTTCCCCATTTCACGCACGCCGAGCCGGCGCCGCCCTGGTTGCAGCCAACGTCGCGCGCCATCTGAGCAGCTGCTTGCGCGAGCGCCCGCGCGACTGGTCCGCGCTCGTGTACTGCTGGCGCGGCGGCGAACGCAGCGCGGCGCTGGTGCACGTGCTGGACCGGATCGGATGGAACGTGCACCAGCTCGAGGGCGGCTATCGAGCGTTCCGGCGCTTCGTCGTACAGGAGCTCACACGGCTGCCGCCCTTGCTGCGGATGCGCGTGCTCTGCGGCGCAACCGGCAGCGGCAAGAGCCGCCTGCTGTGGCACCTCGAGCGTTGTGGCGCACAGATGCTCGCCCTGGAATCGCTCGCGGCACACCGTGGATCGGTCCTCGGCAATTTGCCCGGATGTCCGCAGCCCAGCCAGAAGCGATTCGAAACCCGACTATGGTGGGCGCTGCGGCAAATCGATCCGGCGCGCACCGTGTTTGTCGAATCCGAAAGCCGGCGCATCGGCAGCTGCCAGGTGCCCGACGCGCTGCTCGATGCGATGCGCAGCTCCGACTGCGTGAAACTGGAGTTGTCGGCCCAGCAGCGAATCCGGCTGTTGCGCGACGAATATCGCCACTATGAGAGCTGCCCGCAGCTGCTCGCTGAGCAGCTCGAAACGCTGGCCGCGCTGCACGGCAAAGACGTAGTCGAACGCTGGCAATCGCTCGCTCGCAGCGGCCAGTGGGATGAGCTCGTCGCCCGCCTGTTGGAGGAGCACTACGATCCGGTCTACAGCCGCTCGATCCGCACCAACTATCGTCGGGCGGCCGAAGCCGGGCGCGTATCACTACCGAGCGCGGACGAAGCGCAGTTCGAACAGGCAGCGCGCGAACTGGTCGCGCAGGAGCGATAGCAGACCCGACCGCCCGACTACTGATCCTCTTGTGGCGGCGGCGCCGACAAGTCCGCGCGGATGATCTTGGCACCAAAGCGCTCGCGCAGCGCGCGTACGAAACTCACCTCGTCGGACGACGAGATCTGTTGCAACCACTGCTGCGACGCTCCGGCGGCAGCGTCGGGGGCGGCGGCCTCGGCCGCCTTGGCCGACAGCACGTGCAGCACAAGGTACGTGCCGTTGCCTGCGTCGGCGCCGACGTAGCCCGGTAATTTGTCCGAGGCAAGCTGCATGACCGACGCGACCGCAGCTGCGGGCAGCTGCTGCACGTCGTCGCGGCCAACCCATCGCGCAGCGTCGAATCCGTCATCACTGGCGGTTTTCTGCAGCTCGGCCAAGCGCGCCTGGCCCGCTTTGCGCGCCATTTCGGCCGCCGCCGCGCGCTGCAGCGAGCCTTTGATATTCGCCCGGACGGCTTCCAGCGGGATCGGTGCGCTCGCGTGGTAGTCGAGCACGCGTGCCGAGACGAGTGCGTTGCCGCCGATGTCGACCGCTTTCGTGTTCTGGCGCTTCGCGAGCGAATCCGCAGCGAACAGCTCCTGCAACACTGCAGGAGTCAGATCGCGCGCCGCCTCTGCCGGCGCCCCGCTGCGGGTGATGCCATCGGCCTGGTGCAACTGCAGTTGGAACTTGTCCGCTGCCGCCTTCAGTCCGGCGGCCTGCTCGTAAACAAAGTTGCTGAACTGATCCGCGACTTCGGAGAAGCGCTTTTCCGCAGCCTGCTGCCGCAGCTCGCTCTCGATCTGGTCCTTCACCTCGTCAAAAGGCTTCGTGCGCGCCGGCTCGATTCCGGTGACGCGGATGATGTGGAATCCAAAGTCGGTTTGTACAACGGCACTGGTCTCGCCTTCCTTCAAAGAAAAGATGGCATCCTCGAAGGGCTTGACCATCATGCCGCGTCCGAACCAACCCAGATCCCCACCCTTCTGCGCCGACCCCGGATCCTTCGAATCCTCCTTGGCCAGCCGCGCAAAGTCGGCCGGATTCGCACGGACTTTTGCCAGAATCGACTCGGCCAATTTGCGCGCTTCCTCCTGCGTCGGCGCCGATCCGCCGGCACCGGAGGTGATTAGAATGTGGCTGGCACGCCGCCGCTCGGGCGCTCCCCAACGGGACAGGTTGTGTTCGTAAAAGGCGTGTACATCGTCGGCCGGAATTTTGATTTGCGAGGCAAGATCGGTCGCGCGCAGCACGACATACTCAGCCTTTACCGTCTCCGGTGTCATGTAGCGCGACTTGTTCTTTTCGTACTCGGCCCGGATCGCATCGTCGCCGATGTCGACCTTGGACAGGTACGAATCGGGTTGGAACGCCAATTCGCGAACCTCGCGCTTCTCGTGCTGCAACTTCCAAAGGCGGTCCGAGACGGTCTTCGGCAAGAAAGCGGAATCCGATACTGCTTGGACCAGCGTCCGACGGGCCAACTCGTTGCGCACATCCGATTCGAACGCGGTCTCGTTCATCCCGCGCGACGCGAGCAGCGTGCGATAGGTGTCGTAATCGAAGTGCCCGGCCTGCTGGAACGCAGGCGTCGACCCGATCACGTCCTGCAACTGGCCATCCGTCACGAGCACGTGCGCGCGCCGGATCTCCAACTTCAGCGCACGCTCCGACAGTAGGGAGTCGAGCACGGCCTTGCGCGCCTCCGGCGTGTCGAGCGCGCGCGGGTTGAAGTTCGGCCCGAGGGTCTGCGCCATCCGGTCGATGCGCTCGCGCACCGCGACGTCCAGATCCTGCTGGCTGATCTTCTCGGGGCCAACCTTTGCGATGGAAGTATCGGTCGCGATGAATTGCCGGTACCCGTAGGCACCGGTCAGGATGAAACTCACCACGATCACCACCATCAAGATGAACATGAAGAGGCGGTTGCGGGAGCGTATCGCGTCGAACATATGGAATGTGGGAATGTGCGTATGGACGTCAGCAGTAGGCTGGAAAAAAGGCGAACCCCGGTTCGCCTCGACGATACGCTTGGCGGAGTGGACGGGACTCGAACCCGCGACCCCCGGCGTGACAGGCCGGTATTCTAACCAGCTGAACTACCACTCCGCGCCACGGGCTGTCGTTCTGTGCTTGCTGTTGCTTCTGTCCTGCTAGGTGCTGCTGTGCTTCTTGGTGGGTGCTGAGAGGTTCGAACTCCCGACCTACGCCTTGTAAGGGCGCCGCTCTACCAACTGAGCTAAGCACCCCGCGCAGCGGCACCGCAACTTTTTAGTTTACTGCATCCTTCAGCGCCTTGCCAGCGCGGAACTTCGGAACCTTTGCAGCTTTGATTCGGATTGGTTGGTTGGTGCGCGGATTGCGACCCAAACGCGCCGCGCGCTTGCCGACCATAAAGGTCCCGAAGCCGACCAGCGTCACCGAGTTGCCTTTCTTCAAGGACGCACGAATGCCGCCGACGATCGCCTCGAGCGCGCGGCCGGCAGCCGCTTTAGAGATATCGGCCTGACGCGCGATGTGCTCGATGAGCTCGGTCTTGTTCACTGGCACCCCCCTGTCCTTTTGCGACGGTCTTTTCGTTGGTTTGGTCGGATCCGATAGGCGCCGCGCGCCAAGCCGCATTCGCCAGCGTCAGAGTCCAAGACCTATGGAACGCGGCTATTCAACCGCGCGGACTTCGCAGTGTCAAGCGGGCAGGTGTCCCACGCGGTTGCAAAAGCACGCAGCCTGCGCTGCGGGCGCATTCGCATCCGCATCCTTGGCGCCAGGCCGGCGGCGCCGTCTCTACGGGCGCCGGCGCAATCAGTGCTTGACGAACTCCCCCTGGACGGCCTCGGGCTTGACTGCCTCGGCCGGAGCCGGCGGAGCCGCCGCTGCCGCGGCAAGCTCCTCCTCCGTGAGCGCGATCGGCTGGCGCGTAAGCGCGATTTCGAGCACCTGGTCGATCCACTTGACCGGGATGATCTCGACGCGGTTCTTCACATTGTCCGGGATCTCGGCCAGATCCTTGGTGTTCTCCTCCGGGATCAGCACCGACTTGATCCCGCCGCGCAGCGCCGCCAGCAGCTTTTCTTTCAGGCCCCCAATCGCCAGGACCTCGCCCCGCAAGGTGATTTCACCCGTCATCGCTACGCTTGGGCGCACCGGGATCCCGCTCAAGGTCGAGATCATCGACGTCGTGATCGCGATGCCAGCGCTCGGTCCATCTTTCGGGGTGGCGCCTTCCGGAAGGTGTACGTGGATGTCGCTTTTCTCGAACATCTCATCTTTGATACCCAGGCGTCGAGCCCGTGCGCGCACGACCGTTCGCGCCGCTTCGACCGACTCCTTCATCACGTCACCCAGCGATCCCGTCCGGATGATGTTGCCTTTGCCGGGCATGATCGCGCTTTCGATCGTCAGCAGCTCGCCGCCCACCTCGGTCCAGGCCAATCCGGTGACTTGCCCGATCTGCGCTTCTTTCTCGGCCACGCCGAACGTGTATCGGCGCACACCCAGGAACTTGTTCAGGTTCCCCGGAAGCACTCGCACCTTGGCCCCGCCTTCTTTGATCAGCGAGTTCTTAACAACCTTACGGCAGATCTTGGAGATCTCGCGCTCCAGCGCGCGCACGCCGGCCTCGCGGCTGTAATAGCGGATGATGTCGCGCACCGCGGCGGCGGTCACCTCGAGCTCCTGCTTCAGCACGCCGTTGTTCTTCATCTGCTTAGGCAGCAGAAAGCGCGTCGCGATATTGACCTTCTCGTCCTCCGTGTAGCCCGAAAGCCGGATCACCTCCATGCGGTCGAGCAGCGGCGGCGGGATGTTCATCGTGTTGGCCGTGGCCACGAACATCACGTCCGACAGGTCGTAGTCGACCTCAACGTAGTGGTCGACGAATGTGTGGTTCTGCTCCGGGTCGAGCACTTCGAGCAACGCCGAGGAAGGATCGCCGCGGAAATCCATTCCCATCTTGTCGACTTCATCGAGCAGGAACAGTGGATTGCGCACGCCGATCTTCGTCAGGTTCTGCAGAATCTTGCCCGGCATCGAGCCGATGTAGGTGCGCCGATGGCCGCGGATTTCGGCCTCGTCGCGCACGCCGCCCAGCGCCATCCTCACGAACTTGCGATTCGTTGCGCGGGCGATCGACTGCCCGAGCGAGGTTTTGCCCACGCCCGGCGCGCCGACCAGGCACAGAATCGGCGCCTTCAGGCGGTCGACCCGCTGCTGTACGGCCAGATACTCGACGATGCGCTCCTTGACCTTATCGAGGCCGTAGTGGTCCTCGTCGAGCACCCGCTGCGCGTTGCTCAGATCGTTGTTGATCTTGCTCTTCTTGCGCCAGGGGAGGTTCACCAGCGTATCGATGTAGTTGCGCACGACCGTCGCCTCGGCGGACATCGGCGACATCAGCTTCAGCTTCTTCAACTCGGACTCGGCCTTCTGGCGCGCCTGCTTCGGCATGCGTGCAGCCTTGATCTTCTTGTCCAGTTCGTCCAGGTCGGCGCCCTCCTCGCCCTCACCGAGCTCCTTCTGGATCGCCTTGACCTGCTCGTTCAGGTAGTACTCGCGCTGGCTCTTTTCCATTTGCCGTTTCACACGGCCGCGGATGCGCTTCTCGACCTGCAGGATGTCGATCTCGGTCTCGAGCTGGCCGAGCAAGTGCTCCAGGCGCTCGTTCAGGCCGGACATCTCCAGGATCCGCTGCTTCTGCTCCAGCTTCAGCGGCAGGTGGGCGGCGATCGTATCGGCCAGCCGGCCCACTTCGTCGATCCCGGCAATCGAAGTCAGAATCTCGGCCGGAATCTTCTTGTTCAGTTTTACGTACTGGTCGAACTGGGCGACGATCGCTCGGCGCAACGCCTCCAACTCCGCGTTGCTTCCGGTTTCCGGCACCATCGGGGTCAGATCGCAGACGAAGTGGGTCCCCATGTCCTCGATCCGGTGGATGCGGGCGCGTTGAGCGCCCTCGACCAGCACCTTCACCGTACCGTCCGGCAGCTTCAGCATCTGCAGGATGTTTGCTACGCAGCCGATCACGTAGATGTCGTCCGCCGAAGGCTCGTCCTTCGCGGCGTTTTTCTGCGCCACCAGCATGATGCTCTTGCCGGCCTCCATTGCCGCCTCGAGCGCCTTGATCGATTTCGGCCTGCCGACGAACAGCGGGATCACCATGTGTGGGAACACGACGACGTCCCGCAGCGGCAGCAGCGGCAGCACGGTGAGTTCCTGAGGCAACGACGCAGTCGACATATGCGGATCTTCCACGGCTCAATGCCGCGCAAATGGGGACAAACGGGACCAATTCAATAGCACAGTGGGCCGGCCCCACGGCCAATCCCACTCTAGCACGGTGGAGGCTCGGCAAATGACCCTAAAGCCATGCCGGAACGGGTGTAGTTTTCTTCGCTGGGGCGGCGCCGCCCTACCGCGGTGCGCCGGCGACTTTCGGCTGGTCGGAGTAGATCAGGATCGGACGGCCCTCTTCGATGGAGTTTTCGTCGATCACGACTTTGATGACGTTGGTCATGCTCGGCAGGTCGTACATCACGTCGAGCAGGACGCTTTCCACAATGGAGCGCAAGCCGCGCGCTCCGGTGCGCCGTTTCAGCGCGCGCTGAGCGATCGCGTCCAGGGCACCGGGGCGCACTTCCAGCTCCACTGCTTCCATCGATAGCAAGCGGCGAAACTGCTTGATCAGAGCGTTTTTCGGTTCGACCAGGATGCGAACGAGCGCTTCCTCGCTCAGTTCGTCCAACGTCGCCACCACCGGCAGCCTGCCGACGAGCTCCGGGATCAGACCGAACTTGATCAGATCCTCGGGTTGCACGTCCTGTAGCAGGTCGCTCACCGAGTGATCGCCCGAGCTGGCGATCTCGGCCGCAAACCCGATGCCGCTGCGCTGCGAGCGATTGCGGATGATCTTTTCCAGCCCGTCGAAAGCGCCACCGCAGACGAACAGGATGTTGGTCGTGTCGATCTGCACGAAGTCCTGGTTCGGGTGCTTGCGGCCGCCCTGCGGCGGCACGCTGGCGATGGTCCCCTCGATCAGCTTCAGCAGCGCCTGCTGAACCCCTTCACCCGAGACGTCGCGGGTGATCGAAGGGTTGTCGCTCTTGCGCGAGATCTTGTCGATCTCGTCGATATATACGATCCCGCGCTGCGCCTTCTCCACCTCGTAGCTGCAGTTCTGCAGCAGCTTCTGGATGATGTTCTCGACATCCTCGCCGACGTAGCCCGCTTCGGTGAGCGTCGTGGCATCGGCGATCACGAACGGAACGTTCAGCAGCCGCGCGAGCGTTTGCGCCAGCAGCGTCTTGCCCGAACCGGTCGGGCCGATCAGAAGGATGTTGCTCTTGCCGAGCTCGACGTCATCCTTGGTGGCAAGGTGCTTTAGACGCTTGTAGTGGTTGTAGACCGCGACCGACAGGATGCGCTTGGCCTTTTCCTGCCCGATCACGTACTGGTCGAGGATCGCGCAGATCTCCTTCGGTGTGGGCAGGTCCGACCGCGGTCCTGCTCCGCCCGGTTCCGCCGAGGCCTCGTCCCGGATGATGTCGTTGCAAAGATCGATGCATTCGTCGCAAATAAACACCGACGGGCCGGCGATCAGCTTCCGGACCTCGTGCTGGCTCTTGCCGCAGAACGAGCAATACAGGAGTTTTTCGCTCGATCCCTTCCGGTCCGTCATGGCGCCTCAGGCGGTCTCGCCCCGCTTGACGAAGATCTTGTCGATCAGCCCATAGCTTACTGCATCGCTGGCCGACATAAAGTTGTCGCGGTCGGAATCGCGCGCGATTCGCTCCATCGGCTGGCCGGTGCGGTCCGAAAGGATCCGGTTGATGCGCTCGCGTAGGTACAGGATCTCGCGCGCCTGGATCTCGATGTCCGACGCCTGTCCCTGTGATCCGCCCGAGGGCTGATGGATCAGAATGCGGGAGTTGGGCAGCGCATAGCGCTTGCCCTTGGCGCCGCCCGCCAGAAGGAACGCGCCCATGCTGGCTGCCATTCCGACGCAGATCGTGGAAACGTCGGGCTTGATGAACTGCATCGTGTCGTAGATCGCCATTCCGGCATAGACCGATCCGCCGGGCGAATTGATGTACAGCGCGATCTCCTTGTCGGGGTTCTCCGACTCGAGGAACAGCAGCTGCGCGACCACCAGATTGGCCGTCATTTCGTTGATGGGACCGACGATGAACACAACCCGATCCCGCAACAGGCGCGAGTAGATGTCGTACGCGCGTTCGCCGCGGCCGCTCTGCTCGATCACGATCGGTACCATGCCGAGTCCCACCGGCTCGGTGGCCCCCGCTGCGGGCTGTCCGATTGTCGCCAAATCGCGTTTGCTCACTTGCGTCCTCCCATCAGTTCGTCGAACGGCACCGCCGCCTCGCTCACGTTGGCGTGCGACAACGCCCAGTTGACCACATTGTCCTCCGTCACAGCCGCCTCGATCTCCTGCACGCGCTCGCGGCTGCTCAGATACCAGTGGATCACCTCGGACGGATTTTGGTAGCGCCTCGCGATCGACTCGACCTCTTTGCGCACTTGCTCCTGGCGTGGCTGCAGACCGTTGTGCGCCACCAGCTCACCAATCAGCAGGCCCACCCGCACCCGCTGCAGCGCGACCAGCCGCAGTTTCGGATCGTCCTGGCCCGGCTCGGCCTGCCCGCTTGCGCCAGCCGCGGCGGGCCGCAAGCGTTGCACTTCCTCCTCGACCAGGGCCTGTGGAACCTCGAAATGCGCTGCGCGCAGCAAAGCCTCGAATACGTGGTCGCGGTTGCGGATGCGCAGGCGTGCGGCCACCTCCCGCTCCAGGTTGGTGCGCAGATCGGCCCGCATCCGGGCAAGATCACCGTCCTCGATTCCCAGTGCGCGCGCGAAGTCGGCGTCCAGTGCAGGCAACTCGGCCGCCTCGACCCGGACCAACTTGGCAGCGAAATGTGCGGTGCGACTGGCGATGTTCGCGGCCGGATAGTCCGCCGGAAAGGTGAGGTCGAACTCAGCGGACTCGCCGGCGCGCAGTCCGCGTACGGCGCGCTCGAATTCCGGCAGCATCCGGCCCTCGCCAAGATTGAACGCGAAATCCTTTGCCGCGCCCCCCTCGAACGGCTGACCGTCGACTGTCCCCGTGAAGTCGACCGTAACGCGGTCGCCATCGGCGCACGCGCGCTCAACAGTGACTCGCGGCGCGCGCTGACGGCGCAGGATCTGCACCGAGTTGTCGACATCCGATTCGGACACCTGGCAGGTGAAGCGTTTGAGCTCGAGCTTAGAAAGTTCGGCGAGCTGGATCTGCGGATACACCTCAAACGTCGCGCAGAAGGCGATCTGTCCGTCGTCAGCGCCGGTTTTGGCTTCCAGCCGCGGCACTCCGGCGATCCGCACCTTGCCGGCATCGAGCGCCGACGTGAGTGCGTCGCCCAGCTTTTCACGCATCACGTCGGCATGCACTTGCGAACCATACGAGGCCACGACCATCTTCATCGGCACCTTGCCGCGCCGGAACCCGGGCATCGTGGCCTGCCTGGCGATGCGCGCCAGCCGCTGCGAAACCTCCCGTTCGACTTCGCCGGTAGGAACGGTCAGATCGACGCGGCGTTGCAACCCGCCCAGGTCCTGGATGTCCGTATGCATGGCCGATGTGCGCTCGGAGTGTGGTGCGAAGGGGGGGACTCGAACCCCCACGCCGGTGAAGGCGTCAGGACCTAAACCTGGTGCGTCTACCAATTTCGCCACCTTCGCACCGGCAATTGGATTCTAATCGAACCAGGATGACTCCCGACGAATACTGCCAGGACAAACTCGCTGCACACGCATCGAGCGTCCATTACAGCCTGCTGTTCGCACCGGCCGCGCGCAGGCGCGCCGCCACCGCGCTGTACACGCTGCTCGCCGAGATCGACGAGGTGGCTGAGCGGGTGTCGGATCCGAACGTGGCGCGAGCCACTTTGGGTTGGTGGGCGCAGGAGATCGAACGAATGTTCGATGGCGCGCCCCAGCATCCGGTCACGCGCGCTCTGCAGAGCCACGTTGCTGCGTACGGGCTGCACAGCGAGCCGTTCATCGGCTCGCTGCACGCGCGCCTTCATCTGCTGGAGCCTGCACCCTTCGGCGACTTCGACGCGCTGGCGCGCTACTGCTATCTTGCTGCCGGGCCATTCGCGCACGCCGCGGCGACGATGTTCGGGGCCAGCGAGGCCGATGCGGACCACGCGCGCGAACTGGCGCTCGCGGTGCAGCTGATCCGCCTGCTGCGCGACAGCGGGCGGCACGCTCGCAATGGCCGGATCGTGTTTCCGATGCAAGAATTGCGCGAATTCGACGTGAAACCGGAACAGCTCGCGTCGGCCGTCTACGCCAGCGGCTTCGAGGCGCTTGCCGGCCGGCAAGCCGGCCGAGCGCGCGCAGCGTTGCGCGCCGCTGCCGCGCAGTTGCCGCGCTCGCAACGGCGCGCGCAGGCACCCGGCATCATCCTGGGAACCCTGTACGAGGCGCTGCTGGACGAGCTGCAGCACAGCTCCTTCCGCGTGCTGCACCAACGAATCGCGCTCACGCCGATCCGAAAGCTGCTGATCGCGTGGCGCACGTGGGTCTTCGGGCCGCCGCGTGGCGGCGCGATGGCGCAATGACGCGGGCCCGCGCGCAGGTCCGCTGTGTCGTGATCGGAGCGGGCTGGTCGGGTCTGGCTTGCGCGGTCGAGGCGGTCCGGCAGGGCGCTGCCGTCACGCTGGTCGATGCGGCGCCGGCGATCGGAGGACGCGCGCGCCGTGTCGATCTTAGGATCGGCGATCGGGATTTCACCGTCGATAACGGACAACACCTTCTGCTCGGTGCGTGCACAGAGACGATTGCGCTGATGTGTCGCCTCGGGGTCGATCCAGACCTGGCGCTTTTCTCGCAGCCTTTCAAGGTCGAGTATCCGGACGGATGGCGGATTGGAGCAATCGGCGTTCCGGCTCCGCTGCACCTCGCGCTGGGTCTTGTGCGCGCGCGACGAGTGGCGTGGCGGGACCGTCTGGCGCTGGCCGCGTGGGTCGCGCACCAGCGGCGTCGCGAATGGCACGTGGCCGAGGATTGTCCAGTCGCCGAGCTGCTCCAGACACAGCCCGGAGCGCTGGTGCGTCGATTGTGGCGGCCGCTTTGTATTGCCGCGATGAATGCCGAACCCGAGCAAGCTTCGGGCAGGATGTTCATGAATCTTCTGCGCTTGACGCTGGGAGCGGCGGAGCGTGACAGCCGTTTGCTGCTCACCCGGCGCGATCTTTCCGCGACGATGCCCGAGGCCGCGTTCCAGTATCTCAATGGCGCCGGGGCGACCGTCGCGCTGCGCCAACCGGCGGCGGCGCTGGCACGCTCCGGTTCAGGGTGGAGTGTGCTGCTGCGCGAGCAACGGATGGAAGCCGACCAGGTCGTGCTCGCACTGCCGGCGGAAGCGGCCATCCGCCTGCTGGAGTCGGCTTCGATCGAGGCGTTGCAACCCACGATCGAAAAGCTGCGCAATTTGCAGTACGAACCGATCGCCACGGTGTACCTGCGATATCCGAGTCCAGTACGGTTGCCCGGGCCGGTTTTCGCGCTGCTGGACGACGCAGGCCAAGGTCGCCCCGGCCAGTGGGTGTTCGACCGCGGCCGAATCGAACCGGCGCACCAAGGCATCCTCAGTGTCGTGATCGGCGCGCCGGCGCTTCGCTTCGAGCGCGACCGCAATGTCCTGCGCGCAGCGGTCGACCGCCAACTGTCTGCCGAATTCGGATTGCCGCCCTCGCTCGCGCAGAACATCGTGATCGAGCGCCGAGCGACGCTGCTGCCTGCTATCGGGCTCAGTCGTCCCGCGCCGCGCCTGCCCGTCAACGGCCTGTACCTGGCCGGCGATATCGCTGAAAGCCCCTTTCCCTCGACACTGGAAGGCTCGGTACGATCCGGCCTGGAGGCGGCGCGCCTCGCGCAGTTCGACGCGAGTCACTGTCAGTAGTGGCGGCGCGGTCGGCATTGCATTGGTCAGCGGCGCTGCATGGGATCTGACCGGTGCTCCCGCTCTGGCCTTCGTATCGCTGGCACTGTGCGCTTTTTCCCTTGCGGCGGTATCGGCGGCAATGTGGAGGAAGGGGGAGCTACGCTAGGCCCGGTGCGCTGATGCCACATCAGCCTATCGAAGTCGCAACTGATGAATGGCTTCCGCCAGCGATTCCACCGCGATGACCTCCAAGCCCTCGATCGGCTTGCGCGGGGCATTGGCCTTCGGGATCAGCGCGGTCGAAAAGCCGATCTTCGCAGCCTCGCGCAACCGCTCTAGCCCGCGTGCCGCCGGGCGTATCTCGCCGGCGAGCCCCACCTCACCGAATACGGCCAGGCCACGTGTCAGCGGCCGATTGCGAATCGACGACAGCACCGCGAGGGTGACGGCCAGGTCCGACGCCGGCTCATCGATCCGCACGCCACCGACGGCATTGACGAAGACGTCCTGGTCATAAGTGGCGATGCCGGCATGCCGGCTCAGGACCGCCAGCAGCATCGCAAGCCGTTGCGGATCGACGCCAACGCACAGACGCCGCGGATTCGGCACATGCGCCGCATCCACCAGCGCTTGAATCTCGACGAGCATCGGCCGGCTGCCTTCCTGCGTGACCATCACGCAGGACCCCGGCACGAGGCCACCCTTGCCGTCGCCCTGCTGTGACAGGAACAACGCCGACGGATTGTGCACGCCACGCAATCCGCGGTTGGTCATCGCGAACACGCCCAGCTCGTGAATCGCCCCGAACCGGTTCTTGAATGCGCGCACCAAGCGATAGGCAGAATGCGTGTCGCCTTCGAAATACAGCACCGTGTCCACCATGTGCTCGAGCACGCGCGGGCCGGCCAGCGAGCCCTCCTTGGTGACGTGACCCACGAGTACCACGCTGACACCGCTGCGCTTGGCCAGGCGCGTCAAGCCGGCAGCGCACTCGCGCACCTGGGACACCGACCCGGGCGCCGACGTCAGCGTCGGCGTGAACAGCGTCTGTATCGAGTCGACGACGACGACTCGCGGTCTTTCCGCTTCGATCGTCGCGACGATCGTCTCCAGCTCGATCTCGGCGAGCACCTTCAGTAGCGGCAGCTGCGTCGATTCGATCCCCAGGCGTTGCGCCCGCAATGCGACCTGCGCTGCGGATTCCTCTCCACTGACATAGAGCACCGATTCGCCCATCGCCACCTGCGCCAGCGCTTGCAGCAGCAGAGTCGACTTGCCGATGCCCGGATCGCCCCCGATCAACACAACGCCACCGTCGACCAGACCTCCACCCAGCACCCGGTCGAACTCTTCGATCCGCGTCAGCAGGCGTTGTGGCTCGGTCGCGGTGACTTGGGCGATCGCCACCGCGTTGTTCGCGTCTGTCGCTGAGGCGCGGCGATGCTGAGAAGCGGATTGAGCGCGGGTCTCGATCAGCGTGTTCCATGCGCTGCAGTGCGGGCACTGTCCTTGCCACTTGACGGTCGCCCCGCCACAGGCGTTGCAGACGAACTGTGTGCGCACATTCGCCACGGTGTGCTCGTTAGTCGGCGTCGCTGACGTGGACCCGCGGGTTCAGCCCGCACATCAATTCGTACGAAAGCCGCTCCGAGTGTCGCGCCACCTCGTCGATGCCCACGTGTTCGCCCCACAACTGGACCGGACTGCCGATGCGGGCATCGTCGATCCCGGTCAGATCGACCGAAAGCATGTCCATCGATACTCGACCCGCGAGAGGGGCGCGCCGGCCGGCCACCCAGATCGGAGTGCCGTCCGGTGCACTTCGCGGGTACCCGTCGGCGTATCCGCAAGCGACGATTCCCACCCGCGTCGACTGCGCCGCTACCCATCGGCTGCCGTAGCCGACACGGCCTCCCGCCTGCACGGTCCGCACCGCGATCAGCTCGGAGTTCAGCGCCATTGCCGGGCGCAAACCGAGCGCCTCGGCGCTCGCCGAGGTTGCGGGCGATGCTCCGTACAGCGCAACTCCGGGCCTGACCCATTGGTCGCCCAGGTCGGGATGCAGGAACAGCGCCGCTGAATTGCACAAACTCGTGTCCAACTGCGCGCCACGGCCAAGCTGCGCGAACAGGCGCCGCTGCTCCTGCACGCTGCAGGCGGTCGTCCGGCGTCGGTCCGCATTGGCAAGATGGCTCATCAGCGCGGTCACCTGCACTCCCGCGGCAGCTTGCAGACGCTCGCGCGCTGCGGCCGCGTCCTCGGGTGCGAATCCCAGGCGGTTCATCCCGCTGTCGAGCTTCAAGTACACGGCGAGCGGCGCGCGATCGCTGCGCCGCTCGATCATTTCGATCTGCTCAAAACAGTGCACCACGCACGTCAAAGAGAGGCGCGCAGCCTCATCGAGCTCGCGCGGGGCGAACACCCCTTCCAACAGCAGGATCGGCTTCGACCAGCCAAGAGCGCGCGCCCGCTGTGCTTCATCCAGCTCGAGCAGTCCCAGGCCATCGGCCTCGGCAAACGCGCGCACCGCGCGCTCCAACCCATGTCCGTACGCGTTGGCCTTCGCCACCGCCCAAATCCGGCGCCGCCCGGCGCGAGCGCGCGCGGCGGCCAGGTTATGGCGCAACGCATGGCCATCGATGCGGGCAATCAGCGGCCTGGGCACTGGGTTCGGGCGGTCCGTTCTTCGCGGCAGCGCGTACCGACAAGAATACCGTCTGGCCAGCCGCATCCGGGGACGGGCATCGTGCTATAAACCGGCGCCGCCCCACCCGCTGCGTTCTTGACACCGCCGTTCCTGACACCGCCGTTCTTGACACCGCCTCCCGCTCCCGCTGCCATCATCTCGCGCGCCTTCTTCCTGGTGATGGTCGCGCAGTTCTGCTCGTCCCTGGCGGACAACGCGCTGCTGATCGCAGCGATCTCCTTGCTCGCGGAAATCCACGCCCCGCCGTGGATGACTCCGATGCTCAAGCTGTTCTTCTTCATCTCGTACGTTTTGCTGGCGGCGTTCGTCGGTGCGTTCGCCGATTCCATGCCCAAGGCGCGCGTGATGCTGATCACAAATGGCATCAAGCTCGTCGGCGCGCTGCTGATGCTCGCCGGCGTCCATCCGCTGCTCGCGTATGCGGTGGTCGGCTTCGGCGCCGCGGCCTACTCGCCGGCGAAGTACGGAATCGTGACCGAACTGCTGCCTCCGGACCGCCTGGTGGCGGCGAACGGATGGATCGAAGGCCTGACGGTGGCGTCGATCATTTTGGGCTTCGTGCTTGGGGGCGCGCTGGTTTCACCCTCAGTCAGTGCCATCCTCCTCGCGATCAACCTTCCGTACGTCGAACCTCACCTGGACAACGTCGGCCAGGCGGCAATCGCGGTGATCTGTGGCGTCTACGCCTTGGCCGCGCTGATCAATCTCTGGGTGCCCGACACCCGGGTGCGCTACCGCAAGCAGGAGCACACGCTTGGCCGGCTGCTGCTCGACTTCGGACACTGCGTGACCACACTTTGGAAGGATCCGTTGGGGCAGATCTCGCTGGCCGTCACGACGCTGTTCTGGGGCGCGGGAGCAACGTTGCAATTCATCGTACTGCGCTGGTCCAACGACGTGTTCGGGATGGATCTTTGGCAAGGAGCCATTTTGCAGGCGCTGACCGTCGCGGGCGTGCCGATCGGGGCGGCGCTCGCAGCCACGCGCGTTTCGCTGAAGCGCTCGCTCGGCGTGCTGCCGGTGGGAGTGGCAATGGGGATCGTGGTGTTTGTGCTGGCTTCACTCGATTTCACGCTACTGCCGCGCTCGGGGCCATCGCTTTGGGGCCACACGGTGCCATGGGCGCTGGTGGCTGCGGGCTCGGCACTGGTGCTGATCGGCGCGATGGCGGGTTATTTCGTCGTTCCGATGAACGCATTGCTGCAGCACCGCGGTTATGTGCTGCTGTCTGCCGGACATTCGATCGCCGTCCAGAACTTCAACGAGAACCTCGGTGTGCTGTTGATGCTGGGCGTGTACGCGCTGTTGATCGCCGCCAATCTGTCGACCGCGATCACGATGCAACTTATCGGCGCCTTTGTGGCCGTCGCGATGCTGCTCGTGCTGCTGAAACACTTGGCCAATCAGCGCCGCGAAGATTCGGTTTCGCAGATCGGCGATACCCGCCATGGATACTGAGGCCGCCCGCGCCCAGTGCCCGTTCGCCCGCTCAGCGCGTGGGCGAACGCTCCGAACGTTTGAAAACCTCGTGCGCCAGACACAGATCCGCCCAGACTTTGGCTTTGTCGGCCAGGTTGCGCAGCAGGTACGCTGGGTGGTAGGTCACGATCGTGGGCACCGAGCTGCCACCGATTTCGAGCCGATGAACCCGGCCTCGCAGCGACGCGATCGACGCGTCGGTCCCGATCATCGCTTGCGCAGCGACCCGACCTAGCAGCAGGATGATCCGCGGCCGCAGCAGCTCGATCTGCCGCCTCAGGTAAGGCTCGCAATGCGCGACTTCGTCCGGCTCCGGGTTGCGGTTGCCCGGAGGGCGGCACTTGACGACATTCGCGATGTAGACGCCCGCGTGTCCGCTTGCGCTGCGCCCCAGCCCGGCGGCGGCAAGGATGCTGTCGAGCAGGCGCCCGGCTTGCCCGACAAAGGGCTCTCCCCGCAGATCTTCCTCGGCGCCGGGCCCCTCGCCGATCACCATCCACTCGGAATCGCGGCTGCCCACCCCGAAAACCGTCCGCGTGCGCCCCTTGCACAGGCCACATGCCGTGCAGCCCGTGACGTTGCGCTCCAGTTCATCCCAATTCATCCGCCCCACTGGTGCGCCGGCCGCTTCCGGGGTTGCCTGCGCGTCGAACCTGCCTGCAGTGGCCGCCGCGCGCTCGGTCCACAGCGGTCCCAGCCCCAGCAGATTCCATAACCTGGCGTGAGCGGCGTTCATCGGCACGCTCAAAGTGGCACCCGCATGACGACCGCGTCTTCCCTTCCGCCCACCCCCGGGTAGTAGCCGGGCCGAACGCCGATCCGCTCGAAGCCGTACCGCTGGTACAGGCGCAACGCCGCCTCATTGGTCGGACGCACCTCCAACAGCAGGCTACGAGCGCCATAGTCGCGTGTGCACTGCGCGATCCACTCCAGCATCCTCCAGCCGTACCCCTGGCGCTGGTAACCGCGCGCCACGCTCAAGTTCAGCAAGTGCGCCTCGTCCACCGCCAGCATCGCAATCGCGTAGGCGATCATCGCGTCGCCTCCATCGGACATGGCCCAAGCGGTGTAGCCGGCGCGCAGCGCGTCCTCGAAATTGCCTCGAGTCCAGGGAAACGGATACACGTCGTATTCGATCCGCATTACCTGATTCAGGTCTGCCGGCAGCAGAGGCCGTAAGACGGGTTCATCGGGCCGCCGCACCGCGCTCATCCGTCAGCCCTCATCCGTCGGCTCTTTGCTACCCGAACGATTCGCGCTGACAGCGATCGCTGCTTCGCTCACTGGGTAACCTCCAGCATGTTGAAGGTCGCTCGGGCGCCGAGGTGCAGGGTTGTCGACCGGGCCTGGCTGTGGACAACGCACCGGCCCCTCGATAGGCCGCGAGGC
>JAFAIM010000026.1 GCA_019236735.1 Burkholderiaceae bacterium
CGTCTGTTCCAAAGGGGAAACTGCAGGCCGCGACGATCGCCGCCAAGGCAGGCCCGCCACCCGGCACCAATCGGCACGCAAATCGCCAGACATCTTGAACCACCAGCGTCCCTCCCCCGAAGGCCGCCCGCTTGCGACTGTGAGGCAAGCGAAGTGACGACGACAGAACTGCGGCTTCGGACGGTCGCGAACCTACAGACGAGATATTTGCCTGCAGGCAGACACGGGCTAGGCCGGCCGCAGCTCCCTCATTCCTCCAACATACGCGCGCAGCGCAGCCGGAATCGCGACCGAGCCGTCGGCCCGCTGGTTGTTCTCCAGCACCGCGACCAGCGCCCGACCCACCGCTAAGCCGGAACCATTCAAGGTATGCACCAGCTCGGTGCGGCCTTGCGCATTCCGAAAGCGCGCCTGCATCCGGCGCGCCTGGAATGCCTCGCAGTTCGAGCACGACGAGATTTCGCGGTAGGCCTGCTGCGCCGGCAGCCACACTTCCAGGTCGTATGTCTTGGCCGCGCCAAAGCCCATGTCGCCGGTGCACAGCGTCACGACCCGGTGGGGCAACTCGAGCTTACGCAGGATGTTCTCCGCGTTGCCGACCATCTGCTCGAGCGCGTCATACGAGTGCGCAGGGTGCGCGATCTGGACCATTTCGACCTTGTCGAACTGGTGCTGACGAATCATTCCTCGCGTGTCCTTGCCGTAGGAGCCCGCCTCGGAGCGGAAACACGGCGTGTGGGCGGTCAGCTTCAGCGGTAAATCCGCCTCGCGCAGAATCTGGTCGCGAACGAAGTTCGTCAGCGAAACCTCGGAAGTCGGGATCAGGTACATCACCTCGCCCTCGCCCTCCTGGCCGCCCTTGCGCGCGGCAAAAAGCTCCTGCTCGAACTTGGGCAGCTGACCGGTCCCGGTCAGCGTGGCGGCCGTCACCACATACGGCGTGTAGCACTCGGTGTATCCGTGCTCGCCGGTCTGCACGTCGAGCATGAACTGAGCCAGCGCGCGATGCAGTCGTGCCATCTGGCCCCTGAGCACGACGAAGCGCGCGCCGGACAGCTTGGCCGCTGTCTCGAAGTCCATTCCGAGCGGCGCTCCCAGGTCAACGTGGTCCCTGACAGGGAAATCGAAGCGCGCCGGCTCGCCCCAGCGGCGCACCTCGACGTTTTCGTCCGACGAGCGCCCGATCGGTACCGACTCGTGCGGCAGGTTCGGCACCTCCATCGCAAAACGTTGCTGCCTCGCCTGCACCTGCCCATTTTGCTGCTCCAGCCGCTTGAGCAGCTCGGGGATCTGTCCAGCTTCCGCCATCAGTGCGGAGGCATCTTCCCCGCGGGACTTGGCTTGCCCGACCTGCTTGGACAGTGCGTTGCGACGAGCTTGCAACTCCTCGGTCCGCGTCTGCACCGATTTGCGCTCGGATTCCAGGCGTTCGAATGCATTGACGTCCAGCTCGAAGCCTCGCGTCCGCAGACGCTCGGCAATCGCAGCCAGATCCTTTCTCAGCAAGGCAAGGTCAAGCATCCCCTTTCCTGTTCGTCTCGTTCTGGCGTCGCAGTTCGTCCAACCGCTGCGCAATCTTCGCTTCCAGTCCGCGATCGGTTGGACGATACCAGGGCTCGTGCTGCACACCGGGTGGCAGATACGTCTCGCCGGCAGCGAATGCGTCGGCCTCGTCGTGCGCGTAGCGGTAGCCGCGCCCATAGCCGAGCTCTTTCATCAGTCGCGTGGGGGCATTGCGCAAATGCAGCGGAACGGGGCGCGTGCCATCGCGCGCGACGAAATCGCGCACCTGGCCGAACGCGACATACACCGCGTTCGACTTGGGCGCCGCTGCCAGATATACGATGGCTTGCGCCAATGCAAGTTCTCCCTCCGGCGAGCCGAGACGCTCGTACGTCTGCGCCGCGTCGAGGGCGAGCGATAACGCGCGCGGATCGGCCAGCCCGACGTCTTCGGTCGCCATTCGAATCGCGCGTCGCGCGATGTACAGCGGGTCGGCTCCGCCGTCGAGCATCCGCACCATCCAGTACAGAGCGGCGTCCGGATCGGAACCTCGCACCGACTTATGCAGCGCGGAGATCTGATCGTAGAAATTCTCGCCACCCTTGTCGAAGCGGCGCAGCGTCGCCGGCAGCGTGGCGCGCAAAAATGGAACATCGATCGCTGCTGCTGATCCCTCGGCTCCCTTGGTTCCCTTGGCGGCATCGGCGGCGACTTCCAGCGCGTTGAGCAGGCGTCGAGCATCGCCGTCGGCCAGCTCGATCAGCATCTCGCGCGCTCCCGCCTCGATCGTCACTTCGTTCAGGAAGTCGCGTCGAGCGCGTTCCAGAAGTTCGCCGAGCTCCTCGCCGGTCAACGGCTCCAGCACGTATACCGAAGCCCTCGACAGCAGGGCTCCGATCACCTCGAACGAAGGGTTCTCGGTGGTGGCGCCGACGAAAACGAACAGGCCCGACTCCACGTGCGGTAAAAAAGCATCCTGCTGCGCTTTGTTGAAGCGGTGCACTTCGTCGACGAATACCACCGTCGCACGACCGCTCCGTGCCAGCGTCGCTTGAGCCTGCTCGATCGCGTCCCGAATGTCCTTCACGCCGCCCAGCACTGCGGAGATCGCGATGAACTCCAGCCCAAAAGCGTCGGCCATCAGTCGTGCGATCGTTGTCTTGCCCACCCCGGGCGGGCCCCACAGGATCATCGAATGCGGATGACGCGACTCGAACGCAATCCGCAGTGGCTTGCCGGGACCCAACAGATGCGACTGGCCGATCACTTGGTCGAAGCGGCGCGGCCGCATCCGTTCGGCCAGAGGCGCGGTACCGGCAGGCGCTCCGCCCGCCCGGGCCGCCGGAAGAGCATCGTCGAACAGGTCGTTCATTGCTCTTGCAGCACGTCCGCTCCCTTGGGAGGTTCAAAGCGGAATCGTGACGGGTCGATTCGAGGATTGCGCTGCAAGCCCGAAAATCGCAGCTGTGTTACGTGGCCGAAACTGTCGACCAGCTCCATCCGAACCGGAAGAGCGCCTTGAAAGCCGATCCGGATCCGCTCGAACGAGGAGTCCTGGGAGCGCGGCTTGGCCGCGATCCAGTCGACGCCGTCCTGCTCGCCGTCGCTGGTCACCTGGAAGTCTCTTTCGAGATCGTTGGAGCCGAAAAGAATCGACGCGGGCGAGGCCGGAATGGCCCCCTTTAATTTCTTGACCGTGACCTGGTTCAGTTCCGGGTCATAGACGTACAGGCTGGAGCCGTCGCTGACGATCGTCTGCTGATACGGTTCGGCGTAGACCCATCGGAAGCGTCCGGGGCGCGAGAATTCGAACGAACCTCGGCTTGTCTGTGACGCCTGCTTGCCCGCAGCCTCGGTCGTCTGCGAAAAGTCTCCGCGGGCGCTGCCGGTCTGCGCGACGAACTGCCGCAACTGCTCCAACGAATCGGCGCGCGCCGCGAGTGAGGCGACGGTCAGCAGCAATGCAAGCGCCCCCGCCTTCGCCGTACCGGCTACGGCGGGCCTGCCCGCCGAAGCGCCGAAGGCGCGAAGGCGGGTCACGGGTCGCCCCGGGATGGCACCAGGATCTCGCGGTTTCCGTTCGATTGCATCGCCGACACCAACCCGGCGCGCTCCATGTCTTCCAGCAGGCGCGCCGCCCGGTTATACCCGATCCGTAGATGGCGCTGCACCAGCGAGATCGACGCGCGCCGATTGCGCACGACGATGTCGACTGCCTGGTCGTACAGCGGATCGGCCTCGCCGCCGGGCTGCCCTCCGCCGGCTTCGTCCGTGCCAGCCAACTCCTCGGGCGCATCGAGAATTCCCTCGACGAAATTCGGCTGGCCGAGTGCCTTGAGCCACTCGACCACGCGGTGCACCTCCGCATCCGACACGAATGCACCGTGTACGCGCGTCGGGAAACCTGCGCCGGCGGGCATGTACAGCATGTCGCCCTGTCCGAGCAGCGTTTCGGCGCCCATTTGGTCAAGGATCGTTCGCGAGTCGACCCGGCTGGACACCTGGAACGCGATACGCGCCGGGATATTGGCCTTGATCAGCCCGGTGATCACATCCACCGAAGGCCGCTGGGTCGCCAGAACCAGGTGCATTCCGGCGGCGCGCGCCTTCTGCGCAATGCGAGCGATCAGCTCCTCGACCTTCTTGCCGGTCACCATCATCAGGTCGGCCAGCTCGTCGATCACGACCACGATCACCGGCAGCGTTTCGAGGGGAGCAGCGGTGAACGGATCGGCAGCGAACGGATCGACGATCGGCTGGCCGCGGTGGCGAGCCTCCGCGATCTTCTGGTTGTAACCGCCCAGGCTGCGCACACCGAGCCGGCTCATCAGTCGGTAGCGCCGGTCCATCTCACCCACGCACCAGTTCAGCGCATGGCCCGCTTCCCGCATGTCGGTTACGACCGGCGCGATCAGGTGGGGAATGTCCCCATACGCCGACAACTCGAGCATCTTGGGGTCGATCATCAACATGCGGACCTGCGACGGATCCGACTTGTACAGGATCGATAGGATCATCGCGTTAATGCCGACCGATTTGCCCGAGCCGGTCGTTCCCGCGACCATCAGGTGCGGCATCCGGTTCAGATCGACCACGACCGGTTTGCCCGAGATGTCCTTACCGAGTCCCAGCGTGACCGGCGAGTGGCTCTCGGCGTATACGGCCGAGCCCAAGATTTCGGACAGTCGCACGACCTGGCGGCGCGGATTGGGTAGCTCCAACCCCATCAGGTTCTTGCCGGGGATCGTCTCCACGACCCGAATCGACACGAGCGACAGCGCGCGTGCCAGATCCTTTGCGAGATTGACGACCTGGCTGCCCTTGACTCCAGTGGCGGGCTCGACCTCGTAGCGCGTGATCACCGGACCGGGGTAGGCCGCGACGACCGTGACATCAACGCCGAAGTCCCTGAGCTTGCGCTCGATCAGGCGCGAGTTGAATTCGAGCGTATCGGCCGGGATCGCCTCGACGTCGGCGTTGTGTTCGTCCAGAAGATCGAGCGGAGGCAGCTTGCTGGAGGCCAGCTCGGAAAACAGCGGCACTTGCCGCTCGCGCTGGCGCCGCTCCGACGGCAGCGGGTGCGCTTCGTGCCGCTCGATATGGACCGGTGGCACCTCCTCCAGGCGTTCCCGTTCGTGCGCGACGCTCGCGGCACGTTGCGCGACCGCTTCCTCGCCGATCGAGCGGTCGATCTTGGCTTCGCGCACCCGTCGAACGCGGCCGGCTATCGCTTCGAGAACCCGTCCGACCCGCTCGGCCAGTCCCAGCCAGGAAAATCCGAAATGCAGGCTCGCCGCCAGAGCCACCAGCGCGAGCAGAACGACGGCTGAGCCTGTAGAGCCGAACGCCTCGGTCGCAAACGGCGCCAGCCAGTCGCCGAGCGCTCCGCCGGCCGATCCCGGGAGCACCGCTTCGCGACTATGTAAACGCAGCGTGGAAAGCGCGGCGAACGCCGCCACCAGCACCAGCAGCGAGAGCGCCCGCAGCCAGCGGGCCACGCCGTCTGTCACATGCGCATGCGCAGCCTCGGCAGGCGTTGGATGCACGAACAGCTCTCGCCACGTTCGCCCCGACCATGCCAGCGCCGCCACCACCCACACGTATGCGGAGAAGCCGAACGCGACCAGTAGCGCGTCCGCCACCCAGGCGCCGACGCGCCCAGCGAGGTTTCCGATCTGTGAAACGGCTACAGAATGCGAAAAACTAGGGTCGCCGCGCTGGTATGACACCAGCGCAACGCCGAGTGCCAGAGCCACCAGCGTTCCCGCAATCCAGGCGGCCTCGACCAGCAGCCGAGTCCCTCGGCCGCCCGCGGACCACGCGGTGCCCACCTTAGGTTCCAGCTGAAGCAGCGTCGACTCCCGGCCGGCGCTGCGCAAATGCCTCCGAGTCTTCTTCATGGAAGATTATTGATTTTTCCCCGACCTAAGACAAACAAGGCCATATTGGTTACCCCGCGGGTGATATCGAATGCCAAATCACCGTGATTGCCCGCGGGTCACTAATCCGCGAAGCTGAGTTCGTACCCCAAAAAGTGCCCAGTATCCGCTAGGGCAATCACCAGGAGGAAGAATTGACGCAACCGGCAATCACGCTCACGCGTGAAAAGGAAATGCAGCTTCTGGAGCAGGCGATTGTGAAAGCCGAGAACGAGGGCCTTCAGGTTTTGCTACGGGATCCCGAATCGCGCGTGCTGACGTGCGCGTTGTGTGCTGCCGAAAGCGACCATCCCTCAATGATTCGCCACCAGCCGGGCTGCTCGTACGCCCCCGTCAAACGCGTGTAAACAGAGCCTGTCTCGAACATCGATCGGCGGCAGCCCACGGCTGCGCCTTTGCACCGGGAGTTTTGAGGCCCCATAATCGCGGCAGTTGAATTGCCGTGCACGCGACCTCATCTGTAGTCGGCGCCGTTCGCCTGTCTCGAGCATTCTGGGGCGAACCGCTTCCAACGGGAATCGCTCCAGATGTCTCATGCCCACCGTTCCCCGCCGCGACACTCGCGCGTGCTGATTCTTGGCTCAGGCCCGGCCGGCTATACGGCCGCCGTTTATGCCGCCCGTGCCAACCTCGCCCCCCGCATGGTCACCGGCCTGGCACAGGGAGGACAGCTGACCACCACGACCGACGTCGACAACTGGCCGGCCGACGCTGATGGCGTGCAGGGTCCGGAATTAATGGAACGATTTCTGAGGCACGCGGTGCGCTTCAACACCGACGTTGTGGTCGATCAGATTTGCGAAGCGCAGCTCGATCAGCGACCGTTCCGGCTGATCGGGGACGTCGACGTATACAGCTGCGATGCGCTGATCATCGCGACTGGCGCGTCCGCCAAGTACCTTGGTCTTCCGTCCGAGCGTGCGTTCATGGGCAGGGGTGTGTCGGGATGCGCGACTTGCGACGGTTTCTTCTTCCGCGGCCAGGACGTGTGTGTCGTCGGCGGCGGCAACACGGCAGTCGAAGAGGCGCTGTATCTGGCCAACATCGCCAGCCACGTGCACGTGATCCATCGGCGCGACCGCTTCCGCGCCGAACCGATCCTGATCGACAAGCTGAGGGCGCGCGTTACCGAGGGCAAAGTCACACTGCACCTGTGGCAGCATCTTGACGAAGTTCTCGGCGATGACAGCGGAGTCCATGCGGTCCGGATCCGTGACGCGCGCAGCGGTGAAACCGCGCGGATCCCCGTGCAGGGCTGTTTCATCGCGATCGGCCACCAGCCCAACACGGAAGTGTTCGCCGGCCAGCTCGATATGGCGGGCGGCTACATCCTGACGCGCGGCGGCTCTGGCGGACTGTCGACGATGACGAGCGTTACCGGCGTATTCGCTGCCGGCGACGTACAGGATCCCATTTACCGCCAGGCAGTCACCTCGGCGGGCAGCGGCTGCATGGCGGCGCTCGACGCCCAGCGCTGGCTCGAAGCAGGCGCTCCGGTCGCCGAGACGGCCTCGGCAGCGGTTGCATCGGGATGAGCCGCAATGAAGCGGCCGGCGGCGCGCGGGCCGCTCAGGAGCCTGGCTGAGCTCAAATCGATCCGAGTCATCCGGCCGAGGGCTCCGGCATCCGAGTCCCCGCAAGCTACGTCCGAAGCGCCCGCGCAATCCCAGTCCCGCCGGCAGGCACACGCCGAATTTCGGGCGGCGGTGCAGGACGTCTCCCCGCTGCAGAACGCCGCAAGCGCACTGCACAACTCGCGAGCACCGTCGCAGACCAACCCTCAGGCGCTACAACGCGAACGTGACAACCGGGCCGTGCTGGCCGAGTCGCTGAACGACTGCATCGGCGTCGACAGCCTTTTGGAAACCGACGAGGCGCTGTCCTACCGCCGCCCCGGCGTGAGCGCCGATTCATTGCGCAAGCTTCGCCGCAGCTTCTGGGTCGTGCAGGCCGAGCTCGATCTTCATGGACACCGCGTCGCCGAAGCGCATGAGGCGCTGGGCGAGTTTCTGCGCGAATCGATCCAGCACGGATTGCGCTGCGTGCGGATTGTGCATGGCAAGGGTCGCGGCTCGCGCGACGGCGTGCCGGTGCTCAAGGGCAAAGTACGTGTGTGGCTCGCCCGGCGCAGCGAGGTCATCGCCTTCTGCCAAGCCCGGCCTGCCGATGGCGGCGCCGGCGCGCTGCTGGTGCTGCTGAAGCCGTCGGGCTAAGTACGCGCGGGAAAAGTCCCACGGGCCGAAGCTACGGTGCTACACGGCCGACTCGTCCGTTTCGCCGGTGCGGATTCGAACCACGTGCTCAACTGAACGGACGAAGATCTTGCCGTCGCCGATCTTGCCGGTGCGCGCGGCGCGCGTAATCGCATCGATCGCCCGCTCCACGATCGCATCCGACACGACCGCCTCGATCTTGATCTTGGGGAGGAAGTCGACGACGTACTCGGCGCCGCGATACAGCTCAGTATGGCCCTTCTGCCGCCCAAAGCCTTTCACATCGGTAACGGTCAGGCCCGTCACGCCGACCTCGGCGAGCGCCTCCCGGACCTCGTCGAGCTTGAACGGCTTGATGATGGCGGTGATCTGTTTCACGGTGCGCTCCCGGCGGATTCTGGGATTCTACTGTCCTGCGGCGCGGGTGCGGCAATCGCCGTCGCCTCCTCGCGAAATCGGTCCGTGATCGGATAACGCCAATCGCGCCCGAACGCACGGTGCGTGATCCGAATCCCGACTGGGGCTTGGCGACGCTTGTACTCGCTGGTACGGATCATCGCCACCACCCGACGCACGTCGTGTTCGGGCAGTCCGGCCTCGAGCATCTGCTCGATGCCGGCGCCCTCCTCCATGTACAGTCGGACAATGGCGTCCAGCGTTTCGTAGGGAGGCAGCAGGTCCTGGTCGGTCTGGTCCGGACGCAGCTCAGCGCTGGGCGCGCGGGTCAGGATCCGGGTCGGAATCACCGGCATCATCGGCGATAGGCTGTTGCGGTAGCGCGCCACCGAGTACACCAGCGTCTTGAGCAGATCCTTGATCACCGCGAACCCGCCCGCCATGTCACCGTAGAGCGTGCAGTAGCCCACCGCCATCTCGCTCTTGTTGCCGGTCGTGAGCACGATTGAACCGGTTTTGTTCGAAAGCGCCATCAGCAGCAGCCCGCGCAGCCTGGCCTGGATGTTTTCTTCGGTTGTGTCCCAGGCAGCGCCCTGCAGCGGCGCTGCCAGCGTCGCCTGCGCGGCGTCGAACATCGGCCCGATCGGGATCTCCTCGTACGGCACGTTCAGGTTGTGTGCCAGCTGCTGCGCATCGACCCTCGACATCTCTGCGGTGAAGCGCGAGGGCATCATCACTGCGCGCACCCTGCGAGGACCCAGTGCATCGCACGCTACCGCAAGCGTCAGCGCCGAATCGACACCGCCGCTCAATCCGATGATTCCGCCCGGAAAGCCGTTCTTGCAGACGTAGTCGCGCACTCCTAGCGTCAGGGCGTTGTATACCTGTGCCTCCTGCGGCAGCTGCTGCGGCGACGGCAGCATGTCAGGCACGCCGTGGTCGAAATCAACTAGCAGCAGATCCTCCTCGAATTGCGCAGCGCTAGCGGCTAATTTGCCCTGCGCGTCGAGCACAAACGAGGCACCATCGAAGACCAGCTCGTCCTGGCCGCCGATCTGATTGGCGTACACCACCGCCATGCCATGCCGGCTGACATGCCGCCGCATCATCTCGAATCGGGTCAGCTGCTTGGCAAGGTGGAACGGCGACCCGTTGGGAACGAGCAGTACCTGCGCGCCTGCGGCGCGTGCGCACTCGGGCGCGTACGAATACCAGGTGTCCTCGCAGATGTTTACGCCGAAACGGGTGCCGCGCACCTCGAACACGAAAGGCCGGTTGTCCGGCGTGAAGTAGCGCTGCTCGTCGAACACGTCGTAGTTGGGCAGATCGTGCTTGCAATACGTACCCACAACGACGCCCTGGCGCAGCAACGAGGCGGCGTTGAACCGCTGGCCCTCCCGCGCCAGCGGGTGGCCGATCAGCACGTGCAGATCGCGCAGGGCTGCCAGCTCCTCGGCCAGCCGCTGCAAGGCTGCGTCGCAAGCCTCGTAGAATGAACGGCGCAGCAGCAGATCCTCGGGCGGATAGCCGGCGAGCGCCAGCTCGGTAGTGACGAGCACGTCGGCGCCTGCATGGGCCGCGCGACCGGCGCAATCTGCGATCTTGCGGACGTTGCCGTCCAGATCGCCGACGGTAAGGTTTAGCTGGGCGACCGCGACTCGAACGCGCGACATTATCGAACGGACCGTTGAAACCGCCCGTCCATTATCGCACGCAGATCGTCGCAGACCTCGAGTGCATCGGCGCGCGGGCATGGAACCAGCTCGCCCTCGCCGACCCGGACTCGAACCCGTTCCTGCGCTACGAGTTCCTGCACGCGCTGCACGCGACCGGATGCGCAAGTGCGCGCACCGGCTGGACACCCGCCTACCTCACGCTCGATGACGACGCGGGCCTGGCAGCCGCAGTGCCGCTGTATCGCAAGGACCACTCGTTCGGCGAATACGTGTTCGACTGGGCCTGGGCTCGTGCCCACGAGGAGCGCGGCCTGGCGTACTACCCGAAATGGCTGGCTGCCGTGCCGTTCACACCGGCACCCGGCAGCCGCCTGTTGGCGCGCGACGCGACCGCTCGTGCCGAACTGGTGCGACGGCTGATCGGCGTTGCGCGCGAATCGCAGCTGAGCTCGCTGCACGTACTTCTGGCTCCAGGAGCGCAGATCGAAGCGCTTGCGCACGCCGGGCTGATGATCCAGCGCGGCATGCAGTTTCACTGGCGCAACCGAGGCTACGAAGGCTTCGAGCAGTTCCTGCAAGCACTGTCGCACGACAAGCGCAAGAAGATCCGCGCCGAACGGCGCAAGGTGCGCGAAGCCCAGGTGCAGATCGAGCGGCGCGTAGGCGTCCAGATCCGCGAGCAGGATTGGCGCTTTTTTCACCAGTGCTACCGGATCACCTACGCGCAGCACGGATCGGCCCCGTACCTGAATCTGGCGTTCTTCCAGCGAATCGCCAGCTCGATGCCCGACAGCCTGCTGCTGGTACTGGCGCACCGGAACGGGCATCCGGTTGCCAGCGCGCTGGGCGTGTTTTGCGATAGCTCGGCCGACCAGTCGGCCGCGCGCGGCGCCGACGGCGCGCTCGGCGGCACTTTGTACGGGCGCTACTGGGGTGCGACCGAATTCATCCCGTGCCTGCATTTCGAATGCTGCTACTACCAGATGATCGAGTTCGCAATCGAGCGCGAAATCGCCGTCTTCGAGGGTGGCGCCCAAGGCGTGCACAAGGTCGCACGCGGGCTGGAACCGGTGCCGACGCACTCGGCCCATTTTGTCGCCGATGCGGCGCTGTCGCGGGCGATTGCGGCGGCGCTCGCTCGCCAGGAGCGCCAGCTCGGCGGCGTGCTGGACGAACTGGCCGAGCACACAGCCTTTAAGGTGTCGGGTTCGCCGTTACCGTGACCGGCGCCGCACCCGGTCAGCGCCGCGCGGTCTGCGCCAGCGGCCCCTGCAGCCACTCGAGGATGCGCTGCACGCACGCCGCGCTGCTTTCCACGTCGGTGAGCAAGTGCAGGTCGGGCTGCTCTGGCGGTTCGTACGGACTGTCGATCCCGGTCATTTGCGCCAGCTCACCCCGCCGCGCCTTCGCGTACAAGCCCTTCGGATCGCGCTGTTCGCACACCGACAGTGGTGCATCGACGAAGATCTCGCAAAAGCGCCCAGTGGCGAAGCGCGAACGGGCAAAGGCCCGATCCGTACGAAAAGGACTGATCAGCGACACCACGACGATCAGCCCGGCATCCACCATCAAGCGAGCCACCTCGGCGGTGCGTCGGATGTTTTCCGAGCGGTCGCGGTCGCTGTATCCGAGGTCGCTGTTCAACCCCCGCCGCAGTACATCTCCGTCCAAGTTATAGGCCGGAACGCCGATCGGGCGCAGCCGTTCGAGCAGCAAGTCGGAAAGGGTCGACTTGCCTGAGCCCGGCAGCCCTGTCATCCACAGGCAACCCGCGTCCAACCCTGACGAACCTCCCAGGAACCTTTCAGGAGCGTATAAATATTCTGTCAATGGCCTGTGATTCGCCATATCTATGGCCGATCGTTGCGACAACGCAACGGTCGAGTGCGGTTCCTCCGCCCGCTGCAGTCCCGACTGCCCTGGAACCTCAAAACGCCGGCTTGTCCTTGGCGCTTTGATACTTCGCGACCGCCTCGTTCAGCAGGGCACGCGCACGCTCCGGACCTTGCCATCCGTTGATGCGGACCCACTTGCCGGCTTCCAGGTCCTTGTAGTGCTCGAAGAAGTGCCGGATCTGTGCCAGGCGTTCCGGCGCGATATCTTCCGGCGACCGCCAATGTTTGTACCAGGGCAGGATTCTGTCGATCGGGACCGCAAGCAGCTTCTGATCCCCGCCGGCTTCGTCCACCATGTCCAGCACCCCCAGCGGCCGGCATCGCACCACAACCCCGTGCTGCAAAGCGAACGGCGTGATTACGAGAACGTCGATCGGATCGCCATCGTCGGAGAGCGTACGGGGCACGTAGCCGTAGTTGCAGGGGTAGTGCATCGCGGTGCCGATGAAACGGTCGACAAAGATTGCGCCTGACTCCTTATCGACCTCGTACTTGATCGGGTCGGCGTTCATCGGGATCTCGATGACGACGTTGAAATCGTCCGGCACGCTGCGGCCGGAGCTGACCCGATCCAGACCCATTTTCTTCTCCCCCAATCAGCTACCAGGTCGCCTCGCGCCGGATCGTGCGCGGCGGCCGTGGCGCGAGCGGCTCCGGTGGCGCCTGCCGCCCCAACCCGAGCGCAGCTTCCCGAAAATGGCGTGCGGCTCCTTCCGCGTCTCCGATCGCTTCGGACAGTTCGGCGAGCGCAAGCGAGGTCTGTGCGTCCTCGCCCAGGCGCCGACATTCCTCCAAATAGGCGCGCGCCTTGCCCCACAGCTGCTCGCGCAGGCAGATCCGCGCGAGGCAGCGCAGCAGCGGCTGGCTGCGCGGATGCTCCTTTAGCCACGACTCGGCCCGCTCGATCGTCGCGCGCGAGCCCGGCTCGGCACAGTGGGCGTACTCGTCGAGTAAGCGCTCGTCCCAGTTTCGCTCGAGCACAGCCTCCAGCGCCAGCGCCGCGGGCCGGCCGCGCCCTGCCTCGTTCAGCCGCCGTGCCGCGTCGAGCGCGACCTCCGGCACCAGGCGGTCGGACGCATCGACCTGGTCCCAGGTACGTTCCAGCGCCTGCGCGTCATCACCCGCGTCCGCCAACAGACCCCGCACTGCGATCCGGCGCACGCGCGCTGCCGCCTCGGCCGTCAGCGCGTGGCGCTTCTCCAGCGTACGCACGATTCGCACCACATCGTGCCAGTGACCGGCCTGCACGTGTGCGCTCAATGCGATGCGCATCGCGTGCAGGTGTCGCGCTCCTGACGACTGTAGCGACTCGATCGCATGCAAAGCGCGCGCCGGCTGGCGCTGTTCGGCCCACAGCTCCGCGCTTACGACCTGCCGCGCCGTGGTCAGTTCCTGGTCCGATCCAGCCTGCTCCAGCCACTGGTCGCGCCGTTCATACTCGCGCATCCGATGGGCGGCGCGGGCTCCGATCAGGGCCGCCATGCCGGCGACCTCGGGCGTGCGCTGGGCGTCCTGCGCAGCGCGCTCGGCCCGCACGAAACGACCCTCCAGCAATGCACGCAGCGCCTCGTACAGCGCCCGATGCGCGCCGAGCTCCGTGCGGCGCGCGCGATAGATTCGCACGCGCTCGGGAAACGCCGCCAGGCGCTGCAACGCCCGGCCGAGCCAGAACGCAAGCCATAAGGCGGCCATCGCCGCCAAGATGAACAGGCCGAACGATAAATCGACCCGTTTCGGCGGCACCAGAAACACCACGTCGCCAATGCTCTCCTTCAACAGCATGCCCGCCAGCACAGCCAGCAGCGCCCACAGTAGGAGACCGACGAGCGATCTCATGGCACGTGCGCGGCGCGCAGCGCGGCCAGGCTGTCGTCGAGCGTCGGCATTGGGACATCGACCGCAACCGCCGCCAAGGACTTGATCTGCGCAACCGCAAAAGCAACCTTGGGGTCGCTCGTATCGAAATAGCGGTTGATGATCGCCAGGCTATCGGCCAGGTCGGTGCGAAACAGCGTCTGATTGCGCATCAGCATGGCTTGCCGCGCCATCAGAAGGCGCACGCGCAAGTGTTCGCGCAGCAGTGGCTGTTGATCGGCAGGCAGCAGCAGCGAGTCCGGCGCCTCGACCTCGCGGATTCGCACCAGATCACGCAACGTGTCGTTTAACTCGCGTCCAAGCCAGCCCATGTGAGTCGGTGCAGGATTGGCGGCCGGTTTCGGCGGCAGCGCCAAGCGGCGCGTCGGGTCGGCCAGCAGGTGCCAGGAATCCACGCCTTCGGGTCCCTGGACCAGGCGGTCGAGCCGGATCGCGGTGCCTGCGACATCCGCCACCTGGGTGCGGCGCAGCCGTTCGATGTCGCGCGCTAGCGCCTCGCGCAGCGCGTAGAACTGCGCGCGCGGCATTCGCGCCAGGCGCCCATCGGCGCTCGACAAGGCCGTGATCGCTGCCGCGGGATCATGCGTCACCTGCAGTTGGCTGGCGGCCAGCGTCAGCAGTTCGTCGACCTCGGTCAACACCTGCTGCTCGCGCAGGTGGCGCAACTCGCTATCGGCCGCCGTGTCCCGGCCAGCAATCAGCGTCAGCTCCTGCTCCAGTTGCCCGGTGCGCCGCGTGGCCGCGTCGATGCGTTCCTGCAACGCCTGGCGCTCCGCCAGCTCGTTCGCCCGCATCGCGGCCATCTCGCCCGCGCGCTGCTCCACGCTCGTCAGTGAGCGCTGCAGCGAGGCCAGCCGCAGCGCGACCACCGCTCCGGCAACTGCGAGTGCGGCGAGCGCGAGCGCCCAGATCCATGCGCTCGAGGTGGCACGCATAAGACGGGGCGCCTCCGGCGCCGCCGGTGGGAGCGTCGGCACCTGTGCGCCGCCGCCTGCGGCAATATCGCTCATAGCGCCTCCGCCGGCCGCGAAAGGGTTTCGGCGTCGCGACGAGGCGCGATCGCTTCGATCACCGCCGAGGCCGATGCTTCGCATTCGCGCACGTCGCCGTAGCCGGCAGCGCGCAAGGCTTGCGCGATGCGCGGGTGCGAACAAAGCGCAAGTCCGCTGCGCAGCCAGGCTTTTTCGTCCGGGGCCTGCGCGAACTGCCGGTCCAGCGCCGCCACCGCCTCGGAACTCGTGACGAGGGATGCGGCGCGTTCGCCTCCGCTGCGGCAGGCAGCCAGCGCAGCGCGCTGCTCGCTGCTCGGCACGTGCACGATTCGGCGGTACACGCCGATGGTTTCAACCTGGCAGCCAGCCTCGCGCAGGCGCTCGCCGAGCCATTCGCGCCCCGTCTCGGCGCGGACGATCAGCACACTGCGCGGCAATGCGGGGGCGCTGCGCAACACCTCCCAGAGCGCTTCGGACCCGGTGCCGCCTCCCGCATGCGTTCCGATCGAACGGACGCAACGCGCCCCCGGCAGCAAACTGTGCGCCAGAGCCAGCGTACCGGGCCCTACTGCCGCAATCGCCGTTTGCGATGGCCATTGCGACGGCACCGCGGCGGGCGCCGCCAGAGCGGCCAGAGAGCGCACGGCTTGCACGCTGACGAATATGGCCAAATCGAAATCGGCCAGGTGCCGAAGCGTTGCCAGCAGTGGCTCCTTCTGCTCCGGCGCCAGCAGATCGAAGGCGGGCCACCACAGCGCGCGCTGGCCGCGCGCGCGCAGCTCGCACGTCAAACGCTCGCCCGCCTGCGCGGGGCGGGTGACCAGAACGAGGGTGTCGCGCGCGTCGACTTCACTTGCCATCAAGCTGCCTCCGGCGCCGCAGTCAGCAATCGCTCGACCCCCTGTGCCCTCATCTGTTCGACTACCTCCCGCCCGAGAGCATCGGGCTGGTCCATAGGTCCGCTCGCTTGGCCGACGACGGCCTGTCCCAGCACGACGCTGCCTGCCCACGCTCGCAGGCTCAGCCGGCCGTTTTGGACCTCAGCGTACGCGGCCAGCGGAATCTGGCAGTTGCCGCCAAGCGCCCGCGACACGGCTCTTTCCGCACTCGTAGCGGCGCGCGTTTCTCGATGTTCCAGATGGGCGATCCACGCGCCTACTTCCCGGTCGCCGGCACGAATCTCGATCGCGAGCGCACCCTGCGCCGGAGCCGGCAGGAATTGCGTCGGCGACAGGATGGCGCGGATGCGATCGGCCATTCCGAGACGCTTCAAGCCGGCGGCGGCCATGATCAAGGCGTCGAACTCGCCCCGGTCGAGCTTGGCCATGCGCGTGCCGACGTTGCCGCGCACCGGACCCACCTGCAGGCCCGGATGGTGGATCCGCACGGCCAACTCGCGGCGCAAACTGGAGGTACCCACGCGCGAGCCCTGTGGCAAGTCCTCCAGCGCGCCGAAGCGCGGGCTTACGAAACAGTCGCGCGGGTCCTCGCGCTCGAGCACCGCACCGATCTCGAACTGCGCTTCCAGCAGCATGGGCACGTCCTTGAACGAGTGCACGGCCAGATCCGCGCGCCGATCCGCCAGCGCGACTTCGAGCTCCTTCACGAACAGCCCCTTGCCGCCGATCTGCGCGAGCGACCGGTCCAGCACCTGGTCGCCGCGCGTCGTCAGTTGCAGCAGGTCGACCTCCAGACCCGGGTGTGCTTGCCGCAGTCGATCCCGAACATGCTCGGCCTGCCACAGCGCAAGCGGGCTGGCACGAGTAGCGATGACAATGGCTGCACGGCCCATCAGACTCCTGCCGCCGATTTCACCGCAGGCCACTGCCGGCGGCTGATCGGCAGGCGCTCGGCAACCGTCTTCAGCAGCACTTCCCAATGGCCCTCGCCGGCATCGCTTTCGCCGTCGGCACGCGCCCGCACGCGCTGGAATCCCTGAATCGCCGTGCGCGCGACCAGCGCATTGCGATGGATTCGAACGAATCGATCGCCGAACTCCTGCTCCAGCGCTGCCAGCGACTCCTCGGTCAGGTGTTCCTTTTGGGACGTGCGGATCGTCACGTACTTTAATTCCGCGCGCAGGTACACGATCTCATCGATCGGCACCAGCACCATGCGGCCGCGCTCGGACACGGTCAGGTGGCTGCGCCGTGAGCCGAGCGAACGCGCCAGTTCCTCGATGCGCGGCTCGTTGCGCTTGAGGCGATGCACGCGCCGCAACGCTTCCAGCAGCCGCTCGGTGCGCACCGGTTTGAGCAGATAGTCGAGCGCCTGCACTTCGAACGCCGGCAGCGCATGCTCGTCGAATGCCGTCACGAACACGATCGCCGGAGGCTCGTCGCGAGCGACCAAATGACGCGCCACTTCGATTCCGCTCATGTCCGGCATCGTGATGTCCAGTAGCACCGCGTCCGGGCGCAGGCGATCGACCGCCTCCAACGCTGCGAGCCCCCCTTCGGCGGTGCCGGCCACGTTCAGCTCGATCTCGCGGCTGCATTCGGCGAGCTGCTGGGTCAGCCGCGAGCGGGCCAGCGGCTCGTCATCGACGATCAAAACGTTGAGCATGCGTCGGAACTATCGCGTCTAGCTCGCTAACTTGCCTTGTGCTCTACCGGAAGCGTCATCGTCAGCTCGAAGCGTCCGCGCCGCACGCGCGTCTCGAGCCGCGCTTCCAGATCGTAAATCAGAGCCAGCCGGCCACGGATGTTGTTCAAACCGATCTGGTTGCCTTCCCGTTGCACCGGCTCCCGCGCGATCGGATTCGTCACGCCGATTTCGAGCGCAAAGCCGCGCTGGCGCACCTTGACCTCGATCTCGCAACGTCCGGCCACACGTTCCGCGCCGTAGCGCACGGCATTCTCGATGATCGGTTGCAGAAGCAGCTGCGGAACACGCGCGCGCGGGTGCACCGGGGCGATTTCCCAGTTCACCTGCAAGCGCTCTCCCAGGCGCGTCTGCTCGATCTCGACATACCTGCGGCACAGATCCAGCTCGTGTTCCAGCGACACCAGCTGGCGCACGTCGCCCATGACGGCGCGGAACAGCTCGGCCAGATTCTCCAGCATGCGCTCGGCGCGCGCCGGATCCGACTGGACGACGGCCAGCACCGCGTTCAGGCTATTGAACAGGAAGTGCGGGCGGATGCGCGACTGCAGCGCTTGCAGCTTGGCTTCCGCTACCGTTGGAGAGAAGGCGCGCGCGCGCAGCTCCAGGTAGTGCTGCACCGCCACGCCGCCGGCGAGGGCAACGATGGTGCCAGCCCACGCAGCGCCGGCGGGCGATCCACCTGGCCCCAACAGCAGGCGCAAGATCGGGTACGCGATCAGCGCAGGCACGAGCCACGTAAGCGCTCGCACGGCGCTGATGTTTCGAGTCAACGGTAGTCCCACCAGCACGCGCCGCAGCAGGCACCAGGCAAGCAGCGTCAGCAAGATCACCGGTTCCAACACAGCGGCGGCCGACAGAAACGTCGGACCGAACTGGCCGGTCTCAGAGGTGGCCGCCAACGTCACGATCAAAGCCGCCACATTGACGCCCAAAGTCACTCGAAGCAGCGTACCGAGATTGCAACCGTCGGGAATCGGAGCCGCGGGCGCGCCGCCGGCCGGGCGAACGCGCCCGGCGTCGGTGCCACTGCTGACAGCGGCCGGTTTGAAGGCGGAACCATCGCGCATCATGCGGGCCGGGGACGGCGTTCGTTCCCGACTCCCTTCATCGCTACACTTCGGGGTCACAGTCTTGCATAGCCCGCGCCGAAATGACAGACAGCGCTTCCCGCCGGCCTGCGGGCTCTCCCGATGGGTCGCCTCTGCACGACAAGGATCGCGCCTGGTCCGGTCGCTTCACCGAGCCGGTCGCGCAGTTCGTGTTGCAGTACACGGCCAGCATCGGTTTTGACCGGCGGCTGGCCCACGCCGACATCCAAGCATCTCTCGCGCACGCCTCGATGCTCGCAGCCGTCGGCGTACTGGACGCGCAGGATCTGACGCGCATCGAACAGGGACTGCGCCAAGTGCTGGCGGAGATCGACGCCGGAACCTTCCGCTGGCAGGTCGCGCTGGAGGACGTGCATCTGAACGTGGAAGCGCGCTTGACCGAGCTGGTGGGCGACAGCGGCAAGCGGTTGCACACCGCGCGCTCGCGCAACGACCAAGTCGTCACCGATCTGCGGCTGTACCTTCGCGGCGAGGTCGATCGCTTGCTCGAGGGTATCGACGCCTTGCAGCGGCCGCTGCTCGCGCTCGCTGCAGCAAACACCGACACAGTGATGCCCGGTTACACGCATATGCAGGTGGCTCAGCCGGTCACGTTCGGCCATCACCTTCTCGCATACGTCGAGATGCTCGAACGCGATCGCGAGCGCCTGATCGAGGCGCGCCGGCGCGTCAACTGCCTGCCGCTGGGTGCCGCTGCGCTCGCCGGCACGACCTTTCCGATCGACCGCGAGCGAGTCGCCCGCGAACTGGGGTTCGAGCAGGTATGCCGCAATTCGATCGATGCCGTGTCGGACCGGGATTTTGCGGTCGAGGTGTGCTCGGCCGGCGCGTTGGCGATGGTGCACCTGTCGCGGCTGGCCGAAGAGCTCGTGCTATGGGTGAGCCCGGGGTTTCGCTTCGTCGAGTTACCCGATCGGTTCACCACCGGCTCCTCGATGATGCCTCAGAAGCGCAACCCCGACGTCGCCGAGCTGGCGCGCGGCAAAAGCGGCCGCGCCATAGGAAACCTGGTCGCGCTGTTAACGGTGATCAAAGCGCAACCGCTCGCGTACAACAAGGACAACCAGGAGGACAAGGAAGCGCTGTTCGATACGATCGACACGCTGCGCGCGACGCTGCGTGCGTTCGCCGAGATGCTGCCCGGGATGCGCGTGGATCGCGACGCAATGCGCCTCGCCGCGCTGCAGGGTCATTGCACCGCGACCGATCTGGCCGAATACCTGGTGCGCCGTGGCATGGCGTTCCGCGATGCCCATGAGGCAGTGGCTCGCGCGGTGCGACGTGCGGACGAGCTCGGCTGCGCCCTGCCCGACCTGCCGCTGCAGGAGCTGCAAGCGTTCGCCCCGAACGTCGGGCCCGACGTGTTTGCCGTGCTGACACCCGAAGGTTCGGTTGCCGCGCGCAACCATCTCGGCGGCACCGCGCCGTCACAAGTGGCGACGCAGGTGCGCCTCTGGCAGAAAACTCTGGACCAACGCGCGTCCGGGTCCGCAGCTGCCCCTGAGTAACACCCTGAGTAACATCGTGGCGGTCAGCTCCCGCCCACGGTCATCCTCTCTATCAGCACCGATCCGCTGATTCGCCCGCCGCGGACGACCTGATCCGTGCCGACAGCGACGATTCCGCCGAACATGTCGCGCAGGTTGCTCGCGACGGTGATCTCTTCGACCGGATAGCGAATTCGCCCGCCCTCGACCCAAAAGCCGCAGGCGCCGCGCGAATAGTCGCCGCTGACCAGATTCACCCCCTGGCCGATCAGCTCGGTGATCAGCAAGCCGCGGTCGAGCTTGCGCAGCATCTGGATGAAGTCGTCGCCGGGGTCGGTGCGCGACGACAGCAGCTCAAGATTGTGCGCGCCGCCGGCGTTGCCGGTCGTCTTCATTCCGAGTTTGCGGGCAGAGTAGCTCGACAGAAAATAGCCGTTCAGAACACCGCGTCGGACGACGTCGCGCTTGAGCCCACGCACCCCCTCCTCGTCGAATGGGCTCGATCCGAGCGCACGCGCCAGGAAAGGATCTTCGCGGATCGCGACGTGGTCGGCAAAAAGAGGCTTGCCCAGCGCGTCGACGAGGAAGGACGCGTTGCGGTACAGCGCCCCACCGCTGGCAGCTTGGATGAAATTTCCCAGCAGTCCGCACGCCACCGGCGCTTCGAACAGAACCGGGCACTGGCGCGTCCGCAGCTTGCGCGCCCCCAACCTCGCAAGCGCGCGATGCGCAGCATACTGTCCGATTGCCTCCGGCTCGCCCAGTTCCCCCGGCACGCGCGAGGACGTGTACCAATCGTCGCGCTGCATCCCGCTGCGATCGCGCGCGATCGGCGCCACCGAGATCGAATGGCGCGAATACGGATAGCCCGACACGAACCCGAGCGTGTTGGCCAGCACAAAGTGCCCACCCGAGGCATACACATTGGCGCCCTCGGAGTTCTCGACGTGGGAGCTGACGTCGAAGGCCGCCTGCTCGGCGCGCTGAGCGATACCGATCGCCTCGTCGGTATCGATCGGCCACGGGTGAAACAGATCCAGGTTGACCGGCGAGCGTTCCAGCGCATCTTCGTCGGGCAGACCGGCCGCCTCGTCCTCGGCGGTGAAGCGGGCGATGTCGTACGCCGCCTGAACCGCCTCGCGCAAAGCCGCAGGCGCGAAATCCGACGTCGACGAATGCCCGCGGCGTCGGCCGACATAGACGGTGATCGCCACGCCCTTGTCGCGCGTGTTCTCGATCGTCTCGACCACCGTCTTGCGCGTGGTCACCGATAGGCCGCTCGACTCGCTTGCTTCGCACGCGGCCGCACTCGCGCCCAGCTGTGTGGCCATCGCAAGCGCCTGCAGCGCGATGTCGCTCAGTTCTTCGCGTGGGATCGACAGTTGTACCGGCATGGGCGCCTGCTGGTTGTTGTTGGTTCCGGAGCGGATGTGCGCCTGCAATCCCGACGAGGTGACTATGATAGCGACCTCGCTTGGCGGCCTGCAGTCGATCGAAACGTGAAGGGCACACCACCTCCCGCAACCCCTTTGGAAAACCCGAGTCCTCGGCCAGCGCCGGGCGCAGCCGGTGTGGACGAACGCCCGAGCAAGACGCAGCGCAAGCACCAGATGCACGAGCTGCAGAGGTTGGGCGAGCGGCTGGTGGCGCTTGCTCCGCAGCAGCTCGCCCGCATCGATCTGCCGGACGCGCTGCGCGAGCAGATCGAGCTCGCGCACCGGATTCGGGCGCGAGAAGGGCTGCGCCGCCAACTGCAGTACATCGGGCGCCTGATGCGCAGCGCGAACGTGTCCGCCGACGCGATCCGCTCGGCCCTTGCGCGAATCGGTGCAACTGGCGGGGCGGCACGATGACGCGCGCCGCCCGCCATCACCCCGACGAACTGGTGGTTGGACTGGTATCGGTCTCCGATCGCGCGTCGGCCGGCCACTATGCCGATGAGGGTGTTCCAGCGCTGCGCGGCTGGCTCAGCGCAGCGCTCAAATCGCCCTGGCAGGCGCACGAGCGACTGATCGCCGATGACCGGTCTCGGATCGAGGCGGCGTTGACCGAACTGGTCGACGACGTCGGCTGCGACCTGGTGCTGACCACCGGGGGCACAGGCCCGGCGCGGCGCGACGTGACGCCCGAGGCAACGTTGGCTGTAGCCACGCGCGAGCTGCCCGGATACGGCGAGCACATGCGGCGAATTTCGCTCGAGTTCGTTCCCACTGCGGTGTTGTCGCGCCAGGTGGGCGTACTGCGCGAAACTGCAAACCACTGCGCCCTGATCCTGAACCTGCCCGGACAGCCGAAGTCGATCGCCGAGACGCTGGGAGGGCTGCACGAGCCCCACACTGGCCGCACCGTGCACGGGATCTTTGCCTCGGTTCCGTATTGCATCCAATTGATCGGCGGACCCTACGTCGAAACCAACGAACAGATCGTCCGAGCGTTTCGCCCCAAAGCCGCGACTCGTGCCCCAACCTCCTCTGCACCCGGAGCGACTACTTGAGCGGCAGCCAAGGAGGCCACGGAAGCGACGGTCTGCTCGAATGCGTCGAGCTGCAGACCCACCCGAACCCTGGCGCGTCGATCGTGTGGTTGCATGGACTGGGCGCCGACGGGTTCGACTTCGTTCCGATCGTTCGCGAGTTGCAAACGCTCGGCGCGCCTGCGGCGCGCTACGTGTTTCCACACGCGCCCGAGCGGCCGGTGACCGTCAACGGCGGTTTCCGGATGCGCGCCTGGTACGACGTCTTGGGCACGCGGATTGATCAGCGCGAGGACGATGCCGGAATCCGGCAATCGCAGGCGCAGGTGCAGGCGCTGATCGAACGCGAGGCGGCACGCGGAACCGCACGTTCGCGAATCGTTCTGGCCGGCTTTTCCCAAGGCGGCGCGATCGCGCTGCAAACAGGCCTGCGACAGCACGAAAAACTGGGCGCACTGGTCGTGCTGTCGGCATATCTGCCCCTTGCCGACAGCGCGGCGGCCGAATCGAGCCCCGCCGGACGGTCAACCCCGATTTTCATGGCACACGGAACCGAGGACGGGATGATCCCGATCCAGGTCGGATGCACCTCGCGCCAGGCGCTCGCTGCGCTCGGATGCAGCGTTCAGTGGCACGAATACGCGATGGCGCATTCCGTGTGCGAGGACGAGTTGCGTGACCTCGCCCGCTTTCTGTCCGAAGCGCTCAAATAGGCGGCGAATCCGGCTCAGTTGGGCCAAATCGCCGCCGCGCCCGTGCGCCGCAGGCGTTATCCCGTACGAATTTGGCTGACAGGCTCGCGCCTCAAGTCCCTCTCGGACCGACCTTTTTAAGCACTCGTCCGTCCAGCCGATCCCCATAATGCGCTGCAGTTTGCCTCGTGCTACCACGTTTGCGCGACAGTGAGCAGGTTTTTTTAGGGGGAAGAGCCATGAGCGCAATCTTGACACCTACATCCGCGGACGGCCGCACCTACGGGCAGCTGCCGCGCTATTTTCGCTGGTTCACCGAGCACTGCGTGCTGCGGCAGCTCGACGGCACCGACGTGCCCCGGATCTGGCGTGCGGTCGTTCAACCGGCGTTCCGCCATTGCTGGTCCGATCAGGCGCCGCGCAGCGAGCGCGAGGTAAAGGACCTGGTGCGCGCGGCAACGGTCGACTGGCTGCACGGAGTCGAGTACGCGATGGCGGTGGTCAGGCGCCACTCGCACGAGTTTGTCGGGTATGTCGCGATGCGCTCCGTCGGGGAAACGCGAACCGTTTGGACCACAAACTGGTTTGTCCACCCGAACTTCCTGGGAAGCCCGATCGCCGTCGAAGCGATCATGGCGACGGGTGATCTGACCTTCGCGGCGCTCGGCGCGCAAAAACTATATGCGGGCTGTCCCGCCGGGCACGAGGCGTTCGAACAGATGCTCAACGACGCCGGTTTCATCGAGCTGATTCCCGCAGGCAGCCTCGATCAGCACACGCAAGCGCCCCGCGACTCGAGCTTGTTCGAGATGAGGCGCGAGGACTGGAAAGCGATCCGGCGCGCGTACAGCGATCACACCGGCGCGCCATCGCTGGCTTCGCTCGGTTTGGCGAGCGTGCACCGCCCCGCTTTCGAACTGCTCTGACGGGTTGCTAGCCGAAGCTGCGAAGCAGCGAAAGCTGGCGGTCAGGCGCGCTGCGCCAGTTCGTCGGCGAACGCGCCGCCCGCGGAAAACACGACCCGGTTGCCGCCTTCCATTTTCGCGTCGTACATGGCGCGATCGGCCAGGCGCATCAGCCACTGTGGTTCGTCGCCGTGTTCGGGCGCCATCACCACGCCCAGGCTTGCCGTCAGGTGTGCTCCACCCAGGTCCGATGCGGCCAGCGCCAAAGGCTGCGCCAGCTCTCGAATAATCCGCTGCGCGATACGCCGAACGTCCTGCACGGACCCACAATCGGGCATCAGCAGCGCGAACTCGTCGCCGCCGATACGCGCGACGGTGTCCTGAGGCCGCACGATCGCGCGGAGCCGCTGCGCGATCTCCCGCAGCACCAGATCGCCGGCAGCGTGGCCGAAGCGGTCGTTGATCGGTTTGAAGCCATCCAGGTCGAACACCAGGATTGCGCAGCCCGAATTGCGTAGCGCACTCGTTGCCAGCGCAGCCCGCACCCGCTCCGACAGCAGTCGTCGGTTCGGCAATCCGGTGAGCTCGTCGTGGCGCGCATCGTGATGCGCATGCGCCTCGCGGCGCCGGATCAGGTCGATGTCGGCCAACGCGATCACGTACTCGCGCGGGCCGATCGCTCGCACCGTCACCTGGCACCACACCGTCCGGTCGCCCCCGCCGGCACCAGCAGCGCGGCGCACCCGCATTTCGCGGGTCACGGCGCCGTCCGACGCCGCCGCCCGTTCGGCGGCGCCGGTCGCCTCGTTCCAGTAGCTACGCTCGGCGAACAGATCCGCCACCGGCGCCTGCGCCAGCTGCTGCGGCGTCATCTGCAGCAGGTGCAGGAATGCGTCGTTGCAGCGCGCCACCGACCCGTCCTTCACAACGGCGATCGGCTGTCCAGTCGAGTCCAATACGCTGCGCTCCACGCGCAGCGCCTCGGCCAATCTGGCTTCGCGCTGCTTCAGCGTCGATACATCGACGTTGATGCCGATGGCGCCGGCAAAGCCGCCATCGGACGAACGTAGCGCCACCGCGCTCACTGCGGCGGTAATGTGGCGGCCATCCTTGCCGATATGCGCCATTTCGAAGTCGCGCAGCGGCTTGCCGCTGCGAAGACCGAGCAGCGCCTGGCGCGTGGCGCTCTGATCGGCCTGTGGATCGAGCAGCACGCTCAGCGGTTGTCCCACGATTTCTTCGACGGCCCGGTCATATACGTCGCGGCAAGCGCGGCGGCTCGCGAACGTAAACCGGAAAGCCGAATCGCAGGCCCAGATCAGGTTCGGCGAGGCCTCTACCAGGTCCTTGTATTGCGCCTTGCTCGCTCGCAGGCGCTCGACCTCCAGCAGCTCCGAGACCGACGCGATCGTGTCCATCACCATCACCGCGCCGATTCCTTGCGCTCCCGGCGGCTGTAGCGGAACGAAGTGCGTGCGCAGCGCAAGCTTGCCCCCGCTGCGCCCGGTCCGGTAGTTCAACAGATCGTAAGTCGCCTTGCCCTGCCGCGCCCGCGCAACCGCCCGTTCAAACGCGTCCTGCGAATCCGGTTGAAGTGCCAGCGCATTGGCCCAGGGCGGCCGTAAGCTGGGCTCCGTCCGGATCCCCCAGCGCCCGACGTCGCTGGCGTGAGCTTGGGCCACCCGTCCATCGCCGTCGATCAACCAGATCAGCGCCGGCAACTGTCCCAAAACCCGCCGTGACAAGCCCGTGTGCAGCTCGAAATCCGCGACGAGCTCCGAATTCGGTGCAAGCGCAACGACCGCTACAGCGGCTTGCCCGCCCGCGCGCCCGACTCGGATCCGCGCTGGCGCCGGCGCCGGCGGAGCCGCCCCGTTGGCGTGCCCGTTCAGCACCGGCGCGACCAGCGCATGCCGCTCGGCCGCTGGATAAGCGGCATCGAGCGCTGAGGGCGGATCGAGCACCAGCAGTTCGGCTGCAGCCCGTCCGATGCATTGTTGCGCGGCACGTCCCAGGAAGACCTCAGCGCTGCGGTTCACCTCGAAGATACGTCCGTCGTACACGCCGATCATCGGCGTGCTGCTGGCGTGAATTGCCAGCTGCATCCCGCGCCGTGTCGAGCCGCCGGAGGCCGTCGCGACCGGCATTGACGTGCGCGTCTTTGTCGTCGCCGGGGCTGCCTTCGTCGCCGGCTTGCCAGGTCCCAAACCCGCCCACGCGATAATCGGCATCAGCACCAACAGCGCCACGCACACCGCCGGCTGCGAACCCCAAAGCGCGGCGGCAGTCGCGAGAGCCGCTGCAACCCACCCGCCCATTGCGATCAGCCACCCTCGTCGCCATCCCCGCAGGCAGGCAGACGAGAGCCCCATCGCGAATATCAACCCGACCGCGCCGCGCATCGACGCGCCTGGCGTCGACGGTCCGCCCAGCAACAGAACCCACAGCAAGGCCTGTGTCAAATGGGTCGAAACGAACAGCGCAGCAAGCTCCGAATCGGTGCCGGGCGCGCGCCGAGGCGACAGCGCACGTATCGCGATTAGCGCTCGAATGAGGGCGATGCCGCCTGCTGCAGCCACCCAGGACCAGCCCTCGGCTCTTCCGAGCCGCGCCCCGGCGTCGCCCAGCACAAAGATCAGCAGCCAGGCAGGAAACGCCGGTGGCTCGCGCAGAAATACGCGCCGCAGCTGCGGTGGCAGCGCCGGGGCCGGCACCGGACTCGGCGCCGGCACGGCAGCCGCTTCAGCCGCCGCTACACCTCGGCGGCTTATGGCCCCACTTTCATCCATCTGCAAAAGGCTCGGCGCGCCACTCGTGTTCAAACCCACGATGCCAAGGACGCGCTGCACGTCCCAACCTCCGATGAACCTTGCCGAATACCATAATTTCGGTACGCGCGAGTCGGTGGCGTTCTGCTGCCGACTGGATCCTGCCAACCATGAATTAACGTCGCCACTCCTGCACTCGCGATGCCGTCCCCCACGCCAAACTTACCAGCCTTTCGGCACGACCGGACATCCGCTGCGGAAAACTTGAACGTGAAAGGCGGAAATGAGCCGTCCGGCGGCCGGCCCGTGCGGGAATATTGTGGTCGATTCGCGCCCTCGCCGACCGGACCACTGCACCTGGGCTCGCTGGTGGCCGCGCTCGCCAGCTGGCTGGACGCGCGCGCACATAACGGCCGTTGGCTGGTGCGGATCGAAGATATCGACCCGCCACGCGAGGTGCGCGGCGCTGCCCGGCTTCAGCTGCGCGCCTTAACGGCGCTCGGGCTGGTGCCAGATGAGCCCCCCACCTACCAGAGCGCCAGTTCCGACCGCTACGGGCGCGCTCTTCAGCTTCTACGAGCCGCGGGCAACGTCTATGCATGCGTCTGTTCGCGCGCCGCGGCGCACCGGGCAACCCGGCAGGAAGGTCTTGCCGCCGCCGTGTATCCCGGAACATGCCGCAACCTCGCTCTACCGGATGCGGAGGCCGCGCTGCGCGTACGTGTGCCGGCCATTTTGATGTCGTTCGTCGACCGGGCTTGCGGAGCGTTTTGCCAGCACCTGGAGAGCGAAGTGGGAGACTTCGTCGTTCGGCGCGCCGATGGACTGTGGGCCTACCAGCTCGCAGTCGTGGTCGATGATGCCGCGCAGGCGGTCACGGACGTGGTGCGCGGCGCCGACCTGCTCGAGAACACTCCTCGCCAGATCTACTTGCAAGGGCTGTTGCAGCTGCCGACGCCCCGCTACCTGCACGTTCCCGTCGTTCGCAACGCTGCCGGCGAGAAGCTGTCCAAGCAAACCGGCGCGCAGCCGCTGCGCCTTGACGAGCCTGTTATGGAGCTCGAGCGCGCATGGCACCTGCTGGGTTTCGCAGACACCGGCGCATCCACCGTCGGCGAATTGCTTGCACATGCGGTGCAGGCGTGGCGCGCGCGCTGGGTTGCAGGAGGCGATCTGCAGCGTGCCGATACAATCGGCTCCGGCACGCTGCCGCTGTCTCCCTGACGGGTAGCCGCCGAATTCTTCCGCAAACCGCGATGAGCGACAGCACCGACGAGGCCACGCTGCGCAGGCTGCTGCAGCAATGCCGCCGGATCGCGGTGGTAGGCGTTTCGAGCGACTGGAACCGCCCAAGTCACTTCGTGGCCAAGTACCTCATCGAGCACGGCTACACGATGATCCCGGTCAATCCGAAGTACCGCGAAGTGCTCGGGCGCCCGTGCCACCCGGACCTTCAAGCTGCGTTTGAGGCGAGCGGGCCGATCGATCTGGTCGATTGCTTTCGGCGCGCAGCTGACATCGAGCCGATCGCACGCGCGGCGATCGCAATCCGGGCGCGTTGCCTATGGATGCAGCTGGGCGTGGTCAACCTTGCCGCTGCCGAGATCGCTCGTGCGGCGGGACTGGAGGTCGTGATGGATCGCTGCGTGAAGATCGAGCACGCGCGCCTGTTCGGCGGTCTGGGATGGGCCGGAGTCAACACGGGAATCGTCTCGGCCAGGCGCCCGCGCCAATTGCCCTATTAGATTCGATAAAAGGACCGACACGTGCCGGACCGACCCTACGGCATCGAAACGCTGTGCCTGCACGCCGGTCAGCTTCCCGACCCGGTTACCGGCAGCCGCGCAGTGCCCATTTACCAGACGACGTCGTATGTTTTCGACTCGCCCGACCACGCCGCCAGCCTGTTCAACCTGGAGACGTTCGGCAACGTCTATTCCCGCATCAGCAATCCGACGGTTGCGGTACTCGAAGAGCGGGTTGCAGCGCTCGAGGGCGGGCGCGCTTGCCTGGCCACGGCGAGCGGGATGGCGGCACAGCTGACCGCGATCGCGACGCTGCTCGGCCCCGGCGATCACATCGTCGCCAGCAGCTTGCTGTACGGCGGCACCTACGCGCAGCTGGACGTGACGCTTCGCAAGATGGGAATCGACACGACGTTCGTCGACCCGGACGATCCGGAGAACTTCCGGCGCGCGATGCAACCGCGCACTCGTCTGGTCTATGCGGAGACGCTTGGCAATCCGAAGATCAACGTGCTCGACATCCCGCCAGTGGCCGCAGTGGCGCACGAGCACGGCGTTCCACTCATGGTCGACAACACGATGGCCTCGCCGTACCTGTGCCGCCCGATCGAGCTCGGCGCCGACCTGGTCGTGCACTCGCTCACGAAATACCTGGGGGGGCACGGGACCACGCTGGGAGGAGCGATCGTCGAAAGCGGCCGCTTCGACTACGCCAACGGCAATTTTCCCGACATGGTGGCACCGTCGCGCGGCTACCACGGAGTGATCTTCTGGGAGACGTTCGGCGACTTCGCCTTCACGATGAAGGCGCGCATGGAGGTGCTGCGCGTGCACGGGGCGGCGCTCGCACCGCTGGCGGCGTTCCTTCTGCTGCAAGGGGTCGAGACGCTGGCGCTGCGGATGCAGCGCCATTGCCAAAATGCGCGCCAGGTCGCGCAGTTTCTCGAAGCGCACCCGCGTGTCGCATGGGTGAACTGGCCAGGTCTTCGTTCCAGCCCGTACTATGAGCTGGCTCGGCGCACGTTCCGCCTCGTCGACGCCGAGCCGGGTGCCTCCGGTGTGCTCGCGTTCGGGATCCGCGGCGGAGCCCGTGCCGGGGAACGCTTCATCGAGGAACTGACACTGCTGTCGCACCTGGCCAATATCGGCGACGCCAAATCGCTGGTGATCCACCCGGCATCAACCACGCACCGGCAGCTCTCGGAGGAGGAACAGCGACGCGCCGGGGTCACCGGCGACATGGTCCGGATCTCGGTGGGCCTGGAGTCGATCGAGGATATTCTGTGGGATCTGGAGCGGGCCCTGCAGGCAAGTGCCAGCTGAGACGGCCCGGTGCGGCGCGCAAGCAGATGCGGCAACACGCGGGACGGCCTGGAAAATGACGATCGCGTTGCTGACCGATATTCACGCCAACCGCGAGGCTCTTGAAGCGTGCCTCGCGCACGCCGCCGAACACGCCACCGATCAATACGCATTCCTGGGTGACTTCGTTGGCTACGGCGCCGATCCGCAGTGGGTGCTGGACACGCTGATCGAGCACGTCGGCCGCGGCGCGATCGCGCTGCTGGGCAACCACGACGCCGCTGCGCTGGGAACGCTGAGCGGGCGTCTGAATCCTGGCGCGCAGGTGTGTATCGACTGGACACGCGAGCAGCTGAGCCCCGCGCACCTGGAATTTCTTTCGCGACTGCCGCTAACGGCCGAGGACGGTCCGTGCTTGTTCGTGCATGCGAACGGCTGGGACCCGGGCAATTTCGAATACGTGTTGGGCCCGCCCGAGGCCGGACGCAGCATGCGGGTGGCTCGCTCGCGAATCACCTTCTGCGGCCACATGCACGAGCCGATGCTGTACCACATGGGGCTGGCGCAGCGGGTCGAGGCTTTCCAGCCGGTGCCGGGTTCGCCGATTCCGCTGTCGGCAGCGCGCCATTGGCTGGTGCTTCCCGGATCGGTCGGGCAACCGCGCGATGGCAACCCCGCGGCCTGCTACGCGACCTTCGACGAGCTCAGCGCGATGCTGACGTACTGGCGCGTTCCGTACGACCACCAACGGGCAGCGGCCAAAGTGGTTGAAGCCGGCCTGCCGGCGTATCTGGCCAGGGTCTTGATGACCGGGGGCACGCTGTGAGCGCGACTGCACTGGCTGCCGGCCAGCGCATCAACGGTTTTGAATTGCTCGAGCACGTGCATCGAGGCGGAATGGCGTCGCTCTGGCGTGTCGCGCGCGACGATGGTGGCGAGCCGGCGTTGATGAAGGTGCCTGCGGTACAGGATGATCCGGCCGCGATCGTAGGCTTCGAAGTCGAGCAAATGATCATGCCGCTGTTGAGCGGCATACACGTGCCGCGCTTTATCGCCGCGGGCGGTTTCGAGGCGCAGCCGTACATCGTGATGGAATACGTTCCGGGCCCGTCGCTGCGAGGCAGGCTGGAGGATGCTCCGCTGCCATCGGAGCAGATCGCAACGATCGGCGCGTCGATTGCGGAGGCACTGCACGATCTGCACCTTCAGCATGTGATCCACCTGGACGTGAAGCCGAGCAACGTCCTGTTTCGGCCAGGCGGGGAGGCGGTGCTGATCGACTATGGCTTGGCACGCCACGAGAGCTTGCCCGACCTGCTGGCCGAGGAGTTCCGCTTGCCGCTCGGCACCGGTCCGTACATTTCCCCCGAGCAGGTGCTGGGAGTGCGCGACGACCCGCGCAGCGACCTGTTCGCCCTTGGCGCGATCCTGTACCACCTGGCGACCGGCCAGCGCGCGTTCGGCAGCCCGTCGTCGGTCGCCGGATTGCGCAAACGTCTGTACCGCGCGCCCGTTCCGCCGCGCCAGCACAACCCGCAGTGCCCGCCGTGGCTGCAGGAGATCGTGCTGCACTGTCTGGAGGTGGATCCTGAGTTGCGCTATGGCTCTGCCGCCCAGGCCGCGTTCGAACTGGCACACCCGGATATGGTCGCTCTGACCGCTCGTGCGCATCGCCGGGCAGATAACAGCCTGGGGCAGCAGCTGCGCCGCTGGTTCCGCTCGGTCAGACCGGCGCCGCTGCCGCTGCCGCTCAGCGTCGCGCGCCAGCTGCGGCGCGCACCGATCGTGCTCGCGGCGGTGGACGTGTCCGAGGAGTGGGAGGCCCTGGCGGATGCGCTGCGCAACGCCTCCGACCGCGTGCTGCAGGCCGAGCCGCACGCGCGCCTGGCCTGTGTGTCGGTGCTGAAGACGGCGCGTATCGGTTTGGACGATCTTAACGACGAAGCCGGGAACAACCGCCACATCCAGCGCCTGGTGCAGCTTCAGCACTGGGCGCGCCCGCTGGCGCTGCCTGCGCAGCGCCTGACCTGCCACGTTCTCGAAGCGCCGGACCCGGCAGCTGCGATTGTCGAGTTCGCGCGCAGCAACCGCGTCGATCACATCGTGATCGGCTCGCGCGGCTCCTCCGCACTGCGCCGCTATCTTGGAAGCGTCTCGACGCAGGTCGTCGCCGAAGCGCCGTGCAGCGTCACCGTCGTGAAGGTGCCGCAGCCGGATGCCGCGGGCGAGCTGGCGTCGGTGCAGTAGCCTTTACCCCTACCGCCTGCTTCCCCCCAGCAAGGCCGGCACTCGAACTTTGCCGGCCGCCTTACCGGTCGCGGCCGGCTCAGGCAAGGGCTCCTGTGCGGCCGATGGCGCCGCCGGTTCGTACGGCTTCAGAAAGAACTCGTCGATCGGCGCCGACGCTGGGGCCGACGCTGCGCCCGGAGCGCGCCGCTGCCGCTCGTCCTGCCCGCCGCGCCTGCGCGAGCGCGGCACAGGGCGAGGCTCGATCCGAGATCGGTCGATCGTGCGTTTGAGCAGCTTTTCGATCGCGGCCACTGCCTTGTCGTCGGCGCCGGTGGCAATCGTGATCGCGCGGCCTTGCGCGCCGGCGCGCCCGGTCCTGCCGATCCGGTGGATGTAGTCTTCCGGCGCGTAGGGCACGTCGTAGTTGACAACGGCGGGCAGCTCGGAGATGTCGAGGCCGCGCGCAGCCACGTCGGTCGCCACCAGCACCTTCAGCCCACCACTCTTGAAGGCCTCCAGCGCCTTCATCCGTTCCTCTTGGGTCTTGTCGCCGTGAATGGCGTCGGCATTTACCCCTTCGCGTTGCAGCTGACGCGCCAAGCGTCGCGCGCCGATCTTCGTATTCACGAACACGAGCACCTGCGGCAGCTGTGGATCGGCCAGCAACGCCAACAGCGCCGACTGCTTGTCCGATTCGTGCACATGCAACAGCTCCTGGCGCACCGTGTCGGCCGTCACGTTCGGACGGGCGACTTCGACCATCACCGGTTCGCGCAGAAAGCCGGCAGCGAGCTTGCGGATCTCGACCGAGAAGGTCGCCGAAAACATCAAGCTCTGCCGCTCGCGCGGCAGCAGGTTCAAGATGCGCGAGATGTCGGGCAAAAAGCCCATGTCGAGCATCCGATCGGCTTCGTCGAGCACGACCACCTCGACCTGTCCGAGCGAGGTGTTCTTCTGCTGCAGGTGATCGAGCAAGCGCCCGGGTGTGGCGACCAGCACTTCGACGCCCGCGCGAAGCGCCTGCGTTTGCGGATCCATGTCGACTCCGCCGAACACGACCGTGCTGCGCAGCGCGGTATGCGAGGCGTACTGGCGAACGTTGTCGGCGACCTGGTCGGCCAGCTCGCGCGTCGGCGTCAGGATCAGCGCGCGCACCGGATGGCGTGCAGGCGACATGCTGGCGTTTGCATGTGGAAGAAGCCGGTGCAGGATCGGCAGCGCAAACCCCGCGGTCTTTCCGGTGCCAGTTTGGGCCGCCCCCATCACGTCGCGGCCCTTTAAGACGATGGGAATCGCCTTGGACTGTATCGGCGTAGGGCGGCGGTAGCCCATCGCGCGCACCGCCTCGATCAGGCGCAGATCCAGCCCGAAATGGTCAAAGTCCGAATAGTCGGACATCAGTGGGGGAACCGGCTACGGCGGGGGGCGCGTACGGTCATAGGCCCTCCGCACCCGCGCACGAGGCGTCATTTAGCCGGCAGTGGCGATCCAACCAGAACATCCAGGCTTGAGTGTAACGCGTGGGCGCACGTTTTACGTCAACGAGTTGCGGACCCTCATCCTGACCTTCTCCCACGCGTAGCGCGGGAGAAGGAACTGTCCAGCTCCCTCTCCCGTCGGGAGAGGGTCGGGGGTGAGGACCCCCTGCCCAGCATCTCGACGGCTTCCCACCGGTAGGATCGCTTCCTTTCGCCTGACGGAGTTGCGCGTGTTCGCAACGGCGGGCTCGGTTTTCGACGCTCTGGTGCCAGCGCTGCAGATCGTGCTGATCGATCTACTGCTCGGCGGGGACAACGCGGTCGTGATCGCGATGGCGTGCCGTGGCCTTCCGCGCGAGTTGTGGCGACGGGCGGTGTGGCTCGGAACCGCTCTTGCGATCGTGCTGCGAATTGCGCTGACCGTGTTCGCGGCGCTGATGTTGCATCTTCCGTACGTGAAGCTCGTCGGGGCGCTGCTACTGGTGGTGATCGCGGTGCGCTTGGTCGCGCAAGACGAACCAAGCGATGCGGCGGCGGATGATGCGGCCCCGCAGTCGAACGTATGGTCCGCTATCACGACGATCGTCGTGGCCGACACGGTGATGAGCCTGGACAACGTGCTGGCGGTGGCAGCGGCGTCGCGCGGCAGCCTGTGGCTGCTCTCTTTCGGACTGGCGCTCAGCGTGCCGATCGTAATCTTTGGAAGCCTTGCCGTGGCACGCGCGCTCGACCGCTACCCGGTGCTGGTGCTCGCCGGCGGCGCGCTGCTCGGCTGGGTGGCAGGCGACATGGCCGTTACCGATCCGGTCATCCAGAGCTGGGTCGACGCCAATACGCCCTGGATGTCGACCGCGTGCCCCCCGATCGTCGCAGCAACCGTGGCGATCTACGGCGAGGCGTCGCGCGCGCGCCGACGCCAGCTGCGCTAATCCGCTCCGGATCGGCCGCGTTTGCTATTGCGAGGCCTGCCGGCGCGCAAGCCGCATGTGCCGCACCTGCGCATCGAACAGAACCTGCGCGAGCCGGCCGTCGGGATCGAAACGCCGCGAGTCCATGACAGTCTGAGTGCGTACGGCATCCGTGAGCACACGGTCGGCTCCGTCGATCGCCGCTGCCGCGGCCTGCACCTCGCACGCCCGTTGCAACGTCCAGTACAGCAGGAACGCCGAAGGCAGGTCCGGGCCGAGCGCGAGCAGACCGTGGTTGCGCAAGATCAGCACGTGCTTGTCGCCCAGGCTCGCGATCAGCCGGCTGCGCTCGTCCGGACGCACAGTGATGCCTTCGAATTCGTGATACGCGACCTGCCCGTACAACAGTGCTCCATAGAAGTTGTCATGGCTCAGGCCGGCCACCTTGCAAGCGACCGCCATCCCAGCCGTCGTGTGCGTGTGGATCACGCACTTTGCATCGGGGCGCGATTCGTGGATCGCGCCGTGAATCGCGAACCCAGCCGGATTGCCGCGATACGGGCCCGGGTCGACGTTCTCGCCGTTCACGTCGACCTTGACCAGGTTCGATGCGCTGATTTCGTCGTAATTGAGCCCGAACGGATTTACCAGGAAGTGGTGCTCGCGTCCCGGAATTCGCAGCGAGATGTGATTGAAAATGGCCTCGCTCCAGCCGATGTGCTGGAACACGTGGTAGCAGTCAGCGAGTTGCTGGCGCAGCGCCCACTCCTCGGTGCTGATATGTTCGGGCCTGCTGCGCCCGCTTTCATCGGTTCCCATCGCTTACCTCCTGCGGCCCGCGCGCGCCTGCACCCTGTGCCGGTACGAGACAGAAGCCCTGGGCGGGCACGTCCAGCGCGCTGTTGAATTTGCTCGACATGTTCTGGAACGCGACCAAGCCAGTCAGTTCGACGATTGCGTCTTCATCGAAAAACTCGCGCAAACGCTGCATCATCGCATCGGTGACGCTTTGGGTCGAATCGGTCATCGCCTCGGCGTATTCGAGCGCGGCTTTCTGGCGGGCGTCGAAGCGGTCGCTATCGCGCCACGTCGGCAGCGCTTCGAGGCTGTCGAAGGTACCGGCGCGCTGCGCCAGCGTTGCCGAGTTGATGTCGACGCAAAAGCGGCAGCCGTTGATTTGCGACACTCGCACCGTCACCAGCGAGCGCAGCACCGGGTCGATCGGGCTCGCGCGCCGGTCCAGAACACCATACAGGGTTCCCACTGCAAGGAACAGACTGGGGATGCGTCCCCACAGCAGCCCCGGCACGAGCACTTGCCCGTACTTGCGCCTTTGGTTCCAGAAGAATGGGGCGAGGTACCAGGGATAGTTGCCGATCGGCTTGCTAGGCACCCTCACGGGTTCACTCGCGCGAGCCGCTCAAAGGTGTGGTTCACCAGAGCGGCAAAGTCGGGATCGTCTCTGCGGTACATGATGCCGTATGGATCGTAGGAAACGCTTCGCCTAGCTGGTGGCCGGTTCCTGCTCCTGCAGCGGTACGCTCAGAGTCACTTCGGTACCCTGCCCCGGGATCGCGAACATCTCGGCGCTGCCGCCGATCAGCGTCAGCCGCTTGGACACGCTGGTCGGGCGGAAGTCGGCACTGTCGGAGGCCGCGCCGGCGTGACGAATCTTCGCCACCAGGGTGTCGTCGACCCGCCGCACAGAGATCTGCGCAGTCGCCACCCTGGCTTGCCTGCCGATGTCGATCAACAGTTCCCGGAACGCACCGAACAGGATCGCGCTGACAGCGCGGCTCATCGGCTTCGGCTTGCCGTCGTCGCTGCATTCGACTCCAAGGCCGTAGGCCGTCTTCATTTCCTCGGCGAACCGTCGCAGCGCCGTGATCAGGCCGCGGTCGCTCAGCAGGTCCGGGCTGAGCTGGAACGCGAGCGAATCAACACCTTTCGCGGTGCTCGTGATCAAATCGGCCACCTCGCCGATTTCCCGGTCGAATTCGCCCACGCTGCCGCCATCGTCCAGCCTGGAAAGGCTCGTCCGGATGATCGAATGCATCCGGGCCAGGTCGCGCTGTAGATCATGCGCGATTGCCCGCCGTTCATCGTCGTCGCCGCGCGCGACGTCCACCGCCAGCAAACGGATCTGCTCGGCACGTTCCTCCTCGCCGCGTTCGCGCGTTGCGGCGGCCCGTTTGCCCACCTCGAGCGCGAGGTTTGCCGCGCGTTTGCCGTCCGTGATATCGGTAAAAGTGACGATGACTCCATCGACCCGTTTGTCCTCGGTGTGATACGGCAGCGTGCGGCGCAGATACCAGCGGTCGTCGTCGACACGGATCTCGATCTGAATCGACTCCAACCGGTCCAGCACCGCCCGGGCATCGCTGATCAGCGTTTCGCCCAGCAACGGCATCCCGAACACCCCGATCGGCCGGTTGACGTCGCCCGGCAGCAGCGACAGCACACCACGTGCGGCCGGGCTGAACCATTTGATCTTCAAGTCGCGATCCAGGCACAGCGTGGCGACATCGTTGCTCGCGAGAAGGTTGCGCAGATCGTTGTTGGCAACCTCCAGTTCCGCGACCTTCGTTTGCAGCTGCTGGTTGACAGTGTTGAGTTCCTCGTTCAGCGACTGCAGCTCCTCCTTCGAGCTCTGCAGTTCCTCGTTGCTCGACTGGAGCTCTTCGTTGATCGAAATCACTTCCTCGTTGGCGACCTTCAATTCCTCGTTCGAGGTTTCCAGCCCCTCGACGGTCGCGCGCAGGTCTTCGCGCGTCGCTTGCAGCTCTTCCTCGAGCTGGCGCACCAGCGTTCCCTCTCGCGGGGACACACCTCGTCGTACTGGTCCGGCGAACTGGTCCTCAAACACCACAAGGAACAGCCTGCGCGCCTCTTCGCTCATCGCCGGAACGATCGTCAGGCGCACCGATTCGTAGCCCGTGGTGCGCCGCACCTGGGCATCGCGAACCGCCACACTGGTACTGGTGGCAGAGGCCTCGCTCATGGCGCTGCGCAGGCGCGAGCGCAACCCCTCGCGCAGCAGCGCGAGCAGGTTATGCGTGGGCGCGCCGCGCGGATGGGTCAGAAAACGGTCGGTCGGGCCGGAGAAATACAACGTGTTGAACTCACGGTCCACCAGCACGGAGGCGGGAGCGAAGCGATCGAAGATGATCTGCTGCGCAACGCGCGCGGCCTGGGTCAGTTGCGGCGCCGACGGGCGCGGCTGGAACCCCGCGGGCGGTACGGGCGGCTCGGGGGCGATCGCGCGGAATTCCAGCTTGTCTCGCGGCGTCGGACCCACGCGCCGGTATATGCGGTGTGATTTCGATACCGACTTGAACATCTCGTCGCTCGGGCCGAGCGTCTCGGCACTACCCAGGAACAGGTAGCCGTCCGGCCGCAACGCAAAATGCAGCAGCAGCAGCACTCGCCTCTGCACTTCCGGCTCGAGATAGATCAGCACGTTGCGGCAACTGACCAGATCGACGCCAAAGAACGGAGGATCCGTAAACAGGTTCTGCAGACCGAACACCACGCGCCCTCGCAGGTCGCTCGTCACCTGGAAATGGCGGCCGTCGTCGACCTCGTTGAAAAACCGATGCAGGCGCGTCGCCGAAACCTGGGCGGCGATTCCGGCCGGATAAATTCCCATCCGCGCGACGTTCAGCGCATCGGCGCTGGTGTCGGTCGCGAAGATCTGCAATGGGCACCGCCTACCGGCTGCTTCGAGACCTTCGATGATCATCATCGCGACCGAGTAGGCCTCTTCGCCGGTTGATGCACCGGCTACCCAGATCCGGATCGGCTCGTTGTCGCGCTTCGACGCGATCAGTGGCGCGATCACCTCCGTTTCGAGCGCCAGCCAGTTTTCCGGATCGCGGAAGAACTCGGTCGCGCCGATAAAAAGGTCCTTGAAAAGCGCGTCGATCTCCATCGGCTCCTTGCGCAGCTTTGCCGCGTAATCGCCCATGCTTTCGATATAGCTCAGCCCCATTCGCCGGTGGATCCGACGCAGCAGCGTGGCGCGCTTGTAACCGGTGAAGTCGTGGCCGCGTTTCACACGGACCAGCTCGAGGATCGTGCGCAGCAAGGGCTCCTGGGACTCGGCGTCGGGCGCAGGTTCCTCCGGGCGCGCAGCGTACGGGTGGCGCGCATAGCTGGCGAGCACCGCAGGCATGTCCTCGACCTCCAGCACGTGGGTCACCAACCCGGTGGCGAGTGCTGCGTGCGGCATGCCGTCGAACTGCGCCGTGTCGGGGCGCTGCACCAGCACGATCCCGCCATTTCCGACGATGCTCTTGACACCGAGCGCGCCGTCGGCACCGGTGCCGGAAAGGATCACCCCGATCGCCTTCTGTTGCTGGTCCTCCCCAAGAGAGTGGAAGAAATGGTCGATCGGCATGCGCTGTCCGCGCACACGCGACGGGGGCGCAAGATGGAGCACGCCATTATGAATCGTGGCCTCCACGCCAGCCGGAACCGTGTAGACATGGTCTGGTTCGACACGCACGCCTTCGGTGACCTCGGTCACGGCCATGTGCGTGCGCCGTCCGAACAGCTCGGCCGACAGGCTCTTTTGCGTCGGATCAAGGTGCTGGATCACCACGAAGGCCAGCCCGCTATTGGGCGGCGCGGTCGACAGCAGCTGCTTGATCGGGTCGAAACCTCCCGCAGAAGCTCCGATGGCGATGATGCACGGACCGTTGTTCTGGCTGCCGCTGCCGATCGCAGGCGCTTCGTCGGCAAGCACGAGTTGCGCTACCGAGGAAGCGTCGTATGCCTCGGTAGCAATGACCTCTCGCGCTGATCGCCTGACTGCCGCGCCCGGCGCCTTCGTCGCCCCCTTCCGAGTGGGATTCGCCCGCTTCACGCCGCGTCGACGTTTGCGTGCATCCCCGGCCTGCGCTGCGCGCTTGGGCGCTTTGCCCCCCTTACCTTCCGAGCCCGCCATATGCGCCCCGACGAGGTTATCCGGCTAAGGTTGACAGCGACGGAGTCGAGGGTCAAGCCGCCGGAAGCCGCCCCGAAGGAAGCTCCCAGACAGAGCGCATCCTGTAACGGAACGCGGTCCCACCCTGGCGCTGACCGTCCAGTCTGCGCTCAGGTGCTGCCGACGTCTCGCCTCAGGGTATCCCCTGAGACGTTTCGCTCGCTCGGACAGCTGCTTCGGACTAGGCTGCCCGAAAGAGGGGTGCCAGAGTGGCACAAACTGGGTGGCACAGGGTGAACCAATAGTGATCGCCGCGAGGCTGGACGAAATTCGTGCCGCGCATCGGCAGTTGGTCGTTGCCCACGGCGAGCTTCTTCGCACGTTGCGCGAGACATCGGAATCGCTGAGCAGAGCCGAGGTGCGCGGTGCCTGCCAGGAGGTGGACGAAGCGTTCGTACGTTTCGTCGATGCGACCGAGTCCTTCTGGCTGGTCGCCGCTAGGTCAGAAGCCGTCGCCCGCAGCAAGCCTACGCTCGAACACACGAACGTCGATGCGACGTTCTCGGCCTTGTCGCGAAGCTCCGCCATCCTCCGGCGCAACGGCTTCTATCTGGCAGCCGGCGCGATCCTGCAGCCGTGGCCCGGGTGAGCCCCGCTACGTCGACCTTCCGAGTTCGCACGCCAGCCGCCGATAAGGCTTGGCAGACAGTTGCATCGCGTCGGAAAGAACGTTCAGCCTGCCGCTTCCGACCAGCAGATCAAGGCTCCGAGAGAAGGCGACAAAGCTGATATCGAGGAGCCCGAGGTCGACCTCGCGCTCGGCAAGGCGCATCTGCTTGAGCATCGAAGCCGCAGCCTCGCCGCCCGAAACGGCCCTACTCCCGCGCAGGTACCCATATGCGTCCGCGAACTGCCGGAACGCTTCATGGATGCGGGTTGAACTCGCCCGCAGGTCGCAGCACCTTAAGGCTGTGCGGGCATAGCGAGTTTCCCGGTCCCAGACGGCCTGAGCGGCAACGAGTTCCTCCCGTGCGAAGCTCATAACTTCCGGGTCAGAAGGGATCATTCGTTTCCTCCAGGGTTGTTTGGCCCGCCCTCGGACCGCATCGGAGGCCCGGTGGCGATCTCAAGGCGCGTGCGCCTCCGGCGCATGGTTTACCACGCCGGCAACGTCGATACAACCCTTGGACTTACCCGGAGAGTGTGGTCTTCTGGCAGTGTGGTCTTTTCGACCCTTAGCGGCGTTCGATCGCCAGCCGTGGCCCCGGAGTCGGCCGCTAGTTTGACGCGGGCGTGACGGCGTCGATCTTGATCGGAGGCCCTGTCACTGCATTGCAGTCGTGGGGGACTGCACTCGGGCCGGAGAGATCATCTGGGCCTTGCCGCTTTGCCGCTGGAGTGCGACACGCTGCGACTGAATGTCCGCACGAAGCTCCTTTATTTGCCGGCGCTGTACCTCTACTTCACGCCGCGCCAGCGTCATTTCGCGCTGCCGCTCGATCCGCTCGAGCTGATCCTCCCGGTTGAGCTCGCGCTGCGTGAGCTCCGAAATCGTCTGTGCGACCGATCCCGAGGAAACGATCGCAAGGAAAATCAGAACAGCAATCTTCGGGCGCATAACGACTTGTCCTTAAGGGGAGCGCGCAAGGCTTCGGCGAAGATTGCAGGCGTGGCACCTTATGTGAAACGCAAATAACACGGGGGAAATCTGTCTTTGGTTGGAAATCGACCTACCCCTCGAAGCGACTCGTGGCGTCACGATCGCGTTCGTATCGTCTGGTAAGCGGAAACGGCGGCAACCAGGACTCGCGACGCTTGATCCAGATTTCGTAGGTCGGCATCAATTGGTCAGGGGCGTCCAGCGACCCTAGATTCACTTCGACTTCGTCTGCGCTGCGTGCGAAAACAGAGGAGCCGCAGCGGGGGCAGAAAGACCGCCCGGCGTAGTCGCGCGTTTCGCCATCGATCGTCACCGCATCCTGAGGGAACACCGCGAAAGCCTGAAAAAGCGCCCCATGATGCTTGCGGCAGTCCAGACAGTGACAAATGCCGACCCGGTAGGGGGGTCCCGAGGCAACGATTCGGACGTTGCCGCACAGGCAACCTCCGGTCAATCGGTCCATGCTCTCTCCAGTTGATCTCTATCCACCGGGTTCGTGGCAAACCACTTCGATGTTGTGCCCGTCCGGACCAATGACGAAAGCCGCATAGTAGTTCGCGTGGTAACGCGGGCGCAGACCCGGTGCACCATTGTCTTTGCCACCTGCCTCCAGAGCCGCGTGATAGAACGCTTCGACTTGCTGGCGATTGTCGGCCGTGAACGCCAAGTGAAGATGCGCCGGCTTCTCCTGCGTTTGGAACAAGCACAATGAAGCCTTACCCCCCTTTGGGCTAAGTTCGACACCGAGCGGACCCTCCAGCACAACCGCTACGCCGAGCGGTTCGAGCGCCTGGAGGAAGAACGCTTTGCTCGCCGCATAGTCGCTGACTCCGAATACGACGTGGTCAAACATGAGCTCTCCTGAGAGCTAAAGCCGGATGCCACATTAGCGGATGTCGAGAGACGAACGGCTGGCAAAGCTGGACTCGCACTTGCGGGAGGGTCCGATGAAGAAATCGAAGTTCAGCGAGGCGCAGATCGTAGCGACTACGAAAGCGGCCGCGGTGCCCGCCGTTGCTTAGTCTAGGCCGGTGTCAGTTGCCGTAACCGTCGGGCTCGTAGGTATCGAGTTCCTCGACGATGCGCCGCGTGCCGGGAACGCGACCGGCCGTGCGTATGGCGTCCAACAGGTCCCCCGTGTCGCCGACCAACCCCTCCAGATGCACGACACCCTCTCTCGCGGTGACCGTTATGCGCGAGGCGTCCAGGTAGGGGTTGGCATCGAGCGCGGTCTCGACCCGCCGGGTCAGCTCTCCGTCGCTGGCCGCGGATCGTGCGCCCGTAATCACGACCACCTCTTCGTCGCCGGCCGGCACTCCGGCGACTGCCTGCGCGAACGCCGGCATCACGGAAAAGACGGATAGCCCGAGCGCCGTCGAGAAGATGGCGACGCTGGAAAGAAGGGCTCCGGATCGATGCACGGGCGCTTGTCCTATCTTGTTGTGCGCTCGATAGCATCGATTGTACGGGCTGCAACTGCGCACTCAGCGGGCCGTTTGTAAGCTTTCCAATCTGGAATTTTGCGGACAGCAAGCGCCAAGCGGCGTTCCCCTATCAGCAGCTCTCGAAAACTCCGCCAGGCATCGCGACCGCGAACGACCTTCTCCGCTTCGATATTCTTCAATTCAGCCAAAGGATCGAAGCCGCTCTGCCAACTCTTACAACTGACGTGCCCCTGTACGCTGTCAGCGAAGCGATGCAAGCAGCAAGATGCTTTGCAAAGGGCGCGTGTCCGTGAAGATCGTCTTTCGGAAGCAGTCGCGCTGCGTCATCAGAAATCGTCATTTACAAAGCGCCCATCGTCCACGAAACTTTTCGTAGCCAAAGAAAATGCCGCAGAAGTGCGGCATTTCAATTTGCCTGTAATTCTGGTGGGCCTCCCTGGAGTCGAACCAGGCACCAACGGATTATGAGTCCGCTGCTCTAACCATCATGAGCTAGAGGCCCGCCCGCCTTCGCCGCTTCGCGGCTTCGACGGGCAAGCTCTCGAAGCCACGAAGGCGCGCTGGCGAATTTATTCGAGGAAGCTCTTCAGCTTGTCCGAGCGGCTCGGGTGGCGCAGCTTGCGCAGCGCCTTCGCTTCGATCTGGCGGATGCGTTCGCGTGTGACGTCGAACTGCTTGCCGACTTCCTCGAGCGTGTGGTCGGTGTTCATTTCTATGCCGAAGCGCATCCGCAGCACCTTGGCTTCACGCGGGGTGAGCGAATCGAGTACCTCGCGCGTCACATCGGCAAGGCTCGAGTACTGCGCCGCGTCCACCGGTGCCACCGTTGCGGTGTCCTCGATGAAATCGCCCAGGTGCGAATCGTCGTCGTCGCCGATCGGCGTCTCCATCGAGATCGGTTCCTTGGCGATCTTCAGGATCTTGCGGATCTTGTCCTCGGGCATCTCCATCTTCACCGCCAGAGTGGTCGGATCCGGCTCCTGGCCGGTTTCCTGCAGGATCTGGCGGCTGATCCGGTTCATCTTGTTGATCGTCTCGATCATGTGCACCGGGATCCGGATCGTGCGCGCCTGGTCGGCAATCGAGCGCGTGATCGCCTGGCGGATCCACCAGGTAGCGTAGGTCGAGAACTTGTAGCCGCGCCGGTATTCGAACTTGTCGACCGCCTTCATCAGGCCGATGTTGCCTTCCTGGATCAGATCGAGAAACTGCAGGCCGCGGTTGGTGTACTTCTTCGCAATCGAGATCACGAGCCGCAAGTTGGCCTCGGTCATTTCGCGCTTGGCTTTGCGCGCTTTGGCCTCTCCCGTGGCCATCTGCTTGTAGACCTCGCGCAGGTCCTTTAGCGGCAGCACCACGCGCTTCTGCAGCTCGGACAGCTTGCCCTGCTTCTCGTGCACGGCCGGCAGGTTGCGCTGGAGCATCTCAGAGTACGGATGCCCGCCGTCGGCCTCGCGCGTTGCCCAGCGCGTGCTGGTTTCCGCGCCGGGGAAATGCTTCAGGAAGTGCGCGCGCGGCATGCCGCACTTGTTGACCATGATCTCGTAGATCTGCTTCTCCAGGCTGCGCACCTCCTCGACCTGGGAACGCAGCGAGTCGCACAGGCGCTCGACCATCTTGGCCGTGAACCGCAGCGACATCAGCTCTTCCTGGATCTGCTCCTGCGCCCGCACGTAAGCGCGCGACTTGTAGCCTTCCTTTTCGAAGGCCACGCGCATCTTCTCGAACAGCTTGGCGACGTGCTCGAAGCGCTCCAGCGCCCGCGCCTTCAGATCATCCAGCTGAGCCGCCGTCATCCCGCTGGCGCCGATGTCGGTGCTCTCTTCCGCTTCGTCGTCTTCCTCGATCTCCGCGCGAGCGTCGTCCGGGAACTCCTCGGAATTCGGATCGACCAGGCCGTCGACAACTTCGTCGATCGGCAGCTGCACGACGCGGATCCGATCAGCGTGCGCGAGGATCTCGGCAATCGTGGTTGGGCACGCCGAAATGGCCATCACCATGTGCTTCAGGCCGTCTTCGATCCGCTTGGCGATCTCGATCTCGCCTTCGCGCGTCAGCAGCTCGACCGAACCCATCTCGCGCATGTACATGCGCACCGGATCGGTCGTGCGGCCGAACTCCGCATCGACCGTCGACAGCGCCGCTTCGGCCTCCTCCTCCGCATCGTCGTCGGTGGCAGCGGCCGGCACGTTCTCGTTCATCAGCAGTGTTTCGGCATCCGGAGCCTGGTCGAAGACCTGGATTCCCATGTCGCCGAATGTGCTGATGATCGAGTCGATCGCCTCGGCGTCGACCAGGTTGTCGGGCAGGTGATCGTTGATCTCGGCGTACGTCAAAAACCCGCGTTCCTTGCCGAGCTTGATCAGCGCTTTCAGCTTGTTGCGACGCGCCTCCAGGTCTTCTTGCGACCCCTGGTAGCTGCGCTCGAGCGCCTCTTTCAGGGCGCGCTCCTTCGCGCGCCGGTCCTTGGCGCGTTGCTTCGGGCTCATCTTGTCGGCGACCTGCACCGCCGGATCGACTGCGTCGTCGCGGGCTTCTGGCACTACGTCAGCACGTTCGGCGCCCATCGCAGGACGCTCGCCGGCGCCGGCTCGGGCGCGACGCGCCGCCGTCGCAGCGTCGTTGTCTGCACCACCGCGGGCGACAGCCGATGCGGCCGAAGACGTACCGGCTGCAACCGCCTTTTTCAGCTCAGGCTTCAGCGCCTGCAGCGCGGCGGCCGCTTTCAGAGCAGCGAGCGCTTTCGCAGTTGCGGCCTTCGACTCTTCCTTCCCGTGCCTGGCCCCCGCCGCTTTGCCGTGCTTCGAGGTCGACCTCACGCTGGACGCACGCTTGGACCGCAAGGGAGCCTTTTTTTGAGTCATGTGAACCTGCCTCGTCGCTTTGTAACTCTGAAAACTCAGAAAAAACCGAACTGAGCGAAACCGCCCCGCAGTTGCCCAGCTGTTTGCTCAGTTTTTCGCTCCGCGGTCGCGCACGGCGACATGCCGAACCGACCGCAAGGGGCCACTACCCAACATGCAGGCGGTTCCTAGCAATTCCAACTGCCGCGGCGCCAAGCGCCACAATGCGTGCGGGGCTGTCCGCCGCCAAAGCGGGCCCGCAACGCGGGGGCCTGCTGCCCCCGGTTTCGCGTCAAACGCGAAATAGCCGAAGAGTTTACCATGAAATTCAAGGCCTTGCCAAGCCCGCTCCACGCTGGTGCTTCAGGTCCGCCAGCCGGCGCAGCAACGCGCGGCTACGTTCCCGAACTTGCTCCGAGAGCTCCAACTGCTCGAGTGCACTGAGCTCCAACCTCACGCGCGCCTCCTCGATCGCCAACACGCCGTCGCGCAGCTCCTCTCGTACCGCCTCCACGTCGTCATCCAGCTGCAGATCGCGCGCTCGAAGCGTCCGGTACTGCTGCGCAAACTCGCTTTCAGCCAGCGCCTCGAGCAATGCCGCACAACTCGCACGGGGATGCGCACATGCGGCCGCCAGCACCTCGGCGATCTGGCGGTCGACCTGGTCGCTGCGGTCGGCCAGAAACGCGTTCAGCGCCGGGGCGAACTCGCGTGCGAGTTCCGGGAACGCCAGCAGCCTGCGCAGCAGCTGTGCCTTCAGGCTTTCCACCGGCCTGGCGGAACTGGGCCGAGCGGCAGTGGCGCCCGCGCCTGCCGCCGCGCCGGGCAAGCGGCGCGCGGGCGCCAACCCATAAAGAGCTTCCAGGTCCGCGGCAGCGGCTCCGACAACCTCAGCCAGGGCACGCACGAGCTGCATCCGCAGGCCGCCCGGCGGCATCGATTCCAGCAGAGGCCGCGCCGCGGCGGTCGCCGCAGCACGACCCTCGGGTGCAGAAACGTCGATCTGCTCGCACAGCGACTTCAGGAACCACTGCGACAACGACAGAGCGCGCGAAAGCTGCGTTTCGAACGCAGCAGCTCCGAATGCCCGCACCAGAGAGTCCGGATCCTCACCCTGGGGAAGCAGCGCGAAGCGCACAGTCTTGGTGTCCGGGATCACCGCCAGCGTCGCCTGCAGAGCGCGCCGGGCCGCATTGCGGCCGGCGTCGTCGCCGTCGAACGCGAACACGACCGTGTCGGTCAGCTTCAGCAAAGCGGAGACGTGGTGCGGCGTAATTGCAGTGCCGAGTGCCGCGACCGACTCTTCGAAGCCCGCCTGTGCAAGCTGAATTACGTCCAGGTATCCCTCGCACACCAGCACGCGGCTTTTCTTTCGCACCGCCTCGCCGCCTTCGAACAGCCCATAGAGCTCCTGCCCCTTGTGAAACAGCGGCGTCTCGGGCGAGTTCAAGTACTTGGGCTGCGAGTCGTCCAACACGCGTGCGCCAAAGCCAATCACGTTGCTGCGACGGTCGCGGATCGGAAACATCAGCCGGCCGCGAAAGCGGTCGTATCGCTTGCCCTCGGCCTCGATCACCAGGCCGGCTTCGACGAGTCTGGCGTCCTGGTACGAGTCGAACGCTCCCGCCAGAGCCTGCCACTGATCCGGCGCAAAGCCGAGTGCGAAGCGGGCGGCGGTCACACCGGTCACGCCGCGCGACTTCAGATACTCGATCGCGGGGGCGCTCTGCTTGAGCTCCCGCCGGTAAAAAGCGCAAGCAACCTCGTTGGCTTCGAGCAGCGATTGACGCATGCCGGCGGCGCGCCCGTCGCGCACCGGCTCGCTCGGCACCGCGACCCCGGCCATCTGTGCCAGTTCGTGCACCGCCTCGACGTAGCCGAGGTTGCGGTGGTCCATCAGGAAACTGATCGCGCTGCCGTGGGCTCCGCAGCCGAAACAATGGAAGAACTGCTTGGACGGGCTAACCGTGAACGAAGGAGTCTTCTCGCCGTGGAACGGACACAGGCCTAAGTAGTTGCGCCCGGCCTTTTTCAAGGTGACGGCACGTCCGACTACGTCGACGATGTCGACTCGCGCCAGCAGATCCTGGATGAAGGCCTGCGGAATCAAAAACGGACGCTCCGATTGTCGCGCCTAGCGGTTCAGGCGAGCCTTGACCAGCGCAGATACGCGGCTCATATCGGCCTTGCCGGCGAGGCGCGCTTTTAACAGCGCCATCACCTTTCCCATCGCCTGCGGTCCCAGTGCGGCCGCCCCGGCAGCCTCCGCGATCGCAGCTTCGACAGCAGCCTCGATCTGTTGTTCCGAAAGAGGCTGCGGCAGATATTGCTTCAGAAGATCCAGCTCCGCGGTCTCCTTTTCCACCAGGTCCATCCGCCCTGCTGCCTGGAACTGCCCGATCGAGTCTCGCCGCTGCTTGATCAGGCGTTCGACGACCGCGATCACGGCCGCATCGTCCTGCACCGCGCGCTCGTCGATCTCCTTTTGCTTGATGGCCGCCATCAGCAGCCGAATCGCGGACAGCCGCTCGCTCTGTCGAGCTTTCAGCGCCGCTTTCATGTCCTCGTTGATCCGCTCTTTCAGGCTCATGGCGTTCCCGTTCGCCTGAACCAGCCCGGGCATGGGTGCCGGGCCGCCCTCCTTACGTGCCTTTTAATACAGCTTCTTCGGCAGCATCTGGCTGCGCAGCCGCTTGAAGTGCCGCTTGATCGCAGCCGACTTCTTGCGCTTGCGCTCGGCGGTGGGCTTCTCGTAGTACTCCCGGGCTCGCAGTTCGGTCAACAGTCCGCTTTTTTCGATCGTGCGCTTGAAACGCCGCAACGCGACTTCAAAAGGCTCGTTTTCTTTCACGCGGATGGTCGGCATCGCTCCAACTGTCTCCCAGATTTCGCCCGGCGCCCGGTCGGCGGTAAATTCGGAACCGGAGAGTGTAATGCAAAGGCGCTAGTAGCGCGAAAGGCGACCGTGCGGTGAAGGTTCTGGGAATCGAGACCTCTTGCGACGAAACCGGCGTAGCCCTGTTTAACAGTGCGACGCGCGAGATCGTGCATGCGGTCCATAGCCAGATCGATCTGCACCGGGACTACGGCGGCGTGGTTCCCGAACTTGCTTCGCGCGATCACATCCGGCGCGTTCTGCCGCTTGTGGAGGACGTGTTGGCCCGCGCACATGCGCGCCGCAGCGACATCGATGCCATCGCAGTCACCGCCGGCCCGGGGCTGATCGGAGCTTTGCTGGTCGGCTGCAGCATCGGATCGGCGCTCGGTTACGCGCTCGGCAGGCCGGTGGTGGGAGTTCACCATATGGAGGGACACCTTCTGTCGCCGCTGCTGGCGGAGCCGGCGCCGCAGTTCCCCTTCGTCGCCCTGCTCGTTTCCGGCGGGCACACGCAGCTTCTGCAGGTCGAGCGGATCGGCAGCTATCGGCTGCTGGGAGAAACGCTCGACGACGCGGCCGGCGAAGCGTTTGACAAGGCCGCCCAGCTGCTCGGCCTGGGCTACCCCGGCGGCCCGGCGGTGTCCCGGCTGGCGCAATTCGGAACGCACGGCGCGGTGACGCTGCCGCGTCCGCTCCTGCACAGCGACAGCCTCGATTTCAGCTTCAGCGGGCTGAAGACTGCCGTTCGCAACGCAGTGCGGCAAGCGACGAACCTGTGCGACCAGGTGCGGGCGGACATTGCGCTGGGCTTTGTTGAAGCCGCGGTCGATGTGCTGACCGCGAAGTCGCTCAAGGCGCTGCGTCAGTGTGGCAGTACGCGCTTGGTCGTCAGTGGGGGCGTTAGCGCCAACAGCCAATTGCGCGAGCGCCTACTGACGGAAGCGGAACGCGTTGGTGCCGAAGTGTTTTTTCCTCCGCCCGCGCTATGCACGGACAATGGGGCAATGATCGCGCTGGCGGGATGGGCAGCGCTCGAGCGCGGAGTTGGCGTCGCCGCCGCCGGTCAAGTGCCTGCGATCGAAGTGCGGCCCCGCTGGCCGCTCGAGTCGATTGGGGTGGCGGCAAGCGGCTGAAGAGCTCTTTACTGCCCCCGCTCCTGGCTTCGCGCCGCTTCGTCCTCGCGCTGCGGCTTGCTTTCGCTCGTCGATGCACCGATGCGGGCTTCGGTTCCGGCGCGCAGGCGCGCGATGTTCTCCCGGTGCCGCCAGAAAAGCAGCGCCGTCATCGCCACAACCAACAGCAGCTGCGAATCGCCCCCACCGGCGAGAGTCAGCAGAAGCGGGGCGCTTGCGGCAGCGCAGAGCGAGGCGAGCGAAGACAATCGGCTCAAAACCGCCACTGCAAGCCACACCAGTGAACAGCCCAGCCCCACCCAGACTTGCAAGGCGAACGCAACGCCGAGGAACGTTGCGACCCCCTTGCCGCCTTTCAACCGGAGGAAGAGGGGGAAGACGTGTCCGACAAACGCGGCCGCTCCGCACGCAGCCGCGAGCGTCTCGCCGCCTGCATAGCGTCCGAGCCAGACGGCTAGCGCCCCCTTGCCGGCATCACCGAGAAGCGTGAGTGCGGCGGCAACGCGGCCGCCGCCCCGCAACACGTTGGTGGCGCCCGGGTTTCCCGACCCATACGTGCGCGGGTCGGGGTACCGCAGACCGCGACTGACCAACACCGCGAACGGCAGCGAACCGAGCAGGTAGCTAACAGCGAGCAGCAGCGCAGCCATCGGCGCACTCAGCCGCGCGGGTGATGCCGCGCGTGCAGCTCCTTCAGGCGCTGGCGCGCCACATGCGTGTAGATCTGCGTGGTCGAAATATCCGCGTGTCCGAGCAGTAGCTGAACCACGCGCAGATCCGCGCCATGGTTCAAAAGGTGCGTCGCGAACGCGTGGCGCAAGCCGTGCGGCGAAAGCGGAGCCGTGATTCCCGCCTTGTACGCGTAGCGCCGGATCAGTTTCCAGAACATCTGACGGCTCATCGCGGCGCCGCGCACGGTCACGAATACGGCATCGCTGCTTCGCCCCGCCAACAGGGCCGGCCGCGCGCGTTTCAGATAGCGTGCCAGGGCGAAACGAGCCTGCTCGCCGATCGGGACGACCCGTTCCTTGGAGCCCTTTCCGATCACGCGAACCAAGCCGTCGGTCAGCGACAACTCGACTGCGCGAAGGCGAATGAGTTCGGACACCCGCAATCCGGTCGCATACAGCGTCTCCAGCATCGCTCGATCGCGCACCGCTTGCGGTGCGTCGCCTTCGGGAGCCGCCAGCAGTGCTTCGACCTGCGCTTCACTGATCGTCTTCGGAAATCGCGCCGGGCGCCGCGCACCGGCAAGCCGCACGGTCGGGTCGGACCGGACCGAACCGTCGCGCAGCGCCCACCGATAAAAGCGCCGCAAGCTGGCCAGACGCCGGTTCGCGGTGGCGGCGCTGGTGGTCGAGTGGCGGGCGGAGAGATACTGGGTCAGCGCGCGTTCGTCGGCCTGGATCAGGCGCCGCGGCCGCAGCCAGGTGGCCAAGTCGCTCAGGTCGCGCCGATACGCGGCGAGCGAGTTTGCCGCGAGGCCGTCTTCCAGCCACACGGCATCGATGAACAGGTCGATTTGCGGGTCGATCTGAGAAGCAGAGGGCGTTCGGGGCTCAGGACGAGCCATCGGCAACCGCGTAGTGCGCGTCGCTTTCAGCGCCGGAAGTCCCTCCCAGCCCCTTTGGCAAAGGGAACACGACCTCCTCGATTACGCCATCGAGCGAACGCACCTCACAAGCGCCCACCTCGCGCAGCCGCTCGACGACGTCCCGCACCAGCATCTCCGGCGCTGAGGCACCCGCTGTCAGTCCGACCCGCGAGCCGCCCGCCAGCCAACGCGCATCGAGGCCGGAAGCATCCTCCACCAGATACGCCGGCACACCGACCCTTTCGGCCACCTCGCGCAGTCGATTCGAATTGGAGCTGTTGCGGCTTCCCACGACAATCACGACGTCTACCTGCGCGGCCAGCGCTTTGACCGCGTCCTGGCGGTTCTGCGTCGCGTAGCAGATGTCGGCTTTCTTGGGCTCGGCGATCGCCGGAAAGCGACGCTTCAGCGCCTGCACGACCTGCGCCGCATCGTCCACCGACAGCGTCGTCTGCGTCACGTAGGCGAGACGGTTGGGGTCTCGAACCTGCAGTTGGTCGACATCCTCCGGAGTGCCGACCAGGAAGATTCCGCTGTCGGCTTGACCCATCGTGCCCTCGACCTCCGGATGCCCGGCGTGGCCGATCATCACGATTTCGCGCCCTTGCGCGCGCATCTTAGCCACTTCGACGTGCACCTTGGTCACCAGCGGGCAAGTAGCGTCGAAAACGTTCAACCCCCTGCGCCGCGCCGCCTCGCGCACCGCGCGCGACACCCCATGCGCCGAGAACACCAGCGTGGCGCCAATCGGCACCTCCTCCAGCTCCTCGACGAAAACCGCCCCTTTTGCCCGCAGCTGCGCAACGACGTGCGTGTTGTGAACGATCTCGTGCCGCACGTAAATGGGAGCGCCATGACGTTCCAGCGCGCGCTCGACGATCTCGATCGCGCGGTCCACTCCTGCACAGAACCCACGCGGCTGGGCCAACAGAATTTCGATCATTTCGCGCCGCTCCGCACTGCGCGGCCGCTTCACCCGGCGCGGCCGAATCCGTCCCCTCGCCCCCGTTGCACGAATCGAGCTCCCACCGGCGGCATTGTCGTCGCCGCGCGCATGGGTTCGACTCGTGAACATCACATTCTAACGAAGGAGGCGCCGTTGAGGCCTTTGACTCCTCCGAAACGGCCCGCTTCGGCGCCGGCCGGCCGTCTGCCGACTTCAGAGCGTCCGTGCGCCCGTTTGCACAATCAGGGCGTGCAGGCGCTGAGCGACGCCGAGCTGCTGTCCCTTCTGATGGGTGGCGGCGCAGTGGGCGCCGTCGAGCTGGCGCGGCGGGCGCTGCATCGCCTCGGGGGCCTGGCAGGTGTGCTGCACGCCTCGCGGCACCAGTTCGAGTCAGTCGCCGGCGCGAGCGCAGGCGGGCACGCAAGAGTCCAGGCCGTGCTGGAGATCGCCCGGCGCGTGCTGCGCCAGGATCTTGCGCGTGGCCCCGTGCTGAACGCGCCGGCGCGTGTGCGGGATTTTCTTCGTTTAAGCCTCGGCCGCGTCGGGCACGAAGTGTTCGCGGTGCTCTTTTTGGACGCACAGCAGCGGCTGATCGCGTGCGAGGAGCTCTTCCGAGGCACGCTGACGCAGACGAGCGTTTACCCCAGGGAGGTCGTTCGCCGAGCGCTGACGTTGAATTGCGCCTCTGTGATCCTGTCGCACAACCACCCTTCGGGCGTCGCTGAGCCGAGCCGGGCTGATCAAATCCTGACCCGCGAGCTTCAGAATGCTCTGAAGCTGGTCGACGTGCAGGTGCTCGACCACATCATCGTTGCTGCCGGCGCCAGCGTGTCGTTTGCCGAGCTGGGCCTGTTGTAGCGCACTCGTTCGGGTACAATTTTTGGTTTTCGAAATTCCCAACGAGTTGGAGCACGGACATGGCTCGGGTATGTCAGGTAACCGGCAAAAAGCCCATGGTCGGGCACAACGTATCGCACGCGAACAACAAGACCAAGCGGCGATTCTTGCCGAATCTTCAGTACCGGCGTTTTTGGCTTGAGGAAGAAAAGCGCTGGGTGCGCCTGCGCGTAACCAATGCAGCGCTGAGAATCATCGACCGGGACGGAATCGAGGCCGTGCTGGCGAAAATGGCCGCGACCAAGCGCGCCGCCTGAACACAGAAAACTGCGGAGACGTACGATGGCAAAGGGAGCGCGCGAGAAGATCAAGCTCGAGTCCAGCGCCGGTACCGGGCACTTCTACACCACTGCGAAGAACAAACGCACGACGCCGGACAAGCTCGAGCTGATGAAGTTCGACCCGAAGGCGCGCAAGCACGTTCTGTACAAAGAAGTGAAGCTGAAGTAGCGCCGGGCCGGAAGGGGTCGCGTATTTCCCCTCACCTCCAGCCCCTCTCCCGTAGGGAAAGGGCAGGCGTCGGCCTCTGCAGTCGCTGTTAGGACGCCGCCGGCGCCGGCGCGTAGCTGCGGATACGCGCCGCCGCATCCATCAGCGCCCGGATGCCGCTGGCTTCCGCACGCGCGACCCAGCCTTGCAAGCGCCCGAGCATCTCGTCGCGCGACGAAGCGGCGTGCTGCCAGATCGACGCCAGCTCATCGCGCATCTCGATCAGTGTCTTGATCACGCCACTATGGCCCATCAGCTCCGCAAGAGTCTTGCGGTGCATTTCGGGCACCGCGGCAGATCGGCGCGCCACCCAAGTCTTCAGCCCTGCGAAGCGGTCGTAGTCGTGGGCCGAAAGACGCGATGACAGGCGCAGGCGCGCGAGCTCGTCGGACAACGTCTTGCGCGTGGCGCGTGCATAACGCGACAACAGGTCATAGCGGTTCGACACCAGCGCTTGCAGCGTCTGCAGGTCGACCACGTGGCGCGCACCCGCAAGGCGCGGAACCGGGGCCAGCCGCAATACCTTGGCCAGCCGCAGCCATTGCAGCGTCCGGATGTAGCACCAGCCCAGATCGAACTCGTACCAGCGCGCCGATAGCTTGGCCGAGGTCGGATACGTGTGGTGATTGTTGTGCAGCTCCTCGCCACCGATCAGGACGCCCCACGGAACGATGTTCGCGCTCGCGTCGGCAACGTCGAAGTTGCGATAGCCCCAGAAATGTCCGATGCCGTTGACGACGCCCGCCGCGAACACCGGAATCCACATCATCTGAACGCCCCATACCGCCAGGCCGGCCGCGCCGAAAAGGACCACGTCGGCGATCAGCATCGCCCCGCACCCCTGCCAAGTCCAGCGCGAGTACAGGCGGCGCTCCATCCAGTCGTCCGGCGTACCGTGTCCGTAGCGGTCGATTGTTTCCTCGTTCACCTTCTCGGCCATGTACAGTTCCGCGCCGCGCCACAGCACTGTGCGCAGACCTTTGACCTGAGGGCTGTGCGGGTCGTCCGCGCTCTCGCACTTGGCGTGGTGTTTGCGATGGACCGCGACCCAGTCGCGCGTCTGCATCCCGGTGCTCAACCAGAGCCACAGCCGGAAGAAGTGACTGATGATCGGATGCAGGTCGAGCGCACGGTGCGCTTGCGAGCGGTGCAAGTAAATCGTAACGGCGGCGATCGTGATGTGCGTCATCGCCAGCGTCGCCAGCACCAGCTCCAGCCAGCTCAGCCGAAGCAGTCCCCCGTTCAGAAATTCGAGCGCTTGCATGCGATCTCCGGACTCGTTCCCCCAATGTGCATTGTACCTGCCCGTAGTGAGGGCGATGAGGAGTGAAAAGCTCCGATCCGGCTGCTTTCAAAGCGCTTTCAAACCGTTCGTCAGGATGCTCCGCTGGCAGGAAGAGTTCCGACAACGCGGATGTCTCGGCGCGGATACGGAATCGAAATGTTCGATTTGCTGAAGAGCTTGTAAGCGGCAATCGCGACATCCGATTGAACGTTCTGGCGGCCATTTTCGGGGTCACTGATCCAAAAGCTCAGCTCCAATACGAGGCCGTCGGCGCCAAACTCCACCAGCATTGTGGCCGGCGCAGGCTCGGCGAGCACCCGCGCGACCGAGCGCGCCGCCTGCTGCCCGAGGCGAAGCGCCAGATCGATGTCCGATTCGTACGCAATCGCCACTCGCACTGCCAGCCGCACCCGCCGGTCGCTGAGCGAATGGTTGACGACCGGGGAGGACACCAGCATTTCGTTCGGGATCACGGTCTCGGTGCCATCCATCGCGTGCAGCAGCGTGTAGCGCGTGTTGATCTGTGTGACGGTGCCGTAGTAACGGTCGACGGAGCCAGCCACAGTGATTAGGTCGCCAATTCGCAGGCTGCGGTCCAGCAGCAGGATGAAGCCGCTGACGTAGTTGCTGGCGATGCGCTGCAGGCCCAAACCGAGCCCTACTCCGAGCGCACCTCCGAATACCGATAGGACGGTCAGGTCGATGCCGGATACCGCGAGCGCTGCCAGCACCGCCACCAGAACCAGGCCGCCGCGCGCGATCCTTCCGAGCACCACGCGGAAGTTGCGGTCCAGCCCCGGTACTTCCATCAGGCGCGACTCCACCAGCGAGCCCACCCACAACGCCGCCAATAGACTTACCAAGGTCGTTACCACTGCCGTCAGCATCGACCATAAAGAGATGGTTTCCTTGCCGAGCGGAATCTGCGCCGCGCGAAGCCAGTTCACCACATCGGCGAGCGCGCCGGTCAGGTACAGTGCAAAAATGCCCCAGACTGTGATCGCGATGCCCCGCTCGAACGCGCCGATCAGCGCAACGTTCGACAACGCCCGCCGCATCGCGTACACGAGCACCCGAACGACCGCGAGCGCGACGATCAGCGCCGCCGCCATCCGCAACAGGTGCGCATCTGCGGCACGGCTGATCAGGCCAAAAGCTCGCAGCGCCAGATCCCCCGCCGATAGCAGCACGAACGCGGTGACCGGAAACACGAGCCTGCGCGCACCCTCGAGTGGGAGCTTGCCCCGCACCACGCGCGACACTGCCCATGCTCCGCCCACAGCCAGCACGAGCACCAGCACTTCCCAGGCATGCACGGGCCGGCCAAGCCCCTCGGCAAGCGCGTCCAGGAAGTCGCGCAGCGGCGATGCGTTCACGCGCGTTTCTCCAGCACCGCCGCGAAGAAACCGTCGCTGCCGTGCAGATGCGGCAGCATCACAAACCAGGGATCGAAGCGCTCGGCATGATCGATATCGATACCTTGCGCGCGCAGCACCTGCGCAGCAGGAACGACCGCGAATTGCGGCTGCTCGGACAGGAACGCCGCAACGACGTCCTGGTTCTCCACCGCCAGCAGCGAGCAGGTCGCGTACACGAGTCGCCCGCCTGGTTTCACCAGCCGCGCAGCCGCACGCAGCAGTTCCGCTTGTACCGCGGTCAGCCGCTCCAATTCCGACTCATCGAAGCGCCATTTGAGATCCGGATTGCGACGCAAGGTGCCGCTGCCGCTGCACGGGGCGTCGACGAGCACACGGTCGATCTTCCCCGCCAGCCGCTTGGCGCGCACGTCGCCGGTGCTATGCAGGGCCACAGGGTGCACGTTCGAAAGCCCGCTGCGCGCCAAGCGCGGCGAAAGTCCGGCCAGCCGCTTGGCGTTGACATCGAACGCGTAGATGCGCCCGGTCGATTTCATCAGGCTCCCGATCGCCAACGTCTTGCCGCCGGCACCGGCGCAGAAATCGACCACCATCATGCCGCGCCGCGGCGCCAGCAGGCGCGCCACCAGCTGGCTGCCCTCGTCCTGCACTTCAACGCGGCCCTCCTTGTACATCGGCCAACGCGTCAGCGCGGGCTTCTCGTGCAGTCGAATGCCCTCTGGGCTGAAGCGCGTCGGCGTCGCCTGCGCGAGGCTGCCGGAGCGCGCCACCGATTCGAGTTCCTTGAGCACTGCGTCGCGCTCGGCCTTGATCGTATTCACTCGCAGATCCAGCGGAGCCGCCTGTGCGAGCACCTCGAACAGCGGCTGCGCGTCGTGATACTGCACCGTGATCCTCTGGAATAGCCACATCGGCACCTCGGCGCGGATAGCTGAGGGAGCCAGTCCAAGGTCGACCGTAAGCGCGCCACGCACTGCCCGTTCATCCCCGCGCAGCAACCGCGGCCCCAGCGGCTCGATGCCGTGCTGGCGCGCCAACTGCACCAGTGAGGCCAGCCGCGGGGCGCGCCGCGGATCCGCCGTCTGCATCATCCAACGCAACGTCGCCAAGCGCCGCAACGCGTCGAATGCGGCCTCGGCCACGACGCTGCGTTCGCGCGGACCGAGGCGACGGTCCTGCTTGAAATGGCGCGACATCGCGGCGTCGGCCGGCCCGTCGAAACGCAGCAGGCTCGCCAGCAGGCTTGCCAGGCTCTCGACCACCGTGGCGCTGACGTGTAAATGGCCCATCGTCCATGTCATCGCGGCAACGCGAGCAGTTCGTCGGGGCGCGCCCCCGTGACGACAACGCGCTCGCCGTTGAGCCGAACGCGTCCCTCCAGGATCCAGCGCACGCAGCGAGGCAGCAGCAAATGCTCCTGCCCGAGCACGCGCTGAGCCAGCGTCTCTGTTGTATCGTCGGGCAGCACTCGCACCGCCGCTTGCGCGACGATCGGACCACCGTCGAGCTGATCCGACACGAAATGGACGGTTGCGCCGTGCACGCGCACACCGGCCTCCAACGCGCGCCGGTGCGTGTGCAAGCCTGCGAAAGCCGGTAACAGCGACGGGTGAATGTTGAGCAAGCGTTCGCGGTAGCGCGCCACGAAGCCCGAAGTCAGCACCCGCATGAACCCGGCCAAAACGACCAGCTCCGGCGCGTGCCGATCGATCGCCTCGGCGAGCGCTGCGTCGAACGCCTCCCGCGTCGGAAAATCGGCGTGCGCAATCGTGTCCGCCGGAACGCCATAGGCGCGCGCCACTTCCAAGCCCTGTGCCTGGCGCTCGTTGCTCAGAACGCGAACGACCTGGATTCCGCAGGCCGCCTGCCAGTTTTCGGCTTGCGCCGTGCGAAGGATCGCCTCCAGGTTGCTCCCGCGCCCGGAGATCAGACAGACAACCGGCTTGGATTGGAACATCGAGCGCGGCATTGTACGCGGCAGCGTCTATCGCGCCGAGGAAAGCCGAAGAAAATCAAGATGTTCCGGACTCTCCGCCTATAATTGCCGGTCACCTTTTGGGGCGTACCGCTTTGCCCGACAATGCCGACGATGCACGTTTTCCACGGGCTGCCAGGCATCGCCGAACGGCACCCCTGCGCGCTGTCGATCGGCAATTTCGACGGCGTGCATCGGGGTCACCGAGCGCTGCTGCAACGCGTCGTCGAAGCGGCCCGCGAGAACGGCGCAACGGCCGCCGCGATGACGTTCGAGCCGCATCCGCGCGAGTTCTTCGCTCCCGAGCAGGCGCCGGCGCGCATCGCGAACCTTCGGGACAAGATCGGGGGTTTGCGGCAGGTAGGGATCGAGCGTGTGTTCGTGCAGCACTTTAACCGCGACTTCGCATCTCTGAGCCCTGAGCAGTTCATCCAGCGAATCCTCGTCGAGGGCTGCCAGGCGCGTGCGCTGGTGGTCGGCGATGATTTTCGCTTCGGTGCACGGCGCGCGGGCGACGTTGCGTTGCTGCGCAGCTTCGGCGCGAGCTGCGGCTTCCGTGTGGAACAGATCGAGCAGGTCCAGTGGAACGGCGAACGGGTCTCGAGTTCGCGCATTCGCGGCGCGCTGAGCGCTGGGAATCTGCTGCTGGCCTCCGAGCTGCTCGGGCATGCCTATTCAATCAGCGGTCGCGTTCTGCACGGCTCCAAGCTCGGCCGTCAGCTCGGATTTCCAACGTTGAATCTGCGCGTGGCACACCGCCGCCCGGCGCTGAACGGCATTTACGCAGTGCTGGTGCATGGGATCCGGTCGAGATCGCTGCCGGGGGTAGCAAGTGTGGGGTTGCGCCCCACAATCGACGACAGCGGCCGGTGGCTGCTCGAAGTCCACCTGTTCGACTTCTCCGAGGATATCTACGGCCAACTTATTCGCGTGCAGTTCGTGCAGAAACTGCGCGACGAGGAGCGCTTTGACACGGTGCAGGAACTCGCCGCCGCAATCCGGCGCGACGCCGATCGGGCACGCGCCATCTTCGACGGGGCGACAGCGTGAACGACGGGCAGCGCAAAGCGAAGGGGCGCCAACCCTCCGACTCGCCCGCCGAAGCGCGAAGCGCGAAGGCGGGAGCCGCTCAAGGAGCGAAGGAGGGCCGCCAGCCCTCCGAAGCTGCGTCAGGAGCGAAGGAGGGTTACCCGCTGAATCTGCCGCAGACACCGTTTCCGATGCGCGCCGACCTTCCCAAGCGCGAGCCGCAATGGGTAAAGGAATGGGAGGAGCGCAAGGTGTACGCCGCGATCCGGGCGGCACGCAAGGGTGCGCCGCGCTTCATCCTGCACGACGGTCCACCTTACGCCAATGGCGACATTCATCTCGGAACCGCAGTCAACAAGATCCTGAAGGATATCGTCGTCAAGTCCAAGTCCTTGGCGGGCTTCGATGCCGTGTACGTGCCCGGCTGGGACTGCCACGGCATGCCGATCGAGATCCACATCGAGAAGCAGTTCGGCAAGGACCTGCCGCGCGCGGAAGTGCAAGCGCGCGCACGTGCGCATGCGACCGCGCAGATCGCGGTGCAGATGAAGAGCTTCCAGCGCCTCGGTGTACTCGGCGATTGGGGCAACCCGTATCGGACGATGACGTTCAAGGCCGAAGCCGACGAGATCCGTACGCTCGGCCGGATGATCGAGCGCGGGTTCGTCTACCGGGGCCTGCGGCCCGTCAACTGGTGTTTCGACTGCGCCTCGGCACTCGCCGAGGCGGAAGTCGAGTATGCCGATCGAACCTCACCGGCCATCGACGTTGCCTTTGCCCTGGCCGATGACGCGCGCGCTAGGGTGGCTGCCGCTTTCGGCGTAGCCGCGCTCGTCGGGCCTGTGTTCACGGTCATCTGGACGACGACTCCATGGACGATCCCGGCCAATCAAGCGTTGAACTTCCATCCCGAGATCGACTACGCGCTGGTGGACTGCGGCGACCGTCGCTTGATCCTGGCCGAACCCCTGGTCGAGCAGTGCCTGAAGCGCTACGGGCTGCGCGGGCGGATCCTGGCTGTGGCGCGCGGTGCCGCTTTCGAAGGAGTCGAGTTTGACCATCCGCTCGGCGGCGCCCATCCCGGCTATCGCCGCCATGCTCCGGTGATGCTCGGCACGTACGTAAGCGCCGAAGAAGGCACCGGTGTGGTCCACTCGGCACCGGCCTATGGCGTCGACGACTTCGATTCGGCCAAGCGCTACGGGATGAGCGACGAGCAGATCCTGAACCCGGTGCAGGGCGACGGCGTGTACTCGCCCGACCTGCCCTTGTTCGGCGGCATGAAGATCTGGGACGCGAACCCGAAGATCGTCGATGCGCTGCGCCGGTGCGGAACCCTCCTTCATGGTACCGAGCTCAAGCACAGCTACCCGCACTGCTGGCGCCACAAGACGCCGCTGATCTACCGGGCCGCGTCGCAGTGGTTCGTCCGTATGGACGGACCCACTGGCGACACGCGCGGCGTGATGCAAACCGAAACCGTTGGAGAGACGCTGCGGCAGACGGCGCTGCGAGCGGTCGAAGCGACCGCCTTTTATCCGGCCTGGGGCAAAGCGCGCCTGCACGGGATGATTGCCAACCGCCCCGACTGGTGCATCTCGCGGCAGCGCAACTGGGGGGTACCGCTGCCGTTTTTCTTGCACCGCGAAACCCAGCAGCTGCACCCGCGCACGCTCGAACTGCTGGAGCAAGCTGCACGGCTGGTCGAAGCCGGCGGAGTGGAGGCGTGGTCGCGCGCCCGTGTGGAAGATCTGCTTCCTGCTGCAGAGGCGGGCCAATACGAGAAGATCAACGACATCCTGGATGTTTGGTTCGATTCGGGTTCCACCCATCGCACGGTGATGCGCGGCTCGCACATTGAGCAGCTCGGCTACCCGGCCGACATGTACCTGGAAGGGTCGGACCAGCATCGCGGCTGGTTTCATTCCTCGCTGCTGATCGGCGCGGCGATCGACGGGCGCGCCCCTTACCGGGCGCTGCTGACGCACGGCTTCACGGTCGACGCCCAGGGCCGGAAGATGAGCAAGAGTCTGGGTAACGGCATCGATCCGCAGGATCTGGCGTCCAAGATGGGGGGCGAGATCATCCGCCTGTGGGCCGCAGCGACCGACTACTCGGGCGAGATGTCGATCGGCGAGGAGATCCTGAGCCGCGTGGTCGAGGGCTACCGCCGCATCCGCAACACGCTGCGGTTCCTGTTTGCCAACACCAGCGACTTCGATCCGGCGCGCGATGCCGTGCCGATCGAGCCGATGCTCGAGATCGACCGCTACGCCATCGCGCTCGCTGCGCGCTTCCAGGCCGACACGCTGGCGCACTACGAGCGCTACGAATTCCACCCGGTGGTGGCGAAGCTGCAGACGTTCTGTTCAGAGGACTTGGGGGCGTTCTACCTCGACATCCTGAAGGACCGGCTGTACACGACCGCTGCCACCGGTGCAGCGCGCCGCTCCGCGCAGACCGCGCTCTGGCACATTGCGCACAGCGTGCTGCGCTTAATGGCGCCGTTTTTGTCGTTCACTGCGGAGGAGGCATTTCGGGTGCTTGTGCGCAACGACCAGGCGACGATTTTCACGCAGCTGTACCACGAACTTCCGCCGGTTGCCGGCCACGAGGCTTTGCTCGCCAAGTGGGCGCGTATCCGCGCGGCGCGGACCGACGTTTTGAAGAGCATCGAAGTCATGCGTGAGTCCGGACGCCTCGGCTCCTCGCTGCAGGCCGAAATCGACGTGTACGCCGCCGGCGAGCGCCACGCCGCACTGGCCACGCTGGGCGAAGAGCTGCGCTTCGTGACGATCACAAGCCGAGCCACGCTGCACCGCGTCCAGCAGGAGTCGGAGCAGCGCGTCGAAGTCGCTGCCAGCGCGCACCAGAAGTGCGAACGCTGCTGGCACTACCGGGACGACGTCGGCGTCGACGCGGCTCATCCGACCATCTGCGGGCGTTGCGTCAGCAACCTGTTCGGGCCAGGTGAGCTGCGGGGGTTCGCATGATCGCGGTGCCCCTGGGAGCATGGAGCCAGCGGCTGCTGCCCTGGCTCGGAGTAGCGGCGGCGATCGTTGCGGCCGACCAGTTCACCAAGACGGTGATCGAGCACTCCTTTCACGTGGGCGACGTACGCCAGGTCACCGGCTATTTCAGCCTGGTGCTGGCCCACAATCGAGGTGCGGCGTTCTCGATGTTCGATGCCGGGCCCGGATGGCATGCAAGCGCCCTCACCGCCGTCGGCATCGGCGCATGCGTGTTCATCCTGTACCTGCTCGCGCGCCACGGCTCACAGCGGCTGTTTTCCTGCGCGCTGGCGATGATTCTCGGTGGCGCAGTGGGAAACGTGATCGACCGCGTGCTGCACGGGCACGTGATCGATTTCCTGCTGTTTCACTACCGGCAGTGGGAGTTTCCGGCCTTCAATATCGCCGACAGCGCGATCACGATCGGGGCCGGCTTGCTGATCCTGGACGAACTGTTGCGGGTGCGCAGGTCGGGTTGAAGAAAATGGACTTGAAGGACCGCAGGATCCTGCTCGGGATCACTGGAGGGGTCGCCGCCTACAAGGCCTGCGATCTGGCACGCCGGCTGCAGGACGAAGGCGCGCAAGTCCAGCCGATCTTGACGCATGGCGCGCTGCATTTCGTCACGCCCATTTTGCTACAGGCGTTGACCGGGCGGCCTGCGTACGTGGAGTTGTGGGACGAGCGCTTTCAGGGAGCGATGGGGCACATCGTGCTGTCGCGAGATGCCGATGCGCTACTCATCGCCCCTGCCACGGCGCATTTCATCGCGAAACTGGCACACGGGCTGTGCGACGACCTGCTCAGTTCCGTGGCGCTTGCGCGCCAGCGCGATCGCTGCCGCCTGCTGGTCGCGCCCGCGATGAACGTCGAAATGTGGCAGCAGCCCGCCACGCAGCGCAACGTTCGAACCATCGAAGCCGATGGCGCCGCGATCCTCGGGCCGGACAGCGGCGATCAGGCGTGCGGCGAAGTCGGCGAGGGGCGGATGTTGGAGCCGCTGCAGATCGTCGCCGAAGTGGTGGCAGCGTTCCAGCCCAAGCTGCTGCAGGGGCGCCGCGTGCTGGTCACGGCCGGACCGACGTTCGAGGCGATCGACCCCGTTCGCGGAATCACCAACCGCTCCTCGGGCAAGATGGGCTACGCGATCGCGCGTGCGGCACAAGAAGCTGGCGCCGAGGTAGTGCTGGTCAGCGGTCCCACCGCACTGGCGCCGCCGCGCGGTGTGGTCCGCCACGAGGTGACGAGTGCGCGTCAGATGCACGAAGCGGTGCTGGCCAGCGCTGCGAGCTCGGATGTGTTCATCTCGGTGGCGGCGGTCGCGGATTGGCGACCCGAGCAGCCCAGCATGGCCAAGATGAAAAAATCGGCTGATTCGGAACCGGTGCAGCTGCGGTTCGTTCCCAATCCCGACATCCTCGCAACCGTCGCCGCGCTGCCCTCGCCTCCGCTTTGCGTCGGGTTCGCCGCCGAAAGCGAACGCCTGGAGGAGCACGCGCGCGCCAAGCTCGCGACAAAGAGGATCGCGCTCATCGTCGCCAACCTCGCCCAGGACGTGCTCGGCGCCGACGACGCCGAGTTGATGCTGGTGGGGGCGCAATCGTCGGTTACCTGGCCGCGCGCCAGCAAGATCGACCACGCGCGGCGTCTGATCGGCGAGATCGCTGCGCGCCTGACGATCCGGCGATGACACGCGTCCCATGAGCGCAGCGCATGGCCCCCGCGCGTCAGCGCGAATCGTTCGGGTCTTTTCAAAGACTAACTGATGAAACTCGACGTCAAGATCCTCGACGCCAGGCTGCACGACAGTCCGCCCGCATATGCGACGGACGGATCGGCCGGGCTGGACCTGCGAGCTTGCATCGACTCGCCTGTCGCTCTCGCTGCCGGCGCAACTGCGCTGATTTCCAGCGGAATCGCGATCCATCTGGCCGATGCTGGCTATTGCGCGCTGGTGCTGCCGCGTTCCGGCTTGGGACACCGTCACGGGATCGTGCTGGGGAATCTGGTCGGACTGATCGACTCGGACTACCAAGGGCAGATCATGGTGTCGCTGTGGAACCGCAGCAGTGCCGCCTACACGATCGAGCCGCTCGAGCGCATCGCGCAGCTGGTCGTGATCCCGGTGGCGCGCGCGCAGCTAAACGTCGTCGATGCGTTCCTGGAAAGCGCCCGCGGCGCGGGCGGCTTCGGCAGCACCGGCGCCCGCTGACCTATTCGGCGCGCACCCAAGTCTGGGTGCGGCCAAGCAGCGAAAAGCCGATATAGCCGCGCACCTCTAGCTTGCGGCCGGAATCGACGGCCTTGATGCGGCAGCGGTAGGTGGAGCCGTTGTCCGGATCCAGAATCTCGCCCCCACCCCAATGGTCGTCCTGACGGTGCATCCCGGTCAGGATCGTCATTCCGAGCTTCTTCTGGTTCTTGCGATCGCCCGGACACTTGGTGCACAGCTCGTTCGGATCGTCGCCCGGCATACCGCGCTCGATCACGCCGCGCAGCTCGGCGCCGACCAGACTGATCCGAATGTAGCCCTCGGGCTTACCGGTCTTGTCGCTAATCGTCTGCCACAGACCGACTTCGGCAGGAGGGGCTACGCCCGCTTCGCCCGCTCCAGCAGCTGTGCCGGCGAGCAGCGACAGCGCAACGACGCACCCAAGCGGCTGAAGGAACGACCGCGCGAGAACGCGCAGCATCGCTAATCCTTTATTCGGACAGCACGGGTTCGCCGCGCTCGGGCTGCGGCGCATCGCCGTTGTCGGGAGGCGGGAAGTCCAGTTTCACCGAGCCGCTTTCGTCGACGTCGACGTCGACCTTGCCGCCGTTGACCAGCCGACCGAACAGCAGCTCGTCGGCCAGTGCGCGCCGCACCGTGTCCTGGATCAAGCGCGCCATCGGGCGCGCGCCCATCACCGGGTCAAAGCCCTTCTTCGCCAGGTAGCTGCGCAGCGTATCGCTGAAGGTGACATCGACTTTCTTCTCGTGCAACTGCTCTTCGAGCTGCATCAGGAACTTGTCGACCACGCGCAGGATCACCTGCTCGTCGAGGGCGCGGAAGCTGATGATCGCTTCCAGGCGGTTGCGGAACTCGGGCGAGAACATCCGGCGGATCTCCGCCATCTCGTCGCCCGGCGCCCGGTTCGCTGCAAAGCCGATCGCACCCTTCTGCAGCGCCTCGGCGCCGGCGTTGGTCGTCATGATGATGATCACGTTGCGGAAATCCGCCTTGCGACCGTTGTTGTCGGTCAGCGTGCCGTGGTCCATCACTTGCAGCAGGATGTTGAAAATATCCAGGTGCGCTTTCTCGATCTCGTCGAGCAGCAGCACCGCATGCGGCTTCTTCGAAATCGCCTCCGTGAGAAGGCCTCCCTGATCGAAGCCGACGTATCCCGGCGGAGCGCCGATCAAGCGGCTCACCGCATGGCGCTCCATGTACTCGGACATGTCGAAGCGGATCAGCTCGATTCCCAGCGTGAACGCGAGCTGGCGCGCCACCTCGGTTTTTCCCACGCCGGTGGGTCCGGAGAACAGGAACGCGCCGATCGGTTTTTCGGGGCGGCCGAGGCCGGAGCGTGCCATCTTGATCGCTGCGGCGAGCGCGTCGATCGGCTCGTCCTGGCCGAATACGACGTTCTTCAAGTTGCGGTCCAGGTTCTTCAGCTGTGTACGGTCGTCGCTCGAAACGGTTTGCGGCGGGATCCGCGCGATCTTCGCGATGATGTCCTCGACCTCACCTTTGCCGACCGTCTTCTTGCGCTTGTTCAGCGGCAGGATGCGCTGCGCAGCGCCTGCCTCGTCGATCACGTCGATCGCCTTGTCGGGCAAGTGCCGGTCGTTGATGTAGCGGGCCGACAGCTCGGCAGCGGCCGTGATTGCGCTGGCGGAATACTTCACGCCGTGGTGCTCCTCGAAGCGCGATTTCAGGCCCTTTAAGATCTCGATCGTCTGCTGCACGGTCGGTTCGGACACGTCGATCTTTTGGAAGCGCCGCGACAGCGCGTGGTCCTTCTCGAAGATTCCGCGGTACTCGTTGTAAGTCGTCGCACCGATGCACTTGAGCTGCCCTGTCGACAGAGCCGGCTTCAGCAAGTTGGACGCGTCAAGCGTGCCGCCGGAGGCCGAGCCGGCGCCGATCAGAGTATGGATCTCGTCGATGAACAGGATTGCGTTGTGGCTGGCTTTCAGCTGCTTGAGCACCGCCTTTAAGCGCTGCTCGAAATCGCCACGGTATTTGGTGCCGGCCAGCAGCGCTCCCATGTCGAGCGAATGCACGGTCGCCTTTTCCAGGATCTCGGGCACCTCGCCTTTGTAGATGCGCCATGCCAGGCCCTCGGCGATGGCCGTCTTGCCGACTCCTGCCTCGCCCACCAGCAGCGGGTTATTCTTGCGGCGGCGGCACAGTACCTGGATTACGCGCTCGACTTCGGGTTCGCGGCCGATCAGCGGATCGATCTTGCCGTCGCGCGCCAACGTGTTCAAATTCTGCGTGTACTGCTCCAGCGGTGAGGACTGCTCGCGGCTGTCCGAGCCCTCGGATTCCTGGTCGCCTTGCGCCTTGGCCTTTTCCTCGCCCTGCGGCGTCTTGGTGATCCCGTGCGAGATGTAGTTCACCACGTCCAGGCGAGTGACGCCCTGCTGGTGCAGGTAATAGACGGCGTGCGAGTCCTTCTCGCCGAAAATCGCGACCAGGACGTTGGCGCCGGTGACCTCCTTCTTGCCGTTGGAAGTGGATTGCACATGCATGATCGCGCGCTGGATTACGCGCTGGAAGCCCAGCGTGGGCTGCGTGTCTGCCTCGGAGCTCTGCGGCAAAACGGGGGTGTTGTCCGAAACGAAATTGTGCAGGCTCTTGCGCAGATCCTCGATGTTGCAGGCGCAGGCCCGCAACACCTCGGCAGCGGACGGATTGTCCAGCAGCGCCAGCAGCAAATGCTCGACCGTGATGAACTCGTGTCGCGCCTGACGGGCCTCGACAAAGGCCATGTGCAGGCTGACCTCCAACTCCTGCGCGATCATGCTTCCTCCATCACGCACTGCAACGGATGCTGGTGCTGCCTAGAATAACTGCTGACTTGCTCCACCTTGCTCGATGCCAAATCCTTCGGGTAGACGCCGCACACGCCGCGCCCCTCGTGGTGGACCTTCAGCATGATCTGGGTCGCCTGCTCGCGCCCCTTACCGAAGAACTTCTGCAACACGCCCACCACAAACTCCATCGGGGTGAAATCATCATTCAGTAGCACGACCTGGTACATCGGCGGCGGCTTGACCCGAGAAGCCTGCTTCTCGACCACCGTTCCTTCGCCGACCTGATGGCTCATACACCCATTTTAGAAAACTCAGCACATCCCGGCGCGGGCCCCGCCCGAACAATCATAAGTGAAATCGGCGCCCTCCCGTGTCATCCGCATCAACTACGCGCGCGCCAGCGATGCCTTCCGTGCCGCCGCGCTGCGCTGCTGCGCTGCCTCCCACTGTTGGTCCGCGACCGCTATCTTTTTAAACCAGGGGTGGCGGGCAGATGCCCTTGTTTCGGGCGCCAAGCGGGGGGTTTTCCCCCGATTCCGGCGCAGCGGTCGGGAGTCGGCGCTTGAAGTCGGCGCTTGAAGCGGGTGCTGGAGGCGGTCAACGGCCCAGCGTATCCGAATCGCAAGCACCCAGTTGATGGGTCTTGACGCTAACCCTCATTGACCGAAGAATCCCGTAAATCCCGTACGCGCACCGGGGAACCGGGCGCGGCGCGAGGCGCCGGCAACGACCGGGGCGGCACGCGGGATCCGCAGGCCGGGGAGGAGAGGTTGCAAAAAACGCAGTGGGCTCCTCGGCCCGACTATGGCTGCGAGAAGGAAAACAAATGGCGACGGGTGTTGTGAAATGGTTTAACGACGCGAAGGGCTATGGGTTCATCACGCCGGACGACGGCGGGGAGGACCTTTTCGCCCATTTCTCTGCAATCCAGGTTTCTGGGTTCAAGACGCTTAAGGAAGGCCAGAAAGTGGCTTTCGAAGTCGTTCAAGGGCCGAAAGGCAAACAAGCATCAAATATCACACCGAACGGCTGATCGCGCGCGTCGACAAAGGCCCCCCACGGGGCTTTTTTTTTGCCCTGCTTCGCCCTTCGGGCTACGCAGGGCCCGCGGGCCCTCCGAAGCTCGCGCAGCGAGCGAAGGAGGGCTACATCCGTGCGATCAGCGCCTGCCCGAAACCGGAGCAGGAAACCTGGGTGGCCCCTTGCATCAGCCGTGCGAAGTCATACGTGACGATTTTTTGCTGGATCGTCGTCTCCATCGACCGCACGATGCGATCGGCCGCTTCGCCCCACCCCATGTGGCGCAGCATCATCTCAGCCGACAGGATTTCCGACCCCGGATTGACGTAGTCCTTGCCCGCGTACTTCGGCGCGGTTCCATGCGTAGCCTCGAACATCGCGACCGAATCGGACAAATTGGCGCCGGGCGCGATGCCGATGCCACCGACCTGCGCTGCCAATGCATCCGAGATGTAATCGCCGTTCAGGTTCATCGTGGCGATCACGTCGTATTCGGCTGGCCGCAGCAGGATTTGCTGCAAAAACGCGTCTGCGATCACGTCTTTGACGATCACCTCACCGTGCGGCGCCGCGATCTTCATCCACGGCCCGCCGTCGAGCAGCGTCGCACCGAATTCGCGCTGAGCGAGCGCGTAACCCCACTTGGCGAACGCGCCCTCGGTGAACTTCATGATGTTGCCCTTATGCACGAAAGTCACCGATTTGCGCCGCTGGTCGACTGCGTATTGCAGTGCCTTGCGAACGAGCCGCTCGGTGCCTTCGCGCGAAATCGGCTTGATCCCAATGGCGGAAGTTTGCGGGAAGCGGATCTTGCGCACGCCCATTTCGCGCTGCAAAAAGTCGATCAGCTTGCGCGTCTTGTCGGTCTCGGCTTCGTATTCGATTCCCGCGTAAATATCCTCTGAATTTTCCCGGAAGATCACCATATCGGTCTTCTCGGGCTCGCGCACCGGGCTGGGAACTCCGGCGAAGTAGCGCACCGGCCGCAAGCAGACGTACAGGTCCAACTCCTGGCGCAGCGCGACGTTGATCGAGCGGATCCCTCCGCCCACCGGTGTCGTCAGCGGACCCTTGATCGAAACGACGTACTCGCGCAGCGCGGTGAGCGTCTCGTCGGGAAGCCACACGTCGGGGCCGTACATTCGCGTGGCTTTTTCGCCGGCATAAACCTCCATCCACGCGATCTTGCGACGGCCGCCGTAGGCCTTTGCCACCGCCGCGTCGACCACCTTGACCATCACCGGAGTGATGTCGACACCTGTGCCGTCGCCCTCGATCACAGCGACGATCGGGTCGTCCGGCACGACCAGCGAGGCATCCGGGTTGACGGTGATTTTCTTGCCCTGGGCCGGGATCTTGATGTGTTCGAACATGGGCACTCCGAAGGCGCAACAGCCAAGGAGTTTACCGCCCCCGGCGATCGCGGCTGCGGCGCAGCATCGCCGGAGGCGCGCGATCGGAGCAAATCACGCTGATATCCTGACGCATCGCCGCCTTTTTTCTTCCGCTCTGTGCCTGGCGGCTGTCGACCACGGGTGCCATGAAACCGATCCGCTTGTTTCTCATCGCCGCAACTCTGGCGCTATTCGCGCCTCTGTCATCGGCACAAGCTCTCGGCCGCGAACTGCCGACGCTACCGTTGACGGCAGGCGTGCATCTGATCACGGCCGAGGTGGCGGCCGACGACCAGGCGCGTGAGATCGGCCTGATGTACCGCCCCAGTTTGCCGCCCAATCACGGGATGCTGTTCGTGTTCGATCCGGCCTTCAAGGCCTGCATGTGGATGCGCAACACGCTGATTCCGCTGTCGGTCGCCTTTGTCGACGCCGACGGGCGCATCGTCAACATCGAGGAGATGCAGGCCCAGACCGATCAGATCCACTGCGCCCGGCGCGAGGTGCCGTTTGCGCTCGAAATGGCACAGGGCTGGTTCGCGCAGCATGGCCTGCGCGCAGGAGAGACGGTGATCGGCGGTCTGCCGAAGGCGCCTCGCTAAACCACCGTCGACCCGCCGTGCCGAGCAGGTTGCAGCCGTTGGCCTGCCGGCCTAGCGCCCGCGATCGCTCAGCGACGCCTCCAGCGCGGCTTTGTAGGTCATCGCCGATCGATCACAGCTGCGATGACCTACAACGCCACGCTGGAACCTGCGCATTGCGATGATCCTTTCCGTCGGCCGGACGGGAGAGCGTCGGTGTCTCTGAGCGAGCAGGCCGGCGACCCGGCAAAGTAGCGCGGCGGTACAGAACGGAAAACGGCCGAAGCGCTCTGAACTGCTGCGCTGCATCCGCCGCGCGGTGACCGAGAAAAGTAACGACAAGATGTCGCCGGCCGCGCAGGGAGGAGACCCGACGGTAGGCCCGGTAGGCCGACGGCTACGACCTGGCTCGGCGGGCCAACGTCTGCGATGTTGCTGCGGGCCGGCCTACGGCTGTACCTCAGAACCCCCCGTGCGACTGCGCCGCCATGCAGTACAGCATCGGGATCGACGCCAGCGTGTTGAAGCGCGAGGCGAACAGCCCGTAGCGTGCCGCCACCTTCTTCTGATCGGCGTCGGCGGGGACGATTCCGATGATCTTCTTCTGGTTCGGCCAGATGATGAACCACACGTTGAACGCCATGATCAGCGCAAGCCACATCCCGATCCCGATCGGGTGGAACGGCCGGCTCAAGCTCAGCGCCTGGCCGATGTAGTTGTTCATGGTCGCCAGCAGCAAACCGGTGATCACCGTCGACAGCGCCGCGTAGCGGAACCAGAACATCGCCTCGGGCAGGATCACCTTTGTGACAGCGGGTTTCTGCTCGTCCGGGATCTTTGGCATCGACGGCGTCTGGACGAAATTGAAATACCACAGCAAGCCGATCCACATCACTCCGGACAGAATGTGCAGCCAGCGCATGAAAAAGGTGCCCCACGTATGGTCGACGTGGATCCAGCTGCCGGTGGACAGCCCCACCAGCACAATGATGATCACCAGCAGGACGATACCGGCGACGACGGTGCGTCCTAGCGATTGAAATACCGCGCCCATGTGCCCTCCCGCCGTTTTTGGATGTTGGTTCGTAACGAGGCGCGCAATCTAGCACGTCCGTCGCGACAACAACCACACGGACGCAGTTGCCCTACCGAAACGTCCCTGATGCCCGAGATGGATGCGATGGCCGGACGCTAGCGGCGCACCGTCTCCACGCGCACTCCGGCCGAACCGCGCGCGAGCTCCAATTGCAGAGGCTGCTGCGGAGCGAGCTGGGCCGAATCGGTCACCAGGCGGCCGCTTTCGTCCCGCACCAGAGCGTATCCGCGCCCGACGACCGAACGAGGATCCAGCGCCTGCAGCGCGCGTGCAGCAGCTTGCAACCGCGCTGCACGAGTCGACGCAATGCCAGAGGCACGTAGCGCTACGCGCTTGCGCGCGTTCGCGACGCGCACCTTTCGTGCAGCAACGACTCCCGAGGCGAACGCCGCAATCCTGGCGCGCAGCCCATCCAGCCGCGCCTGCAACCCGCGGATCGGCGCACGCGGCACGGCAAGCGCTCGCAAGGCGAAGTCGAGTCTCTGCGAGTGCGCCCGCAGCCGCGTGCCGGACAAACGTGCCAAGCGCGTGCAGCGCTGGCGCACCGCTTGCAGCAATACTGCGCGATCGGGAGCTGCCAGCTCAGCCGCGGCGGTGGGTGTCGGCGCGCGTACATCGGCGGCGAAGTCGGCGATCGTGAAATCGGATTCGTGACCAACCCCGACCACCACCGGAACCGCGCAAGCGCGAACGGCTCGCGCCACCATCTCTTCGTTGAAGGCCCACAGATCCTCGATCGAGCCGCCGCCGCGGGCCAGAATCACCAGGTCCACCTCGGCGCGCGCCGACACGGTTGCGAGCATTCGCGCGATTCGGGCGCCGGCGCCCTGTCCTTGCACCGGCACCGGGTAGATGATCAATCCCACGTGCGGCGCACGCCGCCGCAGCGTTGTGACGATGTCGTGCAACGCCGCCGCCTGCAGCGATGTCACGATTCCGATGCAGGAGGGCATCCGTGGCAATGGTCGCTTCACTGCCTGGTCGAACAGCCCCTGCGCCGCCAGCCGCTCCTTCAGCCGCAGGAACTGCTCGAACAGCGCACCTTGGCCGGCACGCCGCATCGATTCGACCGCAAACTGGAACTCGCCGCGAGGTTCGTACAGACCGACGGTGCCGACCAGCTCCAGCTCGTCGCCCTCGCGCGGCTCGAAGTCGACCAGAACGTTGCGCGAACGGAACATCACGCATCGAACCTGCGCTGCACGGTCCTTGAGCGTGAAATACCAATGTCCGCTGCCCGCGCGGGTCAGCTGTGCGATTTCGCCGCGTACTCGCACTGACGCGAAACCTCGCTCCAGGACTCGCGCGACCGCGCGGTTCAGCTGAGAGACTGTGAGGCAAACCCGCGCTGGCTCTAGGTTTGCTGGGTCGAAATCAAGCCCAGAGCGGCTCTGCGGCCGGAAAGTGTCCACAAATCGGCGCCAACCAACGGTTTGGCTACCCCAGCCGGATGCGTGTGCGTGAGAAATCGGTAAGCATCTGAATTATAAAGGATTTTATCAATGCAACCAAATGAGGCAATCGCTACCCCGACTGGCCTGGGCCTTGTGCCGGCGAAGCTTAGACGATTTGTCCACAGATCGATCCACAGGCAACGCAAAACGGATGTACGCCTGGGCGGGATGGGGTTGTGCGGAAAGCCGGATCGGCGCGCTCAGTAAACTGCGGCCTTTCAGCGGCCGCCGTCCGGCCGTTTCGGGAGAGGTACAACCTTGTTCGCAATCGTCCAAACCATCGGTTGGCCGATCTGGCCGCTGATATTTGCTTCCGTGGTCGCGCTGGCGCTCATCATCGAACGCAGTGCGGCGCTGCGCCGTTCGCGCGTGCTGCCCGCCAACTTGTTGCAGGACGTGCTGGCGCTGCATTCGCGCCGCCAGATCAACGCTGATGTGATGGCGCGCCTGGAGCGCAGCTCGCTGCTCGGATTCGTGCTGGCGGCTGGTTTGCGCAGCGAGCGCGAGCCGCGCGAGATCGCCGCAGGAACGATCGAAGTGGCGGGTGCGCGCGCGGCGCACGAGATGTCGCGCTACCTGACGCTGCTCGGTTCCGTCGGGTCGATCGCACCGCTGCTCGGATTGCTCGGCACCGTGGTGGGAATGATCGAGATTTTCGCCTCGCAGCAGAACGGCTCCAGCCCACAGCAGCTGGCGCAGGGCATATCGGTCGCGCTGTACAGCACGGCATTCGGGATCATTGTCGCGGTGCCGTCGGTGCTCGCGTATCGGCATTTCCGCACCCGCGTGGACGATTTTCTCGTCGAAATGGAGCAGCAGTCGCAGCAACTGGTCGAGGCTCTGTACAACGAAGGATCGAACGTGCTCCGGCGCAGCGAAGGCTAGCGCCGCGAGCGCAATGGTCGCCAATTCCGGCGCCGGTCGCAATGCAAGTTCATTGAGCATACGGAACGCAACACCATGAATTTTCGCCGTGCATTCATTGAAGAGCCCGAACTGAACCTGATTCCGATGATCGACGTGATGCTGGTCGTGCTGATCTTCCTGGCGGTCAGCACGACGTTCTCGCGCTTCACGCAGCTGCAAATCGTGCTGCCGTCGGCCGACGCCGATCGCCCGCAGACTCGTCTTCAGGAAATCCAGGTTGCTGTCACCGCAGACGGCCGCTTCGCAATCGACAAGGCCGTTGTCCCGATGAACGATCCGCAATCGCTCTCCGAGCTGCTGCGCGCCGCTGCGCAAGGCAATACGGCGCCGCTAGTCGTGATCAACGCCGATGCGCAATCGCCGCACCAGGCGGTGGTGACGGTGATGGAGGCGGCTCGCCTTGCCGGGCTGACGCACTTGAGTTTCGCCACGCAGCGGCGCACGACGGAGCGGTGAGACGCCGCACTGCCGGAAACGAGCCATGCGAGCCCCCCTTCGGATGTGGCGCAAGCGCGGAACGCTCGCGCGCCTGTTGTGGCCTGCCAGCGTGCTGTACGCGGCGGGGCGCGCGATGGCGCGAGCGACGTACCGGCTCGGGCTGAAGCGGCCGCAACGAGTTGGCGTACCGGTAGTCGTTGTCGGCAACCTGTACGTGGGTGGCACGGGCAAGACCCCTCTGGTGATCGAGCTGGTGTCGTTGCTGAAGAAGCGCGGCTGGCATCCCGGCGTCGTTTCGCGCGGCTACGGTGGTGCCGCGCGAGTGCCGCGGCTGGTGACCGCGGGCAGCCGTGCATCGGACTGCGGCGACGAGCCGCTGTTGATCGCTGCGGCCACCGGCGCGCCAGTGGCGATCGGACGCGACCGGGTGGCCGCCGCTCGGCTGCTCCGCACGATGCACCCGTCGTGCGACGTGCTGATCGCCGACGACGGGCTGCAGCACCGTCGCCTGGCACGCGACTTCGAAGTCGCCCTGATCCACGGACGCGGGCTGGGAAACGGCTGGCTGTTGCCGGCCGGGCCACTGCGCGAACCGGCCAGGCGCCTGGAAGAAGTCGACGCCGTCGTCTTCAATGGACCGATCCAGCCGGTGCGCATTTTTTCGCCGTTCTTCTTCCTGCGCACCGAGGTCACCGAGACGTACTGCCTGGCGAGGCCCGAGCGGCGCGGTTCGCTGCAGTCGCTTGCACAGAAGCAGGAGAAGGGAGGGCTGCGCGTGCTGGCGGCCTGTGGAATCGGAACGCCGGAGTCGTTCTTCGGAATGCTGCACGACCGCGGGCTGCGCTTTCGCACGCTCGCTCTGCCCGACCACTACGGTTACCGCCGCAACCCCTTTCCCCGCCACGGCGTCGACATGATCCTGATCACCGAGAAAGACGCCGTAAAATGCAGAGGCGATCACGCGCTGGCGCACGATGAACGATTGTGGGTCGTGCCGCTGCGTGCGAGCCTGGATCGTGCATTGACAGACCTGATCGACACGCGATTGCGCAACGCCGGAAATGGATCCAAGGCTGCTTGACATCCTAGTGTGTCCCGTCACCAAGGGCACTCTGGAGTACGACCGGCACCGCCAGGAGCTGATCTCCCGTGCCGCCGGCCTCGCATACCCGATCCGCGACGGCATCCCGGTGATGCTGGAAAGCGAGGCGCGTCGTCTGGACGAAGATGAGCGCGCCGGCCGCTAGCGAACCCGCGCTCGGCCGCATTTCACCCCAAACACTGACACTGTGCCCGGTTTCGTTGCGCTGATCCCGGCGCGCCTGGCCTCCACCCGCCTGCCCGGCAAGCCGCTGGCGGATCTGGCCGGGGTGCCGATGGTGGTGCGGGTCGCGCGCCAGGCCGCTGCAAGCGGGGCCGATCGCGTCGTCGTTTGTGCCGACGATGCGAGTGTGCAAACAGCCTGCACGCAGCACGCGGTGGAATCGATTCTCACTGACCCGAACCACCCGACCGGCACTGACCGCTTATCGGAGGCGGCGCAGAAGCTCGGTCTGGAGCCTTCGTCGGTCGTCGTGAACGTCCAGGCAGACGAGCCGCTGATCGAGCCGGCCGCCGTGCGCGCGGTGGCCGAACTGCTGCAAGCTCGCCCCGATTGCGACATCGCCACGGCCGCGCATTCGCTGACCAGCCGCCGCGAAATGTTCGACCCGAATATCGTGAAGGTGGTCACTTCGGCCGACGGACTTGCGCTGCTGTTCTCTCGGGCGCCGATTCCATGGTCGCGCCAACACTTCGCGCCTCTGGCGGGCGCCATTGCAGATCGAGGCGACACCGAAGCTTGGCCGCAGGATCTGCCGGCGCTGCGGCACGTCGGCTTGTACGCGTACCGCACGCGCTTCCTGCAGCACTACCGCAAGCTCGAACCGGCTCCGATCGAACTGGCCGAAAGCTTGGAGCAACTGCGAGCGCTGTGGCACGGCTCACGCATCGCGGTGCTGCGAATGCAAGCGCCGCTGCCGCCAGGCGTCGACACCCCGGAGGACTTGGCTCGCGTGCGCGCGCTGCTCGCCAGCGATTTTGCGCAGAAGGTTCCGGGTAAACTGCCCGGCTGACGGGGGAGTCGGGGAGATCGCAGCCATGCGACTGATACTGCTTGGTCCGCCGGGCGCCGGCAAGGGGACCCAAGCCGCGTTCATCTGTGCGCGCTATTCGATCCCACAGATCTCCACCGGCGACATGCTGCGCACTGCTGTCAAGGCGGGCACGCCGCTGGGCCTCGCAGCCAAGCGCGCCATGGATGCCGGACATCTCGTGTCGGACGACATCATCGTCGGCCTGGTCAACGAACGGATGCGGCAGCCCGACTGCGCAAAAGGCTACCTGCTGGACGGCTTTCCGCGAACGACCGCGCAAGCGCAGGCGATGCGCGAAGCCGGACTCGCCGCCGACGTGCTGCTGGAAATCGAAGTTCCCGACGCCGACATCGTCGAGCGCATCAGTGGGCGCCGCTGCCATCTGCCGAGCGGCCGAACCTACCACGTGCGATTCCACCCGCCCAAAGCGCCGGGTCGCGACGACGTCACCGGCGAGCCGCTGATCCAGCGCGAGGACGATCGCGAGGACGTCGTTCGCAAGCGCCTGGAGGTGTACCACTCACAGACGCGAGCCGTCGTCGACTATTTCCGCAACTGGGCCGCATCCGGTGCGCCCGGCGCGCCGTTGCACCGCAAAGTCGATGGCGTGGGCTCGGTCGACCAGGTTCGGCAACGAGTGCTCGACGCGCTCGAACAATAGCGGCCGCAAGCCGACAATTCCAACATACGGAGGAGAGAGCGATGTCGGTTGTAACCCTTGCCTTGCTGTGCGGTGCCGCGGCCGTCGTGTTTGGCGCCGTTTCGATTTCGTGGATTCTGGCGCGCGACCCCGGAAGCGCACGGATGCAGGAGATCGCAGCTGCGATCCAGCAAGGCGCGCAGGCATACCTGAACCGGCAGTACCGGACCATCGCGATCGTCGGAGTGGTGCTGGCGATCGTGATCGCAATCGTTTTGCCCAACGGGCCGCTGACGGCATGCGGCTTCGTGCTGGGAGCGGTCTTGTCGGGGGCCGCAGGGTTCATCGGAATGAACGTTTCGGTGCGAGCCAACGTGCGCACGGCGCAGGCAGCCACCCTCGGGCTGAATCCGGCGCTGAACGTCGCCTTTCGCGGCGGCGCCATTACCGGCCTGTTGGTGGTAGGCCTCGGCCTGCTCGGCGTTGCAGGGTTCTATGCCTTCCTGCAATCGAGGCACGCGGGCGTTGATCTGCGCGCGCTGTTGCACCCGATGGTTGGCCTGGCGTTCGGCGCCTCACTGATCTCGATCTTCGCGCGCCTCGGCGGAGGCATCTTCACGAAAGGCGCCGACGTCGGGGCTGATCTGGTCGGCAAGGTCGAGGCTGGAATCCCGGAAGACGACCCGCGCAATCCGGCGGTGATCGCCGACAACGTCGGCGACAACGTCGGCGACTGCGCCGGAATGGCGGCCGACCTGTTCGAAACCTTCGTCGTCACCGTCGTGGCGACGATGCTGCTGGGTGCGCTGACTTTTCCGAATTCAGATGCCGGAGTGACCTACCCGTTGGCGATATCGGGGGTTTCGATCATCGGGTCGATCATCGGCTGCTATTTCGTCAAGGCGCGTGAAGGCGGCAAGATCATGAACGCCCTGTACCGCGGGCTGATCGTGGCTGCCATCATCGCGCTGGTGCTGTTCTGGTTTGTGACCCAGTGGGTTCTCGGGCCGTTGGCTGTCGACGGAAGTGTTTCGGTCGGACATCTGTACCTGTCCGCGGTGGTCGGAATCGTTCTGACGGGCGCGCTCGTGTACATCACCGAGTATTACACCGGGACCGATTTTTCGCCGGTGCGTCAGGTCTCGAAGGCGTCCACCACCGGGCACGCAACCAACATCATCGCGGGAATTGCCGTCTCGATGAAGGCCTGCGCGCTGCCGGTGCTCGCGATCTGCGCTGCGATTTACGCCTCGTATCACCTCGCGGGACTGTACGGAATCGCCGTCGCGGCCACTTCGATGCTATCGATGACCGGGATCATCGTCGCACTTGACGCCTATGGACCGATCACCGATAACGCCGGCGGCATCGCCGAAATGGCCGAATTGCCGAAGGCGGTGCGAAATATCACGGACCCGCTCGATGCCGTCGGCAATACGACCAAGGCCGTGACCAAGGGATACGCGATTGGCTCGGCCGGCCTAGCCGCCTTGGTGCTGTTCGCCGACTACACCCACGCGCTGGAGGACGTGAGCGGCCATGTGACCTTCGAGCTGTCCAATTATCTGGTGATCATTGGCTTGTTCATCGGCGGCCTGGTGCCGTACTTCTTCGGGGCGATGGCGATGGAGGCAGTCGGTCGTTCCGCCGGCGCCGTCGTTGAGGAGGTTCGCCGCCAGTTCCGCGAGATCAAAGGCATCATGGAGCGCACCGCCAAGCCCGACTACTCGAGGGCGGTCGACATGCTGACAGCCGCAGCGATAAAGGAGATGATGATTCCGTCGATGCTACCCGTGCTGGTGCCGGTGCTCGTTGGCCTGCTGCTCGGGCCCGAGGCACTCGGTGGCGTTCTGATGGGGACGATCGTCACAGGGCTGTTCGTCGCAATTTCGATGACCACCGGCGGCGGCGCGTGGGACAACGCCAAGAAATACATCGAGGAGGGCAATTTCGGCGGCAAAGGGTCGGACGCGCACAAGGCGGCGGTCACGGGAGACACGGTCGGCGATCCGTACAAGGACACCGCGGGGCCGGCGGTCAACCCGCTGATCAAGATCATCAACATCGTGGCGCTGCTGATCGTCCCGCTCATCGCGGCTCACCCCACACGTTAGTTGAGCCTGGACCGAACTTCGTGCAGATCCGCGACAACGTCTTCATCGTCACCGGGGGCGCTTCCGGCCTGGGCGCCGCCGTGGTGCGGATGCTGATCGAGGAAGGCGGCCGCGTGATCGTTGCCGACCTGCAGCACGATGCCGCGCAGGATTTGGCACGGGATTGCGGGCCGGCAGCGCGGGCGCTGCGTTGCGACGTGACGTCGGAGGCGGATGCAAGCGCGGCAGTGCAGGCGGCGCGCTCCGAAGGAGTCTTACGGGGACTCGTGAATTGCGCCGGAATGCTGGCTGCGGAGCGCACGGTCGGACGCGACGGCCCGCACCTGCTGCAGACTTTCGAACGAACGGTCCGGGTGAACCTGGTCGGGACCTTCAACATGGCGCGTGTGTGCGCGCACGCGATGGCGCAGACCGAGCCGCTGGAAGGCGGCGAGCGCGGAGTGATCGTGAACACTGCTTCGATCGCCGCGTTCGAGGGGCAGATCGGTCAGGTCGCGTACTCGAGCTCGAAAGGCGGCGTGGTGGCGATGACGCTGCCAATGGCGCGCGATCTGGCCCGGCATGGAATCCGGTGCGTGGCGATTGCGCCCGGCAGCTTCGAAACCCCGATGTTGGCGGAATTGAAGCCGGAGGCGCAGCAGGCGCTGGGCGCGCAGGCGCCCTTTCCGTCGCGGCTTGGGCGTCCCGCCGAGTACGCTCAGATGGTCTGCAGCGTGATCCAGAACGTTATGGTCAACGGCACCACGATCCGACTGGATGGGGCTCTTCGGCTGCAACCGAAATAGCAGCGGTCTAGTGTCCTGTAGCACCCGATTCGGTACAGCCCTGCGCGCGCGAGCCGGGGCGCTGTTGCCGCTGTTGCTGATCGCGGCGCGGGCCGTCGGCGCGGAGCAGCCTGAAGGGGCAACCGGGCTGCAGCACACGAGGCCTGCCGCTACTGCAACGGAGCAGATGGTCGCGGCCGCCAATCCGCTCGCCGCGCATGCGGGGCTGGAGATCCTGCGCGCGGGTGGAAGCGCCGCCGACGCGGCCATTGCCACGCAGCTCGTCCTGAGTCTGGTGGAGCCGCAGAGCTCCGGCATCGGCGGCGGCGCATTCATCCTGTACTGGGACGGCCACCGCGTGCAAGCCTATGACGGCCGCGAGACGGCGCCGAGCGCGGCAACCGAAGATCAGTTCATCGGTCTGGACGGACAACCGCTGCCTTTCCGGGAGGCGGCCGCCAGCGGTCTGTCGGTAGGAGTACCGGGACTGTTGCGCATGCTCGAGCTCGTCCATCGTCAACACGGGCGCTTGGGCTGGGCGCGGCTGTTCGAGCCGGCCATTTTGCTGGCGCAGCGAGGCTTTGTGGTATCGCCGCGCTTACACGAGCTGCTCGAGCGCGACGCGCTCCTGCGCGAGAACGCGGCTGCACGCGCGTATTTCTACGACCCGCAGGGTCACGCGTGGCCAGTCGGTACGTTGCTGAAGAACCCCACGCTGGCCGAGACGCTGCGCGCGGTTGCTTCGAGCGGCGCCGCGGCGTTCTACAGCGGCCCAATCGCAACCGACCTCGTGCGCGCCGCGCGCAACGGGCCGCGTCATCCGGGTCGGATCAGTGAAACGGACCTTGCCAGGTATCGGGCCCTCGAACGCGCGCCGCTGTGCACCTTCTACAGAATTTGGAATGTATGTGGGATGCCGCCTCCGTCGTCCGCGGCGATCTCGATCGGTCAGACGCTGGGAGTCCTCGGCCAATTCGACCTCGGATCCCTCGGACCGCAATCGCCGGATGGGCAGCTCCGGCTGCAGGCGGTTCACCTGATCGCGGAAGCCGAGCGCTTGGCCTTCGCGGATCGCGAGATGTATCTGGCCGATCCCGATTTCGTTCACATCGACGCAGCTGCCCTGCTCGACCGCGCGTACCTGGCGCAGCGTGCGCGCCAAATCGGCGAGCGCAGCATGGGCCGGGCAGAAGCCGGGCACCTGCCCAATATGCTGTTCGCACCGCAAACTGCCCCTGCGAGGCACTCGACCTCGCACATCTCGATCGTCGATCGCCACGGCGAAGCCTTGGCGATGACGACATCGATCGAGGATGCTTTCGGGTCGCGCATCTTCGTGCGCGGTTTCCTGCTGAACAATGAGCTGACAGACTTCTCGTTCGTGCCGAGGGAAAAAGCGCCGGACGGCAGCGACGCGCCAGTCGCCAATCGCGTCCAGCCAGGCAAGCGCCCGCTGTCGTCGATGGCTCCCACGTTCGTGTTCGACCGAGCAAGCGGGCATCTGGTGGCGCTACTGGGCTCGCCCGGGGGCACTTGGATCACGCTGTTTGTCGTCAAGACGCTGGTTGGCCTGCTCGACTGGAAGATGGACGTCGAGCAGGCCATTTCCTCGCCGAACTATGGCAGCCGCAACGGTCCGACTGAACTGGAGGCGGGGCGCTTCGACCCGGCTTTCGTTCGCGAATTGCAGGCGCGCGGACATGATGTCGCACAATTCCCGATGACCAGCGGGGTCCAGGCGATCGTGTCGGCGAACGGACCTGGGGCGATTCGTTGGATGGGCGGCGCCGATCCGAGGCGCGAAGGCGTTGCGATCGGCGATTGAGGCGCCTGCTGGGGCCACGCCGCAAGCTACCCGTTAGACTCCTTCCGGCCACTATCTACCGCAAGGAGCACAGCGATGACGATCAAGATCGGAGACCGCCTGCCCAACGGGCGCTTGCAGGAGTACATCGAGGTTGAATCGGCCGGCTGCTCGATCGGGCCGAATTCCTTCGAAATCGAGCAGCTCGCCAAAGGCAAGACGATCGTGGTCTTTGGCGTGCCGGGGGCATTTACTCCGACCTGCTCTGCCGAGCACGTCCCCGGATTCCTGCGCAATTATGAGCAATTGCGCGCCAAAGGGGTCGACGAGGTCTGGTGCTTCGCCGTCAACGATGCTTTCGTGATGGGCGCATGGGGGCGCGATCAGCACGCCGGCGGCAAGATTCGGATGATGGCCGATGGCTCAGCCGAATATACGGGCAAGCTGGGACTGGAGCTGGATCTGCGCGCGCGCGGTCTCGGAGTGCGCTGCCAGCGCTTCTCGATGCTCGTGCAGGACGGCGTCGTCAAAAAGCTGAACGTCGAAGCGCCTGGCAAGTTCGAGGTCAGCACCGCTGAGACGATGCTGCGCCAGCTGAGCTGACGCTTTCCCACTGCATGCGCCGGAGGTTTCGGGTCGCGGGTCGCCGCGCTCGGAACCCCCGGGCCTTGCGGTCAATGCAGGTGCCGCGAGCGCTGCTGCAGTGCCGCCCACCGCCTGCGGATCGAAGACGCGTCCGCAGCATCAGGATCCAGACGCAAACAAGCGAGCAGGTCGAGCGCCGCGGCTCGCGCGCAGTCCAGCCGCTCGTACAGCCCTGCCCGCTGCAAGAGTTCGCGCCGGTCGCTCGGTCGAAGCTGTACCAGCTGCGACTGCACGGCCAGCGCCTCCTGCCAGCGGCCAGCGGCTTGATGCCGCTGGCGCAGCGAACGCAGGATCCTCAGCGGGATGTCGTCCTCCGGCACCGCGCGCAGCATACGTTCGAGTGTGCCTCGCGCGTCCGACGGGTTCGGACCGCATGAGGAGCCCAACCTGGTTCGCAGTTGTTCGACCGAGAGTGTGGCGCCACCATCCAAAACGTCGATCACCAGCACACCGCCGGTGCAAACAACCTTAACGAGGATGCCGCCCGGGAATTCCAGAGCCCCCAGTTTTAAGCCGATCGCCCGGCCGATCTCGATGTACAGGATCGATAGCGGCAGGCCGATTCCGCTGCGTTGTTCGATCACGCGATGCAGACAGCTGGCGTCGGCCCACTCACCGCCGCTGCTCTCTCCGCGGAAGCCAAGCTCCTGAAAAAAGAAGAAATTCAGCATGCGCAGTCGGTTCGAAACCGACGCATCCGGGGCGATCCTGCCGCACAGCTGCCGGCCCCAGTCGCGAACAATCCGCACAAGCTCCTCGGGGCGGCTTTCGCGATCGGCCAGCGGCGTGAGCGCAGCCACGCTCTCCAGCAGCGCAGAGCTTGCCGCAGGCAAGGCGATCGTTTCGTGGCCTGGGTCGGGCAGCCTCATGTCGACCGCAGCACGAAATCGCGCAATCTGAAGCCGAGCAGCCAAAGCATCGCCAGGTACACCGCTCCGCCAGCGCCCACTACGATCGACAGCCATTCCAGCCGCGCGCCAAACGCCGACGTCGGCGTTGGCATTGGCAAGTGGGCACGGATCGCCCAAAGTAGCACCGCCAGCGCGCCCAGCGCAAGCAGCTCCCTGCTGAAAAATGAGCTCCATCCTGGCATCGGCCGGTAGAACCCACGCCGGCGCAGCGACCACAGCAGCAATGCGGCGTTGGCGCACGCGCCCAGGCTTACTGACATCGCCAGGCCAGCGTGCCGGAACCATGGCACCAGCACAATGTTGCCGAGCTGCGTGGTGGCCAGCGCAACAAGCGCGATCTTCACCGGAGTGCGGATGTCCTGGCGGGCGTAAAAGCCCGGAGCCAGGATCTTGATCGCGATCAGTCCGATCAGGCCCGCTGCATAACCGGTCAGCGCCGCGGCGGTTTGCGCAACATCGTTTTGGTCGAAACGCCCGCCCGAGAAGAGCGCGGCGATCATCCCGTCGGCCAAAATGGCCAGTGCCACCATCGCGGGCAGCGCCACCAGGCAGGCCATTCGCAACCCCCAGTCGAGCAGGCTGCTGTATTGCTCGGTGCGCCCGGAGGCAAAGGCGCGCGACAAGCTCGGCAGCAGGACGGTGCCGAGGGCCACACCCAGCAGCGCCGTGGGGAACTCCATTAAGCGGTCCGCGAATGCCAGCCACGAATTGCTTCCCGCCCTCAGATAGGAGGCGATCGACGTGTTGATAATCAGGCTCACCTGCGCCACCGAAACCGAAAACACGGCCGGTCCCATCTGCCGCAGCACGCGCCGCACTTGTGGATCGCGCACGCAAGAGCGCGGACCGACCAGCTTTGGCAGCATCCCGATTCGCGCGAGCGCGGGCAGCTGGATCGCCAGCTGCAGGATTCCACCGACGAGCACTCCGACGGCGAGCGCCAGAATCGGCGGGTGGACGTGAGGAGCGGCGAACACCGTCAGGGTGATCATCGAGACGTTCAGCAGCACCGGGGTCACCGCCGGGACCGCAAAGCGCCCGAACGTATTGAGCGCGCCTGCCGCACACGCGACCAGCGACATGCAGAAGATGTACGGAAACATCCAGCGCGTCAGTAGCGTGGCCAGCTCGAACACCATGGGCGTCTTTAAAAATCCGCTTGCGATCACCACGACCAGCAGCGGCGCCCCGACCACTCCGAGCGCAGACACGCACAGCACGGACCAGAACAGCGCCGAGGCGACGTGCCCGAGCAGCTCGCGAGCTCCGTCCGGGCCGGCGGACGCCTGCGTGTGCGCGAAGATCGGCACGAACGCCTGCGAGAAAGCCCCCTCGGCAAACAGGCGCCTGAGCAGGTTCGGCAAGCGAAACGCGACCCAGAAGGCATCGACGTCGCTGCCAGCGCCGAAACCGCGCGCAATCAGCACATCGCGCACCAGGCCGGTGAGGCGCGACAACAGCGTCAGTGCGCTCACGGCCCCCGCGGCGCGCAGCAGATTCACGTTCAGGACGGCTTCGAGCGGGCGCAACGGCCTCGTAGGCCGTCCGGCGCGACGTTGAAAAGACCTCCTATGGTAAAGTGTAAAGATCCACTGCGCTGTGCTGGCCGACCGGGACGACGCCTGGGTTGGGGCGGGCCGGCGGCATTTGTTTAATGGAAGGCGGAAGGCGCACACATGGCGAACACCAAGCAGGCTCGCAAGCGATCCCGACAGGCGCGCGAGCGCAACCACCACAACACGGCGCTGCGGTCTCGGCTGCGGACCGCGATCAAGAAGGTCCGCAAAGCGATCGCCACCGGCGACAAGGCGGCTGCGGCGGCCGAGCTGCGCACCTCGACCCGCGTGATCGATTCCATCGCCGATAAAAAGGTCGTCCACAAGAACCTGGCGTCGCGCAACAAGAGCCGCCTGGCCGCCGCGATCAAGGCGATGGGCTGACCCCCGCGCCGGCTTGCGATTGTCCCTGCCCGCTGCAGCGACGCCTCGCGCGACCCGGTGACCTCCGAACCATGTGCCGAACCGGCCGAACCGGCTGACTCTGCGGCCCGGTCAACCGTCCGGCTTGCCTCGCGTTACCCGCTTAATTCCTTCGCTTGGCTGCGCCCGCCTTCGATACTCTGCGGGCCAGGATGACTGCCCGCCCGACAATGGCCAAACCGACCTCCAAGGTCCTCGTCATCAACGACGAGCCGTTGATCCTGAAGGAACTCCTCAAGGGGCTGAACGCGGCGGCCCGCTCGCTCGACAACCCGTTCGGAATCTCGTTCATCGGAGCGTTGACCGCCAAGGAAGGGCTGTCGCTGATCGAACGCGATGGCGACATCCAGGTGGTGATCGTCGACGATAAGCTGTACGCGGTCGAGGAAGGTCCGCGGCGGGTGCACCGCAACGGCGCCAAAAATGGCAAGGCCTCGAACGCGCGCGAAAGCGCGCGCAGCCTGCAGGTCAGCGCGCTGAAGCTGGTGCAGAAAATCACCGCTCTGCGCCCCGAGCTCGACCTGTACATCCTGATCGAGAAAGAGCGCGAAGACGAGGTGGTCGATACGTTGTTCGCCGAGGCGGTCGACGGTTATTTCTACCGCGAGGAACGCGACCACCGCGGCATGTATCGCATCCTGAACGCGCAGATCGCAGAGCGAGCGCGAACGCCCTTCTACGACGCGCTGTGCGCCTACGTTTTGGCGGCCAAGGATGCCTGGCACACGCCTGGCCATTCCAGCGGCGATTCGCTTCGCGGCAGCCCTTGGGTCAACGATTTCTACGAGTTCATGGGCGAGCACGTGTTCGACGCCGATCTGTCGGTCTCGGCCAAGGCGCTCGATTCGCTGATGGAGCCCACCGGCGTGATCGCTGAGGCGCAGCAAATGGCGGCCAAGGCTTTCGGTGCGCGCAAGACGTTCTTCGCCACCAACGGCACGTCGACCTCGAACAAGGTGATCCTGCAGACGTTGATCGCGCCCGGCGAGAAGCTGCTGCTGGACCGCAACTGCCACAAGTCGGTGCACCACGGAGTGATGCTGTCGGGCGCGCAGCCGGTATACCTGGACTCGAGCGTGAACCGGCAGTACGGCGTGTTCGGCCCGGTGCCGCGCGCGACCATTTTGCGAGCGATCGCCGAGCACTCGGACGCGCAGCTGTTGGTGCTGACCTCGTGCACCTACGACGGTCTGCGTTACGACTTGAAGCCGATCATCGACGCAGCGCACGCGAGCGGAATCAAGGTGCTAATCGACGAGGCCTGGTACGGGCACGCGCGCTTCCATCCGGACCTGCGTCCCACGGCGCTGGAGGCGGGCGCGGACTACGTCACGCAATCGATGCACAAGACGCTGTCGGCCTTCTCCCAGGCAGCCATGATTCACGTGAACGATCCGGGTTTTCGCGAGCATCTGTTCCGCGAGAACTTCAACATGCACACCTCGACCAGCCCGATGTACAGCCTGATCGCCAGCCTGGACGTCGGCCGCAAGCAGGCGGTCATGGAGGGCTACAAGCTGCTGGAACGAACGCTGATGCTGGCCTCCGAGCTGCGCAAACAGATCAACTCCACGGGCGTGTTCCGCGTTCTCGAGCTGGAGGATCTGCTGCCCGAAGAGGTCCGCAACGACAACATCCGCCTCGACCCGACCAAGATCACGGTCGATATCTCCTCGTGCGGAATGACGGTCGACGAGCTTCAACAGGAGCTTTTTACCCGCTTCAACATCACGGTGGAGAAATCGACCGTCAACACGCTGACACTGCTGCTGACCATCGGTACCACGCGATCGAAGTGCTCGCGCCTATACGACGCGTTGATGCGGATCGCACGCGAGAAGCGCACTCCGCGGCGCCTGTACCGCACGCCCGATCTGCCTCCGTTCACCGAGCTCGTGTATTTGCCTCGCGACGCCTACTACTCGGGCGGCGAGCTAATGGCGCTGCTTGACGACAACGACCAACCCAATCGAGACCTGGTCGGCCGCATCTGCGCGGACCAGATCGTCCCCTATCCGCCGGGCATCCCGGTACTGGTGCCAGGACAGCTGATCACCGAGGGAATCGTCGAATTTCTGATCCGCTACCTGCGCGTGCAGAGCAAAGTCGAGCTGCACGGGGTTGTCTACCAGGGCTACTTCCCGAGCATCCGGGTGCTGACCGCCGCCGAGCGCGGCCGCTTGACCGCGTTAAAGGGCGCCGAAGCGGCATCTCGAGCCGCCGCCTAAGGCGAATGCCCGGCGGTCATCTGGCTCCACAAGGGGTCTGCGTGATATAAACGCTCCTCGACGCGGCCGACGCCGCGTTTTTCATTTCGCAGCAATCGATGCCGACCGGCCCGGTCCGTCACTTCCTGGAACTGCGCGATCTTTCGCGCGACGAGCTCGAGCACGTCTTTGCGCGCACGCGCGTGATCAAAGACCGCTTCAAGCGCTACGAGCCGTACCGGCCGCTGACCGACCGCACGCTGGCGATGGTGTTCGAAAAAGCCTCCACCCGCACCCGGGTGTCGTTCGAGGCCGGCATGTACCAGATGGGCGGATCGGTGATCCACCTCACCACAGGGGACTCGCAGCTGGGGCGCGCCGAGCCGATCGAGGACACCGCGCGCGTGATCTCGCGGATGGTCGACATCGTGATGATCCGCACCTTCGAGCAGTCCAAGATCGAGCGCTTCGCGAGCACCTCGCGCGTGCCGGTGATCAACGGCCTGACCAACGAGTTCCACCCGTGCCAGATCTTGGCCGACATTTACACCTTCCTGGAACTGCGCGGGCCGATTAAAGGACGCGCAGTCGCTTGGATCGGCGACGCCAACAACGTCGCATACACCTGGCTGCAAGCCGCTGAGCAGCTCGGCTTCACGTTGCGCTTCGCCGCGCCGCCAGGCTACGGTCCCGACCCGGCCCGCGTCGCCAGCGGTCCGCACCTGAAGCTGTGCGGCGATCCGCACGAGGCCGCCCGCGGCGCCGACCTGGTGACCACCGATGTGTGGACCAGCATGGGGTACGAAGCTGAAAGCGACGAGCGCCGGCGGGCGTTCGCGCACTGGACGGTCGACGCAAGCGTGATGGCCGCCGCGCGCCCCGAGGCGCTGTTCATGCACTGCCTGCCGGCGCACCGCGGCGAGGAAGTCTCCGCGGATGTGATCGACGGACCGCAGAGCGCGGTGTGGGACGAGGCGGAAAACCGCCTGCACGTGCAGAAGGCCTTGCTCGAGTACTTGCTGCTGGGGCGCGACGTCGAATAGCGATCGGCGGGCTGGCGCAAGGCGTCGATCCGGGCGATCAACTCCTGTCCGCTTCGGGTGCATCCGTTCCGATCAGTCCGGCACTGTCGGTGCCGGGCGGAAGGATGCCGCTGCGTGCGTACATCGCGAGCTTTTCGCGCGAGTCCAGGATGTCCAGATTGCGCATCTGCAACTGCCCCACCCGGTCTTGTGGCGAGAACGCCTCGGCGTCGACCCGTTCCATCGATAGCCGTTCGGGGTGGTAGGTCAGGTGCGGCCCCTGTGTGTCCAGGATCGTGTAGTCGTCGCCGCGCCGCAGCTCCAGCGTCACCTCGCCGGTGATCGCGCGCCCGACCCATTTTTGCAGCGTGTCGCGCAGCATCAGGCTCTGCGGATCGAACCAGCGGCCTTCGTACAGCAGCCGCCCGAGCCTGCGGCCGAGTGTTCGATAGTTGTCGATGCTGCCCTCGTTATGGATCGCAGTGACCAGCCGCTCGTATCCGATGTGCAGCAGCGCGATTCCCGGCCCTTCGTATACACCGCGGCTCTTGGCTTCGATGATCCGGTTCTCGATCTGATCGGAGATTCCCAGGCCGTGTCGCCCGCCGATCCGATTGGCCTCGAGCACCAGTTCGAGCCGGCTGGGAAAGGTGCGCCCGTTCAGCGCGACCGGCCAGCCCTCCTCGAAGCGCAACGTCACTTCTTCCGGACGGATCTGCACCGCCGGATCCCAGTGCTTCACCGACATGATCGGTCCAACGATCCGCAGCCCCTCTCTTAGGAACTCGAGCTGCTTGGCTTCGTGCGTTGCGCCCCAGAGGTTGGAATCGGTCGAATATGCCTTGTCCGCGCTGGCCTTGAAAGGCAGGCCACGCGCAGAAAGCCATTGGCTCATCTCGAGGCGTCCGCCCAGTTCGCGTACAAAATCGGCGTCGAGCCAAGGCTTGTAGATGCGCAGCGCGGGGTTGGCCAGCAAGCCGTAGCGGTAGAAGCGCTCGATATCGTTGCCCTTGTACGTCGAGCCGTCGCCCCAGATCGAAACACCGTCCTGCTGCATCGCTTTCACGAGCAGCGTGCCGGTGACCGCACGGCCCAACGGCGTGGTGTTGAAATAGGTACGCCCCGCTGTGCTGATGTGGAACGCGCCGCATTGGAGCGCGACCAGTCCCTCGTGAACGAGCGCCTCGCGGCAGTCGACCAGGCGTGCCAGTTCCGCTCCGTACTGACGCGCCCTGCGGGGAATGTCTTCGTAGTCGTTCTCGTCCGGCTGGGCCAGGTTCGCCGTATATGCGCAAGGCACCGCGCCGTGGTGCCGCATCCATCCAAGGGCGGCCGACGTGTCCAGGCCGCCCGAAAACGCGATGCCGACACGCTCGCCTTTCGGCAGCGATAGCAGGATGTGGCTCATTTGTGTCTCAATCTTACCGGTGCCCCAACGCGCAACTTCACGATCGGCCGATGAATGGACGATGGTTACTCGGACGACGGCTACTCGACGATCACAGCTTCGGGTTCCAAGAACACGCCGAACTTGTCGGCCACGCGAGCTTGCACTTCGCGCGCAAGTTCGAGGATCTCGCGCCCGCTCGCACCGCCCCGATTGACGAGAACCAGGGCCTGGTGATCGTAGACCGCCGCGCGGCCTCGACGGACCCCCTTCATTCCGCACGCCTCGATCAGCCAGCCTGCAGCCAGCTTGTAGCGGCCCCCCGCCAGCTCGTAGCTCACCAGCGACGGGAAGCGCTCGATCAGTTCCGTGCGCCTGTGCCGCGACACGATCGGATTCTTGAAGAAGCTGCCGGCGTTTCCGACGCTCGTCGGATCGGGCAGCTTGCGGCGGCGGATCGCGCATACCGCGTCGAAGATGTCGCGCGGCGACGGCGTTGCCACCGAGCGTGCCTTCAGGTCGCGCTCGAGCTCCGCATAGCCGAGCAACGGCTGCCAACGCTTCGGCAGCGCCAGTGTGACGGACATGATGATGCGGTCGCCTTTGTACTTGCGCTTGAAAATGCTGTCGCGATATCCAAATTCGCATTCTTCGGTGGTCATTTGTACGATGGCTTGCTGCGCGCAGTCCCACGCTTGAACGCAATGCAGCCTCTCGGCGATCTCCAGACCGTAGGCGCCGATGTTCTGGATCGGAGCCGCGCCGACCGTTCCGGGTATCAACGCGAGGTTCTCCAGCCCGCCGAAACCATCCTGCAACAGGAGGCAGACCGTTTGATGCCAGTCCACGCCAGCTCCGACCTCGAACAGCCAGCTGTCCGCGGTCTCTCCGACCTGCCGGTGGCCCGGAACCCGTATATGGAGCACCAGCCCCGGAAAATCCGACACAAATAGAACGTTCGTTCCCCCGCCGAGCACCAGACGTGGCAGCGCTTGCACGCGCGGGTCGCCCATCGCCTCCCTGAGGTCGGCTTCGTCTTCTACCGCGGCCAGCCACCCGGCGTTCGCTTCAACGCCGAATGCATTGAACTGCCGCAGCGATGCGTTCAGCTGCAGCTGTGCAGGCACCGATCCAACCGTTGATGTTCGAAGCCGCTTTGTCCGCGGGTTCTTGTCATGGACAAATCCTCATTAGATACCCAGAATTTGATACTAAAGTATGTACTTGATACTATCTATTGGGTATGTACAATGCCTGTTATCGTAGCTCTGCGAGTGACCCGTAAGTATTACAAAGCCTGAAGCAACCGCTTCCGTGCTCAGCGCGCCTGCACTACCCTTTCCAACGCATTATGAAACCGAGGTACGACGCGTATTACAAGGCAATCCCGAACCTGGGTCGGGACGAGGATGCTTCGACTTTGCCGCAGCGTCGCCCGAAGCCGCGCAGGATCGCGCATCACCCTCCGCTGCGGCAGTCCTCTGCGCTCGAAGCACACCACCCAGAAATCGTTCAGGCAGTCACGCTGCTCTGGGGCTACCCAGAGATGGATGTGTATTTCGAAAAGCTGTGGCTCGATGACGGCAACGCCAACCCGATCGCACCCGAGGCGATGTCGGAGCTGATGCTGCTGGCGGGCGTGCATCGCTGGCTGCTGCCGCCGCGGCAAGTCCGCAATCTGGCCTCGATCTACGACGCGTGCGCGGCGCCGGTCAGGGGCAAGAAGGATCTTTGGGGAGACGTGCCCCCGCGCAGGTAAACCACTACGCGATCGATTTGACGCGCCGGTCTTCCCGCAGCAGCGCTCCGAAACGATCGCGGATCGACTGCTCCAGGCCTGCGGCATCCAGTCCCGCCGAAGCGACCAGCGCGGCCGGGTCGCCGTGATCGATGAAGCGGTCCGGCAGCCCCAGGTGCAGGAACGGTCGCTCGATCGCCATCGCGGCGAGCGCCTCGGCGCAAGCGCTGCCCGCGCCGCCCATCACGACATTCTCTTCCACCGTGACCAGCGCGTCGTGCGACCCGGCGATCTGCGCCAGCAGCTCGGTGTCCAGCGGCTTGACAAAGCGCATATTCACAACGGTCGCATCGAGCGCCTCGGCGGCACGCAGCGCGGCGTGCAGAGGGGGCCCAAAGGCGAGAATCGCGACGCGTCCGCCGCGCGCGGCGCGTGAGTGGCGGCGGATGTGCGCACGCCCGATCGGTACGACTTCCAGGTCGCGTTCGACCTCGACGCCGACGCCGGCTCCGCGCGGATAGCGCACCGCGGCCGGTCCGTCGTGGCGATACGCGGTCGACAGCATCTTGCGGCACTCGTTCTCGTCGCTCGGCGCCATCACGACCATGTTGGGGATGCAGCGCAGGAACGACAAGTCGAAAGCGCCGTGGTGGGTGGCGCCGTCTGCACCGACAAGCCCGCCCCGGTCCAGCGCGAACGTCACCGGCAGATTCTGCAGCGCGACGTCGTGGATCAGCTGGTCATACGCCCGCTGCAGGAACGTCGAGTAGATGGCCACGACTGGCTTGCGTCCCTCGCATGCCAGACCCGCAGCAAACGTCACCGCGTGCTGCTCGGCGATGCCGACGTCGTAGTACCGATCGGGGAACTGTCGCTCGAAGCGCACCATCCCGGAGCCCTCGCGCATCGCCGGCGTGATCCCGACCAGGCGTGAATCGGCGGCAGCCATATCGCACAGCCAATCGCCGAATACCTGCGTGAAGGTCGGCTTGCCCGGCGCGCTCTTCTGCAGCCCCATTTTCGGGTCAAACGGAGCCGGGCCGTGGTACAGCACCGGATCGGCCTCCGCCAGTTTGTAGCCCTGCCCCTTGCGTGTGACCACGTGCAGGAATTGCGGCCCGGCGAGGCCGCGAATGTTTTGCAGCGTCGGAATCAACGCATCCAGATCGTGACCGTCGATCGGGCCGATGTAATTGAATCCGAACTCCTCGAACATCGTGCCCGGGACGAGCATCCCCTTGGCGTGCTCCTCCAGCTTGCGCGCCAGCTCGAGCATCGGCGGCACGTGTTTGAGCACCTGGCGGCCGGCCTGCTTGGCGGCAGCGTAGAACTTGCCGCTGAGCAGACGGGCGAGGTAACGGTTCAGCGCGCCCACAGCCGGCGAGATCGACATGTCGTTGTCGTTCAGCACGACCAGCAGGCGCACGTCCTCGGCGACGCCGGCGTTGTTCAGAGCCTCGAACGCCATCCCCGCCGACATCGCGCCGTCGCCGATCACGGCGATCGCGTGCCGCTTCTCACCGCGATCGCGCGCCGCGATCGCCATGCCGAGCGCGGCCGATATCGAGGTCGAGGAGTGGGCGGTGCCGAACGCGTCGTACGGCGATTCGGTGCGCCGGGGAAAACCCGAGATGCCGTTTGCTTGACGCAGTTTGCGCATTGCCTCGCGCCGCCCGGTCAGGATCTTGTGTGGATACGTTTGATGCCCCACGTCCCACACGATCCGGTCTTCGGGCGTGTTGAAGACGTAATGCAGCGCGATCGTCAGTTCGACTGTCCCGAGGTTCGAGCTCAGGTGTCCGCCGGTTCTCGAAACGGATTCGAGTACGAAGGAACGCAGCTCGTCGGCCAGGTGCGGCAGCTGGCCGCGTTCGAGGCGCCGAAGGTCGGCCGGGTCGGCGATGGTTTGAAGCAAGCTGTACACGAATCAACTCCGGCGTTGCACGATCAGGTCGGCCAATTGCGCGAGTCGCGCGGAGCGCGGCCGCGCGTCGGCCCCGAGACTGGCCAGCGCTTCATGCGCGTCGCAACGCAGCCGCTCTGCCCAGCGACGCGCTGCCTCGGCACCGAGCACCGAGACGTATGTGGGTTTGCTTTGTTTCTGGTCCTTGCCCGCGGTCTTGCCCAGTTCGGCGGAGGTGGACTCCGCATCCAGCAAATCATCGACGACCTGGAAGGCGAGGCCGATCGCCTCAGCGTACTGCATTAGTGCGGCCTGCTCGGGAGCGCGCACGCGGCCGGCGGCCGCTCCCATCATGACGGCGGCCCGCAACAGCGCCCCGGTTTTCATCCGGTGCATCGTTTCCAGTTCCTCGGCGCTCATCTTCCGCCCGACCGCGGCAAGATCGATCGCCTGCCCGCCGCACATTCCGCGCGTACCGGCAGCGTGAGCGAGCTGCCGGATTAGAGCGATGCCGACTTGCGGCTCGAACGACGCATCGGCCAGCACGCGGAACGCTTCGGCCTGCAGCGCATCGCCCGTCAGCATCGCGGTCGCCTCGTCGAAAGCGACGTGCACCGTCGGCTTTCCCCGCCGCAACACATCGTCGTCCATACAGGGCATGTCGTCATGCACGAGCGAGTAGGCGTGAACGTATTCGACCGCAGCTGCGATCGGATCCAGCGCCGAGTCCGAAGCCGCCGCGAACTCGCCGGCGGCATACACCAGCAGCGGGCGAACGCGCTTGCCGCCGTTCAGCACGGCGTAGCGCATCGCCACGTGCAGGCGCCGCGGCTCGGATTCCTCGGCGGGCAGCTGCGCTGCGACGAACCTCTCGAAGCGCGCCTGCCGAGCGGCAATCCAATCCGGCAAGCTCTCGGCCTGTGGCGTGCCGATCGCACGCGCGGGAAGCGACGCGACCCTCACGTTGTCGAGCCCGATGGTTCGGCCGGAGTGAAATTCCTGAGCACGTCTTCGTCGAGCAACTGAATCTGGCGCTCGGCATCGGCCAGCCTGCCCTGGCAAAAACGGGCAAGCTCGGCTCCACGGCGGTACGCCGCGATCGATTCGTCCAGGCCGAGATCGCCGGATTCCATACGCCGCACCAGTTGATCGAGTTGCTCGAGAGCCTGCTCGAAAGTCAGACCTTCGACCGGGGTTGAAGTACTAGAAGTGGATTCAGCCATCCGCTTACCCGCACCTGGCAGGGCGCGCAACCCGCCTCCTTTTTTGTTAACGTATTTTAGTTCATCGCCCGCAACCGCCCCCACGGAGCAGGGGGTATGCGTTGCGTTTCCACACGTTCCGACCCGCGAGCCCGTGCCACAGAACGAATCACACGACAGCCTCGTTGACGCAGATACGCTACGCTGGAATGCGGGAAACCCCAGCTGGCGTGTGATCGACTGCCGTCACGATCTGCTGCGGCCGCAGGCCGGCGAACAGTCCTATATGGAATCCCACATCCTGGGTGCCGTTTTCGCGCACCTGGACCGCGACCTTTCGGGCTTGAAAACCCCCGGAAGTGGGCGCCACCCTCTTCCCGACCCCGACCTGTTGGCCGAGCGCTTCCGCAGCTGGGGTATCGATCCGGATACGCAGATCGTCGCCTACGACGCGGGAGGCGGCTCGTATGCCGGCCGGCTATGGTGGCTGGCGCGCTGGCTCGGGCATGCCAGGGTGGCACTGCTCGACGGAGGTTGGCAGGCAGCACTGCAAGCCGGCGTTGCGACACAGGCCGGCGAGGTGCGAGTGCCCCGTGGGCGCTTCCAGCGCGGCAAGGCGCTCGAGCAGGTCGCCGAAGTGCAAATGGTTCAAGCGGCGCGAACGGATTCCAAGTCGCTGATCATCGACGCGCGCGCTCCTGACCGCTACGACGGCCGCAACGAAACGATCGACGCTGTGGGCGGACACATTCCGGGCGCAGTGAACCGCTTCTGGCAGGCGAATTTGCTGCCGGACGGACGTTTCAAACCGGCAGAGCAACTGCGTTCGGAGTTCTCGGCGCTTCTTGGCCAGCGCCGCGGCGAAGGCGTGATCCTCCAGTGCGGCTCGGGCGTCACCGCCTGTCATCACGTGCTGGCACTGAAACGAGCCGGAATCGACGGCGCCCGGCTGTACCCGGGTTCATGGAGCCAGTGGATCTCGGATCCGGCCCGACCAATCGCGGTCGGCAGCGATCCCTGACGCTCGGAAGGCCCGTACCCTCCGCTGCGCTTGCTCGTCAGCGGCGCGTTTTGCTTGCTCGTCAGCCGCGACGGTCAGCCGTGACCCAGGGTCGCCCGGATCAGCCCCGCCAGTGCCACGCCACAAAGCACGAGGATCACTTCCGGCACCGAGCTGCTCAGCGGCTTGCGACGCATCATCTCCGGCAGCAGGTCCGACAGCGCGATGTAAATGAAGCTGGCCGCGGCGATCAGCAGCGCGTACGGCACCAGCACGCGGTTGGCGTCGAGCAGGAAGTAGCCGGCCGTTCCGCCCAGCAGCGCCGACAGGCCCGAGATCAGCATGAAGCCGAACGCGCGCCGACGGGTGAAACCGGCGTTCAGCAAGATCATGAAGTCTCCGATCTCGTGCGGAACCTCGTGCGCAAAGACGGCAGCAGCGGTTAGAAAGCCGCCGCGCAGATCGAGCAGGAACGCAGCCGCGATCACCGCGCCGTCGCCGAAATTGTGGAATGCGTCGCCGACCAGGATCGGCCAAGCCCCGCGACCCGCCTCGTGCGCGTCGTAGCCGTGCGGGTGCTCGTGCGGATCGCCCTCGTGATGGTGTGTGTGGTGGATCAACGTCAGCTTCTCGAGGATGAAAAAGCCGACGATCCCGGCGGTCAGCACCCATCCAAGCCGATCGGCGTCCAACAGGTTCGAGCCGATCGCTTCGGGCAGCAGCTGCACGAGAGCGGTCGCGAGCAGGACACCAGCGGCGACCGAAACCATCCGGTCGACTACGCCGGCAAGCAGACGGAAGCTCAGTGCAGCGGCCAGGCCGATCGAGATCAGCGTGGAAAATGCATTGGCCAGGAGGATGAGGATCAGTGTCAGCACGGCGCAACCGCCGCGCTGGCTTCGCGCACGCCAGGGCCAGGGAAATCAGGAAAGCCCATGCCGGACAAACCATTCGTGGCAGCGCGCCCAAGCGTCGTGCGCCGCCTGCTCGCGGTAGTTCGGGCGGTAGTCGGCGAAGAACGCGTGCGGCGCGTCCGGGTAGACGATAAACCGCGACTCGGCGCCGCGTACCGGAGCCGACGCGAGCGCAGCCTTCATCCGCTCGATCGTATCCAGTGGGATCCCTGCGTCCGCCCCTCCGTATAGTCCGAGCACCGGTACCTTGAGCGAAGCAGCCAGGTCGATCGGGTGCCGCGGGCGATTGGCGCTCGGCTCTCCGATCAGCTGTCCGTACCACGCAGCAGCCGCCTTTAGCCGGGGCTGCGCTGCTGCATAAAGCCAGGTGATGCGCCCGCCCCAGCAGAAGCCCGTCACACCTTGGCGCTCCGGATCTCCGCCGTTCTCCGCCGCCCAGCGCGCAGTTCGATCCAGATCGGACAGCACCTCGGAGTCCGGAACCTTCGAGACGATGTCGCGCATCAGCGCCTGCATATCCGAAATCGCAGAAGCGTCGCCGTAGCGCGCGAAAAGATCGGGTGCGATCGCGAGGTACCCGAGTTTCGCGAAGCGGCGACACACATCCCGGATGTGCTCGTGCACGCCGAAGATCTCGTGCACAACCAGCAGCGTCGGCAAGTGATCGCCTTTGTCAGGCTTCGCCCGATACGCGGGCATCGGGCCGCTCGAGGTGGGAATCCGAAGTTCGCCGGCGATCAGTGCGCTCGCGTCGGTGTGGATGACGGCGCGCAGTTCGATCGGGGACACCGCCGCTGCGAAACCCGCAGCCAGCGACGTCTTCACGAACTGACGCCGCGGAGAGTGCGCGTTTTGTTCGGCGCCGGCTCTGCAGGCCATGGATGTTCGGACTTGTTGTGAAAGACCGCCTCTGGCTCGGCAGGCGCGAGCGTCCAGTCTCCGCGAACGATCTCGCCCTCGAGTTGACCAGGCGCCCATCCGGAGTGCCCGACGAAGACCCGCAGACCCTCCATCGGTTTGTCTCGGCCGAGAAGTTCGCGCAGCAAATCCCGGTCGGCGCTGACGTAGACGCCCTCAAAGGCCTGGACCGCATGCTCGGCCGGCTTGTCGGCGCGAAAAAGAAACCAAACGGTTTCGATTTCGACAGGGCCACCGAAGTAGATCTTGTCGTGAACTTGCGCCAGGCGTTCCAGATCCGGAAACAGGTGCGAGACCGGGACTTTCGTCGGGCGGTTGACGATCACGCCAGCCGGTGCAGCGCCGAGGTTGTTCATCACGAGCACCACTGAGTCCCGAAAATTCGGATCCGGCAGTTCGGACCGCGCAACGAGCAGCATCGCGGTCAAAGGCTTTGCGTTGTCGGCATGTAGCGGCCAGGACACCGCGAGCAACAACAACAGGGGCCAGATACCTCCCCCCGCGTCGCGCAAACGCCGCAGAAACGAGTCTCTCCTCACTGGCCGACGACCTCCGGAGCGCCTTGTCGCCATTTTCTCATTTCTGTCGCCGTTCGAACCAATCGGCCACCCGCCGTCGATTCGCCTCCGGCAGATGCAATCCGAGCTTCGATCGGCGCCACAACGCATCCTGCGCTGATCGGGCCCATTCCCGCGCAGCGAGGTACTCCAGTTCCGCCTCGTACAGACCATCGGCAATCCGCTCGCCCAGGTCGCCGGCATTTTTGGCCGAACCGAGCACCGCGCTGATGCGGGTTCCATAGGCTCGCGCCATCCTGCGCAATACCTGCGGCGCAAGCCATCGGTACTGCGAGCTCAGAGCCGCGACGAAAGCTTCGAGCGCGGCCGCGCCATCGCCGGTCGCCCCCGGCACGGCCGGAACGTCGCCGCCGGGCAGCACCGCATCGCGAGTCCAGCGGCTGCGGCCGCAACCCAGGCTGCCCACCAATGCGTCGCCCGCCTCCTCTGCGAGCGTGCGGAACGTCGTGATCTTGCCGCCCCACACCGTCAGCAATGGGGCGCAATCCCGCTCGCGGTGCAGCTCCAGCGAGTAATCCCGAGTCAACTCCGAAGGCCCCGCTCCGTCGTCGATCAGCGGGCGCACACCGGAGAACGTCCACGCGATGTCGGACGCGCCCAGGGGTGCTCTGAAGTAATTGTTGGCAAGCTCGCACAAATATCCGATCTCGGAATCTTCGATGCGGCTGGCACCGGGCTCATCCTGTACCTCGACGTCGGTTGTGCCGATCAGCGTGAAGCGATCCTCAAACGGGATCACAAAGGCGATGCGCCGGTCCGGTGCCTGCAGCATGTACGCGTAGGAGTGGCCGAGGGCTCGACGAACGACCAGATGGCTGCCCTTGACCAGGCGCAGCCGACGTTGCGATTCAATTGCGCACATATCGCGCAGGAAGCGATCGGCCCAAGGTCCGGTTGCGTTGACCAGCGCTCGCGCCCGAATGCGGATCGCGCTCCCTTCCTGGGGCTTGGCTTCTGCAAGCCAGCCGCTGCCTTCCCCGCTTCCTTCCGTGCTGCCTTCCCGTCGGGCACGCGCAATGCACGTGCGCGTAAAGATGCGCGCACCTCTTTCGGCTGCATCGATCGCTGCTGTCACGACCAGGCGCGCGTCGTCCGTCCATGCGTCGGAAAACTCGAATCCCGTTCGCAGCCCCGGCCGCAACGCAGCGCCCGCAGGATGAGCGGCCAGATCGACCCGGCGCGATGACGGCAGGCTCGAACTGCCGCCCATCCGGTCGTACAGCCACAGACCCGCGCGCAGCATCCAGGCCGGCCGCATCGAAGCCTCGTGCACCAGTACCAGCCGCAGCGGGCGTACCAGGTGAGGCGCCACCCGCAGCAGCACTTCGCGCTCGCGCAACGCTTTGTGCACCAGCCGGATCTTGCCGTGCTCCAGGTATCGCAAACCACCGTGGATCAGCTTGGTAGAAGCCGACGAGGTGTGCGATGCCAGATCGTCCTGCTCGCACAAAATCACCGAAAGACCGCGGCCGGCCGCATCGCGCGCGATCGCAGCGCCATTGATCCCGCCACCGGCGACCAATACGTCGCAGCGGAGCTCTTCCGCGGTCAATGCGCCTCGTCCCAGTTCATGCCGACCCCGGCGTCTACCGCCAACGGCACCTTCAGCGACGCAACGTTGTCCATTAACTCGGGAACACGCGAGCGTACGCGCTCGAGCTCCGCATCCGGCACCTCGAATACGAGCTCGTCGTGCACCTGCATGATCAGACGTGTACGCAGCGATTCGCGCTGCAGCCATTCGGCCGTCGCAATCATCGCCAGCTTGATCAAATCGGCCGCGGTGCCCTGCATCGGCGCGTTGATGGCGGCACGCTCGGCGGCCTGCCGGCGCGGCCCGTTGTGCGAATTGATCTCCGGCAGCCACAGGCGCCGCCCGAACACCGTCTCGACATACCCCTGCCGTCTCGCCAGCGCGCGAGTCGCATCCATGTAGCGCGCAACGCCAGGGTAGCGCGCGAAATAGCGCTCGATATAGCCGCGCGCCTGGTCCTTGCCGATTCCGAGGTTTGTCGCCAGCCCGAAAGCGGTCATTCCGTACATCAGGCCGAAATTGATCACCTTCGCGGTGCGCCTCTGATCCGGCGTGACCTCGTCGACGGTGACGCCGAAAACTTCCGCCGCGGTGGCGCGGTGCACATCCTGGCCCTTCGCAAACGCCTCCAGTAGGCCGGTGTCGTCCGACAGATGCGCCATGATCCGCAGCTCGATTTGCGAGTAGTCCGCAGACACGATGCGCGACCCCGGCGGTGCGATGAACGCTTCCCGAATGCGCCGCCCCTCGACGGTGCGGATCGGAATGTTTTGCAGGTTCGGATCGGAAGACGCCAGGCGCCCGGTGATCGCGATCGTCTGACCGTAGGTCGTGTGAACGCGGCCGGTGTCCGGGCGCACCATGGCCGGCAGCTTGTCGCAATAGGTCGATTTCAGCTTTGACAGCGCCCGGTGCTCGAGCAAGGTCTTCGGCAGCGGGTAATCGGCTGCGAGCCGCTCCAGCACATCCTCGTCGGTGCTCGGCGCTCCGGTCGCGGTCTTCTTCTGGACCGGCAGCCCGAGCTTGCCGAACAGGATGTCGCCGATCTGCTTCGGCGAACCGAGATTGAAGGGTTGCCCCGCCAGCTCGTGGGCCTTGGCCTCCAGCGCAACGATGCGCTCGCCCAGTTGCCGGCTCTGGGAGGCCAGCTGTTCCGGATCGATCAGCACGCCGGTTCGTTCCATCTCGAATAGCACGCGCGAGACGGGAATCTCGATCGACCGGTAGACGAACTGCAATCCCTCGTGCTCGCGGATGCGCGGCCAAAGGACTCCGTGCAGCGCCAGAGTGACCTCCGCATCCTCGGCGGCGTATTCGGTGGCTCGATCGATCGCGACCTCTTCGAAACCGATCTGGCGCGCACCCTTGCCGCACACCTGCTCGTACGTGATCGTGCGGCGCCCGAGGTGGCGCTCCGCGAGCGCGTCCATGTCATGGCCACGATGCGACTCCAGCACATAGGACTGCAGCAAGGTGTCGTGCTCGACGCCTGCCAGGTGCACACCGTGATTTGCGAAAACGTGCGCGTCGTACTTCGCGTTCTGGCCGACCTTTGGGCGCGTCGACTGCAGCCACGGCCGCAACCGTTCCAGCACGTGCTCCAGAGCGAGCTGCGCCGGCGCCCCGGTGTAGCGGTGCGCAACGGGGATGTAGCAGGCTTGATGCTCGGCCACCGAAACCGATATGCCGACCAGGCGCGCCGCCATCGGGTCGAGCGAAGTCGTCTCGGTGTCGAGACTCGCCAGCGGCGCAGCCTCAATCCGCTCGATCCATCGCTCCAGTTGCTCTGCTCGGAGCACGGTTTCGTAGTGAACCGGCGGCGCAGGCACCGCTGGTCGCGCCGGCGCCTCGCTTGCGGCGACCGCCTGAGCGGCCGTGGAATCCGCGTCTCTGAGCCAGGCGCGGAACTCGAAACGCTCGAACAGCTTGCGCAGCGCTTCGGTGTCCGGTGCGCGCGACCGCAGCGCTTCCAGGCCGGGCAGGTGCGCCGAGAGGTCGGCATCGGTTCGGACCGTCACGAGGGCGCGAGCGGTGGGCAGCCAATTTACGGCTTTGCGCAGGTTCTCTCCCGCAGCGCCTCCAATCTCATTCGCGTGCTGCAGCACTCCATCCAGCGAACCGTATTCGGCAAGCCAGCGCGCGGCGGTCTTCGGCCCGACTTTCTCCACGCCAGGCACGTTGTCGACGCTGTCACCCACCAGCGTCAAGTAATCGACGATCCGCTCCGGCGCAACGCCGAAGCGGGCGATCACGCCGTCGCGGTCGAAGCGCCGCGGCGGGCCACCGTCGCGGCTCATCGTGTCGAGCAGCTCGACATCCTGGCCGACCAACTGCGCCAGGTCCTTGTCGGCGCTCACGATCACGGTGTGAAAGCCCTCGCGGCGGGCATGCTCGGCGAGGGTGCCGATCACATCGTCCGCCTCGACCCCGGGGATCTCCAGCACCGGCCAGCCCAGCGCCTGCACCGCTTCGTGAATCGGGGCAATCTGCACCGACAGGTCGTCCGGCATGGCGGGTCGATTGGCCTTGTATTGGGCGAACAGATCGTCGCGAAACGTCTTACCCTTGGCATCGAACACGCAGGCGCGGTATTCGGCAGGCGATTGCGCCTCGAGCACGCGCAGCATGCCGACGAACCCGCGGATCGCTCCGGTGGGTTCGCCTGCCGACGTGCGCAGGTCGGGCATCGCGTGGAAGGCGCGGTACAGGTAGCCCGAACCATCTACCAGCAATAGTGTTTTCATTTCGGCAGCGATTCGAACTTTGAGCGGCTCAACCTGGTCCCAGGTACGTAAGACGTCAGGAGACGAAAATGATCGACCGGCAGAAGAATATCCCGACCCTGCGAGCGATCGCGACCCCGGACCGCGCCACCAGCGTCAAGGCACGCGAATCCTGGCAGATGTGGGGAATTGTCTCGGAGTTCGTCGAGGCGACCGAACGCCTCTCGGAAGTCCGCCCCGCGGTATCGGTATTCGGCAGCGCCCGCACGCCCGTTGGCTCGCCGCGCTACGAGCTCGCGGTTCGGATCGCCCGCAAGTTGTCCGATGCCGGGTTCGCGGTCATCAGCGGTGGCGGCGGCGGCATCATGGAAGCGGCCAACAAGGGGGCGTTCAGCGGCCCATCGCCGAGCGTGGGGCTGAACATCGAACTGCCGCGCGAAAAATGCGGCAACGCCTATCAGAACATCTCGTTGCGGTTCCGCCATTTTTTCGCGCGCAAGGTGGCGTTCGTGAAGCATGCCGCAGCGTACGTCGTGATGCCCGGCGGATTCGGCACGCTGGACGAGCTGAGCGAGGCGCTCACGCTGATCCAGACCGGGGCGGGTCGCAAGATCCCGATCGTGCTGGTCGATGGATCCTTCTGGCGGGGACTGCTGGACTGGATGCGCGAACGGCTCGTGGTCGACGGAATGATCGACGAACAGGATCTGAGCCTGATGCAGGTAGTCGAGGATGCCGACCAGGTGGTCGACGCGATCTTCGATTTCTACGAGATGCGCGGCTTCCTGCAAACGGCGGTGGAACGCGAGCAGCTGCTCTACTTGTAAGCCGCAGCGGCGAGGCGCCTGCCGCGCGCCGCCCAATTTCCCGCGGGAACGTACAATGGGCGCATGGGTGAGGTTCGCCTGCCGCGCCATCCGCGCAATTCCCATGCGCCGGGAGTGTGGGGACTGTGTGCTGCGTTCGCGCTGCAAGCGTGCGTGGCCTCGATGATGGTGCTGTTTGGCGCCGAAGCGCAGGCCGCCGATGAGCTTGCGCCTCCGGTGGGTGCACCTTCGGAAGCGACCAAGCCCGCGCCCGCATCCGCGCAGGTTCCAGACCAGTCGGGCCCACAAAGCACCGAGGCGGCTGACGGCAACCCGGCGGTGCCGAAGCCGGAACGCGATGTCCAAATCGAGCAGAAGCACGTGGGCCGGCGCGTTTCGGAGGTCATCGTGACACCGGCCGGGTTCACCTATCACTATACGATGGACCATCTGGACGACCAGGAACCGGGAACGGTTCTGCAACCGCATCCGCAGCTGTCGGTGCCGCGCTTCTTCCGGATCGATTTCTGACAGGCTCGCGCCTTCCCGGCGGGCAAACATGGCCGTATTTACCGCGCTCACGCGCAACGAAATCGTTGCGCTGCTCGCCGGCTACTCGGTCGGGCAACTGCTCGACTTTGCCGGCATACCGTCCGGAATCGAGAACAGCAACTTCTTCGTCACGACGAGCGGCGGTCGCTTCGTACTGACCGTGTTCGAAAGGCTCGACGCGGAGCATCTGCCGTTTTACCTCGGCTTGATGAAACACCTGGCGCAGCGCGGCCTGCCCGCGCCGGAGCCGTCCGTCACGCTCGACGGCGAACTTCTGAGCAAGGTGCGCGGCAAGCCGGCCGCGCTCGTCACGCGCTTGCCTGGGCATGCCGTGATGAGCCCGACCGCCGCGCAATGCGCCCAGGTCGGCAACTTCCTGGCCAACATGCACCAGCAGGCGCGGGACTTTCCGCTGTTCCAGCCGAACCTGCGCGGCATCGGGTGGTGGAAGAGCGCATTGCCCAAGTTGGAACCCTTGATCCCGGACGATCAGTTCCAGGAACTGGCAGAGGAGCTGATTTTCCAGGACAGCTTCGTGCGCAGCGCTGCGTTCGAACAGCTGCCGGCCGGTGCCGTACACGCGGACTTGTTCCGCGACAACGTGTTGTTCGACGGCGACCATATCGGCGGGGTGATCGATTTTTATTTTGCCGGCTGCACGGCCTGGCTGTTCGATCTGGCGGTGACCGTGAACGACTGGTGCGTCAGTGGGGCCAGCGGCGAATTCGACTCGCCGCGCGCACACGCGCTGTTGCGCGCCTACCATGAAGTGCGCCCGCTCGAGGAATCGGAGCGCCTCGCGTGGCGCACCGCGCTGCGGGCCGCCGCTCTGCGCTTCTGGATCTCGCGGCTGTACGACCTTCACCTGCCGCGGCCGGCAACACTGCTGAAGCCGCATGACCCGGCCTGGTTCGGAAGGATGCTGCGGCTACGGATCAAACAGCGCGATCTGCCCTGGGTGTAGGTGATCGTCGCTGTGGATATCGATACGTCGGCATTTCGAATACCGCTTTCTAAGCCAGATCGAAACCGTGTTACAATGTCTTACTCAGTCAACTCACACGACTCCACATGGGCACTCTGACAATCCGCATGGACGACAAACTTGCGCGCGAGCTGGAGCGGCTGGCCAGACGGGCTGGTCGGCCCAAGAGTGAAATCGCCCGAGAAGCACTGCGCAGGCAGCTCGCCATTCAGAGATTTCGGACCCTTCGCGGCAAACTGATGCCGTACGCGGAGGCGGCCGGCTGGCTGACCGACGAAGACGTGTTCCGCGACATCTCGTGAGGATGTTCTTCGACACCAATGTGCTCGCCAGCGCTTTGACGTCGCGAGGCCTGTGCGCAGAGTTGTACGAGCGCATCGCGCTAGGTCACGATCTGATCGTCGGAACGCCGGTTATCGATGAGCTGCTTCGAGTTCTCGGCGAAAAGCTGAAAGTCCCGACTCGCGAGCTGAGGCGGGTACGCGCTGAGCTCGAAGAATTCGAAGTTGCAGCACCGTCCGCTCGCTTGCCTGCGGTGAAGATCAAGGATCGCGACGACCTTCCTGTCCTCGCATGCGCATTGGCCGCCAACGTCGAAATCTTCGTAACCGGCGACAAGGAGTTGCTCGCGATTCGGGCGATCGAGCACATGAGCGTCCTTTCTCCAAGGCAGCTCTGGGAGAAGCTTGCAAAGGAGTGAAGACTCTGCGCCCTGCGAAGGGCCGGTCTGCAGCACCTTTTGCGACCGGATTGGGGTCGGTCTCGAATATTCAGGGGGGCTGACCACCTCGTCAGCAATCTTGGACAGGTACCGCTCGAGCTCTTCCTGCGAGTCGAATGTCCGGAACCGCCCGGACTCGACATCGGCAACTCCGACGCGAGCAGCCCCCCGCAACGCCGTCAGACGTGCCTTCTCGCGCGCCTCCCGATCCTCGATCAGCCCCAGCCCTCACGCAGGACCTCACTCGGATTCTGTAGGTAACGCGGTTTCACGCTGCTTCCAGCTTCGCCACCGACAGCAGCAGCTCCTTGGTTCCCGCCGAGCTAAATTGGATCTGCGCTCGTGCGTCGGCGCCGGCGCCTTGCAGCCGCAGCACGACGCCATCGCCGAACTTGGAATGCCGCACCAGCTGCCCGACGCGAAGCCCGTGATGTCCTGTGTCGCCTCCCGCCGCACTCGTGGCAGCCGGGGGTGGCATCGCCCAGGCAGATAGTGCCGCCGGTGTGCGCGAGCGGCGCGGCGCCAGCCAGCGCACCGATTCGGCCGGCAACTCCTCGAGAAAGCGCGAGCGGATACCGTAGCGCGTCTGCCCGTGCAGCAGGCGCGATTGCGCCAGACTCAGAAACAGTCGCCGGCGCGCGCGCGTGATCGCCACGTACATCAGCCGCCGCTCCTCCTCGAGGCCACCGCCCTCGCTCAGGCTGTTATCGTGCGGAAACAGCCCCTCTTCCAGTCCCGTGATAAACACGGCCTCGAACTCCAGCCCTTTGGCCGAATGCACCGTCATCAACTGCAGTGCATCCTGGCCTTGGCCGGCCTGGTTGTCGCCCGCCTCCAGCGAAGCGTGCGCCAGGAAGGCGGCGAGAGGCTCCACCTGCTCCTGCTCGCCCTCGCGCCGGACGGCAGCCGCCGCAGGCGCGCCGCCGAATGCCTCCTCCTGCGCGAATCCGGTCGCAGCATTCACCAGCTCTTCGAGGTTCTGTACTCGCTCCTGGCCGTCCCTCTCCTGCCGGTAATGCGCGGCAAGGCCGCTTTGCTGGATCGCAAGAGCCACCAGATCGGGTAACGTTTGCTCCGCTGCGGCGGTCCGCAACTCCTCGATCAGCTGCGCGAACGGCGCGAGCGTCGCGACCGTGCGTCCCTGGATCGAGCCGATCGCTGCGTACAGACTGCAGCGTCCCGCCGCAGCCGCATCTTGGAGCTGCTCCAGCGTGCGCGCCCCGATCCCGCGCGGCGGAAAATTCACCGCGCGAACGAACGAAGCATCGTCGTACGGGTTGTTGGTCAGACGCAGGTAGGCGAGGGCGTTTTTCACCTCGGCCCTCTCGAAAAAGCGTAGCCCGCCGTAGACACGGTACGGCAGCCCGGCGATGAAAAGCGCGTGCTCCAGGATGCGCGACTGCGCATTCGAGCGGTACAGGACCGCGACGTCGGACGGTCGCGCACCGCTGTCGATCAGCTCGCGCGCTTGCTCGACGACCCACGATGCTTCCAATCCATCCGAGTCGGCCTCGAACAGCACCGCCCGCTCGCCCTGCCCCGCGCCAGTCCACAGGTTCTTGCCGAGGCGCTGGGTGTTGTGGCGAATCAGGCAATTGGCCGCATCCAGGATGTGGCCGAACGAGCGGTAGTTCTGTTCGAGCTTGATCACGCGCGAGGCGGCAAACTCGCGCTCGAAGTCCGCCATGTTGCCGACGTTGGCGCCGCGGAAGCGATAGATCGATTGATCGTCGTCGCCGACCGCAAACAGCGTGCTTTCAGGGCCCGCCAGCAGCTTGAGCCAGCGATATTGAAGAACATTGGTGTCCTGGAATTCGTCGATCAGGATGTGGCGGAATCGCTGCTGATAGTGCAGGCGGAGCGGCTCGTTGCGCGCCAGCAGCTCGTACGAACGCAGCAGCAGCTCGGCGAAATCGACGGCGCCTTCTCGCTGGCATTGCCGGTCGTACGCATCGAACAGCTCCACCCACAGGCGGTCCCGCGACCCTTCCGAAGCGAGGTCGCGCGCGCGCAGGCCGGCCTCCTTCGCTCCATTGATGAACATCTGCACCTCGCGCGGCGGGCAGCGCACCTCATCGACGCCGGCGGTCTTCAGCAACCGCTTGATCGCCGACAACTGATCCTGCGAATCGAGGATCTGAAAGGTCGACGGCAACTGCGCGTCGCGATAATGTGCCCGCAGCATGCGGTTGCACAGGCCATGGAACGTGCCGATCCACATCGCGCGCGTTCCGATCGGAAGCATCGCCTCGATGCGGGCGATCATCTCGCGCGCGGCCTTGTTCGTGAACGTGACCGCCAGAATCTGCGCAGCGCCCACCCTGCCCTGTTGCATCAGCCAGGCGATCCGAGTGGTCAGTACGCGAGTCTTGCCGCTGCCCGCGCCAGCCAGCACGAGCACGTGACCGCCCGATTCGGTGACCGCTGCGAGCTGCGGCGGATTGAGGCCTTCGAGGAAACGCACCACGGAGAGCATTCTACGTTCGCTACAATCGTCGCGTGAGAGAGAAATACTCCCCCCAGGAAGTCGAATCGGAGGCACAGGCCCACTGGCGCTCGACCGACGCGTATCGGGCGCGCGAACACGCGCGCGACGCCTCTGGGCGACCCAAACCGAAGTTCTACGTGTGCTCGATGTTGCCGTATCCGAGCGGCAAACTGCACATGGGCCATGTTCGCAACTACACGCTGAACGACGTGATGTACCGCGTGCACCGGATGCGCGGCTACAACGTGATGACACCGATGGGGTGGGACGCCTTCGGGCTGCCGGCCGAGAACGCGGCGATCGAAAAGGGGGTTGCGCCGGCGCGCTGGACCTACGACAACATCGCCGAGATGAAGTCACAGATGCAGCCGCTCGGCCTCGCTTTCGACTGGTCGCGCGAGCTGTCCACCTCCGATCCGCAGTACTACCGCTGGAACCAGTGGCTGTTCCTGAAGATGCGCGAGCGCGGAATCGCGTACCGCAAGACCCAGGTGGTGAATTGGGATCCGGTCGATCAGACAGTGCTGGCCAACGAACAGGTGATCGACGGCCGTGGCTGGCGCTCCAACGCGATTGTCGAGAAACGCGAAATCCCCGGGTACTACCTGGCGATCACGCGCTACGCAGACGAGCTGCTCGATGCGCTCGCAAAGCTCGATCACTGGCCGCCTCAGGTGCGGCTGATGCAGGAGAACTGGATCGGTCGCAGCGCAGGCGTCAACTTCGGTTTTCCGTATCAGATCGACGGGGCGAGCGGCTTGTTGCGCGTGTTCACGACTCGCGCCGACACGATCATGGGAGTGACGTTTGTCGCGCTGGCGGCCGAGCACCCTCTTGCACAGCGCCTGGCGCGCGACGATGCGCGCGTTCGCGACTTCCTGTTGGAATGCCAACAGGGGGGCGTGTCGGAAGCGCAGCTGGCAATGCTCGAGAAGCGCGGAATTCCGACGGGATTTGCGGTCGAGCATCCGCTCACCGGCGAACCGGTGCCGGTGTGGGTCGGCAACTACGTGCTGATGAGCTACGGCGAAGGCGCGGTGATGGGAGTTCCCGGCCACGATGAGCGCGATCTGGAGTTCGCGCAACGCTACGGGCTTGCGGTCCGCCAGGTGATCGCGGTGCCGGGCGAAACGTTCTCGGCCGACCGCTGGCAAGCCTGGTACGCGGACAAGCAGCGTGGCGTGTGCGTCAACTCGGGACCGTATGACGGCCTCGGCTACGACGCAGCCGTTGCCGCGATCGCTCGCGATCTGCAGGCGCGTGGCCTCGGCAGCATGCAGGTGCAGTACCGCCTGCGCGATTGGGGCATCTCGCGCCAGCGCTACTGGGGAACGCCGATCCCGATCGTCCACTGCGATGCGTGCGGCGAGGTCCCCGTTCCGGAGTCCGACCTGCCGGTAGTGCTGCCCGAGAACCTCGTCCCCGACGGTGGCAGCAGTCCCCTCGCCCGCTACGACCCGTTCATCCGCTGCGAGTGCCCGTGCTGCGGGGGATCTGCACGTCGCGAAACCGACACGATGGACACGTTCGTCGATTCGTCGTGGTACTTCATGCGCTATTGCTCGCCGGACGCGACGCACGCGATGGTGGATGAGCGCAACGACTACTGGATGCCGATGGACCAGTACATCGGCGGAATCGAGCACGCGGTCCTCCACTTGCTGTATGCGCGCTTCTGGACACGCGTGATGCGCGACCTCGGCCTGCTCTCCTTCGACGAGCCATTTTTGCGCCTGTTCACGCAGGGAATGCTGCTGAACGACTGCTACTACCGCGACGACGAAAATGGCCGTCGCCGCTGGTTCTACCCGGCCGAAGTCGAAGTCCGGCTCGACGATCGGGGCCGGCCGATCGGCGCAATCGCGCGCGAGGACGGCCAGCCGGTGATGCTGGGCGGCATCGAGAAGATGTCCAAGAGCAAAAACAACGTGGTTGAGCCGCGCGACATCATCGCCCGCTATGGCGCCGACACCGCGCGCGCGTTTGTAATGTTCGCCGGCCCGCCGGACCAAAGTGCAGCATGGTCCGACTCCGGCGCCGAGGGAACCTACCGCTTCCTGCGCCGCCTATGGCAGTACTGCCACGAACGGCACGAGCAGGTTCGGCGGGCGCCATCGCTGGACCCCACGCAACTCGATGCCGACCAGCGCGCGTTGCGCCGCACCGTGCACTTACTGTTGAAGCAGGCCGATTTCGACTACGAGCGCCTGCAATACAACACCGTTGTATCCGGCGCGATGAAGATGCTCAACGCTCTCGCCGATTTCTCTGCCTCCGGCGCCGGCGCGCCGGCGTCGGCGGCGGTGCTGCGCGAGTCCGTGTCGATCCTGCTGCGAATGCTGTACCCGATCGCGCCGCACATCGCGCACGCGCTGTGGGGAGAGCTTGGTTTCGCAACGCAGTTGGGCGAGCTGCTCGATGCCGCCTGGCCGCGGCCCGACCCGGAGGCGCTGAAGGCCGACATGATCGAACTGGTGGTGCAGGTCAACGGCAAGCTGCGCGGCTCGGTGCGCGTGCCGGCCGAAGCCGATCGCGCCGCGATCGAATCGGCCGTGCTCGGCGAGGCCTCGATTCAGCGCTATCTCACCGGGCCGGTACGAAAGACCGTGGTCGTGCCGGGCAAGCTCGTCAACGTGGTCGTCTAGGTGGTGCCTGTCAGGACAGCCAAACTCGCAGCCAGACTCGCCGCCTGCCTGCTGGCGACGATCGGTCTGACCGGATGCGGCTTTCACCTGCGCGGCGAGCAGAAGCTGCCGTTTGACACGATCTTCATCAACACGCCGCCGAACTCTCCGCTCGGCGCCACGCTGAGTCGGCAGATTCGCGCCGGAACCGAAACCCGAACGGTGTCGCAGGCGAGCCAGGCGAGCGTCGTTCTCGAAATCCTGGGCGAACAGCGCGACAAGGAGATATTGACGCTCAATGCGCAAGGCCGCGCGGTCGAATACAAGCTGATCTACCGCCTGCGCTTCCGCCTGCACGACGGCAAAGGCCGCGAATACATTGCACCGACCGAAATGCGCGCGCAGCGCGACATCTCGATCAACGATTCCCAAGTGCTCTCCAAGGAGTCGGAGGAGTCGCTGCTGTACCGCGACATGCAGACCGACCTGGTGCAACAGCTGCTGCGCCGACTCGCAGCAGTCCGGCTCAATGCTGATCAAAGCTGAACGCCTGGGAGCGCTTTTGGGTCGGGCGCATCTGGCGCGCCTGTACGCGGTGTCGGGCGACGAAGAGTTGCTGGCGATCGAGGCCCAGGACGCGATCCGCACTGCTGCGCGCAATGCAGGTTTTGCCGAGCGGACCGTGCTGCACGCGGATTCCCGCTTCGACTGGTCGCTGCTGGACGAAGCCGCGCGCTCCACCTCGCTGTTCGGCGAGCGTCGCACGGTCGAAGTGCGCCTTCCGTCGGGGAAACCCGGCAAGGAGGGGGGTGAGGCGCTGGTGCGTTACGCAGAACGCGCGCCGGACGACGCGGTCACTCTCGTCTGCCTGCCGCGGCTGGAACGCAGCGCGCGCGAATCGGCCTGGGCCAAGGCGCTCGAGGAAAGCGGAGTATGGGTCGACGTTGCGCCGGTGGAGCGCGCAGCCCTGCCGGCCTGGATCGGCTCCCGCCTGCAGCGGCAGCGTCAATCTGCGCCGCCGGAGGCATTGGAGTTTCTTGCCGACCGGGTCGAAGGCAATTTATTGGCGGCGCATCAGGAGATCGGCAAACTTTCGCTGCTGTTCCCGGCCGGTGAACTGACGTTCGAACAGGTCAAGGACAGCGTGCTGAACGTTGCACGGTACGACGTCTTCGAGCTGCCGCGGGCGATCCTGGACGGTGACCGCGCGCGCATCCAGCGAACGATCGAGGGGCTGCGGTCCGAAGGAGAGGCGCTGCCGCTCGCGCTGTGGGTGGTGACCGAAGAGCTTCGCACGCTGTTGCGGCTGAAGCACGAGACCGCCGCTGGCAGGCCGTTTTCAGCGAGTGCGCGTGAATTGCGCGTGTGGGGCCCCCGACTGAATGCGGCCGAGCGCGCGCTCGAGCGCGTCTCGGAGCGCGGGTTGGCGCAACTTCTGGCCCGCTGCGCGCAATTGGATCGGATCGCCAAGGGCCTGCCTGCGCCACGATCGGACAGCGATCCGTGGCTAGAATTGACCGACATCGCGCTTTCCGCATCGATTTCATAGGCTAACTTGTGAGTCCCTCTACCGCCGCCGCAGCAACGCCGTCGGACACCGAGCGCACCCAGGATGTCCACCAGGTGGTGCTTGCCGGCGCCCGCGCCGCGCGCGAGGCGGCCACGATCCTTGCGCGCGCCGAAACCGCCGTCAAGAACCGCGTGCTCGAGGCGATCGCCGCCGCAATTCGAAGCCGCGCGGCCGAACTGATCAGTGCGAACCAGCACGACCTTGCGCGCGCGCGTGACGCCGGCCTGGAGCCGGCATTCCTGGACCGCTTGACGCTGAACGAGCGAGCGATCGAGCACATGGCGGTCGGCGTGTTGCAGGTGGCAGGCCTGCCCGATCCGGTTGGAACGATCAGCGAAATCCGCCCGATGCCGTCCGGTATCCGTGTCGGGAGGATGCGGGTGCCGCTGGGCGTGGTCGTGATCATTTATGAGAGCCGGCCCAATGTGACGATCGACGCCGCCGCTTTGTGCATCAAGAGCGGCAACGCGGCCGTGCTGCGCGGCGGTTCCGAGGCGATCGGATCGAATCGCCTGCTGGCAGCACTGTGCGCGCAGGCGCTGCAGTCGCAGGGCTTGCCGGCGGCGGCAGTGCAGCTGATCGATACGACCGACCGCGCAGCGGTCGGTCATCTGGTCGCCCTGCCCGAGTACATCGACGTCGTCATCCCGCGAGGCGGCAAAGGCCTGATCGAGCGGCTGATGCGCGAGACCCGGGTTCCCATGATCAAGCACCTCGACGGTATCTGCCACGTCTACATCGACGAGGGCGCAGATGTGAGCAAGGCACTGCGCATCGCCGACAACGCGAAGACACATCGCCACGGAACCTGCAACGCGATGGAGACGCTATTGGTGGCGCGCGCAATCGCGCCACGGGTGCTGCCGCCGCTTGCGGCCCTGTATTCGGGCAAGAAAGTCGAATTGCGGGTATGCGCCGAAACGCGAAGCATCCTGGCCGCGCACGGCGTGACAGACGTGAAGGATGCCACCGAGGAAGATTGGCGCACCGAATACCTGGCTGCGGTGCTATCGATCGCCACGGTGGCCGGCCTGGACGAAGCGATTGCGCACATCAACCGCTACGGCAGCCACCACACCGATGCGATCGTCACCGAGCACAACGCGCGTGCGATGCGCTTCCTGCTGGAGGTCGACTCGGCCTCCGTGCTGGTGAATGCCTCCACGCGCCTGGCCGACGGATTCGAGTACGGGCTGGGCGCGGAGATCGGTATTTCGAACGACAAGCTGCACGCGCGTGGGCCGGTTGGACTGGAGGGGCTGACCTCGCAGAAGTACATCGTGCTGGGTGATGGGCAGATTCGCACCTAGGAGCGGCCTTGGCGACGATTCACGCGACCCCCGAAGCCAGGCAGATCGTAGCCGTCGGCCCGCCGGGCCTACCCCGGGCACTCCCGTCAGTCCAACGGAGAACGAGCATCGCAGCGCGCCGGTTCCAGCGCAGCGATGTAGGTCATCGCAGCTCCTAGTCGACCCGCAATGACCTGCAACACGGCGCTTGGGACGCCTCTGAGCGATCGCGGTGGCCCGTCCGCCGGACGGAGAGCGTCGGCCCTCGAACGCGAGCAGGCGCCGGCGACCTTGGCCCTTAGCGCGGCGGAACAGGACACGAACTTGCAGCGAGGGCCGGCGCTAGGCCAGTCGGCCAACGGCCACGATGTCTCCGCGCTAGACAAACGGCCATGGACGTGGGATGAAACGTGTTGACGCTCTGGATCAAGGCGCTGCACATCGTGCTGGTGGTGAGCTGGTTCGCCGGCTTGTTTTATCTGCCGCGGATCTTCGTCAATCTCGCGATGGTGCCTGGACCCGGGGCTGAGCGCGACCGGCTGCTGCTGATGGCGCGCAAGCTGTACCGGTTTGTCGCACCGATCGCTGTTCTTGCGATTGCGGCCGGCATCTGGCTGTGGCTGGGAGCCGGAATCGGTCGAGGCGCAGGTTGGATGAACGCCAAGCTCGCCGTCGTGGCGGCGCTGGTCGCCTATCACGTGGTGTGCGGACGCATCCTCGGCGCGTTCGAGCGCGGCCAAATGGCGCGGCCGCATGTCTGGTTCCGGTGGTTCAACGAAATCCCCGTTCTGTTGCTGCTCGCGGCGGTGACTCTGGTCGTGCTCAAGCCGTTCTGAGCGGGGCGGAGCCGTGCCTCTGCCGGTGAGGAAAGAACAGGCGCAGGCCACCGATGGTCGCTCCGATGCGCTCGGATTCTTCGCAGTGTGCTCGCGAGGCCTGCAAGATCCGCTTGCGCAAGAACTTCGCAACTGCGGAGCGACCTTGGTTCAGTCGACGCCAGGTGGCGTCGCATTTTCCGGCACGCTGGCAACCGCCTACGCGGTGAATCTGCATTCGCGGCTGGCCAGCCGCGTGCTATGGCGCCTTGCCGCGGGCCCCTGCCGAGACGAACAGGGGCTGTACGAAATGGCGCGCGCGGTGGCGTGGGAGGATCAGCTGCAAGCGTCGCAATCGCTGCGCGTCGAGGTGACCGCGAACCGTTCGCCGTTTCGCAGCCTGCAGTTCGCCACGCTGAGGATCAAGGACGCAGTGGTCGATCGAATGCGAGACCGCTGCGGCGAGCGGCCTTCGATTGCCCGCTCCGACCCCGATGTTCAGGTGTTCGCGCACCTGTCGCCGCAGCATGCCGAGCTGTACCTCGACCTGTCGGGCGAACCGCTGTTCAAGCGCGGATGGAGGTTGGACAAGGGCGAGGCGCCGTTGAAGGAGAACCTGGCGGCCGGCCTGCTCGCGTGCTCAGGCTGGAGCCCGGAAATGCCGCTGCACGACCCTTTCTGCGGAAGCGGAACGATCGCAATCGAGGCCGCGTGCATCGCGATGCGACTCGCTCCCGGGCTGAGCCGCCGCTTCGCCTTCGAAAGGTTGCGCGGCTTCGATTCGCGCGCGTGGCGCGAGCTGCTGGGGCGGGCCCGCGAAGCGATCCAAGAGCGCGCCGAATTCCGCGTGAGCGGCAGCGACATTTCCACGCAGGTGATCCAGACCGCAATCGCCAATGCACAGCGTGCCAAACTGGGCGCTGTGCTGAACGACGGCCGCCTTGCATTGCTCGCCGCCGACGCGCGCAGCGCGCCGGCTCCGGCTCCGAGCGGTTGGATCGTCACCAACCCGCCGTACGGCCGTCAAAGCGAGCCGAAGTCGGCGACGGTGGCGCGTTTGATGGGCGCCTTCGGCGATCAGCTCAAGCGAGCCTACCCGGACTGGAATGCCTGGCTTTTGTCAGGAGACCTGGACCTACCGGCGCAGATGCGGCTGAAAGAAAGCCGCCGCGTCGTGCTGTACAACGGACCGATCGAGTGCCGGCTGTTCCGGTTCGAGCTCGTCGCAGGCTCGTACCGGCGCGAGCGGCTTTCGACGAGCCAGTGATCGGCGCCTCAAGCCGCCGGTGCGCTAGGAACCGGCCAGACCGATGTGCTCGATTCCGCGGTGGATTCCTGCAACGCCCCCGAACAGCTTCGAATTCAGTTTGATCTGCAGCCGCAGGTCGTTGACCGAATCGGCGTTGCGCAGCGCGTCCTCGTACGAGATGAGCTCGCGTTCGTGCAAGTCATACAGCGCCTGGTCGAATGTGATCATGCCCTGCTCGCGCGAGCGCTTCATCACCTCGCGGATCTCCTGCACGTCGCCCTTGAAGACCAGCTCCGAGATCAGAGGCGAGTTCAACATCACCTCGACCGCCGGCACGCGGCCCTTGCGGTCCTTGAAGGCGATCAGGCGCTGCGAGATCATCGCGCGCAAGTTCAACGACAGGTCCATTAACAACTGCTGGCGCCGGTCCTCGGGGAAAAAGTTGATGATCCGATCCAGCGCCTGGTTGGTGCTGTTCGCGTGCAGTGTGCACATCACCAGGTGGCCGGTCTCGGAAAAAGCGATCGCGTGATCCATCGTTTCCCGGTCGCGCACCTCGCCGATCAGGATGACGTCCGGTGCCTGCCGCAGGGTATTCTTCAGCGCGACGCTCCAGCTTTCGCAGTCCACGCCGACCTCGCGTTGGGTGACGACGCAGTTGCGGTGCGGATGCACGTATTCGATCGGATCCTCGATCGTGATGATGTGGCCCTGGCTGTTTTCGTTGCGATAGCCGACCATTGCCGCCAACGTGGTCGACTTGCCCGAACCGGTCGCGCCAACGACCAGCACGATGCCGCGTTTGGCCATCGCCAGGTCGTTGATCAACGCAGGCAGGTTCAACTCATCGGCGGTCGGGATGTGGTCCGCGATCACGCGCAGCACGATGCCGACCTTGCCCTGCTGCACGAACGCGGAGACGCGGAAGCGCCCGATCCCGGTCGGGCTGATCGCGAAATTGCACTCCTTGGTTTTCTCGAACTCGGCAGCCTGGCGGTCGTTCATGATCGCCCGCACCAGCTCGGCTGTGTGCTGCGAGGTCAGCGGCTGGTTCGATACGGGAAGAACGCGGCCATCGATCTTGAAAGCAGGCGGGAATTCCGACGTCAGGAAAAGATCCGAACCCTTTTTCGACAACAGCAGCTTCAGCAAGTCGTGCACGAAGCGGGTTGCCTGGTCGCGTTCCATGTCTACTCCTGCGTGCTCGCGGCCGCGCTCAGCCCGCGAAGTTTTCCGGGGTCTTGGCGTACGTGCGAGCTTCCGATATCGAGATCACGTTGCGGCGGACCAGCTCCAGCAAGCCCTGGTCCAGCGTCTGCATGCCGTACTGGCTGCCGGTTTGGATCATCGAGTACATCTGCGCAACCTTGTTCTCACGGATCAGGTTGCGGATCGCAGGCGTGCCGACCATGATCTCGTGCACCGCGACACGGCCGCTGCCGTCCTTCAATTTGAGCAGCGCCTGAGAGATGACGGCGACCATCGACTCCGACAGCATCGCCCGCACCATCTCCTTCTCGGCTGCCGGGAACACGTCGACCACCCGGTCGATCGTCTTGGCGGCGGACGAGGTGTGCAGCGTGCCGAAAACGAGGTGGCCGGTTTCGGCGGCGGTTAGCGCGAGCCGGATCGTTTCCAGGTCGCGCAATTCACCGACCAGCACCACGTCCGGATCTTCGCGCAGTGCCGAACGCAGCGCGTTCTCGAACGACTGCGTATGCGGCCCCACTTCGCGCTGGTTGATCACGCACTTGCGCGATTCGTGCACGAACTCGATCGGGTCCTCGATCGTCAGAATGTGCCCGTACAGGTTGTTGTTCACGTGATCGACCATCGCAGCCAGGGTGGTCGATTTACCCGATCCGGTCGGCCCTGTCACCAGCACCAGCCCACGTGGGCGAAGCGAGAAATCGGCGAACACCCGCGGCGTCTGCAGCTCCTCGAGCGACAGAACGCGAGACGGGATTGTGCGCAGCACCGCGGCCGCGCCCCGGTCCTGGTTAAATGCGTTGACGCGGAAACGGGCCAGCCCCGGCAGATCGAACGAAAAGTCGCACTCCAGGTGCTCGTCGAACAGCTTGCGCTGGGCGTCGTTCATGATGTCGTACACCATCGCGTGGACCTCGGTATGGTCCAGCGGTGGCAGGTTGATCCGTCGCACGTCGCCGTGCACCCGGATCATCGGTGGCAGCCCGGCGGACAAATGCAAGTCCGAGGCCTTGTTCTTGACCGAAAATGCGAGAAGTTCGGATATGTCCATCGACGGGCCGTTCCGCTGAGCCGAAGGAGCAGGGGCGCGCGCCGCCCGCCCGCGCGCCCGCGCTGGAATGCAACTTAGCCCAGCGACGGGCCGGTTGATCAGAAGGATTATGGCCAGTTTGGACGCTACCACGCAAGCTCGCCTGCTGCAGGTCGGCGATCGAATCGACCGCGCCGCCACGGCTGCCGGGCGTGATCCGCGCGCGATCGCGCTGGTCGCGGTCAGCAAAACGTTCGGCGCCGAGCGTATCGAGGAGGCGCTGGCTGCAGGCCAGCGGCGGTTCGGCGAGAACTACTTGCAGGAGGCGCTCGCAAAGATCCGGCGACTTGCGCGCACCGAGGACGGCCGCCACGTCGAATGGCATTTCATCGGCCCGATCCAGAGCAACAAGACGCGCGAGCTGGCGCAGAATTTCGACTGGATCCAGTCGCTCGACCGATTGGCAATCGCCCAGCGGCTGAGCGCGCAACGGCCCCCCAGCACTCCCCCGCTGAACGTGCTGCTGCAGATCAACATCAGCGGCGAACCCACCAAGCATGGGCTGGCGCCTGCGCAGGCACTCGAGCTCGCGCGCCAGGTCCTGCCCCTTCCCGGCCTGCGGCTGCGCGGACTGATGGCGATCCCGGAGGCCGTGACCGATCCGTTTAAACAGCGCGCCGCTTTTGCAAGAATGCGCAGCTTGTTCGACGAGCTGCAGCGCGCTCTCGACCAATCGGGTGCCGACCTGGATACGCTATCGATGGGAATGTCCGACGACTTGGAGGCAGCCATTTTGGAGGGATCCACGATGCTTCGGATCGGCACGGCAATCTTCGGAGCACGCACACCATGAAGATCGCATTCATCGGCGGCGGCAACATGGCACAGGCTCTGATCGCCGGCCTGCTGCGAGACGGGATACCCGCCACTTCGATCCGGGTGATCGAAGTGGACCCCGACCGCCTGGCGATGCTGCGCCGGCAGTTCGCGATCGACGGCTCGACCGAGCCGGACAACAACTTGCGCGGAACGGATGCGACCGTGTTCGCGGTAAAGCCCCAGCAGATGCGCGAAGCGTGCCAGCAGTGCCGCCCCTTCCTCGACTCCGGTTTCGTCCTCACAATCGCGGCCGGGATTCCGGCCGCCACGGTGGCGGCGTGGAGCGGGCGCGAGCAGGTGGTTCGCGCGATGCCCAATACCCCCGCGCTGGTCGGCGCCGGAATCACCGGAATCAGTGCAGCCGCGGGTCTTGCACAGGATGCACGCGACCTTGCCGAACGCATCATGCATGCCGCCGGCGAAGTGGTCTGGTTCGACGACGAATCGATGCTCGATGCGGTGACAGCGGTGTCGGGCAGCGGCCCGGCCTACGTCTTCTTCTTCATCGAGGCGCTGCAGGATGCAGCCGAAGCGATGGGAATGCAGCCCGACCAGGCTCGGCGCCTGTCGCTCGCAACCTTTCTCGGGGCGGCGCAGCTCGCGCGGCAGTCCGGAGAACCGGTGCAATTGCTGCGCGAACGGGTCACTTCCAAGGGCGGCACGACGGCGGCCGCCTTAGAGAAGATGCGCACCAGCCGCCTGCACGAGAGCTTCGTCGACGCGGTGTTTGCCGCGCTGGAGCGCAGCCGGGAACTGGCTCGGGCATTTGGCGATTCCACGAAGTAACCGGGCGCAAACGGACCGCAGCCTGCACGTTCGCGCTAATTCATCCGGGAACGATCAGCGACCGGATGCGCGCGCGCAGCGGTGCGAACCAAAGCGGGGCGCATTCGGGACGCGGCGCAAGATCCCCTGACCTGCCCCGTCCCGGAAAGCAAAACCCCACTGGAATGATCGCGACCGTGGAGGCGTCATAGAACACCGAGTCGTCCAGGCCCAGCCAGTCGCGCAGTCGCGCTCCGCTCGCATCGTTCCAAGGGATGCCAGTTTCATGCGCCCGGGCGCCGGGCGCTTGCCCGACAATCAGAATGCGCGCCGATTCGCTCGCCTGCAGCAGCGGTCGCGGCGAAAGGTGAGCCTCGCACACACGGCAGTCGCGCACCCTCCGCAGAAGTGGGATCAGCCCTTCCGTGCGATCGACCGAAGCGGAGCGGGAACCGCCTGCATTGAGGCGGGATTTTTGCTGCGGATGCACTAGGCAAACCCAGCGATCGCGCCGCCGAAGATCGCCAGCCCCAGCCAATGGTTGTGCAGGAACGCGCGAAAGCACGCGTCGCGTTCGCGCGTTCGAATCAGCCATACGTGGTAGACGGCACAGCCGGCCGCCCCCGCCCACCCTACGGCGAATCCCGCTCCCGCTCCCTCGCGCCAGGCCAATGCGGCGATCGCCGCCAGGTACATCGCGTAGCAAGCCGCCACAACCGCGACATCGGCGCGGCCAAACAGAAGGGCCGACGAGTGGATCCCGAGAGTGCGATCGTCGTCGCGGTCGACCATCGCATACTCGGTGTCGTACGCCATCACCCAGAGGAAATTGGCAGCCAGCATCCAGACGGCCACTGCAGGCAGCTGCCCCTGCACCGCGCAATACGCCATCGGAATGCCAAAAGAGAACGCGATTCCCAGCACCGCCTGCGGCAGCGCGCAAAAGCGCTTGAAAAACGGGTACACGATCGCCACCCCCGCCGCAGGGAGCGCGCATAAGCGAGCCGCATCGTTCAACCAGATCAAGGTGGCCGCTGCGGCGCCGGCAAGCGCCGCAGCGACCGCCAGCGCTTCGGCCACTGAGACTTGCCCGGTGGCGACTACGCGCTGCGCGGTGCGCTTGACGTGTGAATCGAACCGCCGGTCGGCCACATCGTTCAACGCGCAGCCGGCCGCTCGTGTCAGCCACGTACCGGCGACGAAAATCGCCACCAGGCGCCATCCGGGCCAGCCGCGCGCCGCAAACCACAGCGCGGTCAGCGTCGGCCACAACAGCAGCAGCACGCCGATCGGGCGGTCTGCTCGCACCAGTCGCAGGTACAGCCGCAACCTACCCGCCCCGCGCCGCGGGGACCCCGGAGTCACTTGGATTCCAGTGGCTTGCACCATCGGTCGCCTCGAAAACGCATTCTCGCTCGATCACGCCCCTTCGCCACGTCCGGCTTCGGGCCTGAAAGCGGTCGAAGTTTATGCGTCCAGGAATTCTCCGGCCTGCGGCAGCCAGCGTTGCACGTGGCGTCGCGCGGCCTGCGCGTCACGCAGCAGCAGCTCGGATGCCGTCTGGCGCGCGCGTTCGACCAATTGCTGGTCGCGCTCCAAGTCGGCAAAGCGCAGCAGCGGCATCCCCCACTGTCGCGCGCCGAGCAGTTCGCCCGGACCACGCAGTTTCAGATCTTGCCGTGCGATCTCAAAACCGTCGTTGCTTTCGTACACGATCTTCAGCCGCTGGCGAGCAGCGTCGCTCAAAGGTTCCTCATATAGCAGCACGCAGGCGCCGCGCTGCGTCCCGCGCCCGATGCGGCCGCGCAGCTGATGCAACGTGGCAAGCCCAAAGCGCTCAGCATCCTCGATCACCATCACGCTCGCGTTGGGCACGTCGACTCCGACCTCCACTACCGTCGTCGCCACCAGCACATCGACCAGCCCCTGCTCAAAGGCCTGCATCATCGCCGAGCGACGCGCCGGCGCCAGCGATCCGTGCAGCAGCGCGATGCGCAGTCCCGGCAGGCTCGCCTGAATGTGTTCGTACACCCGGGTCGCAGCGCTGGCCTCGGTATCCTTGCCCTCCTCGATCAGTGGGCAGATCCAATACGCCTGGCGTCCCGCCGCAACCTCGGAGCGGATTTTCTGCAGAACCTCCGGACGTCGCCGAGCCGCCACCAGCCGAGTGGCGACCGGCTTGCGCCCCGGCGGCAGCTGATCGATCACCGACACGTCCAAGTCGGCGAGATACGTCATTGCCAGCGTTCGCGGAATCGGCGTCGCAGTCAGCATCAGCAGGTGGGGTGCGAACCCAGGGTCGCGCAGCGCCAACCGCTGCATCACGCCGAAGCGGTGTTGTTCGTCCACGATCGCGAGCCCTAGACGTTCGAAGCGGACTTCTTCCTGCACGAGCGCGTGCGTGCCGATCGCAAGGCGTGCATCGCCGTCGCGCAGCGCCTCCAGCGCCGAATGTCGTTGCGCCGCGCGCAGGCGTCCGGTCAACCATGCAGCGCGTACCCCGAGCGGCGCCAACCACTCGTCGATTCGCCGGAAATGCTGTTCGGCGAGCAGCTCGGTCGGTGCCATTAACGCCGCCTGCCAGCCGGATTCGATCGCGCGTGCCGCCGCGAGCGCCGCAATCACCGTCTTGCCGCTGCCGACATCGCCTTGCACCAAGCGATTCATCGGCACCGCTGCGCCCAGGTCTCGTTCGACTTCGCGCCATACGCGCCTTTGCGCTCCTGTCAGCGAGAACGGCAACAAGTCCAACAGCCTTCCGGCAAGTTCCGTTCGATCCGGGTCGGTGGACGCGGCGGGAGCCGCGCGAGTCTGGCGCTTCTGCCGCGCCATCCGTAGCGCCAGCTGCTGCGCCAGCAGTTCGTCGAACTTCAGCCGCTCCCAAATCGGGTGACGGCGCTCGGCGATCGCTTGCGCATCGGCCTGCAGCGGCGGATGGTGGATGAAACGGAGCACAGGAGCCAGCTCCGGCAGCGCCATTTCCGAACGCAGATCCGCCGGCAGCGTGTCGGTCATCGCGCGGGAGGCAAGCAGCGCGTCCATCCGGCGCCGGATCCACGCCTGCGGCAGTCCCTGCGTCGAGGGATAAACGGGGGTCAGCGTGTCCGGCAGCGGCAGCTTTTCAGCGACGGCACGCAGCTGCGGATGAACCATTTCCACTCCGGCCCATCCACCGCGCACCAGGCCCATCGCACGCACGCGCTGCCCCGGCGCGAGCAGCGTCTGGTGCGACGGGAAAAAGTGCAACAACCGCACCACGAGTTCGCCGCTGGCGTCGCGCAGCGTCGCAACCAGTTGGCGCCGGCCTCGAGCGATGACCCGGCAGTCGTGAACGACGGCTTGCACCTGGGCCTCCTCCCCCGGAACAAGGTCGCCGATCGCCGTCAGCGTGGATTCGTCGCGATAGCGCTGCGGAACATGCAGCAGCAAGTCCCAGTCGCGCGTCAGCCCCAGTTTTTTTAGCAGCTCGGTGACGCGCGGAACGGCCTCCTGTGAGCCCTCGCGCGTGGCATCGCGCGGCGCGCGTGCCACCTTGTTTGGAGCCCGGGCTCGTGAAGCTGCGCTCAAAGCACCAGAATCGCTTCCACCTCGAACTGGGCGCCACGGGGCAGGCTCGCCACGCCGACGGTCGAGCGCGCCGGGTACGGTTTTGGCACCAGTTCCGACATGATTTCGTTGGCCTGGCCGAACTTCGAAAGGTCTGTCAGGAACAGCGTCAGTTTGACCGCGTGAGCGAGCGTTCCGCCGGCAGCTCGCGCCACCGCGTCCAGGTTTCGGAAGGCTTGCCGCACCTGCGGAGCGAAATCGTCGGATATAAGCTGCTGCGTGGCCGGATCCAGCCCGATCTGGCCGGAAAGGAACACCACCAGCCCAGTCTTCACCGCCTGCGAGTACGGACCGATCGCGCTCGGAGCGTTCGGCGTCGTCACGATTTGCTTATCCATCCTCCATCTCCTCGATCGAGTTGCAGTGCATTCTAGTGGCATGTAACACCCGATTCGGGAGGGAAAGGCGCTACCGAATCGGGTGTTACATGCCACTAGGTTCCAGCCTTTTGAGGCGCAATTTCGGCGACCGCGCCTGGCGGCAGCCGGCATCATCCCAGCGGCGGGCCCGTCCCCGCCCCGGTCATCCAGACATGAAACCAGCCGATCGACACGAGCACGCCGCCTTATCACTCGTCACCGAAATCAAACCCGGCGGCGCCCGCCAGCGGCTGCGCCTGGGAGAGCTGCTGGTTCAGCAGGGCGTGTTGACGCCGGAGCAACTCGAAAGCGCGCTGGCCGAACGCAAGCGTAGCGGGCGCCGGCTCGGCCGCATCCTGGTCGAGGACGGCATCGCCACGGAAGACGCGATCGCCCAAGCGCTGGCCGTGCAGCTGCAAATTCCCTACCTGCAGCTCACCGCGCATAGCGTCACGCCGGCGGTGAGCCGGCTGTTGACGGAAGCGCAGTCGCGCCGCTTCCGTGCGATCCCGATTGAAGAGGCCGGCTCGGCGATCCGAGTCGGAATGGCCGATCCGCTCGACTACCAGTCGTACGACGAGATCCAGCGCATCCTGGGACGGCATCTGGACCTGGTGGTGGTGACCGAGTCGCGCCTGGATGCGACGCTCGACAAGCTGCATTCTCGCAGTGAGGAGATTTCCGGGCTCGCCCGCGAGCTGGAGCAGGAGCTGCAGGTCGGCACGAGTGACGACGAGCCGGCCCTCAGCGGTGCGCTCGACGACGCTCCCGTGGCCAAGCTGCTGCAGTCGCTGTTCGACGATGCGTTGCGCTCGCGCGCCTCGGACATCCACGTGGAGCCGCAGGAACGCAAACTGCAAATCCGCTTCCGGATCGACGGCGCACTGATGATGCACACGGAGGCGGAAAGCCGGATCGCGCCTGCCGTGGTGCAACGGCTCAAGTTGCTGGCCGGACTGGACATCGCCGAGCGGCGGCTGCCGCAGGACGGCCGCTTCATGGTGCGCGTGCGGGGGCATGCGCTGGACCTGCGGATGGCGACGATGCCGACCCAGTACGGCGAATCGGTCGTGCTGCGACTGCTGCCGCACGACGGCGGCTTGCTCGACCTGGACCGCCTCGGCATGACCGCGTCGATCCTGGCCAAAGTGAGCGATTTCATCTCGCTGGCGCAGGGAATGCTGCTGGTCACCGGCCCTACCGGATCCGGCAAAACGACCACGCTGTACGGCGCGCTGGCGCGGATGAATTCGCCCGACGCCAAGATCATCACAGCCGAGGACCCGATCGAATATCGCTTGCCCGGGATCACCCAGGTGCAGGTCAACGAGAAGATCGGCCTGGGGTTCGCCACCGTGTTGCGATCGACGCTACGGGCCGACCCGGACATCGTGCTGGTCGGTGAGATGCGCGACAAGGACACAGTTGAAACAGGTCTGCGCGCTGCGATGACCGGCCACATGGTTCTGTCGACGCTGCATACGAACGACGCCGCCTCCACGCCGATGCGGCTGCTCGACATGGGTGCGCCGCGCTACCTGATTGCAACGTCGCTGCGCCTCGTGCTGGCGCAGCGGCTGGTGCGCGCGATCTGCGCAAACTGCGCGCGTCCCTATGCGCCTTCAGCGCAGGAGAGCGCATTTTTGCAAACGTTCGGCGCGACCGGGAGCGGCCCGCTGGCGCAAGGCGCCGGATGTCCCCAATGCAACGGGACCGGATATCTGGGGCGAATGGGCGCCTACGAACTGCTCGAGATGACGCGCGGCGTGGTAGCGGCCTTCAACGGCGGCGACACCCAGGCGTACATGGATGCAGCCAGTCGCCAGATCGGCAACCACTCGCTCGCACACAACGTATGCGAGCTCGTGCTCGCCGGCCGAACGACAGTCGGCGAAGCGATGCGGCTGGTCGGCCGCTCGAATGATGCGAGCTGACAGCTGACACTTCCGGACGCTAGACAACCATGCCACTGTTCTCGTACGTCGCGCGCGACGCGCGCGGCACCAAGATCGAGGGAAAGCTCGAGGCCGCGAACGCCGGGCAGCTGGCCGACGCTCTGGCAGCGCAGGGAACGATGCTGGTGCGCGCCGACTTGGCCACGGCGGACGAAGAAGGCGTCGGTGCGCTGCTCGGCCGCAGGTTCGGGGCCCGCATCGCGCTGGACGATCTGCTGATGTTCTGCCGCCAGATGGCCACCCTGATGAAGGCCGGCGTACCACTGCTGCGATCGCTGCAGGGCTTGTACGAATCGGCCGCCAAAGCGAGTTTCGCCGAACTGCTCGAACGCTTGCGCCTGCAGCTGGAGTCGGGACGCAACCTGTCCGGTGCGATGCAGCGCGAGCCCGAGGTCTTTTCGCGCTACATGGTTAGCATGGTCCGCGTGGGCGAGGCAACCGGCCGGATGACCGAAGTGTTCATGGGCTTGTACGCGCAGCTCAGTTTCGAGCGCGAGAACCGCGAACAGGTTCGCTCGGCGCTTCGCTACCCGATCTTCGTGCTGTGCGCGGCGGCGGCCGCGCTCGTCGCACTCAACATCTTCGTGATCCCGGCGTTCGCCAAGGTCTACAAGGGGCTGCATACCGAGCTCCCGCTGATCACCCAGATCCTGATCGTTTTTTCAGATTTCTTCGTCAACTACTGGGGCGCTCTCGCCGCGCTCGTGCTGGGGGTCGCGGGGGGTCTGGGGTGGGCGCTTCGCACCGACGCGGGGCGCCGGATTCGCGACCAGTTTTTGCTGGAAGTGCCGATCATCGGTCCGCTGGTGCGCAAGGCTGCGCTGGCGCGCTTCACGAAAAGCTTCGGCCTGGCGCTGGAGGCTGGAATCACGGTGGTCGACGCCCTGCAGGTCGCTGTGGAGACGACCGGCAACATGATCCTGTCCGAGCGGATCGGGCAGATGAAAGCCTCGGCGGAGCGCGGCGAGACGCTCGCGCGCGCCGCGCGCGCGACGGGTGTATTCACGCCGACGATCCTTCAGATGATCGCGGTGGGCGAGGAAACCGGCGCGCTCGGCGAGATGATGAACGAGGTGGCCGATTACTACCAGAAGGAAGTCGAGTACGCCGTGAAGGGGCTGGCGGCGCAGATCGAGCCGATCATGATCGTCTTAATGGGCTGCATGGTGCTGGTGGTCGCGCTGGGGGTGTTCCTGCCGATGTGGGACCTTTCCCGCGCTGTTATCCACCATTAACACGATTCCGGCCAAAAAGTGCCCCTTATCGGGGCGCAGATTCAGCACTGAAGTGCCGACAATGCCTTCAGGACTAACCTGATTTTGACGATTCCCATTTAGGGGCTCCCGTGGGAGCCGAACCCAAAGGACAGAACATGAAGCCGAAAGTAGCGCCCCGCCAGCGGGGTTTCACCCTGGTAGAGCTGATCATCGTGATCCTGATCATCGGGATCTTGTCGGCGTTGGCGCTGCCGCGCTTCATCAATATGGGGTCCGACGCCCGCACGGCCAAGGCGCAAGCGATCCTGGGCGCAGTGCGGTCGGCCTCGCAGGTCGTCCGCGCCGCCGCGCTCGTTCGCAGCCAGACCGGCGCAACCGGCACGGTCACCGTCGACGGAGTGACGATTAATACCATTTACGGTTATCCGGCGGGCAGCACAGCCAGCAACGGCGCCCAGGGCATCATCGACGCGGCCGGGATGGATACATCCGCCAGCAACAACGACGCGATCACGCTGTCCGGCGGCGGTGCCAGCGCGCTGGTGATCTCGGTCAACGGAGCCGGCACACCGGCCAACTGCTCGGTGTCCTATACACAGCCGGCCGCCGCCAACACGACGCCGACCATTTCGATGCTCACCACTGGGTGCTGATTCGCTAAGGAGCGCGGCGCCGCCGCTGACGCAAGCCCCGCTTTTCGAGCGGCGGCGCCCTCCGTATAGGGGAGCGCCGCCTTTCGCTTATATATGAGCCCGCTTCTTAAGTCGCCCCGAGCACGCTGTGCCGGCTTCACGCTGCTGGAACTGATCATCGTGATCCTGATCGCCGGGATCGTCTCGTTCATAGCAGCCGGGCGCCTGAACGATACCGGCGAAGTCAACGCGCAGGGTTTCGCCGATCAGGTGGCCAGCACGCTGCGATTCGCACAGGAGGCCGCGGTCGCCCAGCGCCGTCTCATCTACGTGAACGTCAACGCCGGCAGCGGACTCGTCAATGCCTGCCTGGATTCGTCCAATGCCTGCAACTCTCCGCTGCAGGCGCCAGGCTACGGTGGGGCGGGCTTGGTCGCGCAGGCGCCGGGGGGCGTGGCGCTGACGACCAATACCACGCAGTTCAGCTTCGACGCGATGGGACAGCCGTCGGCAGCCTCCCAAGTGCAGATCCACGCGACCGCGTCCGATGATGGCCAGCAGTTCAACGTGACCGTTGAGCCGGTTTCAGGTTATGTGCGCCGCAGCTGATTGCCATCGCGCGCAGCGCGGCACCACGCTGGTCGAGGTGATCATTTTCGTGCTGATCATTTCGATCGCAGTGGTCGCCATCGTCAACACCCTCTCGGTCGTGGTGCGCCAATCGGGCGATCCGCTGATCCAGCGGCAGACGCTGGCGATCGCCGAATCGCTGATCCAGGAGATCGACAATCAGCCGTACCACCAAAAAGACCCTTATAACCCGAACGGGCCCGACGACGCGATCGGACCCGAGACGGGAGAGAACCGCAACGGCACACCCCTGCCCTTCGACAACCCGAACGACTACTCGGGCTACTCGGAGAGCGGAATCGTCGCTCCGGACGGCACTTCGGTCCCCGGCCTCGGAAACTATTCGGCCAGCGTAATCGCGACCCAACAGGCGATGGGCAACGTGCCGTCGAGCGACGGCCTGCTGGTGGTCGTGACCGCGACGGGTCCCGACGGGCAGCCGTTCACGCTGACGACCTTTCGCGCCAGGTACCAGCCATGAGCGGGCGCCGCCTTCGATCGGACCAAGCCGGTTTTTCGCTGATCGAGCTCGTGATCGTGATCGCCATTTTGGGAATCCTGTCGGCGTCGGTCGCGACCTTCATCGCCAGCCCGGTGCGTTCGTACTTCGAGTCGATCGACCGGGCCACGCTGACTGCAAGCGGCAACCTGGTGGTTCGCCGCATCACGCGCGAATTGCAGTCCGCGGTGCCGAACTCGGCACGGATCGCGACCAGTGGCGGCACCACCTACCTGGAATTCGTGCCGATCGTCGACGCCGGACGTTACCGCTACGCGGTCAGCACAAACTTCCCGGCCCAGAACAACCCGCTCGTGGTCAGCTCGCCAACCGACACCTCATTTGCCGTGCTCGGGCCCACGATTAACGCGCCATCCGGTGCAAGTGTCGTGGTGTGGAACCTGGGCACTGGAAGCTCCAATTTGTACTCAGGGACCAACATCCGCAGCGTCACCAACCCGGGCTCTGCGCTGCAGACGATCAATTTCTCGCCGGCAGGCGTCTGGCCCGGCGACTCGCCCGGCTATCGCTTCTACGTCGTCACCACTGCGGTGACCTACGCCTGCACTCCCAACGGCAGTGGCACCGGAACGCTGACCCGCTATTCGGGATACGCAATCCAGGCGACGCAGCCGAGCTCGACGAGCACTGCACCGCTTTCGACCGCCACCAGCAACCTGGTGCAGGCCGACGTGAGCGCCTGCACCTTCACGCCGGGCGCGGTCTCGGTGGACTTGAACGCGATCCAGATTACGTTGCAACTGACCGACAGCAATTCCGAAACCGTGTCCTTGTATTCGCAGCCTCACACCCCCAATTCGCCATGAAGAACAGCCGCGGATTCGCCTTTATCGCCGCCCTTTTTCTGCTGGTGGTGCTGGGGGCTTTCCTCGCGTTCGTCACAACGATATCGATGAATGCGCAGGCTTCGGCCGCGCTCTCGGTGCAGGGAGTGCGCGCCTACGAGGGCGCGCGCGCCGGGATCGAATGGGCCACCTACCAGATCCTCGATCCGCGTCAGGCAATCAACGGCGCGATCACGACTCCGCCTGGGTGTTTTGGCACGTTCATCAACGGCAGCAGCCCGTCGCAGTTCACCTCCAGTCCCACGGCGCCCGGCGACCTGGGGCAGTTCTCGATCACCGTGACGTGCGTGCGCTACCCCGACAACGGCGCCTCTCCGAACTACTACGAAGAGGGCACCTTGCGAACCGCCGTCTACGACGTGATCGCCACCGCAACTTTGGGCACGCCCGGCACTGCCGAATATGTCGAGCGGCAGCTACAGGTTCGTATCGAACTATGCAAGAACCCGAACGGTTCGTCTCCAGGATACTCATGCTAGCCAAACGCGTTCTCCTTTTTTTGCTCGCTCTCGCCGCGCTGCCGCTGGCGCACGCCGCCACGGTCACGGTGACCAACACCAGCGACGAAGATGACGGCAACACCTCTTCGATCACTGCCCTCGGCGCCGGCGGCCCCGACGGCAAGATTTCGCTGCGGGAAGCGATCCTGGCATCGAACAACACTGGCGGAACCAATACGATCGTTCTGGGGTCCCACACGTACACGCTGTCGTCCGGCCTAGGCACCATCACGATTAACAACGACACACCGACGATCCAGGGCAACGGCGCGAGCTCGACTTCGATCAGCGGCAACAACAGCATCCGGATGTTTTCGATCTCGGGTGCGACGGCGGTGACGTTCACCAACCTCACGCTGAAAAACGGGTCGGCCGCCGCTGGCGACGGCGGAGCGATCCTGAATGGAACCGGAACGTTGACGCTGACCAGCGTCACGCTGTCCAGCAACCAGTCGACCACCGGCAACGGTGGGGCGATCTCGAACCCGGGTGGGACCGTGGCGCTGACCACTACGACGTTTTCGAGCAACTCCTGCGCCAGCAACGGCGGAGCGATCTACTCGACCGGAGCGGTCACCGATTCCGGAGCCGGCTCGACTTTCAGCAACAACAGCCTGACCAGCGGCAACGGCGGTGCGCTCGCGCTGTCCGGCACCGCCTCGAGCACACTGACCAACACAACGTTCTCGAGCAATCAGACCAGCACCGGCAACGGCGGGGCGATCGCGTTCACCAGCTCGGGAACGCTAACGCTCAACACGGTGACGTTCACCAGCAACTCGGCCGGCGGCCACAGCGGCACCGGCGCGGGAGGAGCGATCTATAGCTCAACCGGAACCCTTTCGCTCACCTCGGTGCACGCCACGAGCAATACCTCCAATAACGCTGACGGCGGCGCGATCGACCTGGTCAGCGGCGGCTTCAGCGACAGCAACGGCGTATACAGCTCCAACAAGACCAACGGCAATTCGGGCAACGGCGGAACCATGCTGCTGTCGGGCTCGAGCAGCTTGCATCTGAGCGGCACCAGCATCTCCGGCAGCCAGTCGGTCGGCAACGGGGGAGCGATTGCATATACCGGAACATCGACGCTGACGCTGAACACGGTGTCGCTGACCAACAATTCCGCCGGCAACGGCGGTGGCGACGGCGGCGGTGGCAGCAGCTACGGTGGCGCCATTTACAACTCGGCCGGCAACCTTTCACTGACCAGCGTAACCGCGTCCGGCAACAGCTCGGGGCTGGACGGCGGCGCCGTCGACTCGGTGGCTGGAACGCTGACCGATAGCAACGGCAGCTACACCAGCAATTCGAGCTCCAGCGGCAACGGCGGCGCTTTTGCGCTGTCCGGCTCGGCCAGCGCGACGCTGTCCGGAACGACGCTGACCAGCAACACCGCTCAGACGGCTGGAGGCGGGATTGCTGTTTCGGGCACCGCCAGCTTGAGTCTTTCCACAGGCGCGAGCGTTCAGAGCGGCAACGCCAATTCCGGCGGAGGAATCAGCTTCCAGAGCTCCTCGACGCTGACGCTGACGGACTCGACGATCGCCTCGAACACGACCAACGGCGGCGGCGACGGCGGCAGTGGTTACGGCGGCGGCGGTCTGTACATGACCTCCGGCAGCGGAACGATCAACCGGAGCACGTTCGCCAGCAATACCGCCAGCGCCGGGGGCGGTGACGGCGGCGGTTGCGGACATTCGAGCTCCGGTTGCGGCGGCGGAGCGATCAACTTCCAGTCGAGTTCGGCGTTGACGCTGACCAACAGCACAATCAGCGAGAACAGCTCGAGCAACTATGGCGGCGGCGTGCTGGTCGACGGCGGCACAGTGACGATGATGAACGTGACGGTCGCAACCAACCAGGGCTCGACCGGCTCCGGGCTGGTGCAGCAGGCCGGGACCTTGCAGGCGACCAACACGATCATCGCGTACAACTTCGGCGGCAACGCATGTTCCGGAACGATCACTTCGGGCGGGCATAACCTGGAAAGCACCAACACCTGCGGGTTCGGCGCCGGCAACCTGGTCAACACCGATCCGTACCTGGTGCCGCTCGCCAGCAACGGCGGCTACACGCAGACCCGCGCGCTGTACAGCGACAGCCCGGCGATCGGCGCCGGCACCGCGACCGGAGCACCGACGATCGATCAGCGCAGCGTCGCGCGAGCCCACCCGCCGTGCATCGGCGCCTACGAGTACAACGGCGGCACCGGGACCCACTCGGGCAGCGCTTCGCACTACAACGCGGTCGACGGCTACTTCGGCACCTACCCCGCAGCCACCAGCGGCCAGAAGATCTACACCAAGCTCGCAGGCACCGCCTTCACGCTGAACATCGCGGCGCTGAACACCGCCAGCCCCCCCGGCCTGCAGTCTCCCGCGTACGTGTCGGGAGCCAACCAGGTCCGGGTCGACCTGGTCGACGACAGCGATGGGAGGTGCGCCAGCTCCTGCTCCAGCTCGCAGTGCACCGGCAAGCAGGCCCTGGCGACGACCTACGCCAGCTTCGTCAGCGGCGACAACAGCTACCACACCGGTGTGTCGTTCAACGTCTCCAGTCCCGACGCGAACGTTCGCGCGCGCATCCTCGACATGAGCTACGCACCCATCTACGCCTGCTCGGTCGACAACTTCGCGATCCGCCCGACGTCGCTGACGATCAGCTCCTATGGCAGCGCCAACGCTGACAACACCGGCACCAGCACCACCGCCACCCCGATCATAAAGACGGGCGCCACGTTCCAATTGAGCGTATCAGGGGGTGGCGGCGGCGATAACGGTGGCTACAACGGGTTACCATCGATCAACACCACCGCCATCACCGTCAATCCGTCGAACCCCGGCATCTTGAGCGGCAGCTTCACCAATCACGGGGAAGGCGGCACCCAAGGCAACTTCACCTATTCGGAAGTTGGCTACTTTAGCCTGAACGCCAACGCGGTGTACGACACGACGTACACCGCCGTCGATCAGCCCGGCGACTGCACGGCCAATTATTCGAACACGCTGGTCAACGGCCAGTACGGGTGCTATGTCGGCAGCGCCGTCTCGCCCTACTTCGGCCGCTTCATCCCCGACCACTTCGCGATCACGCCGGGCACCGTCACTCCTGCCTGCGGCACCTTGTCATATTTCGACCAGGACGGTTTCGTCACCACGTTCACGCTGGCTGCGCAGAATTCCACCAACGTTACGACCCAAAACTACACCGGCTCGTTCGCCAAGCTGGGACTGACGACCTGGGCCGGTTACGTGTTCACCGGCAACACGGCAACGCCGAGCGCCAGCGCGACCGCGCCGACCGGTAGCTGGACCAACGGCAGCGCCAGTATCAGCGCGAAGCACCAGGTCGTGGTGCGCCCGACGACCAGTCCTTCGGCCCCCGCCAACTTGATCGTGTCAGCCAAGCCGGTCGATTCCGACGGCGTCACCCTTACGAGCCCGACTGCGGTGATGTCTGCTGCCACGTTGCTGGAGTTCGGCGAGCTCGCGCTCGGCAGCGCGTCCGGACCGGCCACCGCAAACCTGAGCCTGCCGGTGAACGCCAACTACTGGAACGGCACCGGCTGGGTGACCAACACGGCCGACACCTGCACCGGCCCCGCAATCGCGAACGCCAGCATCGCGCTGGGCAACTTCGTCAGAGCCGCCGGCGCCACCGGCACGTTCACAACCTCCATCACAACACCCAGCCTGGCGTCTTCCTGGTCGCAGGGAACAGGCAACATCGTGCTGGCGGCGCCGAACGTGGCCGGCACCGCCCAGGTCGCCATTAACCTCGGCTCGACCACCTCGGACGCTTCGTGCATCGGCTGGTCGGTAACGTCGACCGGAGCTGCGATGGCGTGGTTACGAGGCAGCTGGTGCAACTCCAGCTACAACCAGGATCCGTCGTCGATGGCGACCTTCGGAACCGCCACCAGCACGGCACCGTACGTATACATCCGCGAGAACCACTGATTCCCTGAATACCGTGGCAAAGCCGGTTCTTTCGCCGGATTGATCGACCGCCCCAGAAGGTCTTTTTCGGCCTCTTTGGGGGGGTCTTTTCCCGTCATGGAGCGCCCGGGTCGCCGCCTAGCATCGGGAACGAAGGCTCGTCGGCGCAAGCGCTGACGTCCCTCTATGCGGGGTTACTGAATGCTGCAATCCAATTGGCTGCGGATGCCGTCGTGGCGCGCGCTTGGGCGCGGACGCCGCACGCACCAACAGGTCGGCCTGTATCGCGCTGCGAGCGAATTGGTCGCCGCGCGGTTGCGGCTCGAAGGCGGCTCCTGGATGGTGGAGCAACTGGAAACTGCTGATTGCACCACCCAGCGCGACGAGCAGGCGATGGCACAGATCCTGCGCACCGGGATCGCGCGCCAGGCGCCGGTGATCTCGATTCTGGCTGCCGAGCAGTACAACACCTACCCGCTTCCGGCACCGCCGGTACCCAAGGCAGAGCTGCGTGAAGCGCTGCGCTGGAAGCTGCGCGAAGTGCTGCCGTACGCGCCGGAAGACGCCGCGGTCGATTTCGTTTCGCTGGCGCGCGCCGCCGAACCGAACACGGCCGAAAGCCTCTTTGCGGTGGCAGCACTCCGGCGCAATGTCGCACAAGCGATTGCGCCTTTGCTCGCCGCCGGCGTCGATGTGCAGGCGGTCGACATCCCGGAGATGGCACAGCGCAACCTGCTGAATGCACTGCCAGGATCGGAAGCGGGCCGTGCGCTGCTGGGACTGGAAGATTCTTCGGCGTTGCTCACCGTCGTGCACGAAGGCGCGCTCTGTTTTGCTCGCCGCATTCCGCTGGCGCAATTGGCCAGAACGGAAGAGGAAGATCCCGAACATGTTGCGGCCCGTGTCGCAACGCAGGTGCAGCGCTCGCTCGAAGTGGTGGAGCGCCAGACCGGCCTGCCCGCGATTCGCACCGTCTGGGTGGGGCCGCACGCGTATTGCGCGCTGATCGCCCGCTGCGTTGCGGAACAAACAGGGCTCGACTGCCCGCAGCTCGACATCCAGGCCGAGCTGCAATTTTCCACACCACTGCCTCCGATGACGCCCGAGCGTGCTGCTGGCGCGCTGATCGCGATCGGCGCAGCACGTCGCAGCGAGTACCCGCAAGCTTCCGCGTCGCCGACCGCGCAAAGCGGCGTTTTCGGTTGGCCGTCCTGGCTGAAGGCAGCCTGAAGAACGCCTACACGACAATGGCCCAGGACAACATCAACCTGCTGGAACGGAAAGCGCCGAGCGGTTTGGCCTCGCCCGCGGTGCAGCGCGCGATCGCGCTGGTCGCCGCTGTGGTTGTCGTCGGCGCGCTCGCCTACCTCCTCCAGAGCCGCAGCCTGGTCTCCGTGAAGCGGGATCTGGCGAGCGTACAGGCGCAGACCGAGCGGCTGCAGCACGCGATCAACGAGGTGCCTAGCCCGGACGCCGCTCTGGCCGATCGCCTGGCCGCACAGGAACGCGACGTGCAGGCGCTCGAATCGGTCGCGCACACGCTCGCGACCGGAGGGCTGGCGCACACCACCGGCTTTGTCGGCCCGCTGCAGGCGTTCGGCCGTTCGAAGACCGATGGCGTGTGGTTGACCGGATTGGACCTGGACAACCGGCGCGGCTCAATGGTGGTCGAAGGCAACGCGTTGGACGCCTCGCGCATTCCTGCGTTGCTGCAGACGCTGCGCACCGACCCGTATTTCGCCGGCACGACGTTCTCCGCGATAGAAATGACGGCTCCGGCGGCATCCGGCGTTGCTGCCGCGCCGGGAGCCACCGGAGGGACGGGAACGACAAACGTGTCGGGCGCCTTGAAATTCCGCATCTCGACCCCGACTGCCGATGTGGAAACACCCGGCGGCGGGCAAACCGCTGGTTCGGCGCGGTCCTCAGGGAGCCAATCGTGACGGTTGCAGAGCGGATCAGCGATTGGTGGGGCCGACGCAAGCCGCGCGAGCGGCTGCTGATGATCGGCGTTGTCGCGCTGAGCGCGGCGCTGGTCGGCGACGCACTGGTGCTCAAACCGGTGCGGATCCAGATCGGAGACTCCAGCAAGCACCTGGCCGCCGCGCGTTCGGAGCTGGTCAAGCTGCAGCAGCTGATCGACGAGCGCGATCGCGCTGGCAGCGAACGACTGCGGGAGCGCGAAGCCGATCTGCAGGCTCGCCTGTCAGCAGCCGAGACGGCCATCCGCAAGGCGCAGATCGAAGTCGTCGCTCCCCAGGAAATGGCGCGGCAGCTGTCGGCCATCCTCGAGCGGTTTCCATCGCTGCGAGTCGTCGGCTTGGTATCGAATCCGCCGGTTCCGGTGGATGAAGGGTCTGAAAAGGGCGCAACGCTTCCCGTGAACGCCGAGGCACGCCGTTCGCTGCTGTACGAGCATGGACTGGAACTCACGGTCGAAGGGCACTACCTGGATCTGATTGCCTACCTGCAGCAGCTCGAGCGCACTCCGTACAAGATCTACTGGCGCGAGCTCGAGATGAAGGTCAACGACCAGGGCGTGCTGATCACGCGGATCCGCTTTTTCACATTGTCCAAGGGCCCGACATGGTTGACGCTCTGATCCGGGCCCTTGGCGCTCTGCTGTGGACCGGCTTTGCCGGGGCAGCGCTCGCGACCGGCGTGCAGGACCCGACGGTTCCCCCGGCTGCTTACCGCGCCTCGCAAAACGGCCAGGCACCGCAGGAAGCAGCTCCCGAGCCGGTCCACGTACAGATGATCGCCCACTCGGGCACACGGCCGATGGCAGTCGTAAACGGCCGCCCGGTGCGAGTGGGCGAACGAATCGACCTGGACGGCAAACCCGTCCGGGTCGTCGCGATCCGCGACGAGTCGGTCGTGCTGGATCGCGACGGAAAGAAGGAGATCGTATCGATGACTCAGCGCAACGGCTCGAGGCTCGTGTGCGCGACCAATTCGTCGAACCGGACACGCTGCCGGAACGACGCGCCCGGAGCCCAGCCATGAAGCACGACGATATCCACCCGCCGCTGTACGGACGTCTCGTCCACACGCCGTCACGGGATCCGCACAAACCTGACTCGTCGCGCTGGCCGTGGCTGATGCCCTGGGTTCTGGCCGCGGCGGCCGTGGCTTTGACACTGCTGCTGTCGTCGTGCGCGACGCCGCGTGCAGGCGCTGGCGGCGCCAGTGCCGATACCAGTGTGCTGCCGGAGATCCGCCAAGGATTGTCCGAACCGTCGCGGCAGCCACCGGAGGCGATACCGCCGGAGGTGGCGCGCGAGTTGCTGCCGCAGGCCGATCTTTCGCTGTCGAAGCTCGCCGGCAAACCGCCCGAACCGCGTTTCGATCTGAACGTTGTCGCGCTGCCGGTGGCGGAGGTGTTTGGAGCACTGGCGCGCGATACGCGCTATTCGATCGTGCTCGATCCGGCGCTAAAAGCGTCGGTTACCGTCAGCTTGAAAGACGTGACGTTGATCGAGGCGCTGGAGTCGCTGCGCGACATGTACGGATTCGAGTATCGCGTGCAGGGCAACCGCATTTTTGTGGAGCAGCCCACATTGCAGACGCGCGTGTTCCAGGTCAACTACCCGGTCGGGAGCCGCACTGGCCGCAGCGATGTGCGGGTGACCTCCGGGTCGATCACGGTGGCCAACACCGGACAAACCGGGACTGGCCAGACTGCGCAGCCACAGCCACAACCAGGCTCCAGCGGCACCACCAACACCAGCCAGGAATCGAGCCGCATCACGACCGACGTGCGCAACGATCTGTGGCCGGAGATCGCAGCCACGCTCAAGCTGCTCGTTACCGTCGATCCGGCCCATCCGGACGGGCGCCAGCTGATCGTGTCGCCGCAATCGGGCGTGATCGTCGTGCGAGCGATGCCGGCCGAGCTGCGCTCGGTTGAAAACTACCTGCGCGCGATGCAGGTGAACGTCGAGCGCGAAGTCATGCTCGAGTCCAAGATCATCGAAGTCACGCTGACCGACAGCACGCAGACCGGTGTCAATTGGTCCGCGTTCCACGCCAAGGGCGCGCGCAGCAACCTCGGCATGCTCACGCCAGGCGCTTCGCTCGGGACCTCCGGCGCGATTTCCGACCAGTTGTTGAGTGGCACTCCCGGATCTGCCATCGCGCAAGCGCAAAGCTCGGCCTCGCCGCTGTTCGGTCTTGCCTTCCAGACCGGCAGTTTCGCAGCCCTAATGGAGTTCCTGCAGACCCAGGGCAACGTGCAGGTACTGTCGAGCCCTCGGATCGCTGCGGTCAACAACCAGCAGGCGGTGCTGAAGGTGGGAACCGACGATTTCTTCATTACCGGCATCACCACCAACATCACCGCGGCCTCGACCGTCGGCGCCACCGCGACGACGACGCAGTCGATCTCGCTGCAGCCGTTCTTTTCGGGCGTCGCGCTGGATGTGACTCCGCAGATCGACGATGAAGGCAACATCATCCTGCACGTCCATCCGTCGGTTTCTTCCGTAACGGAGAAAAACAAGAGCCTGAACCTGGGCACACTCGGCACCTATACGCTGCCGCTCGCTTCCAGCACCGTGTCGGAGACCGACACCGTGGTGCGCGTACGCGACGGCAACATCGTTGCGATCGGCGGACTGATGAACACCAACCGGTCCGACTCGCGCAGCGGTCTACCGGGTAACTCGTCCGTTCCGATCCTCGGCGCCTTGTTCCGCTCGAGCACGTACAGCCAGATGAAGCAGGAACTGGTGATCTTGATCAAGCCCACCGTGGTGCAGTCGCAGGGGCAACTTGATGCTTTGCGCGGCGATGCGCTGCAGCGCCTGGAGGCGGCCGCTAAAACCTCGCCGCTGTGAACGGGAAACGATGTATCTGAAATATTTCGGACTAGACGCGGCGCCGTTTGCGCTGACCCCAGACACCGCGTTCGTGTTCTCCTCTCGATCACAGCGAGAGGCTCTCGAGACGCTCGTGCTTGCGGTCGACGGCGGTGAAGGCTTTCTGAAGATTACGGGCGAGGTCGGCACCGGCAAAACGCTGCTGTGCCGCCGCTTTCTCGCCAATGTTGGCAAGCGCTATCGCACCGCGTACGTGCCCAACCCCTGCCTGAGCCCGCGCACGCTGCTGCTGGCGATTGCGCGCGAGTTGCGAATCCGTATCGCCAACGTCAACTCCGATTGCGACATCCTGGAAAGCCTGAACCGGGCGCTGTTGCGTCTGGCGGCGCGCGGATCGGGCGTTGTCGTATGCCTGGACGAGGCGCAGGCGATGCCGGTCGAAACGCTGGAAGCGCTGCGGCTGCTGTCGAACCTGGAAACGGAAAAACGAAAACTGCTGCAGGTGATCCTGTTCGGCCAGCCCGAGCTGGACGAAAAATTGGAGCGGAACGATCTGCGCCAACTGCGTACCCGGATCGCTTTCCACTATAAGTTGGGGGCGCTGTCGTCGGCGGAAACCGAGGTCTACCTGGCACATCGATTGATGGTCGCCGGGCATCGTGGCGACACTCTGCTTCCTCGCGACGTCGCGCGGAGCATCCACGAGCACGCGCACGGCGTGCCACGTCTCGTCAACATCATCGCGCACAAGTCGCTGCTGCTCGCCTACGGCCAGGGAACTGCCCGCGTGACACCACGCCAGGTCCGGGCCGCCGCCAAGGACACGCCGCAGGCGCACACCAGCCTGCTGCGCCTGTTGGTACCGCGCTGGTTGCGCTTCGGAGCATCGGGATGAGTGTGCTGAACACCATGTTGCGCGACTTGGAGCGGCGCGGGCAGAGCGAAGCGCAGCCACGCCCCGCGGCCTCCGCCGGGGCCCAGTCGCCGGCGCTATCGCTGGAACCGCTCGAGGGCGACGCTCGAGCGGGCGCCGCTTTCCAGCAGGCCGATATCGGCCGAGCTCCACGCGCGGTACCTGCGCGCCCGGCCATGCTGCTCGCCGGCGCAGCAGCCCTGGGGGCCGCTTTCTGGCTGTGGCCGCACCACCCCGAGGGCGGAGCGACAAATCGACCCACATTGTCGAATGCGAACAGGATTCACCTCGCGCAGCCGGTGCAACCGATCGCGCCCACTCCGCCGCTGCCGATCGCGAACTCGGAACAACGCGTTACGGGCGCGGCGACGCCGCCGGTTTCTCTGCCGCCGGCTGCTCTGCCGCCAGCTCCTGCGTCGCTCGAGCCGGGGCAGTCGAGCACTGCCAAACCGGTGTCGCCGGCGCCTTTGCAGTCGGTTGCGCGCACGCACGGCGCGGCGACCAACGCGAAGCGCCGCGTCGCGGCGCCAGCCGATTCCGCCGGCGCTGACGAGACTGCCTCCAATGTGGCCGCCCAGCCAGCGGTTTCCCAGAGCACAGACCAGAGCGAGCTGACTCGTGCGACACAACTGATCGCACAGGGGCGTTCGGCCGACGCAAGCGACATACTGGCCGCAGCGATTGCCCGCCGTTCCGACTGGAACGACGCGCGCGCGATGCTGGCGGCGCTTCAGGCTGAAAGCGGCGACCGCAGGCAGGCACTGGCGACGCTGCTGGGTGGAGTGGCGTTCGATCCCATGCGCTTTGCCCCAACGGCGGCGCAGCTGCAGGCCGAATTCGACGACACGGCCGGAGCGTTGCGGACGATGGAGAAAGTCCCGGTCAACAAGCGCGACCGCGTCTACCACGGACTGGTCGCCGCCATCGCGTTGCGCGGGCAGGAGCCTGAGAAAGCCGCCGCGGAATACGCGGTCGCACTGCAATTCCAGCCCTCCGACCCGGTGGCTTGCGCCGGCCTTGGGATTGCGCTGCAGGCGCTCGGAAAGAATGCGGAGGCACTATCGGCCTACCGCAGTGCGCTGGGCGGGACGCTTGCTCCGGATTTGCGTAGTTTCGTCCAGGAACGGTTCCGGGCGCTGCAGTCGCTGCCAGCGGTTCCCAGCGGGCCTTCGAAGAGCGGACAGCGGTCCGGTTAGCGCACCGTAAGGTGCGGCCCCAGCTGTTCAAGGTGCGAGAGCAGTTCGTCCTGCGCCATCGGGCGGCCGAACAGATAGCCTTGCGCGTGTGAGCAGCCGGCTTTGCGAGCGAATTCCAGCTGCTCCTCGGTCTCCACCCCTTCTGCCACCACCCGCATACCGAAGTGACGGCCGAGAGCGGCGATCGAACGCAAGATCGCCTGCGCTGCCGGATCGCCCGGCAGGCTGCGGATGAATTTGCCCTCGATGTTCAACCCGTCGGCGGCAAAGTCGCGCAGCAGCGTCAAGCTGCAGGCGCCGGTCCCAAATTGGTCGAGCGCGATGCTGACCCCGGACTCGCGCAGACGAGTCAACCGCTCGATTGCCGCAGAGATCTCGGCATCGTGGCGGCCCAAACTCGATTCGGTTATTTCGAGCTGCAGACGGCGTGGTGCCAAACCGGTATCGCGCAGCACGCGCGAGATCATCGTGTCGACGTCCGAGCCACGAAACTCGCGCGCGGACAGGTTCACCGAAAGCCCGATCTCGCGCGGCCACGCGTTCGCCGCCACGCATGACTGCGTGAGCATCGCCTCGCCGATCGCGACAATCAACCCGCTCTCTTCCGCCACATCGACAAACTGGCCTGCCGGCAGCAGACCAAACCGCGGGTGAAGCCAGCGCAGCAGTGCCTCGACGCCGATCACGCGGCGGGTGCGCGCGTTCACGCGCGGCTGGAAGTGCAGCAGCAGTTCGCCGGCCTGCTGCGCCCGCCGCAGATCAGCGTGCAGCTGCAGGCGTCGCGCGTCGCGCTGTGCGACGATCGGGTCGAAGAACTGGTATAGTCGAACCGACGTCTCGTTCGCAAACTGAAGCGCCGCGGCGGCCCGCTGCATCAGCGCATCGGCATCGATCCCATCTGCCGGGCAAACCGCCACCCCGATCGTCGCGCTCACGCACACGTCCTGCCCTTCGATCCGAAGCGGAGCATCGACCAGCTCGATCAGCTTGCGGGCCACTGGCATGGCGTCGCTCGACGCGCGCAGATGCGTGAGCGCCACCGCGAACTCGGCGTCTCCGACCCGCCCGACTAAGTCGGCGCCGCGCACCGCCAGGCGTAGCCGCTCGCCCACGGACCGGGCGGCGTGATCGGCCGCACGGAAGCCCATCGAGCCGCGCAGAGCGACCAGCTGTTGGACGCCTACGATCAGCACCGCTGCCGGTTCCTCTGCGGCGCGATGCTCGATTACCACCTGGGCAAGCCGTTCTTCGAACAAACGCCGGTTGGGCAGCGATGTGGCCGGGTCGTAGCGCTCTGCCGCCAGCATGTTCGCCTGGGCGGCTGCGCGCTCGTGCAGCTCGGCCACCAGACGTTCGCTGGTCCAGGCCAGTTCCCGGTCCCGCTCAGCGATGGCCCGTTCCAGCTCGGCGCCGTTCGGCCCGCCATGGCTGGCGGCCGCCCCGGGCGGTTGCGGACGATCCGTGCTGTCGGCGTCGGGCGGGTGCATGCAGGTCGGCCTTGTCGAATACGGTCGCGCCACGCGCCCGTCGCACGTCGATTTTCCGGCGAGGAGGGTTTGTCGAGTCGTCCAATAAGGGATTGTTAGCGCTGCAAATTTGCCCTCAGAAAAGCTCCAACGGCGCCGAAGAAACGTGAATGGGCGGGCCCCTGCCCGCCGTTCCGACAATCAGACAAATCCGGTGATCATCTTTCTCGACTTCGACGGCGTGCTGCATCCCGAACCGTGCATGGACGAGGCGCTCCTGTTTGAGAACGCCCCAAGGCTGGCAGACGCGCTGGCACCTTATCTGCGCGTGTTCCTGGTGTTGTCCACGGCGTGGCGCCACGCCTCAAACTACGAGCAGCTGCTCGCGCCGCTGCCGCCGCTGCTGGCACGACGCGTGATCGGCGTGACGCCGAATTTCAGTGATTTCTTGCCGGATCCGACGCTGATTCCCTACCGCCGGCAAGCCGAGTGCATGCGCTGGATGCTCCAAAACCGCCTGCAGGGCCAAGCCTGGCTCGCGCTGGACGATCGGCCCAGCGAGTTTGTTCCGTATTGCGAAAACCTGATCGCGTGCCACCCACAGACCGGTTTCGACGAGTCGGCCAGTGCTCGGCTAAGCAGCGCGCTGGCGCGCCATTTCGACAGGCATGGTCACAATGTCGATCTGCTGATCGACTGAGGCGGTATAGCGCGGTATCGAACGGACCGCTATCTTCGCCCGTCTTGTGCGACACAAGTCGCGATTCACAGTCCGGATGACCGTCCAGACCGGCTCCGAGAGGGCCAAAACCGGCTCCGCCGGGGGGAAAACCGCCCCAGGCGGACTGCCGGCCCTGATCATCGGGGCGATCGGTGTCGTTTACGGCGACATCGGAACGAGTCCGCTGTACGCGGTCCAGGAATCGTTCAATCCGACGCACGGGGTCGCACTGGCACCTGCGAACGTGATCGGCGTGATTTCCGTGATGGTCTGGACGCTGATCACGGTCGTCGCGCTCAAGTACGTCGTACTGATCTTGCGCGCCGACAATCGCGGCGAGGGCGGCATCATGGCCTTGACCGCGCTTGCCTCATCGGCGGTCGGGCGCGGCTCGCCGCAGTACCGCTCCGTCGTCATTTTGGGACTAATGGGCGCGGCCCTTTTCTGCGGCGACAGCGTGATCACGCCGTCGATCTCGGTGCTGAGCGCAGTCGAAGGGCTGAACGTTGCGACTCCTGCCTTTCAGCCGTTCACGGTACCGCTTGCGGTGGCGATCTTGACCGGTCTGTATTTGGTCCAGAAGAAAGGGACCGGCCATATCGGCTTCCTGTTCGGGCCTGTGCTGATCCTATGGTTCTTGACAATCGGCGCCACCGGCCTGATTAGCGTCGCACGAGCGCCGCAGATCCTGGCCGCGCTGAACCCGTTGGAGGCGCTGGGATTCCTTCAGCGCAATCGCGTCGTTGGTTTCATCGCACTCGGCGCAATCGTGTTGGCGGTGACAGGGGCCGAAGCGTTGTATGCGGACCTCGGTCACTTCGGCAAGCGCGCGATCCGCGTCGCCTGGTTCGTTCTCGTCTTCCCATCGCTGCTGGCAAACTATCTTGGGCAGGGCGCGCTGCTGCTGGTCAATCCAACAGCGGCCGACAACCCGTTTTACCGGCTCGTGCCGAGCTGGGGCGTGGTTCCGATGGTCGTGCTCGCCACCGCCGCCACAGTGATCGCCTCGCAGGCGACGATTTCGGGCACCTTCTCATTCGTCAAGCAGGCGATCCAGCTCGGGTACCTGCCGCGAATGCAGATTGTCCAGACTTCCGCGGTGTCGCTGCACCAGGTCTACCTGCCGGATGTGAACTGGCTGCAGTTCGCTCTGGTCGCGGCGGTCACGATCGCGTTCGGGAGCTCCAGCGCTCTTGCGGCTGCCTACGGCATCGCCGTGACCGGAACGATGCTGATCACGACGCTGCTGACGTTCCAGGTGGTGCGATACGGCTGGAAATACCCGCTGTGGCTGGCACTGAGTGCGACCGGGCTGTTCCTACTGGTCGATACCACGTTCTTCGCGGCCAACACGCTGCGGATCGTTCAGGGTGGATGGTTCCCGCTCGCAATCGGAGCTGTGGTTTTCTTCGTGATGTTGACGTGGAGCCATGGCCGGGCACTGGTTCGGCGGCGTCTGCAGAAGGACGCGGTGCCGCTTTCGGTCGTGATCGATTCGTTGACGGCTTCTCCCCCGGTGCGAGTGGCCGGCACTGCGGTGTTCCTGCGCGGCGAGCAGGAAGGCGCGCCGCGTGCCTTCATGCACAATCTGCTGCACAACAAAGTTCTGCACGAGCGTGTCGCATTCCTGACGGTGCATGTTGCCGAGGTGCCGTGGGTGCCCGACAGCGAGCGCGTCAAAGTGCACTCACTCGGCAACGGTTTCTACCAGATCGATGTGTACTGGGGCTTCATGAACGAAGCCAATTTGCCGCGCGCGCTCGAGCTGTGCAAGCCGCAGGCACTCGGATTCGTGCCGATGGAGACGTCCTACTTCCTGAGCCGCCAGCGGCTCGTTCCCAGCGGCGGGGCCGAACGGATTGCCGGTTGGCGCGAGCGGCTGTTCGCCGCGATGGTTCGCAACGCAGCCGACCCGGCTGACTACTACAAACTGCCGACCAACCGGGTAGCAGAGCTCGGCGCACAAATCGAAATCTGAGGGTTCGACGGCGCTGGACCGATTCTTCGCTGCACTGGCCCCTGTGGGATCAACGCAGCGGGCGAGGTGCTTGCGCCATAGCCAGGTCTTCGCTCGTATCGACGTCCGCGAAGATCGCATCGGTTTCGAACGGTACCGTACGCACTTCGGATGCAAGCTGCAACAACAGTTCGCGCGCTCCGGAGTCGCCTTGGAGGGCCGTCAACGCAGCGAAATGACGCCGCGGCCACAGCACCGGGTTGCCGCGGCGCCCGTCGCGAATCGGCGCCACGATCGACGGCGCAGTTGGGTCGAACGAATCGATCAGGCGGTTCAGATCCAAAGACGAGAGCCATGGCATATCGGCCAGTTGCACCAGCACCGCTTCAGCGTCGTCGGCGACGGCTGCCACCGCGCACCGTATCGAGCTGGCGAGGCCCTCGGCGTACCGAGCGTTGTGAACGATCGCAACGTTCGAAGCGTCGGAAAAGGCCGGCACGGCGCGCACCGTGCTTTGCACTAGATCGGCCTGCCAACCGGTCACCACGACGACCTGAGAGCAACGCGAGCCGACCGCGGCGCTGACCGCGCGCTCGATCATCGGCACACCCTGCACCGCGCGAAGCAGTTTGTTCGAACCTCGCATCCGGCTCGACGCGCCGGCGGCAAGAACGAGAGCGGCGATGCGTGGTCCACTCATACGCGAAGTCACGATACCGCACCCTCCGAAGCGCGCAGCGCGAAGGAGGGTTATCGACCGAACATGATCGGCTCGGTGGTCGCAGGCGCGCCGATGTACAGATACAGGCTGGAGCTGCCGTCGCGGGCGCGGCCGTAGGCGAAGTACAGCGGCCCGAGCGGGCTGTCGAACAGCAGGAAGACGGATGCCGATTTCATCGTGCCCGCCGGCTGGCCCGAGGCGATGGGCCGGCCCAAACGGCCTGCTTCGAGCGACGCGCCTGCGTACAGCGCATTCAAAAACGGCAACTGCGCCAGCCGATAGTCGTAAATGGCGCGAGCGAACTGCAGCGTCTGGCCGTCGAGCGACCCGATCCGATAGCCCGATTGCTGCAGGAACCCGCCCCACTGATACACGTCGTAGCGAGGCAGATCGTTTCCTCCCAACCTGCCTTTGAACGTCGCGCCCAGGTCCAGTGTGCTGGCTCCCAGCGAGACGGCTGTTGAGCCGCTTGCGTCCCAGCGAGTGTAGGAAGAATCGGCGCCGAGCGTAGCGCGCGAGGCAAACAGCCCGGCAGTCGCTGCGAATCCCGATTGCGGCGCGACCAATTTTTCGTATTCGTCCACCCGGATGCGTGCGTGCCAGGCACCGACGCCGACACGGTCCGGCCCCGGAGACAATTCGGCCGCTCCCTCGTCCAGTCGCTGTTGGATTCGCCCGATCTGCACACCGCTGCGAAGCTCGGCTGCGCGGCCCAGGCGGCTGCCCGCGTCGAAGCCAGCCAATCCCTCGTAGCGCACGTAGCGCGCTACGCGCTGCGAGCCGGAGAAGACGTCCTGGACGTCGCGGTCGATCTCCGCGTACGGCGCGAGGAAGAAGACCCGGTCGACGTCCAGCGGCTGGTACCACTCGGTTGCCAGCCGGTCCTGCCGCCCGAGTTGAAGGTCCGTGCGCAACTCCGCGCCCAGCGAGTCGACCCACGTGCGCCGATAAGCCGCCAGCGCCTCGAAGCGCGACTCGCCGCGCAAGTCGTAGCCTCCCTCGAGACCGAACTTCATGAAATTCGGCCCCCACGACTTTTCGGTCGCATCGAAAGAAACGACCCGCTTGCCGTCCTGGTCGAGCAATCCATAGCCGACGTGCTCGAAGTCCCCGCTGGCGTACAGGCGCCGTACGTCTTCCTCGAGCTTCGCCGGATCGGCCTTGTCGCCGGCGCGGGTGCCGATCTCGGCCCGGACGACATCTGGATTGGCCCGCTGCAACCCAGTGAGCCGCACTTCGTCGATCGGACGCACATCAGCGAGGAGCTTTTCGCGCCGGCGCTCGGTCAGCGCTGCATATTCCTCGGGCGGCAGCGACAGCTGCCTCAGGCGATCGGCCACCTTTCGGGCGGCCTGCTCGCCCAGCGGGATCGGCACTCCCAAGTGATCGAAATCGGCCGGGTCAAAATCGCCCAGCTCAGGATGGATCACGATGTCGTCCGGCCGCAGCAGCTCGAGCGAGCGCTTTTCGGACTGCTCGACCATGATGTCGAGGATTCGGCGGCTCACGCCGAGAAGGCTGGCCATTTCCTCTTCGCTCATATGCGGCGAGCCCAAATCGACAACGATCGCCACATCGGCCCCCATTGTCCGCGCCACGTCCAGCGGAAGGTTGTCGGTTACCCCGCCGTCGACCAGGATGCGGCCGTCCAGCCGCACCGGCGCGAGCGCGATCGGCACAGACATGCTGGCCCGCAATGCCTGCGACAGCTCCCCCTGCGAAAGCACCACCGTCTGCCCGCTCGCCAGGTCGGTGGCGACAGCGCGAAACGGGATCGGCAGATCGTCGAAGCGGATCACCTCGGAGGAGCGGATCAGTCGCCGCATCATGCCCTCCAGCTGCTCGCCCGCAACCAGGCCCTTCGGCACCAGCAGGCGGTGCTTGCGCACCCCAAACTCGGGACCGATGTAGTTGCGCGCCTCGTCGATCTTGGTCCGAATCGGGACCTCGGAACGCGGCGGCTGATCGACGAACAGCGACTTGCTGTTCATACCAGCCACGGCCTTCTCCATCTGGTCGGCGTCGATTCCGGTGGCGTACGCGGCGCCGATCAGCGCACCGCTGCTGGCGCCGACAATGCAGTCGATCGGCACCCTTAGCTCTTCGAGCACCTTAATGACGCCGATGTGCGCGGTACCCCGCGCGCCGCCGCCCGCCAGAACCAGGCATACGCGCGGCCGTCCGGAAGGGGCGGCCGTTGCGCCGTTCGCGAACGCGAACGCCGCCAACCAGCAGATCAGGAGTGCTCGCTGCAGCGCAAGATGTAGCCGCAATCCGACACCTGTCCCGTTTCGGTCCGGCGCGACATACTATCCGCTGTCGCTGACGCGCCGATTGGTATCGCCCCGAACCGGTGCGCAGATACAACAACCCGCCAGAAGCGAAACGAGGAGGACCATGCGATGAGTCAAGCCGATACGCCGAACGCACGTGGCCGCCGTACCGTGCTGGGCACCGCGCTGGCCGCGAGCGCTGTCAACCTAGCTCCACCGTTCCTGCGATACGCACGCGGCGAGCAGTCCGTGCTGATCGGCCTGGCCAATCCGCTCACGGGCACCTACGCAGCGGTCGGCAAGAACGAGCTTGCCGGCTGTGAGCTGGCGGTGAGCCAGATCAACGCGAAGGGAGGAATTCTCGGCCGGCCGGTCGAGCTGCGGATCGAGGATTCCACCAGCGGCGACGCCGGCACGGCTGTGCAGAAGTCGCGCAAGCTGATCGAGCGCGACAAGGTCGATTTCCTGCTGGGTAACGTCAATTCAGCACTGGCGCTCGCGATGGCGCAGGTGAGCTACGAGAAGGGAATTTTGCACATCGTCCCGGGCGGCCATACCGATGCGATCACCGGTGCGACCTGTCACTGGAACGTGTTCCGCGTGTGCAACTCGACCGAAATGGAAGCCAACGCATCGGCCACGCAGCTGGTCGAAAAAGCGGGCCGCAAGTGGTACTACATCACGCCCGATTACGCGTACGGCCACACATTGCAGGCCGCTCTCGAAAAGGCCGGCGGCAAGCTGGGGGCGACGAAAGTCGGTGCCGATCTTTCACCGCTCGGAACGACCGATTTCTCCTCGTACCTGATCAAGGCGCAGGCGGCCAATCCGGACGTGATCCTGTTCCTGGTGCAGGGCGACGATATGGTCAACGCCCTGAAACAGGCGGTGCAGTTCGGACTCGACAAGCGCCTGCACCTGGCTGGTGCGCAGCAGGAGCTCGAATCGCTCGAGGGGCTACCGCCCGAGGCGCGCATCGGCGGCTGGGTGTTCGAGTGGTACTGGAAGCAGCCGGGCGTGCCGCACGTGGCCGAATTCGTCGAGGCGATCCGCAAGAAGACCGGCAAGGTGCCGACCGCGCGCACCTGGTTCGGCTTCGTGTCGACCTGGAGCTGCGCCTTGGCATCGGCTGCCACCAAGTCGCTGGACACGGTCAAGATGGCTCGGGCGCTCAGCGGGATGAAACTGCCGCCGGAGGTCGGATTGGGTCCCAACACCGCCTTTTACGGCGCCGAAGATCACCAGTTGAGGGCATCGCTGTACGTCGGCACGGCGCAAGCAAGCGGAAGCGACCCCGAGGACCTGTTTAACGTGACCCAGGTTGTCAGCGGCGCCGCCGCAGCGGGTCGCGTCGAGGACAGCGCCTGCAAGCTGGTATGGCCCGGTTGATCGGTTCCGGCGCGAAAGGGCGGAACGGGACGGTTGCGCTGCGGGCAGCATGGCGCAACTGATCCTTTTCAACGTCTTCAACGGCCTGATCATCGGCGCGTTCTACGCGCTGATGGCGCTCGGCCTGTCGCTGATCGTCAATCTGAGCGGCGTGATCAATTTCGCGCACGGCGGCTTCCTGGCGCTGGGCGCGTACCTCGCCTACTCGCTGATGCCGCTGTTCGGCTTCTGGGGCGGGCTGGTGGTGGCGCCGTTGCTCACCGCCGCAATCGGCCTCGTGGTGGAACGGGTGTTGATCCGGCGCGTGTACGGGCGCGATCCGCTGTACAGCCTTCTGCTCACCTTCGGCCTGGCGTACATCCTGGAGGACGTGACGCGCTACATCTGGGGAGCGCAAAGCCTGCCCTACCCAATCCCAGCGGCGCTCGCGCGGCCGTGGAGCACCCAATTCTTTTTCCTAACCGGCTACCGCCTCTTCATGGTCGCGCTGGTAGCGGCGGCCGTTGGCGGCCTTTTCTTCGTGTTGGGGCGAACGCGCCTGGGCATGAGGATCCGGGCAGGCACGCTCGATCTGGAGACGGTTTCGGCGCTGGGAGTGAATGTGCGGGTGTTGCGCAACCTGAACTTCGGACTCGGCATCTACCTGGCCGGGCTGGCCGGTGTGCTGGCTGCCGGGATGCTGGGTTTGCAGCCGACCATCGGTACGTCGCTGATCATGCCCAGTTTCGTCGCAATCATCGTCGGTGGGCTCGGAAGCCTCCCCGGCACATTGCTGGGAGGATTGCTGATCGGAGTCGCTTCGGGGCTGACCACGGTGTTCGCGCCGTCGGCGAGCGAAGCGGTCATCTACGCAATGATGGGCGTGGTGCTGCTGGTGCGGCCGCGCGGGCTGCTGGGCGAGGAAGGGCGGCTGAAGTGACGCGCGCGCGACAGCTCGCCCCCACGGTGGCGCTATGGCTGGTGCTACTGACGATGCCGATGTGGATCGGCGCGATCGGTGGGTACACGGAGCTCGCCAGCCGCGTGGTCGTGATGGCACTCGCCGCGATGGCGTTGAACTTCCTGCTCGGATACACCGGCACCCTTTCGTTCGGGCATGCCGCCTACTTCGGCCTGGGGGCGTACGGCGCCGGCATGACGCTGAAGTATCTGGTACCAAGCACAGCCCTCGGAATGGTCGTCGGGGTCGTCGCGGGGACACTCGCAGCCGCGCTGCTCGGCGCTCTGATCGTGCGACTGCGCGGGGTGTATTTCGCGATGGTGACGATCGCCTTCGGTCAGGTCTTTTATTTCATCTCGTTCCGGTGGAATTCCGTCACAGGCGGCGACGACGGCCTCACTGGCTGGCAACGGCAGCCGCTCGCTTGGGGTCCGCTGCGGCTGGACATCCAGGCTCACGACAGCGCGTTTTACTACCTGGCGCTCGCCTGTTTTGCCGTCTCGGTTGCCGCAATGGCCCTTTTAGTCGCCTCGCCGTTCGGCCGCACGCTGCAGGCGATCCGCGAGAACGAGCGGCGCGCGCGTTTCGTCGGAATTGCGGTGGAGCGGCACATTTGGCTGTCGTTCGTGATTTCGTGCGCCTTCGTGAGCCTGGCCGGCACGCTGTACGCGCTGCTGAACAATTTCACCGATCCGCGCGCACTGCGCTGGGACATGTCTGGCAACTTCGTCATCATGGCCGTGTTGGGCGGAATGCGGTCGTTTTGGGGCCCGCTGGTCGGTGCGGCAGTGTTCGTGGTCTTGCAGGATTACGTGTCCAGCCACACCGAGAACTGGATGTCGATCGTCGGCCTGATCTTCGTGCTGGTCGTGCTGTTTTTCCCGCGCGGAATTCTCGGTTTGATACAACGCAGGGCTTCATGAGTCTGTTGCAAGTCGAAGAGCTGTCGTGCTGCTTCGGCAGCCTGCGTGCAGTCGATTCGGTGTCGATGTCGCTCGACTCCGGCGAGCTGCGCGCGCTGATCGGAGCCAACGGTGCCGGCAAGACCACGCTGTTCCACCTGCTGAGCGGCTTCGTGCCGCCCAGCTCCGGTCGAATTGTTTTCGACGGCAGCGATATCACCGCGCGCCCGGCGCACGAACGCGTCGCCATCGGCATCGCACGCACATTCCAGATCACCGAAGTGTTCCCCGAGCTCAGCGTGTACGAGAACCTGCGGGTTCCGGTGGAGTCGGAAGCCGGGCTGCGGATGCGTCCCTGGCTCGCGCCGGCGGCCGCAGTGCAGACCGAGGAACGGGTGCGCGAGCTGCTCGATCTGGGGGGACTCACGAAGAAATCGCAAAGGCTGGCGGGGGAACTGTCGCATGGCGACCAGCGCACCACGGAGATCTTAATGGCGCTCGCACTGCGGCCGCGGCTGCTGCTGCTGGACGAGCCGACCGCGGGGATGGGCGAGCAGGAGACGTTCGAGATCACCGAGCTGATCCGCCGGCTCCATTCCGAGCGTTCACTCACGATCCTGCTGGTCGAGCACGATATGCGAGTCGTCTTCCACCTGGCCGATCGGATCATGGTGATGGCGGAGGGTTCGCTGCTGGCCAGCGGCTCTCCACAGCAGATCGCCGCCGATGAAGCCGTGCAAGCTGCCTACCTCGGAGCCAGCGATTGAATGCCCTGCAGGCCGAAGGCCTGGACACCTACTACGGCAAGAGCCACATCTTGCACGGCGTGTCGCTCGCGCTCGGCGACGGACAGGTGGCAGCGCTGCTCGGCCGCAACGGTGCCGGCAAGACCACCGCGATGCGCAGCCTGCTCGGGCTGACACCCGCGCGCAAAGGCACGGTGCGAATCCTCGGGAACGAGTGCACTTCGTGGCCACCGTACCGCATCGCCGCGCTCGGCGTCGGCTACGTGCCCGAGGGGCGACGGGTGTTCTCGAACCTGACGGTTGAGGAAAACCTCAAGGTTCCGCTCTTGCGCGCCGGGCCCTGGAACCTCGAAGCGGTCTATCGCCTCTTTCCACGCCTCCAGCAGCGCCGCTCGCATCGCGGCCGCCAGCTGTCGGGGGGTGAGCAGCAGATGCTTGCGATCGGACGCGCGCTGGTGCTGAACCCGAAGATCCTGTTGCTGGACGAACCGTCGCAAGGCCTCGCGCCTTTAATCGTACGGGAGGTCTTCGAGGTGCTCGCCAGCTTGCGGACGCAAGGATTGTCCATTCTGCTGATCGAACAGAACGTTCGTGCCGCGGTGCGAATCGCCGATTTCGCGTACGTGCTCGACGACGGCCGAATCGTCTATCAAGGAGCCGCCGCAGACCTGGCGGCGGACGAGGAGCGCCTGCGCACGCTCGCCGGGGCTGCGGCCGAGGCGTGGCGGCCGACACCTGTGGCCGCGCACGCAGCACGGCCGCCCGCTTAAGGTAAGAAACCGGCGGCGGATTGCCAGCCCGGCAGGAGGACTACTGCAGCGGTGCCGCGAATTGCGGGCAGTCGGCGTCGACTGCCGGGTTGTCCGCGCCATCGGTCACCGACGATTCGGCGAACAGCGCTGCACCACAACGCTCGCAGTGCGTAACCGAGCAAGCGAGTTGTGCACGCGTCTTGCTGGCCGGCAGCAAGCTCTCCGTCCACGAGCCGCCGAAAACGTGGCCGCGCGCCTGCGCTTTGACCAAGGCGCCGCTTCGGGTCAGCGACCAGGTGATCGGGCTCGAGTCGGGAGTTTTCATAGAGACGATTGTGGCGAGCGCACGCTTATGCGTTCGCGTTGAAATGCGGCGAAAGCCCCCGCTATTCGATTTGAACCCGCGGGCTTGACCGACCGCCCGGGGCCGTGATGCGATGCCGGTCGAATCCGTCGATTTCAGGGGAATTACATGACACCACCGGAGCAGCAGGAGTCACTCGACCCGGCCGATTGGGACGAGATGCGCAGCCTCGGCCACCGAATGGTCGATGACGCGATCGCGTATCTGATAGGCGTGCGCGAACGCCCGGCTTGGCAGGCGGTACCGGAAGAAACTCGCGCCCTTTTTCGCACGCCTGCACCGGAAGCACCGTCCGGTGCGGCTGCCGCATACCGCGACTTCGTCCAGAACGTGCTGCCGTACCCGACCGGCAACGTCCACCCGCGTTTCTGGGGCTGGTACATGGGCAACGGAACCGTGCTGGGGGCGCTGGCTGATTTCTTAGCCTCCGTAATGAACTCGAACCTCGGCGGCGGCAGCCATGCGGCCAATTTGGTCGAAGAGCAGGTTGTGAACTGGATGAAGGACATCATCGGGCTGCCGCAGGAATCGAGCGGCCTGCTGGTGAGCGGCGGCTCGATGGCCAACTTTGTCGGGCTGGCGGTTGCTCGCAACGCGAAGGCAGGCTTCGACGTGCGTGAGCTCGGCCTGCAAGCCGCCGGCGGGCAGTTGATCGTTTACGCCTCCAGCGAGGTGCACAGCTCGGTACAAAAGGGCATCGAGCTGCTCGGAATGGGCAATCGCAGCCTGCGAAAAGTGCCGGTGAAAGGGAACTACACGATCGATCTGACTGCTCTCGAAGCCGCCATCGGCGCCGACCGCCAGGCCGGGCGCCAGCCCGTCTGCGTGGTCGGCAACGCCGGGAGCATCAACACCGGCGCAATCGACGATCTGGTCGGACTGGCCGATATCTGCAAACGGCACAGGCTGTGGTTCCACATCGACGGAGCGATCGGCGCGGTGGCAATGCTCGCACCCAGCATCCGGCCGCTGCTGGCCGGAATCGAACGCGCCGATTCGGTCGGTCTCGATCTGCACAAGTGGATGCACATGCCATTTGAGGCCGGCTGCATCCTGGTGCGCGACGAAGAGGCGCACCGCAAGACGTTTTCACTGACACCGGAGTACCTGGCGCGCGAGACGCGCGGGCTGGCCGCTGGAGCGCCCTGGTTCAGCGACTACGGCTTGCAGCTATCGCGCGAGTTTCGGGCGCTGAAGGTTTGGATGTCGATCAAGGAGCACGGCCTGGCCCGTTTCGGCCGAATGATCGAGCGCAACGTCGCGCAGGCGCGCCATTTCGGCCGCCTCGTCGAGGAAGCCCCCGATCTGGAACTGATGGCGCCGATCGGGCTCGACATCGTCTGCTTCCGCTTCCATCCAGGCGGCCTCGCGGATGCGGCGCTGGACGCGCTCAACAAGGAGATCCTGATGCGCCTGCACGAGGGTGGCATCGCCGTGCCGTCGTATACGACGCTCAACGGCCGATACTGCCTGCGGATCGCGATCGCCAACCATCGCAGCACTATCGAGGACTTCGAATTGCTTGCGCGCGAAGTTCGGCGAATCGGCCGGGAGCTTGCGCGGTGAGTTGGTTTGCAAGTAGCCAGGGAGTGTTTCGATGACCATCCTGAGCGAGAGGCTCTCGAGCGTGCGGCGCGCAGCAGCCTGGCGCACCGGCGCATCCCGCGCATCGACGGTGCCGAGCGATCGCCGAGCGGCCAAGCCAAGTGCCGAAGCTGCGGCCAGAGCGTCGTGCGCGGGAGCTGGCGCATTCGGCTTGTGCACTTCCAGGACGGTCGCTTCTCTCCAGGCGGGTACGTCCACCTCGCCTGTCGCAAAGCGTACTTCGAGACCCATGAGATCCTCGATCAGATCCTCCATTTCAGCTCGGATCTGAGCGATGACGATCGGCGCGAGCTCGCGCGCGCCTATGCCGAGGACCAACGCCCTGCGGACGTGTGATCAACGAATTCGTGCGTCCCGCTCACTCGCTCGAAGCGTCGCATTTGAGGGCAAGACCACTTCGTCGTAGCACGCCGCGCAAATCGCGCAGCGCTGGAAACACCTCGTTGTTCCAGTCCCCGCCCTGCGCGTCGTACGCTCGCTGCTCGAATTCGACGATCTGCTTGTCTTCCCGGAAAATATTCTCGGTGAACCAGACGACGAACGGCCACACGGCGTGGATCAGCCCCGGCACGGGCGGCTTCTTTACCGACAGAAAGCCGAAAGTTCGGTTCTGGCGTTGCCGGATATCCAGCGGCGTGTAGCACAGCCACACATCCAGCACCGGATCGTCGCTCTCTTTGATGTCGCGCCCGACCCAGACCTTCAGACTTTGCACCGGATAGTCGGTGCGAATTCGCATGTGGTCGCGGAAGTCCTTCTTTGATTCGTTGCGCTTGCGCGCCAGGTCAACGATGATCTGCTCGCCCAGTGTGGGCTTGCCTGCGGTTCTGCTGAAACTGTATTCAACTTGGGCCCAGTTTTCGCCGTGATCTCGCCCGATGCACTGGGCACGGATCGATCCCATCTGTTTGCGGTGCATGAACTGATGGTTCATGTCGAACAGATTTTCGTGCATGAACGTGTAGTGGCACGCCACCTCGCGGTTCAACCGGCGAGTCTTGTAGTCCTTGCGCTGTGAAGAACCGAGGGAAACCGGCAAACGGCTTTCCGCGAGGACGGCGTCACCTCCGGGAAAGACCAGAATCAGTCCATCGACCTCGCGTACCGGATAGCTCTTGACGCCGTTGGGCAGCCCGCCCTTGCCCAGATACGGCACATTGACGCACGTGCCGTTACACGCATACGTCCAGCCGTGGTAGTGGCACTTGAGCTGATCCCCCTCCACCACGCCGAGGTGCAGCGGAACCTGCCGATGAGCACAGCGGTCCTCGAGTGCAAAGACTTGTCCGCTCTTTCCCCGGAAGAGCACGATCGGCTCACCAGCGAACTGGCGGCCGAGTGTCCGACCCGTCTTCAGTTCATCCGACCATGCGAGGGCATACCAGTAGTCGGGATGCGCGCCCACGCGACGCAGATCGATTTCGTCGGGGGTGACGACGGGCTCGGTGATCGATTCCAGGGCGGCCTGCTGCATTACACGCGCTCCATCGGTGGATTTGCGTGCAGATTACCCGGTTGTTACTAAGGTATCCATCGGCACCGCGAGATCGCACGGCCGAGCAACGGAATCGCAGTCGCAGAAAGCCGCTACCAAGGACTCCCGCACATGCCCAAGAGGGAGTTGATCTCGATGCGGTGGCTTCCGACGACGATGTCGGGCCACGTGTGGGGCTGCAAGGCGATTGCTCCGTTTTCGATCTCCTCGCGCGCGCCATTGCAACTGAAATTGCCTTGAAGGTGGGCCGTCTGCTTCCAGGGCCCGCTCGCATCCTGCTCGAAGAGGTAGCCGATCGAGCGGCCGTCGATAAAGACAATCGCCTCGCGTTGGCCTGGACCAAGGCTGACAAAGCGGGCCAGACACTGCCTCATCCCCGTCTGACAATACGGCCGCTGGGACGAATCGGGAAGAACGAACGCATCCTCGAAGAACGCCGCCGGCAGGGTTCGCCCGGCGGGGTAGACCGCGACTCTTTCCGCCATCTCGGCTGCAGTCGCCCGAGGGGGATTTCGCCCGGCGTACCGATTGGTCAAAGCCAGCGCGCGCTTGGCTCTTTCGGCGATCGTCGCCGCTTCGGCTCCCTCCTTGGCCTCGGCGAGCTGCTCTAGTGCGGCGCGACCCCACCGCGCCCCGTCGAATTTCAACGCCGCAAAATCGAACTTGTCGGGAGGTACTGCGCCCGATTGCAACCGCTCCACCTGATCCAGCACCGTCAGGCGCGCCGGATCCGCGATGGGCGAGAAGAGCACCAGCACCACCGAAAGAGCGACGTAGGCGGTGACGACATTGGTGATCTCCATCCGCTTCATCCACGTCGGCGAGCGCACCGCGGCGCCTGCGTACCCGATCGCGTAGCACGCAGCGATCAGAATCACCGAGGCAGCAAATATCCGCTCGACCGTCCAGCCGTATTGGCCGACGCGCAGCGCGAGCGCCCAGGCTGCCAGCGCCACAAGCGGAATGAGCTCGAACGCTCCGAGCAGAACGGCAAACCGCTTGATCCGCGATTGCGTCTGCTCGAGCGCGCCGTCCTGGTAACAGCTGTTCATCAGGAGAACCACGAAACCCGCCGAAACGAGCAAGAGCGCGGTTGCAAAATGGGTCTTCCAAAGAGGAGCCAGCGATATGAAGGGCAGGCTAACGAGAAAACCGAAAAGGATGGCGACCAACAAAGGAAGGAGCCAAGAAAACAGCGTCAACGCCATCGAGCGAGCACCGCGAATTAGCGCGGGCTGAACGTCCGTCACGTGGATCGCAACGGCAAGCGCAAGGGTGGTTGCGGGAAACGCAAACCACCGCTTCTCGATCAATCGCGTGAAGTAGGTGATGTCGACCAACCGGAACAGTCCGGCACCGAGATGCAGCACGCCCCAGAACACACCGACGAAGACTGCGGCCAGGCCGCATTGCACGGCGACCTTCCAGGCGGTATCGAAGTGCCTCGGATAGGAGATCAGCAGTCGCTTCTCGATGATGCTGTCGATCACCAAGACATGGGCGACAAACAGGCTTCCTGTGAGCGCAAGCCAAAGCTGCGGCGACGGCCAGAAGCTCTCGGCGCCAGTGAAGTCGGCTGCCCGACCACGCAGCGCGTCGTGAACCCCGAGGCTGGCCACGATGACGATAGCGACCGTCGCCCACAGCGCCAGCGGTCGCGCTCGGACCTGACCGAACCCGAGCAACAGCAGCAGCGGTATATAGGAGAACACCACCAGCAGTGGAACGAAAGCGGGGGGCTCGGTCGCCGGCCACGACAACGGAGCTTTGGCGGCGTCGGTCAGAAGATAAAGCGCTGCGGCCTGGATGGCGGCAGTTAGCACGCGCGCAGCCAATACCGCCCGGCTGCCCGTCGCGTTCGGTTGGTTAGATGGGGCTTGTTCCGACATACGAATGTCCCCTGGGAGTCTTCTGCGGCGTAGATTACCTTCGCACAGGGATGCGTCCAACGACCCGCCGCCTGCCGATACGGTAGCAATACCTTTTCGTCGTTATTCACGTTGCCAGCCGCGCAGGAAAGCTGGTAGGGTTGCGCCCTGCTCGGCATTCCCACGAGCCGGGTCGCGACTACTTGATGCGCCGTCTTACCCTCGCCCTGCTGTTTCCGCTGCTGCTGATCGCGCAGCAAGGCGCGTTCGTCCATTCCCTCGAGCATCTCGCGGGGGGCACGGAAACCCGGCAGTCACAGACACAGACGCAGAAAGGCGCGCATCCCGGCGACGGCCAGTATTGCGAGAAGTGTTTCGTCTTCGCCCAGATTGGTGCAGCCGCGAGTTCCACAGCGGCCCCCGCTTTGGTCGCGGCAGAAGTGTTCGAAGCGATTGGCTTCCGCTTGCCGATCGCACCCATTGCCCAGGTTGCGGTTCCGCGCAGCCGCGGGCCACCGTTTCCCCTCTGATCGATCCGTGAGTTGGTACCGGCGGGACCCCTAGCGGGGCGCGCCGGCGAGCGGTTCATCTCCAGGGGAGTTTGCGATGTCTCGATTTGCAGCGCGTGCATGGAACGCACCGCCTATCGGTGCGCTAGTGATGGCGTGCTTCTTCGTCATCGAAGCCCGCTCGGCCGAGGTTGCGCCGGCGGCGGATCCACCAGACGCAACGGCTACTCCGGCGGCTCCCGCGGATCCCGCGGGCGGCACGGGTGACAACGTGCCGATCCAGACAATCGAGATCGTCGCGCACGTAAAGCGCTTAAATGAGGCGCGCACCGGCATCCAAACCCAAACCGGCGCGTCGGTGTACACGCTGGATCAGAACGCGATTAGCGCGGTGCCGGGCGGCGACAACACCTTATTAAATCAGGTGGTCCTGCAGGCGCCTGAGGTGGCACAGGATTCGTTCGGGCAGTTCCACATCCGCGGCGAACACAACGGGCTGCAATATCGCCTAAATGGAGTGATCCTGCCCGAAGGGATCAGCGTGTTCGGCCAGCTGCTCGATCCGCGCGTGATCTCGTCGATGAGTCTGATCACCGGTGCACTGCCGGCCGAATACGGACTGCGGACAGCCGGCATTCTCGACCTGACCACCAAGAACGGCGCCCTGCAGCCGGGCGGGTCGGTCTCGATCTACGGCGGCAGCCACGGCACCGTGCAGCCCAGTATCAACTACGCCGGTTCATCTGGTTCAGTCAACTACTTCCTGGTCGGCGACTATCTGCGCAACCGCCTGGGAATCGAGTCGCCGGACGGCAGTTCCAATCCGATCCACGACGACACCAAGCAATACCACGGTCTGGCCTATCTCGAAGATGTGCTCGATGGCGACAACCGTCTCGCTCTGACGTACGGCACGTCGTCAGGATCGTTTCAGATTCCGAACCAAAGCAACTTGCCGGTGCCGCTGCTCGCGCTGTGCCCGGTGGCCGGATCGCCGACCGCTCCGCCAGTGCCATGCCCGTTGAACGTGAACGGCCACACGACCTTTCCCAGCCAAAACCTCGACGAGAATCAGCGGGAGATCACACAGTTCGCGATCCTGAGCTGGCAGCACTCGGACGGACCCCTGGACACTCACACGTCCCTGATCAGCCGCTTCTCGAGCCTGAATTTCCAGCCCGATCCGCTTGGCGACCTGCTGTTCAACGGCGTCTCGCAGCAGGCATACAAGCGCAACGTGGCCTTCGGACTGCAAACGGACGCGGCTTACAAGCTGAACGATTCGCATACGGTGAGGGGCGGCATTTACCTGCAGAATGACCGCTCGACCAGTCTGACGACCTCGCTCGCTTTACCCCTCAATTCGAGCGGCATCCAGACCAGCGACAGCCCGTTGACCATCGTCGATAACTCAGCCAAGACCGAGCGGATCGAAAGCGTCTACCTGCAGGACGAGTACCGCCTGTTGCCGGACCTGACGATCAATTACGGCGGTCGCTTCGATAACTTCACCGCTTTTACCAGCGGCAGCCAGTTCAGCCCGCGCTTGAACGTGGTGTGGCAAGCACTGCCCAATACGACGGTGCATGGTGGCTACTCGCGCTACTTCTCGCCGCCGCCGTTCGAGTTGATCGGGGTCGAGACTGTCTCGAAATTTGCCGGAACATCTGCGGCGCCCGCGGTACCGCAGGCCGACGCGCCGAAGGCCGAGCGCGCCAATTATTTCGACTTGGGTGTGCTTCAGAAGATCACCACGGCATGGTCAGCCGGAATCGACAGCTACCTGAAGCTGTCGAACGACCTGATCGACGAAGGCCAGTTCGGTGCCCCAATCATCCTGACTCCGTTCAATTACCGGGACGGTCGCCAGTACGGGGTCGAGCTCACGACCAACTACGCCGGCAAGAACCTGTCGGCTTATGCGAATCTGGCGTTCCAATCTGCGAAGGGACGGGACATCGAATCGGCCCAGTTCAATTTCAGCGCCGACGATCTGACATACATCTCGAAAAACTACATCGACCTGGATCACGAGCAGAAGGTCACGGGCTCGGCGGGCGTGTCGTATCTCTGGCAGGACACCCGCTTCAGCACTGACCTGCTGTTCGCTTCCGGACTGCGCGCGAGCCTGACGCTTCCGGACGGCAGTACGATTCCGAACGGCACCCACCTGCCCTACTACACCCAAGTCAATGCCGCCGTGAGCCATGTCTTTCACCTCGACGGTCACGGCACATTGACGGCGCGCTTTGACGTGATCAACGTGTTCGATCGCGAATACCAGATCCGCAACGGAACCGGAGTCGGCGTCGGCGCGCCGCAGTATGGACCTCGTCGGGGCTTTTTCGCGGGCCTGTCGAAGTCGATTTAGATGTGCAGGCTCGCGCGTGGATCCCAGTAGAGGAAGGTTCTACGGCGCAGGCTTGACCACCATCAGGTAATAGATCACGAGCATCGCTGCAAAAGCGATGTAGCCGAGGCGTTCCCACCAGCGCAAGTAACGCGCGTACAGTGGCGGTAGCGCCGAGCCGCTCTGCGCTGCGTGTCGCGCCATTGCATACATTCGCAGCTGAAGCCAAACCACCGGCAGCCAGCACGCGCCGGCCAGGCCGTAGAACAGCAAAGACCACCGAATCCAGGGCGCATCCAACGCCCAGGAGCCCTGGTGCGCCAGCCATAACCCGGTCAACGGCTGCACAAGAGCCGTCGGCGCCGTAAACCACCAATCTGCGCGCACCACCAGACGCCCGACCTCGGCCTGTGCCGCAACGTTGCCACTTCGGCTGGCGAAGAACATGTAGTAGGCAGAGCCGAAACCGGTTCCTACCAGCAGTACGCTCGAAAGCACATGAATCCACTTGAGAATGAGGTACGAATTCACAAGAAGACTCGTCTGATCCGTCGTCCGGCTACAAGGGGCTCGGATTCTTCACGCTGCGGCCGCCTCGACACGAGTGCGGATCGCCCAACGCGCGAACTCCTCCTCGAAATCGATGAGCTTCAGGAACCCGATGCATGGATATGCCCCAGAGGGGGCACGTACTTCGCCTCGCGCGAATTTGCGTGCCAGCAGGATCGACGCCAGGCAGGGAATCTCCGGACCATGATTGGCCTGCACCGACAGCTGCCAGGTTCGACGGTGGCGCGCCCCATCGTGACCGGTGCCGACGATGCTCACGCGCATCGCACCGCGGTCGCTGCCGAACATGTCCAGAAGTGATGCGAGACGGTCAAGTTGCGCAGCCCATCTCTCGATCGGCAGCGGCGGGCCGGCGCGGCGCGCGGCCGCCAGGATCCACAATGCAAAGTGCTGGATGCCCACCTCAAGGGCGGCGCGAAAGGTCACACTGGTCAGGCCGGGATACTGTTGCGGATACAGTGCGAGGTCCGGTACATCGCAGGCCGCTGCCCATCGAGTCCCGATGTCGAAGCGGATGCGGCGCAACTCCTGCCAGCCCCAAGCCCGTTCCCACCGTCCGTTGTGCATCCACGAAAATGGACGACCAAGGTAGCTGAAGACAGCTTCCAGCGTGGCGACCCCACGCGGCGATCGCTGACCAGGGGCGATCGCGATATCGATCTCCTGGATCGAAACCAGCGGTTCGCGCAAAGTTTCAATGACGGCGGAGGACAAAGCCGGCAGGGTGCTGGCGCCAGAGAGCGCCAGCCGGCCTGCGGCCCGCGCAGCCTCGTGATTCGCAGCGGAAAAGCCAGCGACGAATTGGCGTCCATCCGCCAGATCGAGGTAATGCGCGCCAGCGGTCAATGCGGCCCTCGTCACATGGTAGTCCTGACCCTGGAACGGACCGACGCAATGAATTACCAGCTGCGGCGCCAAAGCGCTCAGCCGCTCCTCGAAGTCTGTTGCTCGGATATCGAGTGCCACGGGGCAAACGCCGTCGATTGGATCTGCGCCTGTCCGCCCAGCCGCTATCAGTTCGAGCTTCGGATCGGTCTTCAATGCACGCAAGATCCGCCTGCCGAAGTTGCCGGACGCGCCCAGCACGACGGTTCTCATCTGCGCTTGGCTTCGGCTTCGGCCCGCGTTGTTTCCGACTGGCCGGGCAGGTAGCAGGTTACGCGCCGCCCAAACCACCGGTACCGATTCCGTGCGAATACGCCATACAAAGCATCGCGCCAAGTGCGAGGCACGATCCGGGCAACAAGCGCCAGACGCCAAACTCCGCCAAGCGCCCCGACGATGTGAATGGCCGCGGCCGACGACGTGTACGCTCGCCCACGGTCCAAGACCAGAAATGTCGTTGGATCGTCCGGATCGATGCCGTGCTGTGTGAGCAGCTCGCGCCCCTGCGAGCTGTGCATCGGAATGTGAGAAAACGACCGTTCCAGGTCGTGGCGCTCCATGAATTGCACCCACCCGCTGCACAGATGGCAGTGGCCGTCATAGACCACAACCCGATCGTTACTTCGCGGTTCCATCGTTACTTCGCGGTTCCTTCGTTACTTGGCGGTTCCATTACGCTGTGCGATCTGGTGCATCAAAAGGAACGTGTTTCAGCAACGTGACAATGGAGGCTGGCGATGGCAATCGTCTTTTACTACGGCTCGGGTTCACCCTTTGCGTGGCGCGTGTGGCTGGCGCTGGAGCATAAAAAGCTGCCATACGAGTTTCGCTTGATGTCGTTCGACAAAGGCGATCTTAAGCAGCCCTCGTTCCAAGCGCTCACCCCACGGGGCAAGGTGCCGTTGATCCAGGACGGCGACTACGTCCTGTACGAGTCGTCCGCGATCGTCGAGTACCTGCAGGATGCCTATCCGACCCAGGGTTCGGCGCTTTTCCCTGCGGACCCGAAGGCGCGCGGGGTCGCACGGCGCCTGATCCGGGAGGCCGAGGAATACCTGGTGGAGTCGCTGGACGGACTGCTCGAGCAGGTGCTGTTCGTGAAACCGGAAAAGTGGAGCGACGAGGCGATCGCGGCGGCGAAGGACAAGTTCCTCGCCGAGTTGCCCCATTGGCAACGGGCCGCAACGGGGAAGGACTTCCTGGCAGGGGCCGCCGGCGCTGCCGACTTTGCGGCCTATCCGTACTTCGCATTATCGATGCGCGCGCAGAAGCGTCGTGCGTCGCTTGCGCTCGATACAGCTTTCGGTCCGCAGCTGAACGCGTGGATGCGGCGCGTTGAGGCGCTTCCATATTTTGAGAAGACCATTCCGCCGCACTGGCGCACATGACAGCGGGCCGGCTCCAGGCCCCCTTGCCAAATTCACGCCCCTGATCGAGGCTTGGATCGCTACCGGCGCACACTGCCCAGAGCCCTGTACGGCAAACCGGTAGCGTCCCTCACCTTTTGATACGGATACTGCGAGTAGTTCGTGCTGTCAGATGGCTTTGATCAGGCCGAGCTGGGTCAGCGCTGTGACCCCGTCGTCGAGACCGATCTCCTCGACAATCTTGCCATCGATTACTTTCAGCACCGTCGTGCCGGTGAAATGCATCTTGCGCCCGGTCGCCTCAGGCAAACCGCCTACGAGGAAGTCTTTGAATGCCGGTCCCGTGTGCGTGCCTCCGCCTTCCCACTGGCCGACGACGTAATCGCCTTCGGCGATGAGATCTGCGGTGCCCGAGAAATTCAGATCAGGGAACGCCGCCCGGAAGTCTTTCATGAACGCTTTGATGTCGTCGCGGCCGCGGCGTGGCGCATGCAACGAATACTTGAGCAGCATGTTTCTGCGATGCGATTTCGTCGACAATCGAGATATTGACTTTCTTACCCCAGAATTCGGTGAACCAGCGACCGACAATTGCCTTGTTACGTTCTTCGTTGCTCATAGAGGGTTCTCCCGGTGATTTGTCCCGTGGCCATCACCGACATCGATCGATGACCGGAGCAAAGGATGACACCGGGCCGAACGCGCCGAACTCCGCTTCTTGCTCTGAAATTAAAATGGAGACGAGGTGTGCGGGTGTAGATGCGCTACGCTACGGCGCCGTCGCATGTGATCGGACCGCGTTTGACGCGGACGTGCAAGGCATCAAGGGCATTCGAAAGACAGAAGCCGGTGCGCAAAGCCGGCAGCTTGGGGGAGTGATGAACAAAGTCTTGTTCGTGCTTGTGTGTGTAGTGGTGATCACCGCAGCGCGCGGCGCCGATCTGCCGGATCATCCGACAGTTAGCGTCGATGTGGCCAACGGCCAGATCAGTGTTGACGAGGACCCTATCTCAAGCTCGGCAGGCGAAGGTGGCCTCGTTTGGAAAATCGCGCAGGATGGTTACCAATTCGACCAGAGCAAAGGCATCGAGGTCGATTCGCAAGGCGCCCACGAGTGCCACCCGTTCGGCAGCGACGGCCGCAGTTTTCGATGTGCCAAGCTGAAGCACGTAGCCGGCGCCACATACAAGTACACGGTGAACCTGATCGACGCAGGCTCGAACCCTTTGTCGAAGGATCCGTTCATCCACAACCACTGACGCCGGGTCGGCGCGGGCGCGCGGCAGCATGGCGTAGCTGTTTGGCGTTCAGTTCGGAAACTTCAGCGCCCGCTCGACAGCCTGAAAACGCGGCTCCTTGCGCAGCGGGTCAAGAAGGGGGGCCGTCTTCACCGCCTCCAGACCCTGACCTCGCAGCCGCAGTGCCGTCTCCAACCAGTCGAGAGCCTTGGCGGTATTGCCCCACTGCGCATAGACCTCAGCGAACTGAAACGCCGCGTCATCGCCCCACGTCGACCGCAATTTGCCGAGCACGGCCTCTGAATCGACATGCCGCCCGAGCTTGTCGTAGGTCACCGCGAGGCACTCCTGAGTGAGCCAGTGGTCGGGGCGGGCTTCGCAGGTTACTCGCGCGCTTTCGAAGTTGCCGAGCCCGTAGTAGGCGAGCCCAAGAAGGCCGCGGGCTTGTGCGAGCTCGGGGTCCATAGACAGAGTGTCCCGATGGGCGGCAATGGACTCGTCGTAACGCCGCGAGAAGTACAGCGCGTCGCCAAGGGCGCTATGGGTGCCTGAATGCAGCGGGTCCAGAAGCACAGCGTGTCGCACTGCGCCGAGTCCGGCGTCGGTGCGGCCCATCCAGACAGCAAAGGCGCCGTAGTCTTCCAATATGCGCGCATTGCCCGGGGCGAGAGCAACCGCGCGTTGGTACTCCTCCATCGCGCGCGTGAAATCGGCAGATTCCCGCTCGAAGAGGTAGGCCAACGCCCAGTGTCCTTCTGCCAGCTCGGGTGCGAGCGCAATCGCCTGAAGCGCGTCGGCCCGGGCCCTTTCGAAGCTATCGCGGATATCCCTTCCCGTCGTGTACCCGCTCGCGACCACACTCAGCGCGATCGATCGGCTTGCAAACGCGAGGGCATATTTCGGATCGAGGCGAATCGCGTCGCTATATCCGGCGATCGCCGTCTGAAAGCTCTTGGCGCTGTCGGCAGCCCGGAAGCCCTTCAGGGCATGAAGATACGCATCGAATGCGCTCGCGTTGTGCGTTCCGCCCAGCTCGATCTTCGCTGCCACGTCGCCGAGCAGGCTGAATTGAAGTGCACTTGCAACCGCGGTTGCGATTTCCGTTTGGAGCTTCAAGACGTCGTCGAGATCTCGATCGAAGGTCTGCGACCAAACATGGAACCCTGTAACCGCGTTGATCAACTGCACCGTCACTCGCACGGTGCGCTTCGAACGCCGCACGCTTCCCTCCAGCACGGCGCCAACGTTCAGCTTGCGCGCGATCGTACTGATATCCGCATCCTTGCCCTTGAACGAGAAAGCCGAGGTGCGCGCCACGACCTGCAGTTCATCGATTCGCGCCAAAGAGTTCAGCACTTCCTCGGTCAGACCATCCGAGAAGTACTCCTGCTCCTTGTCCCCGCTCATGTTTGCAAACGGAAGTACCGCTATCGAGTGCGGTGGTGGACTAAATACGGCAGCGGTGGACAGGCTGACGCGCGAAGCCGTCTCGTTCGTGGCGGATGCCACAGGCGCAGATGCCGCCACATGTTTCGAAATCCAGAATTTATCGGCGACGAAATAGGCAAGTGCCAGCGACAGCGCGGCGATGATGGCGCGATCGATCTTGCGGCCCGTGTGGTGTCTGATCGACTCGGCCCGATTTACCTCGGTAGTCAGCTTGAAGCCGTGCGCCGTTACCTCGTAGATCCAGGCAAATAGCAGTACGAGCGGGAAGCCGATCGCCATCAGGAGAATGACCAGCCGATTCGCCCATTGCGGAACCTCGAGCATGTGGAACACAACGTGCGTCGGCTCCAGGACTACCCAGCAGGCGACTAGGTACAGGATCGCGACGCGAATGATGTTGCGTCGCTTCAATTCCTCAAAGAAGTGGTGCAACTGAGGAAATGCGTCGTGGCTGGCCTGAACTGGAACGGGCGCGACCGATGGCTGCGCCAGTGGCGGCGGTTGCTTAGGCTTGCCCGCGTTCTTCGACACTACGTGGCTCTCCCCCTCCGCCGGACCAGTTGCTTGATGGACAGGTTCGGAGGTTCATCATAGCGGGGTGGGGAGACGAGGTACCAGAAGAAGCGGAGGGCAGGTTGGAGAACGCGCGGGAAACGGTACTGGCATTGTTCTACGGGCGATGGCGTACCCAGACGCTATACGCCGGGGTGAAGTTCGGCGTCTTCGAAGTGGTCGGACGCGCGCCGAAACCGGCCGAGAAAGTCGCTCGAGAACTCGATCTCGATCCGTCACGCGCGTACCGGCTACTAAGAGCGTTGGCGTCCTTGGGTGTGCTGCGCCAGCATGATTCGCGGATTTTGTCGATCACCGAAGCCGGCGAACTCCTGCGTGGCGATCATCCCGAATCGATGCGAGACGCCCTCTTGAATCGCGAAGGGCCAGAGCACACGGCGATATGGAAGCACTTGCCAGCGATCATTCGCGACGGGGGGCAAGACGGATTCGTTCGGTTCTGCGCCCGGTGCGTGCTTTGCTGGCCCGCGTTCCCCTTGGCGCCTGCAGTCATTTCGAAAAGAGGCACCCTTCGACAAGCCGGTCTAGCGCTTGCGCCAGACGCTGGCCAGCCACGGTTGCTGGTCGCGGGGCAACCCGGCTGGCCGATAGAAGTGCTCAAGTTCCTGGAAGCCGGCACTGGACAGGTAGCGACGCCAGGTTTCCAGGTCGTGATACACGCCGTAACGACCGCGGTTCCAGCCTTCTTCATTATCGCCGTGAGGGTTGGAGCTGAACAGCACACCGCCGGGCTTCAGAGTGGCGCGCAACTGATGCAGTATGCGCGGCAGCTCCTGGGATGGCACGTGAAACAGCGAAGCATTCGCGAAGATACCGTCGAAGTACTCGCCCGGCAGGTCGAGCTTGAGAAAATCTTGCTGCCACACTTCGCAGCCGTAGTCGTTGCGTGCCATGGTGGCAAATTCGGCGGCGCCGTCAAGGCCGATCACAGTGTGGCCCAGGCTGGCGAAGGTCCTTAGGTCGCGTCCCGGTCCGCATCCAAAGTCGAGAATCGTAAACGGAGGCTCCGCCCGGATGTGGCGCAACAACGCATCGACGTTCTGCCGAACATCGTGGTCCCGCGTACCCGCGCGGAACGCGTCCGCGTGCTGATCGTAGTGCGCGAGCGTTGCCGCAGCGATCAAATCGAGCTCGTGCGGCCCAAAGTGCTTTGCCGGCATCGAGACGGTATCAACCCATCGACAGGGGTTGGTGATAGCGCAGGAGCGAGGGATACCTGGCTTGCCAGCCGTAGCTGCGCAGCAGCGAGCAGCGAAAATTTACCACCAAAGGTCAGATAATTTCGCCTAGTTTCGTCCGATGAGGGCAAAGCCGCTCTCACGCAGAAGCCTAGTGCATGGTCGCTCGTGAGATTCAACTACTGGACGATCGCTCAGGACGCGCTGCCTCGGAGTGCACGCAGCTACGAGGTCCTGCACGTCTCCGCCACGGGTCCCGATGCGCTGACCGAGACCTGATCAATCAGCCGCTTCGAGCTTGTCGAGGCCGATCTTGCGATAAAACGCCTCGAACCGCGGGTCGCCTCGCAGGTTCGCCAGCGAGGGATCCATCTTCAGCCAGCGCACGAGCGTGGAGTGGTGTTCGTAGGTCCGATCGAGCCAGCGGAAGGCCGCGTCCCGATCGCTACGGGAAGCGTAGACCTGCGCAAGCTCGTAGCTGCTCTGGTCCGGGTGGCGCTCGAGTTCGCGAACGAGTCGATCCGCTTCTTCCCGTCGGCCCATGGCCCAATCGACGATCGCCAAGGCCTCATTGCGAGCATCCTCGTCAACCTCTTGGCCCGCGGCCTGAAGGGCCTGCGAGAACTCGCCCTTGCGGGCGAGGGCCGTAGCAAGGCTGGCGTAGCCGTCGACGAACTTCGGACTGGCGAGCACGAGGTCCCGAAGGACGGCGATGGCTTCGTCGCGCCGCCCGGCTTGCTCCAGAGCGAATGCGAGTAGGTTCATGGCGCCTGGACTGATGGGATCGTGGTCGAGGACTCGGCGAAGGTTCAAGATCGCCTCGTCGTAATGTCCAAGCATCAGGGCGATCTGCGATTGCAGCCCAGCCTCGAAACGCGAGTCGCCGGAATCAAGGCTGCGCACCTGATCGAGGTCGCGACGAAGCGCGGGCCAGTCCCATTTGTGCATGTGGATATCGCCCCGCAAATAGTACGGCGCAGGGTAGCGCGGATCGATCTCGATGGCGCGATCCAGCGCCGCCTGCATCTGCGGAATGGCTTGCGCTGGCGAAATCAAGCCCGCCGCCGCTTGAATGCCGATTTCCTGGGCAAGACCGACAAGCGCCGGTGCGTATTGCGGATCCGATTCGAGGCTGTCGCGGTACAGACGCAGGGACCGTTCGATGTCCTCCCGCCGCCGCGTGTAGGCCAAATAGCGCGCCCGCAGGTACAGATTGTAGGCACGAGCGTTCCGTGCCGATCGGGTCATGGACGCAGGCTGTGCGACGGCAGCGATGTGGAACGTCGAAGCGAGGCAGGCTGCGATCTCGTCGCGTAGCGGCGCCAGATCATCGCCCGAGGCCTGGAACGGACGAGCCCAGATTTCGGCGCCATCGGACCCGCGCAGGAGCCGGGCGGACACGATGAGTCGACCGCCGGCTGGATCGACGTCGCCAAGAAGCAGCTCCGACACCCCGAGCTTGTGGGCAATATTCCGGGGATCGTCGGAGGAATCGCGGAACCGGAACGAGGAGTTTCGCGCAATGACGCGAAGGCCGGGATACAGGCCGATCCGGTCGATAAGCTCTTCCGTCAAGCCGTCGGCGAGATACATTTGGCCTGGGTCCGATCCGCGAAGCCGGAACGGCAGGACGGCGATCGACCGAACCTTCATCGGGCCGGTCTCTAGCGCCGGGGCCGAGGATGATCCGGCTTGCTCGAGCGCTGCGTTCGAACCAGGGCGTGTGGCAACAACCAGAAGCCCGACCGTGCATGCTGCTAGGAACGCCCCCACGGCGATGCGATGACGGATCGAGAACCGGAGCAATCCTTCGAGAACGGCCGGCCGGTGGGCGAGTACGGCATCGCCGGCCTGGAAGCGGCGCAAGTCCGCACCCAACTCGGCCGCGCTAGCGTAGCGATCGGAGGGATCGACGGCGAGAGCCTTGCAGACGATCCGTTCGAGGTCACCACGGATAGCGCGGGCAAGATCTTCCGCCGTTGTCGAACGCTGTGAAGCGGCGTTCGCGTCGATCTGTTCGCTCGGGCGAAGAGTAGAGAGACCAGCGAGCGCAAGCTGCCACTGCGCCACCGCAGCGCCTGCCGGTACCGGTCGCGGGCGACGCCCTGTCAGCAACTCATAGAGCAGCACCCCGAGCGAGTAAATGTCGGAGCGCACCCCGATCGGATCTCCTCGCAGGGCCTCGGGGCTCGCATATTCGGGGGTCATCGCACGCCCGAACGAGCGCGTGAGCTCGGAGGCTTCATCCGCACGCAACAATCCGGCGACGCCGAAATCCAGCAGCTTGACCTGGCCGTCGTCGCCGACCAGGATGTTCGAAGGCTTCAGATCCCGATGGACCACTCCCTTTCGATTGGCGTGATCCACGGCGTCGACGATCTGCAGCAGCAGTGCGAGCCGGGCCCGCAACCCCAACTTCCTCGCGTCGCACCACTTCGTGATCGGTTGGCCCGGCACGTATTCCATCGCGAGGAACGGAGTACCGGCTGCGTCGACCCCCGCGTCGAACAGGAGCGCGATGTTTGGATGCGCGAGTTGGGCCAGGATGTCCCGCTCGCGAAGGAATCGCTGCTCGAGATCTTGCCGCAGGTACGGCAGGATCGGCATCTTGAGGGCGACCTCTCGACGGAATCCGCCGTGCGCCGGCGTGGCGAGCCAGACATCGGCCATGCCACCCGAGCCGAGATGACGCACCAATCGGTAGGGGCCGACGGTCGAGCCAGGGGCGAGGCCGCCCGGCTTCGCGCCCTCGTCCTCGTCGTTTCCGAAAGGCGGTAGCGACTCGAGGGCTTGTACTGAGCCACCGGTCGCGACCTGCTCGAGCGCCCGGCGAAGGTGCACCGCGAGATCCCGGTGTTCGTCCCCGAGGGAATCGATCCATGGACCGCGCGCCACCTCGTCCAGACGCAATGCCTGGTCCACGAGGGGAGCCAGGCGAACCAGTTGGGGAGCGGCGAGCGGCATCCGGTTGAGGGTGCGCCTACTGCATGGCGGCGATAAGAAGCACCCGGGCCTTCTCCCAGTCCCGACGCACCGTGCGCACTGAGACCCCGAGGCTTTGAGCGATTTCCTTGTCTTCAAAACCGCCGAAGTAGCGCATCTGGGCGACCTGCGCCAAGCGCGGATCGGCGTCTTCGAGTACCCCGAGAGCCTCGTGCACGCGCAGGACGATCTGCTCTCCCTCGGCGACGTTGCCTCCGGCGACCTCGGCTTCGATCTGCGTCGACCAGGGGACCCCTTCTACGTGACCGCCGCGCTTGCGCGCGAGTCGCTGCTCGGCGCTGTTCACGATGATGGAGCGCATCACCTTCGAGGCGTATGCAAAGAACGCGCCGCGGTCCTGCGAACGCAGGTCGGCCGAGCGGGCAAGGCGCAGGTAGGCCTCGTGCACGAGCGACGTCGTCTGCAGCAGGGTATTGCGCCCCCCGACGCGCAGGCGCGCATGCGCCAGTCGCCGCAGATCACCGTAAGCAGCCGCGAACAGTCCGTCCTCGGCCGCGGCTTCGCCGGCGCGCACTTGCGAGAAAGCTTCGGTCGTCTGGTTCATCGCGCACTGTTCGAGGCAGCGGGACCGCCCCGACAAAAAATATCCCAGTGCGTCGAAACGAAACCTTGCTTAAGTCGCGCCCCCGACGAGCGGACGAACGGCAAGTGGAAAGCATCCTCATGATATTCCAGCGTTTTCCTCGAGCTGTGACCGATCCAATCTCGGGTTATTCCCATCCCGCGCATGCGGGGTGTCCCGCTTGGCTGTTTGCGTCCGCCGATCCTGTCTTTCCCCACAGGAGAGACGCACGCCGGTCCACATGGGAGATGGAATCATGAAGGCACGTTTGTTCAAGCACGCAGCGGCATTGGTACTGGGTTCGCTTTGCTTCGTGCCCGTCTTGCCGGAAGCAACGGCTGCCACGACGCCACCGGTCGTCACCCTGACCGTGTCCGCAAGCGACCCGCACAAACTGCCGCTTCACTATCAGTGGAAATCGACTGATGGATCGATCAGTCCTGCCAATGCGGACGTGAAAACGGTGACGTGGACGCTGCCCAACGGGCCGGGAATCCACTTTGCCTACGTTCTCGTGTCCAACCGCCAGGGCGGGTACATAGAGCGACGATTCGTCGTCAACACGGACACGATCGGAACCGCGCGCGTGACTACTCCGATCGTAAATCTCGCGGCTCCTGCAGTGTCCCTGCCGGCCGGCAACGTTTATCGCGCCTGGGCGGTCAACGGCGGGGCGACTCTGGGTGCGGACTTCGTTCCCGCCTATGCCGCCAATGCCCTGGTCTACGTCCTCGACACCGTCACGCGGCAGCGCATTCCAGCGTCGGGCACGATCCAGGCCGATGTAAAGGGGCAATACGTCGTGCCGGGGCTTTTGGCGGGGCACGCGTACGAAGCGAACTGCTCGTTCGACGGTGGTGCGACCTTCGTCAATTGCACGTCGGGAGCCAACCAGCCGAACTACTTCCAGATGCCCTCCAGCCCCGCGACCGCCTGGACCGACTACGGATGGAATACCGCCGCGGAGGGCGGTGAGTTCTCCCCCGTGGCCTACAGCGGGAGCCTGGTGCTCAGCGACGGCAGCCCTTGCGGGACTGTGAACGAATTCTTCAACACGATTTCGCTCCCGACAGCCACGTTGCGCAACGCGGCGGGGACGCAGCTCGCGACCTCGACGATCAGCCCATCCGGGGTCTGGTCGCTTCCGTACAAAAGCACTGCGTACTCGATCCTGCTGAAATGCGAACAGGCCCCCGCGATCACCCTGCTGGTCGGATCAGCGAACGGGTTTACGACGTTCACGATCGCGGGGTCCGCCCCACCGACGATCGACCCGGACCCGACCAAGTCGACCGCGACCGCCGTTATCGGCGGCAAGGTAACGTCCGTCGGCAAGATCCAGGAGCCGTTTTCCGGCGGCTTCGCATCCGATACCGTCCCGGCATCTGACGCCTTCCTCGCGGAACAGGGTCTGGACTCGGCGGTGTCGGCCTGCCAGTACTACGTGGCGATCGGTGCCGTCCAGCGTTGCAATTCGGATGGAAGCTTTGCTGGCTCCGTCATCGGTTTCGAGGATTGGAAGCGCCAAGTCCAGATCGACGACCATGCAAGCACGACCGTCTACAGCGCGGTCTACATCAACAAGGCCGACCTCAATCTGACGCGGGTCCATCATTCGGTGTCGTACGGACCTACGGCGACCGCGGCGTACGTCTGCAATTATCTCGGGTACAACATCGGCTCCACGACTTTGAACTCGCTCGTCTCCCCGAGCGACGTCACGAACTTCCTGGCGCCCGATCTGAACGATCAAACGACGCTGGTCGATCCGCCCATCGCGAATGCCGCCGCGGGCGATTACGCGAAGGACGGCGCATCGGGCAAGGACCTCGTCGCCTGCGTCGCGATGCAGTGGGGCACCCACCCCAATGTCAATGGCGGAACAACTCCCTTCACGTCCTTCCTGATCTTCGGTCCGAGCGGGGAGTTGCTTCCCTCCGTGAATCTCGACATTCGACGCGAGAAGTACGTGCCCGGCACCTGCGTGGTCTGCCACGGCGGCGACCGCTACGCGGGGCGCTTCCAGCCTCATCAGAATCCGGATATCGGCGCCCACTTCATTCCCTACGATGTCGGCAATTTCCTGTTCTCGAAATCGATCGTGTCCCTCACCAAGGCCAACCAGCAGACGGCGATCTACCACCTGAACCAGAACGTCCTGAACACCGGACCGACGCCCCAAGCGGCCGAGCTGATCCGTGGCTGGTATGCGGCCGGCACCGTGCAGAACGAGAACTTCGTCCCTGCCGAATACAGCACCGCCTCGACGGATGCCGTGAACTTCTACCGCGACGTGCAGGCACGAAGCTGCCGCGGCTGCCACATCACCCAGATCGAGGCATTCGACTGGGAGCACCCCGCGAATTTCGGCAATCTGATTGACGGGAGGGACACGGTCTGCAACGGGGCCGGTTCGGGGTGGCGCGGGCACTCCATGCCCAATTCGCTGATCACGATGAACCGCTTCTGGCTGTCGCACAACAATTCGGCGAACCTCCCCGACCAGGTGGCGCTCTTCGACAAGTTCCCGGGTCTGCCCCAGGGGGCGAATTGCGTGAACAACAAGTAAGGTCCGGAACCGGACATCCGACGTGGGTCGAGGAGGTTCTTCAGAATCGCTTGAGCCGAATAGCTTGAGCCGCCGTTCCGCAGAAATGAGATTGGACACGCTCGATGGTCGCTTTCTCGTCGGCGCCGAGATCGCCACGCGCAGTGGCCGCGCATGGACCGATCAGAAGGCCGACGACGACGAGCCAGAGCAATCCGGAAAGGAATCGCTGAACCAAGCAGCTTGGTCGCGTGCGGAACACATGGTTGCGAGCAAAACATCAATTCCAAATCGCCATCCTGACAAGTTCGGCATCCTTGCACTTTAGCGCGCGCACGGCGTGGGCTTCGGCTTCGCGGCTGTCGAGCGTTCGGATGCGCTGTCGCACCCAGGTACTGGCGGCCGGACTCATGCTGAGTTGTCGGATCCCGAGCCCGATCAGCAGACCGGCCACCGCCGGGTTCGCCGCCGCTTCTCCGCACACCGAGATCGCTTTGCCCGCCCTTTCGCCGGCATCGGCCACGAGCTTGATCGCCCTGAGTACCGCTGGATGCAACACGGTGTGGTGCTCGATCACGTCGAAGGCGTTTCGATCGGCGGCAAGAATGAACTGTGTCAGATCGTTCGTTCCGACGCTCGCGAAATCCGCCAGTTCCAGGATGTCGTGGATCGTCAGCACGGCAGCGGGCGTCTCGATCATCGCGCCGATCTTCGGCCGCTGCCGCAAGTGTTCGTCCCGGGCAAGCTTTTCGATGGCCGAGCGCGCGGCGCTGAAATCCGCCGCACCGAGCACCATGGGGAGCAGGACACGCACCTCCCGATGCGAGGCGGCGACTGCCAAAATCGCTCGGATCTGCGTCTCGAACAAAGCGCGCCCCTCTGTCAACGAGAAACGCAATCCCCGGAGACCCAGCATGGGGTTTGCCTCGTGATGGGAGCCGAGGAATCGCGGAAACTTGTCACCTCCCAGGTCCAGTGTCCGAATCACCAGGGGACGCCCGTCCAAGCGGCGGGCGGCATCCTCGTAAGCGGTTCGATGTTTTTCGAACGTAGGAGCTTCCGCTTCGTTTAGGAACAGGTATTCCGTGCGAAACAGACCCACACCGTCGAGGCCGTGATCCACGGCGTCCATTGCCTCCGCGGCCCGGCCGATATTTGCATACAGTCCGATCGTGGCCCCGTCGAGCGTGGCGGCGACGAGACCGTCTTCCGATATGGCAACAGACTGTCCCTGATCGCAGCGTTGTGCTCTCAGGGAGAAGCCCTCCGCTTCTTCCGGCGGTGGATCGACCGAAACGACCCCCAAGGCGCCATCGACGAGCAACTCTGCACCGGGTCGGATAAGCGTGGCCGCGTCAGAGACACCGGTGATGGCCGGGATCGCCAACGCCCGCGCGAGGATGGCCGCGTGGCCTGTCGTGCCCCCGCGCTCGGTCACGATGGCAGCGAGGT
>JAFAIM010000047.1 GCA_019236735.1 Burkholderiaceae bacterium
CGCATCGAGAACGGCCTACGGCGGCGGCGGTGTAGAGCCTCGTTGGTCGCAAGGCGCTCTGCGAATCGCCCAGAACGTCGGCGCCTACCTGAATATGGCTGCCCCGCAGACCGCACTTCCGCCCGCCGAAGCGCGTTCACCCTCCGAAGCGCGCAGCGCGAAGGAGGGTAGTGCGGCGGGCGAGTTGCCCCCGCTGGGTTTTGCACTGGCTCAGCTGGCCGACATCTATGTGCTGGCACAGAATCGTATCGGACTGGTGCTGGTCGACATGCACGCCGCGCACGAGCGCGTCGTGTACGAGCGACTGAAACACGCGTTGGATGCGCAGCACATGCCGCGACAGCAGCTGTTGATCGCGCACGTGTTCGCCGCCGATCCGATCGAGCTGGCCGCCGCTGAAGAACACCAGGATGCGCTCGAGGAGCTGGGCCTGGAGTTGAGTGTGGCCTCGCCCGGTGAGCTGGCGGTGCGAGCGGTTCCCGCCACGCTCGCCAATGCCGACGCCGCGCAGCTTGCGCGCGATGTGCTTCGCGAACTGTCCAAATACGGCGCCAGCCGCGCGCTGACCGAGCAGCGCGACAGCCTGCTTGCGACGATGGCCTGCCACGGGGCGATTCGCGCCGGCCGGCGTCTGACGCATACAGAAATGAACGCGCTGCTGCGCGAAATGGAGAGCACCGAGCGCGCCGATCAATGCAATCACGGCCGGCCGACCTGGGTGCAGCTGGGAATCGAGGAGCTGGACCGCCTCTTCCTGCGGGGGCGATGATGGCTGCGCAGTCCGACCCACTGCGCACCCAGGCCATCGCATTGTTAGGGCCCACCTCCAGCGGCAAGAGTCGCGCCGCGATGCGGCTGGCGGAGGAGTTGCCGCTGGAGATCGTTTCCGTCGACTCGGCGCAGGTCTACCGCGGAATGGATGTCGGCACTGCCAAGCCGAGCGCTGCGGAGCGCGCCCGCGTTGCTCATCACTTGATCGACCTGCTGGATCCGGCGCAGTCGTACTGTGCAGCCCGTTTCGTGCAGGACGCGCGCGCCGCGATCGCGCAGATCCGCGCGCGCGGGCGCCTTCCCCTGCTGGTCGGCGGAACGATGCTGTACGCCAAGGCACTGTCCGAGGGGCTTGCCGAGCTGCCGCCTGCCGACCCGGAAGTGCGCGAGCGCCTGGCGTGGCAGGCCGCACGATCCGGCTGGCCCGCGCTGCACGACCGGCTGCGCGCGATCGACCCTCACACGGCCGAACGGCTCAGCCCCGGCGACCGCCAGCGTATCCAGCGGGCGCTGGAAGTTTTCGAATTGACCGGCGAGCCGATGTCCAGCTTGCAACAGTCGCCTGCGGTCGAAACAACGCCGTTATGGACGATTGCTTGGATGCCATCGGATCGAGCTGAGCTGCATCAGCGGATCGAAGCGCGATTCGAGGCAATGCTGGCAGCCGGCCTGGTGGAAGAATTGCAGCGCCTGCGCGCTCGCGCGAATCTGACGGCAGATCTGCCGTCGATGCGCAGCGTTGGATACCGCCAGGCCTGGGAGTATCTGGACGGTGCGACCTCGTACGCCGAGTTCCGCCGCGCAGCGGTCGCTGCCAGCCGACAGTTCGCCAAGCGGCAGATCACCTGGCTACGATCGATTCCCGCCCAATTCGTGATCGATCCGCTGCAACCCGATGTGCAGTCGCAACTGTGCTCCGCAGCGGGTCAGTGGTTCGCCCGGCACTTCGCACAAGCTAAGTAACGACGCAGGCGGCCTCGAAAGAGTTGCGGCTGCGGATGATGCCGATCTGCCAGCACGTCTCCCCGTTTGCGGCAAAAGCTGCCAACGCTTCGGCGCAGTCGGCTGCCGACACCACCACGACGTAGCCGATTCCGCAGTTGAAGACGCGGTGCATCTCGGAGTCTTCGACGCGGCCGTGCTGCTGCAGCCATTCGAAAATAACCGGCCTGGGCCAGCAATCGCTGTGGATCACCGCCTGCACCGACGGTGGCAGCACGCGTGGAACGTTCTCGACCAGACCCCCACCGGTGATGTGCGCCATTGCCTTGATTCGGACCCTGCGCATCACCTCCAGCACCGGTTTGCAGTAGATTCGGGTCGGCTCCATCAGCAGGTCGCCCAGCGTGCGGCCCTGCAGCGGTTCGGACAATGAGCTGCCGGCGTCCGCCAGAATGCTCCGGATCAGCGAGTAGCCGTTCGAATGCGGGCCGCTCGATGCCAGCCCCAGAACGATGTCGCCTGCTGCGATGAGCGAGCCGTCGATCAGCTCCGATTTCTCCGCCACTCCGACCGCAAAGCCCGCCAGATCGTATTCGCCGGGCTCGTACATTCCCGGCATCTCGGCTGTCTCGCCGCCGATTAGCGCGCAGCCGGCGATTTCGCACGCGCGCGCGATTCCGCCGACGACCTGCTCGGCCACATCCACGTCGAGCTTCGAGCAGGCGTAGTAGTCCAGGAAGAACAGCGGCGCTGCGCCCTGCACGAGGATGTCGTTCACGCTCATCGCCACCAGGTCTTGCCCGATCGTGTGATGCCGGTTCAGCGCAAAAGCCAGCTTCAGCTTGGTGCCAACCCCGTCGGTTCCGGAGACCAGCACAGGCTCGCGGTAGCCCTCCGGCATCCGGAATACGGCGCCGAACCCGCCAATCCCGGCCAGCACGCCCGCGGTTCGCGTGCGCTCGGCCAGCGGCTTGATGCGACGGACGAGCTCGTCGCCGGCGTCGATCGACACTCCGGCAGCGGCATAGGTCAGCGGATTGGTCATCGAGTTGCGTTGCGGCTTTGTCTCTTAGACTACGTCGTTTTGCAGGCGGTCCCACCCAGCGGCGCAACCGAATGGATTGTATTGGATGGCCCTGATCGCCCACTTCGAAAGCGCCCTTTACGGCCGCCAGTAAGAGTGTGCGTCAGAGGGTTATGAGGCGGAGGTTGTGAGTCACAGGTCGTGAGTCAGATGCCGCACCACCAGCTGCCGCTGCCGCTGCTGACGCCGCCGGCGCAAACGCTGGACAACTTCGTGCCGGGTCGCAATGGCGAAGCGCTGGCGGCCGCGCGTGAGCTCGCGGCCGGCAGCGGACCACAGTTCGTGTACTTCTGGGGGCCACCGGGAAGCGGCCGCACGCACCTGCTGACGGCCCTGTCGAACGCATGTGCGCAGCCGGGCGGCAGCGTTGGCGCCGTGCGGCTCCACACGGCTGACGACGTTCATGCACTGGACGAACCGGGGCAGGCGCGGCTGTTCCAGTTGCTGGACACGGTGCGAAGCGACTCGGCCGCACGCCTGGTTGCGGCCGGCGACCGCCCGCCTGCGCGGCTTCCGCTGCGAGAGGATGTGCGCTCTCGCCTCGGATGGGGGCTCGCGCTTGCGTTGCACCCGCTTTCGGAGGAGGAAAAAGCCGATGCGCTGCGAGCGCAACTCACCGCGCGTGGCGTGCGCGCGGCAGCCGACCTGATCGACTACATGCTGTCGCACATGCCGCGCGACATGCGAACCCTGTCGGCCGTGCTGAACGCCCTGGACAGCTACGCGTTGCAACATGGACGCGCTCTGACGGTGCCGCTGCTGCGTGCCTGGCTGCTCGAGCAGGCCGGTAAAATGTCGCCGGAATGACATCGGACCGACTCGGCCCTGCCCGCACGCTCCCCTTTCCCGAAGGCGCCAACGCCTCCCGTTCGGCGAGGCGGCGCCGGTGATCCATCGGCTGGTTACCCGCGTTCGGTCGCTGCTCGCCGGCAAGCCCCGCCTGCGCAAGGCGCCGCGCCGGATCGCGGCGCAGGAACATGGAATTCAGCGCGAAGCGGTTTCGCGCTCAGCGATCCGGGTGTGTGAGGTGTTGCAGGGCGCGGGGCATCGCGCCTACGTGGTCGGCGGCGCTGTTCGCGACCTGCTGTTGCGAGTGGTGCCAAAGGACTTCGACGTCGCCACCGATGCCACGCCCGAGCGGGTCAAGTCGCATTTTCGGCGCGCCATTATCATCGGGCGCCGGTTCCGCCTCGTACACGTGATGTTCGGGTCGGAAACGATCGAGGTTTCGACCTTCCGCGCCTACGACGTCGGCGAGCGCGACACCGATGAGCACGGGCGCGTGCTGGCCGACAATGTATTCGGCGAACAATACGAAGACGCCGCTCGGCGCGATTTCACGATCAACGCGCTGTACTACGACCCGGGCACGGGCGAGGTGCTCGACTACCACGACGGCGTGCGCGATATCCGCCGCAGGCGGCTGCGCATCATCGGAGACCCGGAGACGCGCTACCGCGAGGACCCGGTGCGAATGCTGCGGGCGGTGCGCTTCGCGGCCAAGCTCGGCTTCGAGATCGACCCGGCCACGCGCGCACCGATCGCCAAGCTCGCCAAACTGATCGAGAACGTCCCGGCGGCGCGCCTGTTCGATGAGATGCTCAAGCTGCTGACGAGCGGGTATTCGGTGGCGTGCATCCTGCAACTGCGCTCCGAAGGGCTGCACCATGGGCTGCTGCCGCTGCTGGACGTGATCCTGAAGCAGCCGCAGGGCGAGCGCTTCGTGATGCTGGCGCTCGCTCGCACCGACGAGCGCGCGCGAGCCGGCAAGAAGGTGGCACCAGGCTTCCTGTTCGCCGCGCTGCTATGGCACGAAGTTCTGTCCAAGTGGAACAGCCGGATCGCCGCTGGCCAGCACCGGATACCGTCGCTGGAAGCCGCGATCGAGGAGGTGCTGGAGTCGCAGACCGAAAAGCTCGCAATCCAGCGACGTTTCACGGCAGAAATGCGCGAGATCTGGATGCTGCAGCCGCGCTTCGAACGCCGCAACGGGCAGGCCCCGCTGCGGCTGCTCGAACACCTCCGGCTTCGGGCCGGATATGATTTCCTTCTGATCCGCTGTGCGGCCGAAGAGGCACCGGCGGAGTTGGGCCAGTGGTGGACGCGGTTTCTGCATGCGACCGACGCGGAGCGGACGGCCTTGCTTCAGGAAGCCGGCAAATCGCGCGACGCAACGGGAACACGCCGCAAGCGCCCCCGCCGCCGGCGTCCGGCACAGGCGGCGTAGTTCCCGCTGGGATCGGTTTTCCCGGCGGCAGCAGCAGAGCGCACGAGCGAACGTACACGGACACGAAGAGCGATGAGGCAGGCGTATATCGGACTGGGCGCCAACCAGGGCGACCTGGAAGCAACGCTCAACGCTGCCGTGCAGGCGCTCGGATCTCTCGAGCAGTCCAAGTTCATCGCCTCCTCGCCCTTCTACCTTTCGGCACCGATCGACGCAGACGGGCCGGACTACCTGAATGCGGTCGTGCGGCTCGACACCGATCTGGAGCCGTACGGGCTGCTGCTGCACCTTTTGGAACTCGAGATGGTGTTCGGCCGCAAGCGCGGCGGCGGTGGCGCCGATGCTCGCCGCAATGCGCCGCGCAGCATCGACCTGGACCTGCTGATGGTCGGCGATCTGATCATCCGTAGCGCACCTCTGGTGTTGCCCCACCCGCGGATGCACGAGCGCGCCTTTGTGCTCAGGCCGCTGCTCGACATCGCGCCCGAGCTGTTGATCCCCGGTTACGGACCGGTGGCACTGCTGCTGAACCGCGTATCGGACCAGACCGTTGTTCCGTTCACCTCGTCCGAGGGGGCCGAGACGCGCCCGGACGGAGAAACGAACCCGGACGAAGACCGGTGACTGGTCCAGCGTCGACTGCGGGCCGCGCAGAGCGGCGTACGGGCGATGGCGCGCGACCGCGCCACATCGTCGTAGAGGGTCCGATCGGGGCCGGCAAGACGTCGCTAGCGCGGCGTTTGGCTCCGGCACTGGGTGCACGCCTGATCCTGGAGCAGCCCGAAGATAACCCGTTCCTGGAGCGCTTCTACCGCGACCGCAAACGCTACGCGCTGCCGACGCAGCTATGCTTCCTGCTGCAGCGGGTGGCGCAGATCACGGAGCTCGGCCGGCTCGACTTGTCCCGCGAGCCGGTCGTCACCGATTTCCTGCTCGACAAAGACGCTCTGTTCGCCCGCCTGACGCTGTCGGAGGAGGAGCTGAAGCTGTACGAGGCGATCCACGCGCGCGTTGCGCCGCCCGCGCCGGTGCCCGACCTGGTGATCTATTTGCAGGCCGGCGCAGCGACGCTGGCCGAACGGGTGTCGCGTCGCGCAAATCCGATCGAGACGGGGATCTCTGAGGGATACCTGGACGCGCTGGCGCGCAGCTATGCGGCGTTCTTCCACCAATACGAGGCGGCGCCGGTGCTGATCGTGAATAGCGAGCATTTGGACCCGATCTCGCGCGAGGAAGACCTGCACCTGCTATTGACCCGCGCGCGCGGCATGCGCGGTCGACGTGAATACTTCAGCGTGGGCTAGCCGTGAAAGTTGTTCGCACGATTCAGGAGCTGCGCGACCAGCTGCACGGGCAGAACCGCATCGCATTTGTTCCTACGATGGGAAACCTGCACGCGGCACACCTTTCGCTGATGGCGCTCGCCGGGCGCCACGGCGACCCCGTGGTCGCATCGATCTTCGTCAACCGCCTGCAGTTCGGTCCCAACGAGGACTTTGACCGCTATCCGCGCACGCTGCAGGAGGACATCGACAAGCTGCAGCGGCAGAACCGCGTCTACGCGCTGTTCGCGCCCGACGAGCGCGAAATGTATCCGGAGCCGCAAAGCTACCGCGTCAGCCCGCCGACGGACCTGGGCGACATCCTGGAGGGGGAATTTCGCCCGGGTTTTTTCATCGGCGTCACCACCGTCGTGCTGAAACTGTTCGCATGCGTGCAGCCGCGGGTGGCGGTATTCGGCAAGAAGGACTATCAGCAGTGGATGATCGTTCGGGCGATGTGCCGCCAGTTCCAGCTGCCGACCGAGATCGTGCCGCATGAGACGGTGCGCGACCCCGACGGACTGGCGCTGTCATCGCGCAACCGGTTCCTGTCCGACAAAGAGCGGCGCGAAGCTCCGCACTTGTATCGGGTCCTGGTCGGTCTGCGCCAGCGCCTGCTGGAGGGCGAACGCGATCTTGCGCGCGTCCAGGACGCGTGCACAGCCGAGCTTGTCGGCAGCGGCTGGCAGCCCGACTACATCGCGATTCGCCGCCAGAGCGACCTGAAAACGCCCACCCCGCAGCAGGTCGAGCAAGGTGAACCGCTGGTCGCGCTCGCAGCCGCCAAGCTCGGAGCAACTCGCCTGATCGACAACGTGGAGATCTGAGGGATAATCCGTGCCCCGCGCCGGGATGGCGGAACTGGTAGACGCGCCGGACTCAAAATCCGGTTCTGGCAACAGAGTGTGGGTTCGATTCCCTCTCCCGGCACCACCCAATCCGCAGATCTTGTTGGCCGTTTGCCGCATCGCGGCACAATGCCCGCTATCGGGCCGCTCTTGCGAAGTTCACAATGGTCTCTGATCGGGCCAGTAGCGGTCCGCACGCGCGCCCCGAACTCGTTCGCCACTTACCGGACGCGGGCCAGCGTGCCTTGCATCCAGCCGTATATGTCCATAATATACAGTCATGATCGATCTCGAAAAGATCACGGGATTCGAGTGGGATGTTGGAAACGCACGAAAGAATGAGAAACATGGGGTGTCCGCCGCCGAGGCCGAGCAAGTTTTTTTCAATGTGCCGCTGCTTTTTGTCTCGGACAGTCGACATAGCCAACGCGAGGTTCGCCTGCACGCCTTAGGCAGGACGAACGACGGACGACTGCTGCACATCACCCTGACACTTCGCGACGCCGGCCGGAAAATCCGCGTGATCTCGGCGCGCGATATGCACCGAAAGGAACGAGTTGTCTATGAGAAAGCAACCTAGATCACTGCCCGCTTTCAAGACCGAGGCCGAGGAACGCAATTTTTGGGAGACTCACGACTCCTCGGACTACGTCGACTGGACGAAGGCCGAACGGATCGCCTTGCCGAATCTGAAGCCGAGCACGAAAACGATCTCGTTGCGACTGCCGCGACACCTGCTGGATTCCATCAAAGCCGCGGCGAATGCTCGCGACGTGCCGTACCAGTCTTTGATCAAGGTGTGGCTGCAGGAGAAACTGCGCAGCCACTAAAGGGCCGAATTGAGCCTTCGGTCCGCCGGGGGGAGCTCGCGTCGGCACACGATGGAGATTCGAGAATAAGTGCGGCAACGATGCTGCGATCGATCTGGGCGGCTTGCCTGGGGATCGGAACAGCTACCCACGTACAGGCCATTTGGAAGCATGGCGTTCTTTGGGACTACGGGGGAGCTCCAATATTCAGTCGGCTCTTCTGGACGTCCTTGGCGTTCGTCGATCCATTGGCCGCGCTCCTCCTCTTCTCGAAACCGCGCGTCGGCATCGCACTCACGTTGGCCATCATAATCACGGACGTAGTTCACAACGCCTGGTTCCTGCGCCGCGCCGATTCACCGTTCTGGACGAACTGGATGTTTTTGGCCCAGTTGGCATTCCTGCTGTTCGTCGTCCTGACCACCAGGAGCGTCTGGCCAGTGGATCGACGAGGCCAGGCGTGAGTCGGCTAAGCGTGCGTATGTTCTGGAGTTCGACTGACCGCTGCGGGTCGATCAGAGAAATTCGCGCGACAACGCAGCCGACTTACCGCGCCGCAGCGGAGTCAGGGGGAGAGGAGGCTTCGGACCACGGACGTATCTTGTCCAGAGCTTTGGCCATTGTGTCCTTCGCGCATTCCAGGTCGTAGCGCACCTGTCCTCGAAGCCACCAACCTTCGGAAAGACCGAAGAACCGGGAAAGGCGAAGATCTGTATCGGCGGTGATCGCCCGGCGCCCCGCGACGATCTCACCAATGCGTTGCGCAGGAACATCGATCTCTTTCGCGAGCCGATACTTGGAGATTCCCATCGGTTTCAGGAACTCCTCCATCAGCATTTCACCCGGGCTGATCGGTAGCAGCTTCTTGGCTTTCCTCATGATGGCATTCGCTCAGTGGTAGTCGACGATCTCGACATTCGCAGCTCGTTGCGGTGTCCCTAAGGTTACGCAGCCCGCGGCTCAATCTCCCGCGACAGCTTCTTGGCCAGCGTTTTCTCGGCAAGTCGTATGTCGTACGCCGTCTGCAGATTCATCCAGCTTCGCACGTCCCCTCCGAAGTAGCGCACAAGGCGCATCGCCGTATCGACTGTCACGCCTCGCCGTTCCAGCAAGATGTCGTTGATCCTGGACGCGGGCACGTGCAATGTCCGGGCGAGCGCATTGGCACTCATGCCGAGTGGCTTCAGATAGTCCTCTCGAAGAACCTCGCCCGGATGTACCGGCCGCATGCGATTCCCGGGCGCCGGAATGCTCCCGCTCGACCGGCGCTCAGTGGTAGTCGACAATTTCGACGTCATAGACACCATCTTCCTTCCAAACGAAGCACACCCACCACTGGTCATTGATGCGGATGCTGTGCTGTCCTTGCGGTCGCCGGACAAGGCCTCCAAGCAGTTACCTGGAGGAGCGCGAAGCGATTCGATCGTTGCCGCACTGTCGAGTTGCTGAAGCTTTCGCTGGGCAATGCGGGCGAAATGCACGAACCGTTTCACCCCTTCGCCGGAGAAAAGTCGCGCTGTGTCCGCAACTCCGCCTGCAAGCCACTGATCACAAATAGAAATTCTAGACGCATTCTTCTCAAAATCCGGTTCTGGCTACAGAGTGTGCGTTCGATTCCCTCTCCCGGCACCATTCGCAGATCGACCTCGCCGGTTGCCGCAGTGCGACGCAGTGCCCGCTATCGGGTCGCACGCGGCGAATCCAGAATAGACTCTGGCCCGACAACGAGCTATAGACCGAGCAGCGTCTTCAATCGAGCACGGGTTGCCTGCAGCGTCGCTCGGGGAACCGTGCATAGCTTTTTCGCGTTCCTCGCCTTCGAGTCGATCGTACGCAACTGATGCGGAAGAATGACGCCCTTGACGGGCAGGCCTGAGGGGATTGGAACCTCCAAATCATTTCGAGCGCCTTGGGTGCGGCCACCGTGTGTGGTCACAGCGCACACTATCGCAAGGCCCATTGCATTGTGGAGTGCATCGACCGATACGATCATCACCGGTCTGCGACCCTGTTGCTCGTGGCCCGCGGCGGCGTCCGCGTCAACTTCGATAAGGTCGCCCTCTGACAGCATCACTCAGAGCATTTCCTTGCCTCTGGGGTTGCCGAGGTCGATCAGATTCTTCTTGGCTTTACGAAGCGCTTTCACCAGCTCTCGATGGGTGAACCCAGGTACTTCATTGGCTTTCTCGATAACCAGCCGTTTCCCGTCGATACGGAACTCGACCGCCGCGCCCTCATCGATCTGCATCTGCTTGGCCATCGCCGCAGGGATGCGAAAGGCGAGACTATTGCCCCATTTCAGGATCGTTTGAGCCATCGGCGCCCCGTCTGCTAACTGTATAGTCATAGTATATACGGCGATCCACGCCGCGGCCGGTAGCATCTGCCATCCGTTGGAGAGAAGTTCGGCGATCTAGTTTGCAAAGATCTTGCAAAGTCCGAGTGTGCGTCTATAAGCCATTGAAAGAAAACGCAATTTCCAGACGCACTCTTCTGACAATCACGATACGACGCAAGAAGCGTGGGTCATGTTGGAGACGGCATTCGAACCAGTCGTCCTCCGATTCGAAACCGATCAGCACGCCCGCCGGCTTGCCATGGCGCGTGATCACGATTTCCTGAGTCTCTGCCTCTCGAAGCCTCAGGTTGGCCTATCGCGCCGGTTGCTGGTCGATACGTTTGCCTGGGACTATTCGACGGTTCTCAGTTCGACGGAGCGACTGCGTATCGATCTGCAGGAACGTCAGCGGGTGCAACGTATACACGTTTCCGTCGTACATGACAGAGCCCGAGCTTCCGCCCAGGACGTTCACCTTGGTCACGTAGGTATCCAAGTTGGAATAGTTGTTGCCGTAGGCCAGGTACTGGAAGCTTAGCGTTGAGTCGCAAGCCCCTTCGAAGCAAACGTCAATGATCCCGTTCGAGACCCTGGTGGCGACGCCAGGCGTTTCGGCCGGAATCTCGATTACCTCGATATTGTGCCCTGCCCGCACGACGAGTCTTCCATGGACAATGCTCTTGAGATCGCTCCCGACGTCGCGTTCGAGCGTGATGTCGTCATGCGTATAGAACTGCAATTGCCGTATCTCGTCGTCGGAAAGGTTCCAGTTCGTGCGAAGCGAGTTCGTGAAATCGATGCGCTCGGCTCGCGTCAGCTTGAAATTCGTGCTGCAGCCGGCGCCCGATATGGCGGCGCTGACGAGCAAGGCGACAACGGTACCGCGGGCAACAAGAGCGTTCATGCGCGCAAAATATTGACCAGCGTCGAGGGGCCGAACTGGCTGAAAGTGCAGTCCCCTCCACAGGCTGACCACTACTGTACCGGATATGACACCTAACTACCGCGATCCTTGTAACCTGGCATTGCCACTGCACGACATCGAAGCAATTTGCAAAAGATCCTGCAAAGTCCGAATACGCATTCATAACATGCTGAAACAAAATGAGAGGTTCTAGGCCCTTTCAATTCCCTCTCCCGGCACCAGCCTAATTCAAGGGGCTGCGTCGACCTCTGGAGAGTTTGGCCTCGGAAAACGGCCATGCTGAGCTGCGCAGCGAATGCATATGCCCGCTCAGTTAGTCCCCCAACCCCATTACGAATGCCAAGGCGACGTTTAGTCGCGCGAGGTCCTTGTCGTCGAGATGTCCGATTTGCCGTCCGATTCGCTCGCGCCGAATCGTCACAGGCTTGTCGGCCATCACCTGCGACCGCACGCGCAAGCCATTCTTGTCAGTGGGCTCGACCGTCACCCGAAAGTCAGGCGCGTCGCTGTACTCCGAGGTCATCTGGCAGACCACCACCGACGCATGCTCGATGGGTAGTGCGTCCGTCTGCACAATAACGGCCGGCCGCGGCTTGCCATAGTCACCGGATGCCGCGACGGTCACCACATCGCCGCGCCTCATCGACTATCGAATTCCGAGACGGCCTCAATCCACCTCATCGCATCGAGTTCGTTGGACCGATCCAGTCCAGCGACCTGCCTCGCCACACGGCGGCGAACGGCCTTCGAACGTGCATCGGGCACGATTAATCGCAACTCACGCAGGCCGCGCGCCCGTCGACGTTCACGCATAGCCTTCATGCGCTCAGCTGGTAATGCCACGTTTTTCCTCCAGGTAGCGTGCCCACTGTAACGCGTGACGCAGGTTGCACGCAAGCAAAGTGCGTCCTCCACCTGTACCGTGGCCGGTAGCGTGAGAGCAGGATTTGAAAGACCTTGCAAAGTGCGCCCCTCGGCTCGCAAACCACTGAAGGTAAAGCGAAATTCTAGGCATGCCCTTCTCACAATCCGGTTCTGGCAACAGAGTGCGGGTTCGATTCCCTCTCCCGACACCAACAGCCGCCCAATGCTTGGTTGATCATTCTTTTCTTGCGAGTCCCGTGTGACGGTTGGGGCATCATCGCGACAAGTTTGACTCGATCCAGGATCGGGGTTGCGGCATCCAAGGTAGGACTCGATGATCGGTGTCTTTGATTCCGGACATGGTGGATTGACCATCCTCAGCGAACTGTGCGCCACACTGCCACAGCAGAAATTCATCTACTTGGCTGACCACGCCCACGCGCCCTACGGTAGCCGGCCCGGTCCCGAGATTTACGAGTTCACGCGCTGCTCGGTCGAGCGGCTGTTCGAAATTGGCTGCCGCCTCGTCATCTTGGCATGCAATACGGCCTCGACGATCGCTCTGCACAGACTTCAAACGGAGTGGCTGGCGACGCACTGGCCCAAGAACCGGATCCTGGGAGTCATCGTGCCGACGATCGAGGCGATCACCGGCGTGACATGGCTGGCGCGCCACCGCACGGTGCCCGAGCGAGTCGGGCACGTCGAACGCACCGCCATTCATGCGCCTCGCGTCGTCGGCGTCTTCGCCACACCAGCGACTGTGCGCAGCCAGGTCTACCCGATCGAGATCGCCAGGCGCGCACCCCGCATCCGAGTGGTGCAACAGGCCTGTCGCGAACTGGTGGGTCAGATCGAAAACGGAGCCACCCGTAAGCAGATGGCAGCGACGATCAAGGCCGACGCCGGGGAACTGGCATCCAACCTTGGTGGCGATCGGCTGGACGCGATCTTGCTCGGCTGTACCCATTTTCCGCTGGTGCGCGACCTGTTCGAGGCCGAGATCGATGACGGCATCGACCTCGTGTCACAGCCGCGCCAGGTAGCACTGGCGCTGGTCGACTACCTGCAGCGCCGTCCCGAGTTCGCTGGAACGCCAGACGGGGGCGCGGCCACGGGAATTGATAAATGCACGTTGTTCACCTCCGGCGACCCGGCCGACGTGTCGATGCGCGCAGGCCAGCTGTTCGGCAGATCGTTGGCGTTCCAAGCTTTGCCAGGTTGAACCTCAGTCGTCAGTAGTTCGGGAGGAACCTGGTCACGCGCGTATTGGCGTCTGACTCCCATCGATTGTAGTGACCCGCTGTTTGTCCTGTGTTGCTATAGCGTTTTTCTGTAGCTACACTAAATATGCGGATCACTTTCGATCCGAGCAAAGATGCGGCAAATCGCCTCAAGCACGGCGTGTCGCTTGCTGTCGCGCGCGAGCTGGATTGGGACTCCGCTCTCGTAAGGTTGGACGAGCGGTTCGATTACGGCGAGCTACGCATGATCGCCTTGGCACCAAGGAACAATGTTCTTTACTACGTGGCGTTTACGGATCGAGGAAATGTTCGCAGGGTCATAAGTCTTCGTCGGGCCACGCGGCGTGAGGTGAAACACTATGTCGAGAACATCTAGGAAGCCGAAAATCCGTGTGCCTACCTCGAAAGAGGATAGAGCGATTGCGGCGGCCGCCAAGTCTGATCCGGATGCCAAACCCCTCACCTTGCAGCAGCTGAAGGCAATGGTGCCTCTACGCGGACGTCCCAGGTCGCCGAGCAAAAAACTATTGATATCGGTTCGCTACAGTCCCGAAGTTGTCGCCTATTTCCGCGCAACCGGTGACGGGTGGCAGGCGCGGATGGACAGCGTTCTTCGCTCGTACGTCGCGCGTCAGGCGCGTCGCGCCTAACTATCGCTGCGGGCTTGCAAAGACCTAGCAAAGTTAGATGGTTTGCCATCCCCCCGGAAATCGTCTAGGCCGATCGGCCTACACTGCCGTCATTTTCGGAGGGAAATATGAGCGGCGACGCTTCACGCACGACCAAGGGCCAAGGGCGCCTGTACGACAGCGTCGTCGATACCATCGGCAACACGCCATGCATTCGCCTGAACCGAATCGCGCCCAAGCACGTGAGCTTGTACGTGAAGGCCGAGTTCTTCAACCCGGCTGCGTCCGTAAAGGATCGGCTGGCGATCAGCATCATTGAAGAGGCCGAACGGCGAGGCGAGCTGAAGGCCGGGCAAACGGTCGTCGAGGCCACCAGCGGCAACACCGGCATCGGGCTGGCAATGGTGTGCGCAGCCAAGGGCTACCTGCTGGTCGTGACGATGGCCGAGTCGTTCTCGATCGAGCGCCGGCGCCTGATGCGTTTCCTCGGGGCCAAAGTCGTGTTGACGCCTCGTGCAGCCAAGGGCTTCGGCATGTATCAGAAAGCCAAGGAACTGGCCGACGCCAACGGCTGGTTCCTCGCACGCCAGTTCGAGACCGCCGACAATGCACGCATCCACGAAAACACCACCGCGCGTGAATTGCTCGCCGATTTTTCCGGCAAAAAGCTTGACTACTGGGTCACGGGTTACGGTACCGGCGGAACGGTCACGGGCGTGGGACGCGTGCTTCGTCGCGAAAGGCCGCAGACGAAGATCATCCTGAGCGAGCCATCGATCGCGGCGTTGGTGAGCAGCGGAGTTGCGCAGCAGCGCGGTGAAGACCATTCGCCTGCGGTCAGCCATCCGGCCTTCACGCCCCACCCGATTCAGGGCTGGACACCCGACTTTATTCCCTACGTGCTGCAGGAGGCAATCGACAAGAAGTACTACGACGAGCTGATCGCCGTGTCTGGCCCGGACGCAATCGCATGGGCGAGAAGGCTTGCGGCCGAGGAAGGGATCTTCACCGGTATTTCGGGCGGTGCGACGATGGCGGTCGCCGCACAGGTAGCCGAGCGAGCGCCACACGGGTCAGTGCTGTGCGCGATGCTGCCGGATACAGGCGAGCGCTACCTGTCGACACCACTGTTCGAGGGCGTCGCCACTGACATGACCGAGGATGAACTGGCGCTGTCGCGTTCGACGCCGGGCTACCAAATGGCCGAAGCCTGATGGCCATGCGCACGGCATCCTGCAGTTGTGGGCAATTGAAGGCGACGGTTTCGGCCGATCCCGTCCGCGTGTCGGTCTGTCATTGCCTGGCTTGCCAGCGCAGAACCGGTAGCGTGTTCGCAGTGCAAGCGCGCTTCCCGAGGAATTTGGTCACGATCGAAGGTCAATCGAACCAGTATGTTCGGATCGGTGACGAAGGCGGCAAGGCCACCTTTCACTTTTGTCCGGCGTGTGGTGCCACCGTTCATTACGGGATCGCGGGTGAAGAGGAAATGATCGCGATTCCCGTCGGCGTTTTCGCCGATCCGAATTTCCCGCCGCCAGTAATTTCGGTGTACGAGGAGCGCATGCACGCGTGGGTCGGCCTTCCCGACGACGTCGAGCACATTTGGTAGCTCACGCGAGCGCGTACAGATACTCGACGAACGACGCTACCGCACCGTCGAGTCCCTGCACTTTGGGATTGATCGACTCGATGAGGTAGTACTCGTCCGGCGCGTGCGCGCCGGTGCCATGACCCATCCCGAAGTGCCCGGCCGGCAAGCCTAGCGGCGCATCGGTGAACAGGTACCCAGGCCAGGATCCGGCCGATCGCGGCCACAGCCGGGGTTCGGTCCCGAGGCGGCGGTAGGTGGCAAGCTGCACCTGGATCAGGCGGCTGTCCGGATCGGTCTGGTTCGGATCGTATCCGCCGCTCATGTTGACCTCGATGTCGCCGAAGCCGTGCTTGGCCAAGTGCGCTTTCAGCTTCCCAAGCGTGTCTTCCACGGTCATGTCCGGCACCAGCCGCATGTCGATCTTCGCCACCGCGCGGTGGGGCAGCACCGTCTTGCCACCGGGACCGGTGTAGCCAGCCACCAGGCCCTCGATGTTGATGGTGGGCTGCGACTCGAGCAACCTGCGCGACTCGAGCCAGTCAACGTCGCGCACCCAGCGCGCCACGCCGAGCGTCTTCTTTGCCGTCGCCTCCGAGCTCTTCGCAGCGTATTCCTCGATCATCTTCCTCTGACCGGCGGCGAGCGGCTTCGCCTTTTCGAAGAACCCCTCCACGGCCGGCGTGTGCCCATCCGGCTCAACGAGCGTTCCGAGAGCCTGCACCAGATGCCAGGTCGGCGAATCGACGGTCGCCTCGAGGCTCGAGTGCACGTCGTGCGTCGGGCCGCGGCCCCACCGCTCCCCTGTCGAGACGAGCTCGAGCTCCACCACTCCCTTGGCGCCCAACGACACCGTCACGCCGCCGTCGCGGTCCTGCCCCGCCTCCGGCATGAACACCCCGACGCATCGCTTCAGTTGCGCCAGCACCTCGGGGCTTCTAACGACCTCGCCAAAATGGGGAGAGGCGATCTCCTCTTCACCTTCGCACACCAGCACCAGGTTCACCGGCAGCTTTCGGCCCGCCGCGCGGAATGCCATCAGCGCTGACAGGAAGGAGTTCTCCGGACCTTTCTGATTCACCGCGCCGCGCCCCATGCACACAGTGCCCAGGCCCTCTTTCTGCACAAGGCGCCCCTCGAGCGGCGGCGAGCTCCACTCCTCGGGTACGAACTGCTTCACGTCGTACATGAAGTAAATCCCGACCGTCGTGCGCGCGCCCGCGTCGATGCGACCGAAAACGCCGGGCTTTCCTGAAGTCGGCATGATTTTCACGCCGGTGAAACCGGCCTCGCGAGCAAGTTGCACCATGTAGTCGGCGCCCTGCGGGTAGTTGCGGTTTTCCGCCGCGATCGACGGCAGCGCGATCCACTGCTGCAGGCGTCTGATATTCGCGGCGTGCATCTTCGGGATCTCCGCCAGCACCGCGCTCTTGTCCTCTCCCATGCCAGCGCCCGCGTCCGCCTGTTTGTCCGGCGCCGCGCCCAATACCGCCGCCGGAAGCGCAGCGAGCGCAGCCGCGGCCGCCGAATGCCGCACGAACTGACGCCTGCCGGGGAACTCGATCGTGTCCGTCATGGATGTCCCTTTCGTGAGAACCGAGGTCGAAGCGCGCTCCTACGAATGCTCGCTGCTGCCGGGCGAGCGCGCCTCATTCAGCGTCGCGCGCGAGCCGAAGGCCGGAAAACTGCCAGCGTGCCTCAGGGGGAAAGAAGTTTCGGTACGTGGGTCGAATATGGCTGGATGGCGTCGCGCAGGACCCACCCCGAAGGACGTACTGGCCGCTCATGAACTTGCCGTTGTACTCGCCGACAGCACCGGCCGCCGGACGGAACCCCGGGTAAGGCGCGTAGTCGCTGCGCGTCCACTCCCACACGTCGCCGAATGCCTGTGCGAGCGTGCCGTCGGCCGGCGTCTCGCGCAGCGCGAGTGGATGCAGCGCGCCACTTTCCAGGAAGTTTCCCACAAGCCGGGAGCCGCGAGCCGCAACTTCCCACTCGGCCTCGGTCGGCAGCCGTGCGTTTGCCCAGCGCGCAAAAGCATCGGCCTCGTAGAAGCTCACGTGACAAATCGGCGTATGCACGTCGACGGGGGCCTCACCGTGCAGCGTAAAACAGAACCAGCGTCCCTCCCGGCGTTCCCAGTACGCGGGCGCCTGCCAGTTGCGCGCCGTCACTGCATCCCAGCCTGCCGACAGCCAGAGCTCCGGGCGCTGGTATCCGCCATCGTCGATGAAATCGATGAAGTCGCCGTGGGTCACCGGGTGCGACGCGATCAGGAACTGTCTAAGCCACACGCGGTGACGCGGCGCCTCGTTGTCGAAACAGAATCCGGAGCCAGAATGCCCAATTTCGTCGATTCCGGCGTCGAAGCAAATCCATCCGCGCAAGCGCGGCTGGATCGGAGTCAGCGGCCATTGCTTCTGGTAGGCCGGTTTCAGAGGATTGCGCGACAGCAGGTGTTTCACATCGGTCAGGATCAGTTCCTGGTGCTGCTGCTCGTGGTGCAGCCCAAGTTCGATCAATCCGTCGATTTCGGCAACGGAGCGCTCGTGGGCGAGGAGTTCGAACATCGCCTTGTCGACATGATCGCGATATGCGAGCACTTCTTGAAGGCCTGGGCGCGACAGCATCCCGCGCTCGAGCCGAGGATGCCGGTCGCCGATCGCGTTGTAGTACGAATTGAAGAGAAAGCGATAGGACGGACCAAAGGCCTGGTACCCCGATTGATGTGGCGTAAGCACGAACGTCTCGAAGAACCACGTCGTGTGCGCGAGATGCCACTTCACCGGACTTGCGTCCGGCATCGACTGGATCGCGCAATCCTCTGGCGACAGGGGCGCGGCAAGTGCTCGCGTCGCCTGACGGATCGACACGAACCGTTCGCGCCAGTTGCCGCCCAGCCCGGGAGCGAGTGGCGCCGGCTTCGGGTCCGGCGCTACGTCCACGCGGACCTCCTTTCGACATCGGAATCACGCATACCGCTAGGCTAACAGCCGAACTCGGCGCTATGCCGATGCTGCGAGCAGTGACATCGATTTGAACTCGCAACGAACGTTGCGAAGCTTGGTCCTGCGCTTGTAAGGCACTGGAGATAAAGCGAAATTTGCGGGGTTTCTCTTATGTCTTCGATGTCAGCCAGGCCTGAAGATCGCTGAACAGCTTCGAAAGATCGCCGGTCCGGGTGTACATCATGTGGCCGGCGTCGTAGTACCGATGTGTGATCCGCTTCGCAACATCGGCGGGGATGTCGAGTTGCGACAGCGAATAGTCGGTCGCACTGTACGGCGTGCCCAGATCGTAGTAGCCGCTCGCCACAAGCACGCGCAAGTGCGGGTTCCGTCGCAAGGCCCTTGCCAGATCGGTGCTCGTGCACGTGTAGCTGTTTCCCTGACTCTCCCCCCGATTCCAGTTCCACTTCTTGTTGACGTCCATCGAAATGATCTCGTAGCGCTGTGGGGCATCGATTCCGAGCGTCTGCGCGAAATACGCCCGCGCCGCCATCGCGTACGGCGCAACCAGTGCCTCAATGGCCGGGTCGAACTCCCATTGATGGCTGCGGCTCGCCCCGAGCGGGCCGCGAACACGCGAATCGAGCCGGCCGACGAGCAGGCCTTCGTCGCGAAGCAGATGGGTGAAAAACACCTGATCGCTGATCCGAAGGTTCTTCTGCTCGACCAGCTGGCGAGGCAGGCCGGTCAGGCTGGCCAGGCCCTGCGCGATTTTGCGTCGCTCGCTTTGGCCCAGACCGGCGCCGCGATACAGCGCGAGCAGGTAATCGTCGGCAACGAAGGCTTCGGCGGCCTTGCGCGCGGTCTCGGGCGACGATCGGCCATTGCCGTTGAGTTTGCCGTGGTACTGCGCCGCGCTGGCGAAGCCCGGCAGGTACAGCGCGTGGGGCAGATCGTTGCCCGGCGCAAACTCGAGGGTCTGGATGTCCATCGCGCACGACACCAGCACCACGCCGGACAGTGCAATGCCGTGATCGAGCAGCTTGTCAGCGAGAGCGGCGCCGCGCGTGGTTCCATAGCTCTCGCCCACCAGGTACACCGGAGCGCCGAACCGCCGGTGCCGAGCGAGCCAGGCGTGCATCGCCTCGGCAAGCGCCTCGACATCGCCGTCAACGCTGAGCATTTTCGTTCGCAGCTTTTCGCTGGCGGTTGTCGAATAGCCCGTGTGCGGCGGATCGACGAACACGAGATCGAAGTGCGATAACCAGGACTGTGGGTTGTCGGCCGCCGTATACGGAGGCGCCGGCATCGTCCCGTCATCGTTGATCACAACCCGCTTCGGGCCCAGGGCTCCGAGGTGGAGCCACACCGAGGACGAGCCCGGGCCCCCGTTGAATGCAAAACATACGGGCCGAGTTGCGGCGCGGGGCGCGCCGCCGGCGCTTGCGGCGCCATCGGACGCCAGATAACAGATCGTGAAGATCGCTGCCTGCGGCTCCTCCGGCCGTTCATCGAACGGCCCTGCCAGCACTGGAACGAATTCGGCCACCGCCTCGTAGCGAAGATCGGGAAACCCGGGGCGGCGCAACACGCCTTCGCTGCGCGCCGCGGTCTGCGCCAGGCGCTTTTCGACGAGTTGGCGCATGCGTTTGGAGGCGTCCTTCGCATCGTCGGCATCGCGTCGCGAACTCGCATCCGGCGCTGCATCGGTGCTGTGGTTCGATTCGCTCATTCGATCTCCTTCTCAACTTCGCTTGTGTACGGCGCGTGTCGAAAGTAACTATCCCGTGCGCGCCATTGCGGGCACAGTGCGATGCACAGGCCGCGGCTGCGGCGGACGACAGGAGGTTAACTCATGAACTCGATTCCAGGCTCGCCGGCGACCCCTCCGCGTCGACGCCGCCTGCTCCCCACCGACGCGACGCTGATTCTGCTTCTGCTCATTGTCGTTTTCGCCGCGACGATACACTGCCTGCACTCCGGCTTGGTCGCAACCTCGCGGACACTTGCGCGCGTCCAACCGGGCCCCGATATCGCCGCCCGCGGCGATGTGCATTCGAAAGCCTTGCACCCCTCGCTGGCAATGCGCAAGCAAACCAACCGTTCGTAAGCAGCATTGCTACCCCGCCCGATCGCCGAACTGGCGCTGCGGTTTGCGACCCGAGGCCAAGGCAGGTACAAGTCGTCCAGTCAACAATCGCTGGAGCGCGGCGAATCGACCGAGGTCGACTTTCTCAACGGCCGAATCGTGCTCGAAGCGACGGCGCGCAGCCTGGCTTCACCTTGGAACGCTGCAATTGTTTCGATGGTGCACGCGATCGAGGTCAACCAGGCTCGCGCTGGACTGGAAAGCGTGGAGGAATTGACGCGTCGCGCTACTTAGGTGTCTCCCCAGGATGTACCGGGATCGTGCCGCTCGGGCCGATTCCGCTGATTTGCACCATCACTTCCTCATCCTTGGCTCCGTCGTAGTGCACTTTGCGCGGATAGTGCATTGCAAAGGTTCCGGCGGGCATCGGAACGGTGTTGTCGCGATCGAACGTATCGCCGGTGCCCGCCCACCAGGTTCCCTTTAGCACCGTCACGAAGCGCGCCTCCGGGTGATAGTGCGGACGACTCATCACGCCGGGCGCAAACTTGACACGAATCGTATACGGGCCGGCTTTGCTCGGATCGCCAAAAACGACAGCAAACTTGACGCCCGGTAGACCGGGATAGTCCTTCCACACGAGATCTTCGGCCTTCACGACGACCATCGTCTCGGGGTCGGGCTGCGCGGCCGTCGCAAGCGGTGCGAACAAAGCAAGCGAGATGCTTACAGCTAGCAGGCGTGTCCTCATGGCTCTCTCCTTACCCATAGGTGCGTGCTCCGCACATCTGTGAGGGTAGCAATTCGGTTCGAAGGCTATCATCGCTGGCGGCCCCGGCTCCAGTGCAATGCGCGCACCCGGGGTGCAGCGATCCGATGGCCGGTCCAGCCATGGCGAGCGACCTGAAACTTTCCGATTTCGACTATGAGCTGCCGGCGCAGCTGATCGCGCAGCAGCCGCTGGCTGACCGCGCGGCCAGCCGCTTGCTGCACCTCGCAGGCGACAGTCTCGCCGACATGCGTTTTCGCGATCTTCCCGCCCTGCTGGGCGAGGGCGACCTGCTGCTGCTGAACGACACTCGCGTAATCAAAGCACGCTTGCTCGGGGCCAAGCCGACCGGTGGGCGGGTCGAGGCGCTGATCGAGCGGGTACTAGCGCCACGCAGCGCGCTCGCTCTGGTGCGAACGAGTCACGCTCCGCGCATCGGTCAGACGTTCGACTTCGCCGGCGCGCTGGCGACTGTCACCCGGCGCGACGACGACCTCTTCGAGCTGCAATTCGACTGCGAAGTGCTGCCGCTGCTGCGGCGCGCGGGCGAGGTGCCGCTGCCTCCGTACATCGAGCACGCACCGGACGCGTTCGATGAGGAGCGCTACCAAACGGTCTATGCACGCTGCGACGGAGCGGTGGCGGCCCCCACCGCAGGGCTGCATCTGACCGACGAGGTGCTGCAGCTTCTGCGTGCGCGCGGCGTCGCCACCGCCTTCGTCACGTTGCACGTCGGAGTTGGAACGTTCGCCCCGGTGCGCACCGAGCGCGTTGCCGAACACGTGATGCACGCCGAACGCTTCCGTGTCACGGAAGCGGCCGCCGAAGCCGTCAACGTAACTCGTGCCGCCGGCGGCCGCGTAGTTGCGGTCGGCACGACCTGTTTGCGCGCGATCGAGTCGGCGGCACGTGACGGCATCGTGCATCCGGCCGAACAGGAAACGCGGCTGTTCGTCGTACCGGGCTTCCGCTTCCAGGTCGTAGACCGCCTTCTGACGAATTTCCATCTGGCCCGCTCGACGCTGCTGATGCTGGTGTGCGCTTTTGCCGGAACCGAGGCGGTGCACAGGGCCTACCGCCATGCGATCGAACGCGGCTACCGCTTCTACAGCTACGGCGACGCCATGCTGGCGGAGCGCGCGACGTGATCGGCTTCGACGTGCAAGCAGCCGATGGACCGGCGCGAGCCGGTCTGCTGCAGCTCGCCCACGGCGAGGTCGAAACGCCTGCGTTCATGCCGGTTGGCACCTATGGCCCGGTCAAGACACTCGCGCCGGAGGACCTGCGTAGCCTCGGCGCGCAGATCGTGCTGGGCAACGCATACCATCTATGGCTGCGACCGGGCCTCCCGGTGGTCGAAGCCCACGGCGGACTGCACCGCTTCACCGGTTGGACCGGTCCCATCCTGACCGACTCCGGGGGCTTCCAGGTGTTCTCGCTCGGGGCGCTGCGCAAAGTCGGCGAAGACGGCGTGCGATTCCGCTCGCCGATCAATGGCGATTCGATGCTGCTGACGCCGGAGGAGTCGATTCGCATCCAGCACACGCTGGACTCCGACATCGCGATGATCTTCGACGAATGCACCCCGTACTGGATCGAGGCAGGCGGCCAAGCGCGGCCGGCAACCGAACGCGAGGCGGCCGACTCGATGCAGCTGTCGCTGCGCTGGGCTCGCCGCTGCCGAGACGAGTTCGATCGGGTGCGCGGACGCGGCGCACTGTTCGGAATCGTCCAGGGAGGCATGTTCGAAACGCAGCGAGAGGAGTCGGCGCAGGGCTTGCTGGGGATCGGGTTCGACGGCTACGCGATCGGGGGGCTTTCGGTGGGTGAGCCGAAAGAGCGGATGCTGTCGATCATGCGGCATTCGGCGGCGCAGCTCCCGGGGAAGGCTCCGCGCTATCTGATGGGAGTGGGAACTCCCGAGGACCTGCTGGAGGCGATCGGCGCCGGCATCGATCTTTTCGACTGCGTGCTGCCGACGCGCAACGCTCGCAACGGCTGGCTGTTTACGCGGCACGGGGACGTAAAGATCCGCAATGCGCGCTATCGCGACGACACTTCGCCGCTGGATCCGGATTGTCCCTGCCCGACCTGCAACCGCTTCAGCCGCTCCTACCTGCACCACTTGCAGCGGATCGACGAGATGCTGGGCGCGCGGCTCAACACGCTGCACAACTTGTACTACTACCTGGATCTGATGCGGCGCGCGCGCCTGGCGATCCGCGCGGGCAGCTTCGAGCAGATGGCGCGCGATGAGGTGGCCGCCCGCACAGCTATACTTACTGGTTGACCTTGAAGCCTCGATCGCTTGAGGAGTTGGAGCCCCTTCATGTTCCTGATTCCAGACGCTCTGGCCCAGACACCCGGTGCAGCCGGCGACGGCGGCGGCATGCTGCCGCTCGTGTTCATCGTCGTGATGTTCGGCGTCTTCTACTTCCTGCTGATCCGCCCACAGGCCAAGCGGCAGAAGGAGCTGAAGGCGATGATCGAGCAGCTGGGCAAGGGCGACGAGGTGGTGACCACGGGTGGGCTGATCGGAAAAATCACCGACATTTCGGACCAATATCTGACGCTGCAGATCGCGACCGTTGGGGGCCAGCCTGTGACGGTGTCGGTGCAGCGCTCGTCGGTCGCGACGCTCCTGCCGAAAGGCACGATGAAGTCGGCCGCTTGAGAGCACGCACGAGAGCGTTGTGAATCGCTATCCGCTCTGGAAGTACCTGATCATCGCCGCAGCGCTCAGCTTCGGGGCGCTGTACACGCTGCCGAATTTCTTCGGTGAGTGGCCCGCGGTGCAAATCGCCTCGGTAAAGGCGACGGTGCACGCCGACACCGGTGTCCTGACGCGCGTGCAGCAAACGCTGCAGTCGGCCGGAATCGAGCAGACCGGCGCGACGTTGGACATGGTTGGGCTGAACCCGGCCGTGTTCGTTCGCTTCCGCAACGACGACACCCAGAAGAAAGCGCGGGATCTGCTCGACAAGACACTGAACCCGGATCCTTCCGATCCGACCTGGGTCGTCGCGCCCAACCTCGTGTCGCGCACCCCACTGTGGCTACAGGGCTTGCGAGCGCTGCCGATGTACCGGGGGCTGGACCTGCGCGGCGGCGTGCATTTCCTGATGCAAGTCGACCTTCAGGAGGCGTTGAAAAAGCGCCTGCAGGGCTTCGAAGGGGACGTGCGGACGCTGTTGCGCGACAAGGACGTGCGCCACGCGGGCATCACGCTGAACCAGGATTCGCTGCTGATCCGCTTCCGCGACACCGCCACGCGCGGGCAGGCCGCGGACCTGATCGGCAGCTCGATCACCGACCTGGCGCTGCGCGAGGACATCGATAGCGGCGACCCGGTGCTGATCGTCACGATTACCCCGGCTGCGCGCAAGGCCACACAGGACAACGCGCTGACGCAGAACATCACCACGCTGCACAACCGGATCAACGAGCTCGGCGTGGCCGAGCCCGTGATCCAGCAAGAGGGCGCCGACCGCGTGGTGGTCGAGCTCCCCGGCGTTCAGGATGTGGCGCGCGCCAAGGACATCATCGGCCGCACCGCGACGCTGGAAGCGCGCCTTGTCGACATGTCGCCAGAGGGCCAGCAAGCGGTGATGGGCAACTCGCCAGTTCCGTTCGGTGACGAGCGCTTCACGGTCGGGCAGCAGGCGCCTGTTGTGGTCAAGAAGGATGTGATCTTCTCCGGCCAGCAATTGGAGACAGCGCAGTCGACCTTCGACGAGCGCCAGCAGCCGGCAGTTTCAATCACGCTGAACGAATCGGCGGGCCGCTACATGCGCAAGGTCACGCGCGAGAACCTGAAGAAGCCGATGGCGGTGATCATGTTCGAAAAGGGGCGCGGCGAAGTGCTGGAGGTCGCCACGATCCAATCGGAATTCGGGTCGCGCTTCCAGATCACCGGGCTGGGGACGACACAGCGCTCCAATGACTTGGCGCTGCTGCTGCGCGCCGGAGCGTTGGCAGCGCCGATGCAGATCATCGAGGAGCGCCTGATCGGCCCGAGCCTGGGCGCAGACAACGTCGCCAGGGGCTTTCGCTCGACCGAGTGGGGCTTCGCGGCGATCTCGGTGTTCATGTGCCTGTATTACGTCGTGTTCGGCGTCGTGTCGGTGCTCGGACTGCTGATCAACCTGATGCTGCTGGTGGCGCTGCTGTCGATGCTGCAGGCGACGTTGACGCTGCCCGGAATCGCCGCCATCGCCTTCACGCTCGGGATGGCGATCGACGCCAACGTGCTGATCAACGAACGTATCCGCGAGGAGCTGCGAAAGGGCGAGGTGCCGCAACAGGCGATCTCGCACGGCTACGAGCGGGCTTTCGCAACAATTCTGGATTCGAACGTCACCACGCTGATCGCCGGCATCTTCCTGTTCCTCCTCGGCTCCGGGCCGGTGCGAGGTTTCGCGGTCGTGCACTGCCTGGGAATCGTGACCTCGATCTTCTCGGCGGTGTTCGTATCGCGCGGAGTGGTCAACTTGCTGTACGGCTCGCGCAAGCGGCTCAAATCGCTGCCGATCGGCCAGGTATGGCGCCCGACCGCCCCATCGTCCGCGGGTGCGGCGGCAAAGCGCACACAGCCGGCTGCGAGCACAAAAGCCTGACGCGCCGTCTCGCCGCCACAGCACGACTACTGAACGGAAAGCATCCATGGAATTTTTCCGAATCCGCAGAACGATTCCGTTCATGCGGTATTCGCTGTACTTCAACGCGGCCTCGGCCGTGACGTTCCTGATCGCGGTCGCTTTTTTGATCATCCGCGGCTTGAACCTGTCGATCGAATTCACCGGCGGTACCGTGATGGAAATGTCGTACCGCGCGCCGGCCGACTTGGAGAAGATTCGCACTGCGATTTCCCGGCTGGGTTGGGGCGACTTCCAAGTGCAAAGCTTCGGCACGTCGTCCGACGTGCTGATCCGCCTGCCGGCGCGCCCCGGCTTCTCGTCCGGACAGCAGGCCGAAGTCGTGATGGCGGCACTGACTGCGCAGCCGTCGCCGGGCGAGGCCGCGGACTGCGCGGCGCTGCACTCCGCTTACGCCGATTTTGTCAAGCAACCGCAGGCGCAGCGCACCAGCCAGGCATCGCAGGCGCTAGCTGCGCAACAGCGCGAGCTTGCCGGCCGCTGCACCGAGATGCGGCGAGTCGAGTTCGTCGGACCCCAGGTCGGTTCCGAGCTCGCCTATGACGGCGCTCTTGCGCTGTTGTGCGTGTGCATCGGAATCATGCTGTATCTAGCGCTGCGGTTCGAGTGGAAGTTCTCGGTCGCCGCGATCATCGCGAACCTGCACGACGTCGTGCTCGTGATCGGCATGTTCTCGATCTTCCACTGGGAATTCTCACTGCCGGTGCTGGCGGCCGTTCTGGCAGTGCTCGGTTATTCGGTGAACGAATCGGTGATCATCTTCGACCGGGTGCGCGAGCATTTCCGTACGATGCGCAAAGCGACCGCCACCGAGGTGATCGATTCGGCCATCACGGCGACGATCTCGCGAACGATCATCACACACGGCTGCACCTTGATGATGACCGTGACGATGTTGCTGTTCGGCGGTCCTGCGCTGCACTTCTTTGCACTGGCGCTGACGCTCGGGATCTGCTTCGGCGTGTATTCGTCGGTGTTCGTCGCCGCGGCGATCGCACGCTACCTCGGCGTACGACGCGAGGACCTGGTCAAACCCGTCAAGAAAGAAGAACAGCAGCTGGTTCCGTGACCGTCACGCAACGAACAGGCACTGCGAAGCGGGCGTGCGGGTGTCCATGTTGCGCCCGCGATTCATGTGATCGTCGATCTCGGCGGCACACCCAAGCATCCGCGGGTACAGGAACACCGTGAAGGCTGCCACCTCCAGCGCGGAAGACGGACACGTCCCGGACCGATACGGCAACCACAGGATCTTCAACAGCAACGCGGCGATCACAGCGTCGATGTTGACGCAGTAGACGTTGCGCGACACGCCCGCTTCGTACATTGCCCGCACCAGCGCGCGATAAAAGTCGTGGAAGACGTTGTGCTCGGCGCGCCGCTCGAACAGCTCGCGCACGAACACTTCGCGCGGGTCGTGATTCACGGGCTTGTCCTTGAACACCGGGTGGTTGACGCCCGGGATCTTCCGGATATCGAGGGTGCCGGCGGCCTTGCGCCCGGATTTGTAGGTCGCGTAGTCGCCGACCGTCCGGGCAGCGAGCGCAGGCAAATCGATGCCGTGATCGGGGTTGCCCGCGTCGGGCAAATCCGACTGCCGGAACTGGTCGATTAGGAACGAGATGCCCTCGAAACCGTTTCCGCCGTGTGCGTAGCCGGTGTGAGTCAGGAAGCCCACCAGCGATTTGTTCAGCTGCACACGCTCCGGGTCTTCCGGGCCATCGGCCGAAACCGCTCCCTTGGCACCTTGCGCAGAGATCGTTCCAGGCCCGTTGGTGAGCAGCAAACCGACCAGAACCTGGAACGCGAACAGATCGGCCGCATTGGGCTCCTGTCCGAGCAGCGCAACGAAGGCGATCTCGCCGAGGCTGCGTCGCTCGAGGATTTCGGTCATATCGATTCCGCAAAAGCGGCCGCCGGCGTGCTGTTGCGCCGGAACCGAAGCGCCGATCAACGCGCCGAACAGCCGCAGCCACCACGGCAGACTCTCGGCGGTCAGGCGTGAAATGCGCTTGCGCATCAACGGGCCCCAGGCCAGCGTGGCGCAAATCGCCGCAAGCACTGCGTCGGCGCTCGCGTGCCCCGGGAGCTCGCGTAGCTGGCGCACGAACACCGAGCGCGCCCCGCGCGCCTCCAGAGCGGCCAGCATCGCCTGGGCAAGCGGATCTGCGCGGCTGCCCGTGAAAGTGGCCGCATCATTGGCTTTCAGTGCGGCGGTCTCGAAGCTTTCGTCCTCCGCGTCGCGCAGGCCCGCGGCAGCAAAGCGCTCGATCAGCACGCGCAACGCCTTGCGCGCGGTCTCTTGCGTTCGAGGACCCATGATCGTCGCTGCAGCCGCCAGAACGCTGTTCGGCGCATTGCCGGCTTCACGAGCTGCCTGTGCAGCAGCCAGTGCCGGGTGCCCATGCAGGTTCAGCCCGGCACCGATCGCGACATTTATCAGGCGGCAGGCGTTGTCGGTGGCAACCTCGTGCAGCAGCGCCAGGTTGACATTGGCCTCGAGCGGATGCTGGGCGGCGTCGAGCATCGAGACCCCGTACAGGCTGCTGATCTGCGTCGTCGGGTCCATCCGTGAAGCTCCCGACGCGTCCTTCATCGACTGGCGCGGTGCAATGGCGCCGATCTGGCGATTCAAAGCCGCGATCTGCTCGCCGTAGGGCGTCATCGCAACGACGACCGGCAGGTCTACCTCGGGCGGTAGCGCAATCCCTTGGCTGGCGCCGAACCACGGCTTCAGCGCGAGGCTCCCCTCCGGCTCGAAGTCGGGACGCGCGGCGTTCTCGCGCATCACCGCGGTCAGCGCGGCCGGGATGTGCGCAATGTTGGTCACGACCGCTCCCCTGGCGGAGAGCACCGGGCGCTCGGGGGTGAAAATTCCGTCAACCCCGAATTTCTCGCAGAACCAGCGCTCTTTGCTGGCCGCGTCGTCGCCACCGCCGGATATCGCGCCCGCATGACCGACCGCGCGAGTCAGCTGGGACTTCCACCGCCCCACGACGCAAGCGATCACGGGCTTCGTGAAGTGCGCGTCCAGCTCGTAGTAGCCGCCTGGCTCTACGTACAGAACGGCGGCGCGCGAACGCGCGTCGTTGGCGAGCGCGAACGCGAATTCGGGTGCTGCGTAGTGGATGTACACATCCTTGCCGCTGGAGATCAGCGTCGTCGTGCCCCAGCCGGCCATTCGCAGGTATTGCGCGATCGTCGTGGTGAAGTTGCCCGAATTGGACAAAATGGCGATCGAGCCACGCCGCAGCGCCTCCTCGGGGTGATCGCCGCCGAGTGCGCCGCCGATCCGCACCTGGTTCCAGGCATCGGCGACTCCAAGACTGTTGGCACCGAAGATGTCGACGCCGTTGGCCTGTCCGATCGCGCGGATCTCGCGCGAATCATGCACCGAGAGCTTTTCGGTCACGATGAAGATCTTTCGCAGATCCGGATTCAGACGGATCAGCTCGGCAGCGCCGTCGCGAGCGGCCGAAGGCGGCAGATAGACGACACCGCAGTTGAAGCGGTGGCCGTCGTTCAAACCCTCGAGCACGTTGTTGTAGACCGGGACGGCACCCAGTGGCGTCTCCAGCGCCTGGCCACGCCGCCCGGGCGATGTGCCGAACACGACGTTTCCGCCCGAATAAGCGTGTCCGACCGGCGTCACTTCGCGCGACTCGCCCCCGAGGATGTTCAACACACAGACGCGGTCATCGCGCGTCGCGACCTGCGCGAGCGAACTGATGCCGACGTAGTACTTGAAATTCCCGACTCCCGCGCCACGCTTGTACATCCCCGTCTCCCGATTCCCAATGATGTTGGCTGCAGCGGTTCAAGCTGCGCGCCGCGAGGCGATACCGAGGCGGGCGGCGACCTCGTCGCGGCCACCCTCCTTCATCCAGGCGTCGGCGTGCCGTGCGTAGGCGATCACCTCGCTCATGTCCGAATCGAAGCCGAAGATCCGGTACGGCAGCCCGAGCGCATCCATCGTGTCGCGCATCGCTCCCATGCCGCGCACCAGGTTCGGTCCGCCGCGCCCGATCACGACGTACAGCGGCGTCGGCCCGCGCCGGCTGAAATGCTCGCGCAAGGCGTCGGCGATCGCACGGAAGGTTTCGAAAATGTCGGTGTTGTTCGACTTGCCACCAATGATGAACAGCACGTTCGCCTGCCCAAGCCAGTGCTTGAAGCAGATGCTTGCGACTTCTTTCATCTTCGCGTACGGCGGATTGCCGCCGAAGTCGGAGGAGATAATGGCGTCGTCGCCGAGCATCTGCGTCACCAGCGAGTTGGCGCCGCCGCCGAACGTCGGCGCCAGGATCGTTCCGGCAGGATTGATCACATACACATCGCTCTGACCCTGGTAGGTGCGCAGCTGATTGATCTCCTGCTCGAAGTCCGAATAGTCCTGCGCGAACAGGTGCGCGGGTAATTTCAGGCGCTGCCAGCGAGGATCGTCGCGGTCGAATCCGCATTTGAAATCGCACGCGACCGGCGTCAGCCGCCCTGCCTCGTCCTCGCGCAGCCGGATCGGATTGAGCTCGAGCGTCGTCATGCCGAAGTCGTGGTACAGCTCCCACAGCTTGGGCAAGTGCTGCACCAGCGGCGAAATGAGCGGCGTCGGGGCATCCAGCGCCGACAGCGCGTTGGCAACGACGAACGCCTTCATTCCGGTGAGTGGATCGAACGGGACGCTCGCGACCATGTTCTTGTCGAGCTCCTCGATGTCGACGCCGCCGTGGTGGGTGAGCATCATCGTGGGCGCGCGGAAGTGCGTCGAGTCGGTGATCGAGAAGTACACCTCGTGTTCGGCCGGCACCGCGGCCTCGAACGTCACCCCGTTGGCTTTGGCGAGCGTTTTGCCGACCCGGTGCTCGACGAAGTACAGGCGCTCTTTTTCGCGCAATGCGGTTTGAAGATCGGACGCACGGCCGATCAGGCCGGCCTTGCCCTTCTTGCCGACGCCGCCTTTGAACACCGGCTTGATGAACACGCTGCCGGCGCGCGCGATCAGAGCACTGATTTCCTCCTCGCTCGCTCCCGGACCGAGCACCTCGGTCGTCGGGAAGCCGACAAAACGCAGCATTTGCGAGCCGTACAGCATGCCGGTGACCTGCATTGAAAGTCTCCCCTGCGTATGCGAATTCCCTGACGTTCCCGGTCGGAAGCCCTGGTTCTCAATCCCGCGCGCGCACCAGCCCCTTGTAAAAGAGCAAGGTTGCGATCAGCCCACTGGCTGCCGCCGCCGACATCCAGTAACCCGGCGCTGCTTTGTCGCCCGTGACCTGGATCAGCCAGGTCGAAATCGCGGGCGTGAAGCCGCCGAAGAGCGCGGTCGCCAGGCTGTAGGCAAGCGAAAAGCCTGCGGTGCGAACACTTACCGGCATCACCTCGGTGAGCGCAACCACCATCGCGCCGTTGTAGCTGCCATACAGGAATGACAGCCACAGCTCGGCAGCCAGCATCTTGGCGAACGTCGGCTCGACCACCAGCCAGGCGAGCACTGGGTACGCCGTGAGGATCGTCAGCAGCGTGAAGCCGATCAGAAGCGGGCGGCGCCCGACGCGGTCGGACAGTGACCCCATCACGGGCAGCCAGAAGAAGTTCGACACGCCGACACAGAAGGTCACCACCAAACTGTCCACCGTCGACAGCTTCAGAACGCTCTTGCCGAACGTCGGTGTGTAGACGGTGATCAGGTAAAACGAGACCGTCGTCATGGCCACCAGCATCATTCCGGCAACCACCACGCCCCAGTTGCGAATCATCGAGCGGTAAACCTCTCCGACGCTCGGACGATGGGTGCGGGCGAGGAACTCGCTGGTTTCCTGCAGCGAACGCCGGAGCAGGAAGATGAACGGCACGATCAAGCTGCCGATCAGGAACGGAATGCGCCAGCCCCACTCCGACACCTCGAGCGGCTGCAGGCTTACGTTCAACACGTAGCCGATCGCGGCGGCGACGATGATGGCGACCTGCTGGCTCGCCGACTGCCAGCTGACGTAGAAGCCTTTGTGGCCCGGTGTAGCCATCTCGGACAGGTAGACGGACACTCCACCGAGCTCGACGCCCGCCGAAAATCCCTGCAGCAGGCGCCCGGCCAGCACCAGCAGAGGCGCAGCGAGCCCGAGAGTGGCGTAAGTAGGAACGAAGGCGATCATCAAGGTGCCGCACGCCATGATCGCGAGCGTCACGATCAACCCCTTGCGCCGGCCGATGCGGTCGATGTACGAGCCGAGCACGATTGCACCGAGCGGACGCATCAGGAATCCGGCGCCGAAGGTCACGAACGTCAGCATCAGCGACGCGTAGTCGTTGCCGACCGGAAAGAAGGCTTTCGCGATATACGTCGCGTAGAAACCGTACAGAAAGAAATCGAACATCTCCAGGAAGTTGCCGCTCGTCACGCGCAACACGGTCGCGAACCTGGACCGCCTCGTCTGCCCGCCGGAGTGCTCGATGCTGATCTGCGCAGCTGCCATGGTTGTCTCCCCAGTCTGCCCAAGGTGGAACCTGCCGCCGGATCGCCCGGCGGCGGCTCTTCACTCATTGTGAGCTGCAGTCTGGCGATGCGTAGCTTTCTGACGGCTTTCGGGGACATGGCTTTTTTGCGACACCCTCGCCAGTGCTGAAAGCGAACCGTAAGACTGCGCTGCATACAGTGCGCGGCCAGCGATCGGCACGGGGCGCCCGCAATGCCGCCCCGCCGCGCTGTTCTGGCCGAGCCTCCGACACCGGCATCCGGTTCCCGGCTCGGATCACCCATCGAAGTCATGGAGGAGGAAGACTGTGAAGCGCATCGAACCGGATTGGTCCTTGCCAGCAAAGGGGGCGCGACAGCGAACGCTGATGCTTCTCGCAGCGGCCATCCCACTGCTGCCACTGGCAGCGCGGGCCGATGAAAATTCCGACCTGAAAGAGCAAATCAAGGCTTTGACCGAGCGCCTGCAGCGGCTGGAAAACGCACAGGAGCAGTCGCCGAGCACGCCGCAGACCGCCGCGCCCGCCAAGCCGGCGCCCGCGATACAGGCGCCGGCAACATCCACAAACTCGTTCTCGACGCTATTGGCGCAGATGACGCCGCCGCCGCCGGCGCCTGCCGCCGCCACCGCGGCGGCCGCCGGAGACCCGCTGCTGTACGACCAGAACGGAAACTACATCGGTGCCTTGAGGAACCCGATCCAGCTCTACAGCGACGACAGGACGAGGATGACCCTGTACGGCATCGTCGAAGCCACGATCAGCCACGTGAACAACCAAAACAGCGCGACCGGTGGCGGGACCACCACCACGACGGGATTCCAGGTCGCCTGGTTCAGCGGCAACCGGCTCGGTTTCGACGCCGACCACGCCCTGGAGTCGCTCGGCAACGACATCGGCTTGCCGGGGTTGAAGGTGATGACCAAGCTGGAGAGCGAGGTCGAGCTGCCCACCGGCGGCATGGACACCAACGGCCACTTCTTCAATCGCGATGCCTGGCTCGGCTTTTGGAGCCCGGATCTGGGCAAGCTGACGCTCGGCCGCCAGAACACGCTGACGCGCGATTTCACCCAGAACTGGGGTGACCCGTACGGCACGCCCGACGTGACGTTAAGAGAGGGCGGCTACAGCAACGTCAACAACTTCAAGCAGTTGATCTTCTATTCGGCCTCGGCCACCGGAACGCGCAATAACAGCGCGATCGAATGGAAGAAGAAGTGGGACAAGCACTGGCTCACGGGCCTAGGCTGGGCGTTCGGCTCGCAGGGTAACGGCGGCAGCGCCGATCCCGGGGCAGGCGGCTCGCTGCCCGGCAATTTCCGCCAGGGCTCGAACCAGGCTGCCTCGGTTGCCTACAACGACCTGCAAGTGGGACCAGGCAAGTTCAACCTCAATGCCAACTACGAT
>JAFAIM010000087.1 GCA_019236735.1 Burkholderiaceae bacterium
GATCTGTTCGTCCTCGGAAAACCGATCGCCGGCGGAGTTCCTGCCAGCGCCTGGGGATTCACCGACGCGGTCGCCAGCGCGTGGGACCGCATCCGCGCCGAGAAGCCGCCTGGGCATTCAGGCCTCGGAACGACGCTGTCGGCCAACGCTCTGGCCATGGCCGCAATGCATGCGACGCTCGCCGAGGTCATGACGCCGTCCGCGTATGCGCACATGGATTCGCAGGCGGCACGGATCGCTACGGCACTGGGGGCCGTGATTGCGAAGCGCGCGCTGCCGTGGCACGTCACGCGCGTCGGTGCCCGGGTCGAGTTCATCTTTTGCGAGCGGCCGCTGCGCAACGGCTCCGAGGCTGCTGCGGCGGCGGAGCCCGAGCTCGAGCAGGCGATCCATCTTGGCCTGCTGAACCGCGGTTGCCTGATCACGCCCTTCCACAACATGATGCTCGCTTGCCCGGTAACCCTGCCGGAGCAAGTTGATCGACTGGTCACTGCCTTCGACGATGTGACGCAGGCGCTGGCGGCCTGAGCCTCGAACCAGGCGTCAGCGCGGCGGCGTGTAACCGGACGGCACGTCGGCGCCTTCGCCGAAAAAGTACTGCTCCATTTGCGCGAGCAGGTACTTGCGGGCGCGCGCGTCGGCAAGGCTCAGGCGGTTCTCGTTGACCAGCATCGTCTGGTGCCGCTGCCATTGCTGCCAGGCCTCCTTGGAGACGTTCTCGAAGATCCTGCGCCCCAGGTCGCCCGGGACCGGCGGGAAATCGAGCCCTTCAGCCTCTTTGCCGAGCTTGATGCAGTGGATCATCCGTGCCATCTGTGCCTTCCTCGAAATCCGACCGCTTTGCTCCGCTTGGCGGCGGAGAAGAAGAGGACGGGGTCAGTTGATCGTTTTGATCAGGACCTGCGAGCGGCGCTGCCAGTTGTACATGCGCTGACGCTGCACCGGCAGGTCCTCAACGCGGGCGAGCGCGTACCCACGCTTCAGGAACCAGTGCGACGTACGAGTGGTCAGCACGAACAGGCGCTTGAGCCCGGCCGCGCGAGCGCGCGTCTCGATCCGGTCCATCAGCCGTTCGCCCAGTCTGCTTTCGCGATAGTCGCCGTGCACCGTCAGGCAGGCGAGCTCTCCCATCAAGGCATCCTCGAACGGGTACAGCGCAGCGCAGCCCTGGATGAAACCATCGTGCTCGAATACAGTGAACTGGGCAATTTCGCGCTCGATCAGTTCGCGCGGGCGCTTCACCAGCGTACCGTCGGCCTCGAGCGGCTCGATCAGTTTCAAGATTCCGCCGACGTCGTCGCTGACCGCCTCGCGCAGCGCTTCCAGGTGAGCACTGGACACGAGAGTGCCGATTCCCGCATGCGTGAAAAGCTCGATCAGAACACCTCCGTCGATCCGCATCGGGATCAGGTGCGCGCGCGCCACGCCGCCTCTGCAGGCGCGCACCAGCCAATTCAAGTCCGCCAGCGCCTGCTCGGAGGCGTTGTGTGAGGCGAGCAGCTGTTCGGCCTCGTCCAGCTGCAGTTCGTTCAGCAGCTTGCCGCTTGCATCGCGTACACCGTCGAGGGTTCCGATCATCACCAGCTTGTCCGCCTTCAGCGCGATCGCGCTCTGGGTCGCGACGTCCTCGACTTTCAGGTTGAACGCCTCGCCGGTCGGCGAGAATCCGAGCGGCGACATCAGCACGAGCGCGTCGGCCCGCAGCATGCGCTCGATCGCCTCGGTATCGATCTTGCGCACGACTCCCGTATGCTGAAAATCGACGCCGTCGACGATCCCGACCGGGCTCGCCACCACGAAATTGCCGCTGACCACCCGGATCTTGCTGTTGGCCATCGGTGTGCTGGGAAGCCCCTGTGAAAAGGCCGCTTCGATGTCGAGGCGGATTCCGCCCGCGGCTTCTTTCACGCACGCAAGAGCCGCCGCGTCCGTGATCCGCATTCCACGGCAGAACGACGTCTGCAGGCCCTTGAGCTGCAGCTGAGCCTGCACCTGCGGCCGGGAGCCGTGCACCAGAACCAGGCGGATTCCCAGCGCGTGCAGCAGCGAAAGGTCGTGCACCAGCGCGTTCAGGCGCCCCGACTCGATCAGCTCACCTTCGAACGCGACCACGAATGTGCGGCCCCGAAACGAATGCACGTACGGTGCCACTTCGCGCAGCCACGCAACGAACTGTGCATGGTTCAGCGCGGCAGCGGGGGCAGCGGCTGGTGTCCCAGCGGCAACATGGTCGTCCATCGCGCGAAAGTATACTTCGCGCCCCTGCAAGTCCTTGATTTGGCACGTCCAATTGAGTACCCCACGCGCGCGGCCGGCGATGCCGATCGCCTTTCCGGAAGAGCTGCCGGTGTCGGCCCGGCGCGACGAGATCGCCGCTGCGATTCGCGTCAACCCGGTCGTGATCGTTTGCGGCGAAACCGGCTCGGGCAAGACCACCCAGCTTCCGAAGATCTGCCTGCAGCTCGGGCGCGGCAGCGAGCGAATGATCGGTCATACGCAGCCGCGCCGCATCGCAGCCTCGAGCGTTGCGCGCCGAATCGCGAACGAGCTCGGCTCGCCCCTGGGTGAGGTGGTCGGCTACAAGGTGCGCTTCACCGATCGCACCGGTGAGCGCGTGGCGGTCAAGCTGATGACGGATGGGATCCTGCTTGCCGAGACGCAGCGCGATCCGCTGCTGCGGGCGTACGACACGATCATTATCGACGAAGCACACGAGCGCAGCCTGAATATCGATTTTCTGCTGGGGTATCTGCACCAACTGCTGCCAAAGCGGCCGGACCTGCGGCTGATCGTCACCTCGGCGACTCTGGATGCGGAGCGGTTTGCACGCCATTTCGCATTTCCACAGCCGGCTCCGGTGATCGAGGTGTCCGGGCGCCTGTATCCGGTCGAGATCCGCTGGAGGCCGGTTCGCGCCGACGAAGCGGACGACGCCGACGACCGCACGCTGATGGATGCGATCGTCGATGCGGTGGACGAGCTAGCGCTGGCAGGCCGGGGCGACACCCTCGTGTTCCTGCCGGGCGAGCGAGAGATCCGCGAGGCCGCCGAGGCGCTGCGCAAGCATCATCCGCCGGGGATGGAGCTTCTACCGCTGTACGCGCGCCTGTCCGCCGAGGAACAAGAGCGCGTGTTCCAGTCGGGCGCCGCGCGCCGCATCGTACTGGCGACCAACATCGCTGAGACCTCGCTGACGGTGCCGGGGATCCGTTACGTGGTCGACTCGGGCCTTGCGCGCGTGAAGCGGTACAGCTACCGCAATAAGGTCGAGCAGCTGCAGGTCGAAGCGGTGTCGCAGGCGGCCGCCTCGCAGCGCGCCGGCCGTTGCGGGCGCGTGGCTGACGGGATTTGCATCCGCCTGTACGACGAGCAGGACCACGCCGGGCGGGCGCATTTCACCGATCCGGAAATCCTGCGCTCGTCGCTGGCCGGCGTGATCCTGCAGATGAAATCGCTCGGACTGGGCGATGTCGCACAGTTTCCGTTCGTGCAGCCCCCGAGCCCGCGAGCGGTCGCCGACGGCTACCAGTTGCTGGCGGAGCTGAACGCGGTGGACGAGCGCAACGAGCTCACGCCGACAGGCAAGGAACTGGCGCATCTGCCTCTGGATCCGCGACTGGCTCGGATGCTGCTCGCGGCGCGCGAGCAGCAGTGCCTGCGCGAGCTGCTGATCATCGCCTCGGCGTTGTCGGTGCAGGATCCGCGCGAGCGGCCGCTGGAGGCGCAGGAGGCTGCGGACCAGGCGCACCGGCGCTACGCCGACGACAAGTCGGAGTTCCTCGGGCTGATCAAACTGTGGGATGGATTGCAAGAGCGGCTGGCGCACAAGAAATCGAATCGGCGTTTTGCCGAAGAGCTCAAGCGCGAATTCATCAGCCCGCGCCGGGTGCGCGAATGGGTTGACGTGCACTCGCAGCTGCACCGGATCGTGACCGAGCTGGGGTGGCGCGCCAACACATCGCCGCCAACGTACGAGCAGTTGCACTGTGCGCTGCTCTCCGGCCTGCTCGGCAACATCGGCTGCAAATCGACCGACGCGGATCCAGCGGACCGGCGCGAACCACCCTATCTGGGCGCGCGTGCGATCAAATTCCACGTTTGGCCCGGCTCGCCGCTGGCGCGCAAAGCCGGGCGCTGGATTGTCGCGGCCGAGCTGGTCGAGACTTCACGCCTGTTCGCCCGCACAGTCGCAACGATCGAACCGGGCTGGCTCGAGAGGGTCGGTGCACACCTGCTGAAGCGTTCGTACAGCGAACCGCACTGGGAAAAGCGCCCCGCGCAGGTGGTCGCATTCGAGCGTGCGACGCTGTACGGCCTGATGGTGTATCAGCAGCGGCGCGTGTCCTACGAGCCGGTCGATTCCGCGGTTGCGCGTGAGATTTTCTTGCGCGAGGCGCTGGTCAACGCAGAGCTGGACACTGCGGCGCCTTTCCTGGCGCACAACCGCAGACTGATCCGGGAGATCCGCGAGCTGGAGCACAAGGCGCGCCGGCCGGACGTGCTGGTCGACGAGGAATCGATCTTCTCCTTTTACGACCAACGCATACCGGCCGAAGTTGCAAGCGGCGCCTCGTTCGAGCGCTGGCGAACACGAGCCGAGCGCGACGATCCGCGGCTGCTTTTTTTGTCCCGCGACGAGCTGATGCGCCACGAAGCGGCCGGCGTGACTCAGGCTTTGTATCCGAAGTCGATTGCGATGGGTGGCTTGCAAATGGCACTGTCGTACCACTTCGAGCCCGGTAGCCCGCGCGACGGGGCGACGCTGACGGTACCGCTGTACGCGCTGAACCAGGTCGACGCAGTGCGCTGCGAATGGCTGGTGCCGGGGATGTTGAAGGAGAAGGTCCAGTTGCTGCTCAAGTCGCTGCCGCAGAAGCTGCGCCGCAACTGCGTGCCGCTGCCCGAGTATGCGCAGGGTTTTGTCGAACGATGGGGCGCGAGGACGGGGACGGCCACGGACGAGGAGGCCAACCGTGCGGGTGGGGCCGATGCGCCGGCGGGCAGCGCACTTCCAGGATTGATCGATTCGCTCGCTCGCGACGTGCGCGATCAAACGGGTGCCGCTTGCGCCCCATCCGACTTCCGGCAGGAGACGCTGCCCGCGCACCTTACGATGAATTTCAAAGTGGCCGATCCCCAGGGGCGGCAACTGGGAATGGGTCGCAATCTGGCGGTGCTGCGTTCCGAGCTGGGGGAGGTGGCGCGCACCCGCTTTCAACAGATGGCTGCGGACGACAGCGCAGATGCGCCAATATCACCGTCGCAGCCGATCACCGACTGGGATTTCGGTGAATTGCCGCCGCAGCGACAGGTGCAGCGCGACGGCCAAATTCTGGTGGCCTACCCGGCACTGGTCGACCAGGGTGACCACTGCGAGCTCAAGATGTTCGACGACCCGGTGGTCGCGCGCGACCGGCACCGAGAAGGACTGCGCCGGCTCTTTCGCTTGCAGCTGCGCCAGCAGATCCAGTTTCTGGAGCGGTCGCTCCCGTCGCTACAGGCGGTGCGGATGCAAGCCGCTGGTGTGCCACAGCTCGCGCTGGGGGCTCCGAGCCTGGAGGATCTGCGCGAACAGGTCGTGAACGCGGCGATCGAGCGCACCTGCCTGCAGGATCCCTGGCCCGGGAACCGCGCCGACTTCCTCGCCCGCAAGGACGAGGCACGCGGCCGCCTGAGCTTGGTCGCACAGCAAATCGCGCAGCTTCTGACGGCGATCGTGCAGGAAGCGGCGCCATTGCCGAAGAAACTGGCGGCCAGCCGGGCGTTCGCAACCGCTTGCGCGGACGTCGAGCAGCAGCTCGCGCGCTTGTTTCCACCACGCTTCGTCGAGCGCACTGCCGCAGCGCAGCTGGCGCACGTTCCGCGCTATTTAGAAGCGGTAGCCGCCCGCCTGGACAAGCTCAAAAGCGACCCGGCGCGCGACCAGGCACTGATGGCGCAGATCGGACCCTTGCAGGCGGCGTATGCGCGGGCGCTGGCGGCGCGCAAAGGCGTTTTTGACCCGAAGTTGGAGGAATTCCGTTGGATGCTGGAGGAGTTGCGCGTGTCGTTGTTCGCGCAGGAACTGAAGACGCCGGTGCCGGTGAGCGTCAAGCGACTGCAAAAAGTCTGGGACGGAATCGGCTAAGCCGTTGCTACCTTATAGAAGTGGGTTGAGCAGTGCGTGAGCGAAACACGGTCTTCGGCGCGATCCTGTCCATCCGCTGCGCGTACGCGTGCCAATTGGGTTCCGGCAGGTGCGGTTGCCATTGCGCAAGTTCGTGATGCAGGTCTTGCCGGATCGACTCGATCTCCCGCTGCACGCGGTTCGTCAGCAGATACCAGTTGCTCAGCAGAACGTCGTAACGCTGGTAAAAGTCGTTGCGTTTCGCGTAGCTGCTGGAGCGCATCTTGCGCGGATCGGGAAAACTCGGCTTGTCCATTTGGAATCTCCTGCATCTGGCTGGCATCGGCCTGTACCGTATCGCGCTTGCGGTTATTCCTGATGCGGCCAAATTCGATGGCCCCAATGCTCGGCCAACTGCGGGCAACCCGGTAGTTTCTTTGGTCATAACGGCCGGCAAACGCGGCAAGTGGCGCGCTTGCGGGCGTGGCGTCAGGCCGGCAGCCCGTAGCTACTGCTGTGGGGTGGACGGAGGCGGAACTACTTGCGGCGCTGCTTGCGGCTCGACCGGCTGTGGCGTAGTCGCTTCCGGAGCAGGGGGAACGTTCGGCAACGGCCAGGGCGGGCCAACCGCAACGGGTTTTGGCGCGTACAGCTCGGGGAACAGCACCGGGCCCCACTCCGGATGCAGCTTCAAGTTCGAAGTGAGCTCCATTCGGAATTCGGGCTCATCCGCCTTCGACTTCCAGGTCCGAACGAACTGGCGCCGAACGGACAGCTCCGAGTCCACCCACGGCTCGACTTCCGCATAAGAGAACTCGCCCAGTTCCCGGAAGGCGACCTCGCGTATGCGATAGCGACCGAGCCGCGATGGGATCGTGTCCTGGAAGGCGCGAGGCATCTGCTCGACGAATTCCTTCGACGCGCGGCTGTCGACCACCGTGTGTCCGTCCTTGGCGACGGTAGCGAAGTCGCTTGCCTTCAGGGGCGGTGGCAGCGGCGCATGCGAGTGACGGTTGGCGATGCGCGCGCGTCCCTGTTCGACGAAGAGGAGCCCGCTGCGCGCGTCGACGCGCGCGAGCACCACTCCCGTTAAGTCAGTTCCGTCGAACAGCGGCGTCGCGAAACCCGGAGGCTTGGGATGCTTGGAGTCGCCGAGTGTCAGCTTCAACCATCCGGAAAGCAGGTACAGCGAAGGCCGGTCGGCGGTCGCTTCGCTCGGGTGGTTCAGTTGCAGTCGCGTCGCCGGGCCCAAGTCCAGCCGGACGCCGTCTTCGTATTCGAGACGTGCGAAGGTGTCCTTACCCGTCTCCACCAGATCGTTCGCCTGCACGCGAACGCCTTCTACCGCTCCCAGTTTCGACGTGCCGCGCAATACGGTCCCACTGCCCTCGAGGATGGTCATCACTGCCGGGCTGTCCAAGCCGGCGCCCCAGCAGATCGGCAGGGGTGCCGCTGCCAGAGCGATCCCGACAAGGACGATTCGTTTGAGCAAGGGTTCCTCTCCTGGATCCCACGTCCGCAGCGCCCCGCCAGCACTTCAGCGTCGCCGTACGAAGGCGTTGCTGCTGAAAAAGGCTACGTCAGCGGCCGCAGCACGTCAATGCACGACTCGTGCGACTCAAGTGGTACCTGCGCAGACGAATTGCTGCGCTCAAACCCGACATTCCGGCGTTGGGCCGGCGAATGACCTGCGTCACTTACGTATACACGCGACGCTCCCTACATTTCGCCCAACGCTTCTGACTCGCTCGCAGCAGTTCGAAGAGACAGAGAGTGTTCCTGACAGAGCGGAGATCCGGGACCCTCGCCGATCTGTTCAGTTCGAGACGAACGAGGGGCTCGTAACGAACCGCTCCATGACGGGAATCTCCCCAAGGACGGTTCGGCAAAACTGAAAGGAAATACGATGATCCGCAAAATCGCTTTGGCACTCATCGCTTCGACTGCGTTCGGCGGCGCTTTCGCGCAGTCGACGAATGTCAGTCTGGCCACCTTCACTCAGAACCAGGACGGCAACACCAACTACCAGTGGGCCGGAATCGGCAACACGGTCAACGGCGGTACCAGCAATGTGACTCAATGGTCGGGCACCATCGACCAGGAGCAGCACGGCTCCAATAACAACCAGTACATGTACATGGGCGAAGCGGGGAACGGCTACACCTCGAACGTCCAACTGTACGGCAATGTTTTGCAGACGCAGAGCGGCGGCAGCGGAAACACGCAGTATCTGAAAGTCGGCGAAGCCGCGAACGGCAACACGAACGTCTACCTGGGCAACATCACGCAAACCCAGGGCGGCAGCGGCAACCAGCAGGAAGCGGATATCGGCAACGCGTGGTAATTCAGGCAAGAGGCGACGGTCCGGCGCGCCGGGCCGCTGCTGAAAACCAAGTCAGGGCGGCA
>JAFAIM010000079.1 GCA_019236735.1 Burkholderiaceae bacterium
TGAAACCCGTCATCCTCTGGACCGACCTCGTCCTGTTCGTGCAGGTGGTCGCTGCACTGGCGTACGCGTGGCGCGCGGCGCGCGCACCTCACCTGGCGGCAACCTGGAGCCAGACGTTCAAAGATCCCGCCGGTGCGGCGGCGGCGGTCGTTCTGGCGGTCTTCACGCTGATCGGCCTGGCCGACAGCGTGCATTTCCGCCTGCGGCTGCCCGATGTTGCGGGCGGTGCGCCGGCATATTCGCCCGTCACGACTTCGCTGTTGGATCTGGCGCTGGCTCACCAGTTGAAAGGAGCCGAAAGCAGCTACTCGGCGCCGCTCGCGACGCGCGCATTCGAAAAGCAAACGATCGTGACCGCGCAGGGCGCCACGCGCGAGTATCCCCGCCTGCAGCATGCCGCTCGCGACCTGACCGATCCCGCGCGCCAGTGGCGCGCCGATGTGCTTGCCCGCGCGGCGTTCGGCGCGTCCGCTGGACTGGCGGCGGCCGTGTTCCTGGCAGCGCTCGCGGCCATTGCGCTGGCGCGGCGAACGGGGGACGGCTGGGCGCAAGCAGCTCGCCGGATCGCAGCCGGGCGCACCGCCTATCCGCTGCGCGCGTTGTTGGCGACCGTCGCTGCGCTGTGCGTGCTGGGCGGTGCAATCGCGTCGCTCGCGCTCGAATACCACGTGTTCGGTACCGATCGCGTCGGCAACGACCTGCTGGCACTCGTGCTGAAGAGTGTGCGAACCGCGCTGGTGATCGGCACGATGACGACCCTCGTCACGCTGCCGATCGCTGCCGGCCTGGGGCTGGCCGCCGGGTACCTGGGCGGGATCGTCGACGAGGTGATCCAGTACGTGGTCACCGTGATCAATTCGATTCCCTACGTGCTGTTGATCGCTGCGGGGGTGCTGATCCTCCTCATCTACCTGGACGCACACCCCGACCAGTTTCCGACCGCAGCGCAACGCACCGACGCGCGGTTGTTCTTCCTGTGCGTGATCCTCGGGATGACGACGTGGACTGACCTGTGCCGCCTGATCCGCGGCGAGGTGCTGAAGCTGCGCGAGCTCGACTTCGTTCAGGCCGCACACGCGTTTGGCGTTCCAGCGGGACGCATCATGCGCGTGCACTTGCTGCCGAACGTGATGCACGTCATCCTGATCAATGTCGTGATCAACTTCTCTTCTCTGGTCCTGGCCGAGGCGATCCTGTCGTACGTCGGCGTCGGCGTCGACCCCTCGATGGCGAGCTTCGGCACGCTCATTAACACGGCGCGATTCGAGCTGGGACGCGAGCCGGTGATCTGGTGGACACTGGCCACCGCGTTCACCTTCATGTTCACGCTTGTGCTCGCGGCCAATGTCTTCGCCGATTCCGTGCGCGATGCGTTCGATCCGCGCACGGCGCGGCGGTAAGTAAGGCGCGCGCACATGCTCGCTCTCGACAGACTGCGCACCGAGATCGCTACCGGCTCCGACGTCGTCGTCGCCGTCGACGGCGTCGGTCTCGATGTCCCGGCCGGGGGGACGCTGGCGCTGGTAGGGGAGTCCGGCTGCGGCAAGTCGATGACGGCGCTTTCCATCCTGCGCCTGCTGCCGGACAACGGCCGTATTGCCGACGGACATGTGCGGGTCGAAGACATCGACCTTGCCAGTTTGCCGGAGCGCGGCATGCGCGAAGTGCGCGGCGGCCGAATCGGAATGATCTTCCAGGAGCCGGCAACCAGCCTCAATCCGGTGCTTTCGGTCGGTCGCCAGCTGATCGAGACGATCGAGCGCCACACGCCGTTGCGAGGCGCGGCTGCACGCGATCGAGCGCTGCAATGGCTGCAGCGCGTCGAATTGCCCGATCCCGAGCACCGCCTGCGTCAATATCCGTTCCAATTGTCCGGCGGCCAGAAGCAGCGCGTGATGATCGCGATCGCGCTGGCAGCCGAACCGGAGCTGCTGGTGGCGGACGAACCGACCACTGCGCTGGACGTGACGATTCAGGCACAGATCCTGAACCTGCTTGCGCACCTGCAGACCGAACAGAAGCTGGCGCTGCTGTTGATCACACACGATCTGGCGATCGTCGCGAAAATGGCGCACCACGTCGCGCTGATGTACGCAGGTCAGGTGGTCGAGCGTGCGCAAGCGCGTGCCTTTTTCGCCAGGCCGCTGCATCCGTACGCGCAACTGCTTCTCGACGCGGTTCCGCAGTCGTCGCGCCGCGGCGGCGAGCTGGCGGCGATCGCGGGGACAGTCCCTCGCCTCGACCGGCCATTTGCCGGGTGCCGCTTCGTCGAACGCTGCCCGAGCGCGCTGCCGCGTTGTTCGCACGAGCAGCCGCAGATGCGCGAGGTGGCCCCGGGCCATTTCGTACGCTGCGTACTGTTCGCGGAAGGCGCGCCTTCGCATGCGGCTCTTCCGCAGGCGACCGCACGGCGGATCGAAGTCTCGCAGGCCGCGCAGCCGGTACAGGTTGCACGGGAACGCGAGGTCGCTTCTGCGCAGGCCGGCGCCAGCGGAGCTCCGCTGCTGCAGGTCAGGGACTATCGAGTGTGGTTTCCGGTGCGCAGCGGACTGACGCGCCGCGTAACCGGCTACGTCAAAGCCGTCGATGGCATCGGCTTCTCGATCCGCGCAGGGCAAACGCTCGCGCTGGTGGGCGAATCCGGCAGCGGAAAAACGACCACCGGCAAAGCGCTGTTGCAGCTGTATCGCGACACTGCTCACGTTCAGGGCGAAGCCAGCCTCGACGGCGAGCCGCTCGATCAGCTGCGCGGGTCGGCGTTGCTGAAAGCGCGGCGCAGGATCCAGATCATCTTCCAGGACCCGTACGCTTCGCTCAATCCCCGTATGCGCGTGTCCGAGATTCTGGAGGAGGGGATCGCGACGCTGCGCCCGGAAGTGGCGCAGCAGGAACGGCGCCGGCAGATCACCTCGCTGCTGGATCAGGTCGGCCTGCGGACGGACTCGCTGCACCGCTATCCGCACGAGTTCTCGGGCGGCCAGCGCCAGCGCATCGCGATTGCGCGCGCGCTGGCGGTGCAGCCGCAGCTGATCGTCTGCGACGAGCCCACCTCGGCGCTCGACGTCTCGGTACAGGCGCAGATTTTGAATCTGCTGACGCGCCTGCAGCGCGAGCTGGGGGTGGCCTACCTGTTCATCACCCACAATCTCGGTGTGGTCGAGTTTCTGGCCCACGAGGTCGCTGTGATGCGCAACGGCCGCATCGTCGAATTCGGCGCGGTGCAGCGCGTTCTCGAGCGGCCCGAGCACGAATACACCCAGCAGTTGCTGGCAGCGGTTCCCCGGCCGGTTTGGTGAAGTAGGATCGGGGTCTGCGATGAAAGCGAATGAACGCCTGCTAGCGGAACTCAAGGCCCGCATCCCGGAAGTCGGTCCGCGCGAAGCGCTGGGGCTGCAGTCGCGCGGAGCTGCGCTGGTTGACGTGCGCGAGCCCGACGAGATCGCGCAAGGCACTGCGCCGGGCGCGCTGCGGCTCGGGCGCGGCTTTCTGGAGATTCGGATCGAGGAGGCAGTGCCGGATGTGCAGCGGCCGATCGTCGTAATGTGTGGCAGCGGCGTGCGCTCGATGTTCGCGGCGGCCGATCTGACGCGGCTCGGATACTCCCAAGTGTCCTCGATGGCGGGCGGTTTCGCGCGCTGGAAGGCCGAAGGCCTGCCGGTGCAGGTGCCTTTCGTGCTCGACGCGCAGGCGCGCGAACGCTACTCGCGCCACCTGCTGATGCCGGAGGTCGGCGAGTCCGGGCAGGAGAAGCTGCTGCGCTCCAAGGTGCTGCTGGTCGGCGCCGGCGGTCTGGGCTGCCCGGCCGCCTTCTATCTGGCCGCTGCGGGCGTCGGCACGCTGGGCCTGGTGGACCACGACGTGGTCGACCGCAGCAACCTGCAGCGGCAGATCCTGCACACCGATGCGCGCGTCGGCAGCTCGAAGGTTGCATCCGCGCGCCAGACGCTGCAGTCGCTCAATCCGAACGTCAAGGTGATCGGCCACGAGACGTACCTCGCCAGCACCAACGTGGAACAGATCCTGGACGGCTACGAGATCGTGGTCGACGGCTCCGACAATTTCGCCACCCGCTATCTGCTCAACGACGCCTGTGTGAAGCTCGGTATCCCGAACGTTCATGGCGCGGTGTACCGCTTCGAAGGGCAGGCAAGCGTGTTCTGGCCCGGACGCGGCCGCACCGCGAGCGGCCAGCCGGGGCCGTGCTATCGGTGCTTGTACCCCGAGCCGCCACCGCCCCAGTACGCTCCGTCGTGCGCCGAGGCCGGCGTGCTGGGCGTGCTGCCTGGTGTGATCGGCCTTTTGCAGGCGACCGAGACGATCAAGCTGCTGCTGGGCATCGGGGAGCCGCTGATCGGCAGGATGCTGTACTTCGATGCCCTGCGCGGCAGTTTTTCGGAGTTGACGCTGGAGCGCGACCCGGCATGCCGCTATTGCGGCGACGACGCGGTGTTCCCCGGCTACATCGACTACGAGCGTTTTTGCGCCACCGGCGCGCATTGAAATAGCGCTTTCGAGGTTCGCGCAATGTAACTGTAATCCTGGCGGCGGTGGCGCGACCAATCATTCGGCGCGCACGAGGAGGCTCACCCTCCTCTGTAGCGGCGTCCGAATCCCAACAATCTGCCAGGAGAACCCAGATGACCAAGTTGTCTGCATCGTTGCGCACGTTAACCATATCGCATCTGGCGAAGGCGTTAGCCGCCGGCTCGCTCTGCCTTGCCGCCGGCATTGCTCTGGCCGGCGAGTGTCCGGCGGATGATCGCGTCGCCGACGGCCAGGGTCAGAAACCCGGAGCAACCAGCCCTGTCGGTGTGAGCGACGTCGTACGCGCGACCACCGACTTGTCCAAGGAACCCGCGGGAATCAAGGGGCGCCAGCTCCGTCTGCGACAGCTCGACATCGCACCGGGCGGCATCGTTCCCTGGCACAGCCACGATAACCGGCCCGCGATGATCTACATCGTTACGGGCGAGATTTACGAGTACGCGAGCAACTGCAAAGTGCCGATCCTGCACAAGGCCGGCGACGTCGCTTCCGAAAAGAAGGGCACTTCGCACTGGTGGAAGAACATCGGCAGCGAGCCGGTGCGACTGATCTCGGTCGATCTGTTTCCCGGCGACGCCAAGATGGACTCGCACATGATGTAAAGCCGTCGCAAACGAGGCTTCGCGCAGCAGGCTGCGGTCGAACGCGAGGACAATATGATTCCAACGACTATGGCGAATCCGGAAGCTAATCCCTCGAGCCTGGGCGCAACGGCGAATCAGGCGCCCCCGACGCTGCCCGGCCAGGTGGTGCTGGTGCTCCAGGGCGGAGGTGCGCTCGGGGCGTACCAGGTTGGCGTGTATCAGGCGCTACATGAGGCCGCTATCGAACCGGACTGGGTGATTGGAACCTCCATTGGCGCGATCAACGCCAGTCTGATCGCCGGCAATCCGCCAGAACGCCGAATGGAGCGTCTGGACGCATTCTGGAGCCAGATGGAAGCGGCGGTCGCCGGCACGGACGTGCTGGATTTTTTCGGGCTGAGCGGCTTCGCTGCGAACGTCGCGACGGTCACGCGTGGGATCCCAAATTTTTTCACGCCGAACCTGCATGCATTGCGCGGAGCGGCCGCCACGTTGGGGGTGGAGGCGGCCTCGTACTACAGCACGGCACCGCTGCGCCACACGCTGCATGAACTGGTGGACTTCGAATACCTGTGCGAGTGCCATACCCGGATGACGGTCGGCGCAGTGAACGTTGTCACCGGCCGCATGCGCTACTTCGACACGCGCAATGAGCGTCTGTGCGCCGATCACGTGATGGCGTCCGGAGCGCTACCGCCCGCGTTCGGCGCTGTCCGGATCGGAGGCGATCCCTACTGGGACGGCGGCATCTACTCGAACACGCCGATAGAGGCAGTGCTGGACGACAAGCCACGGCGCGACTCCGTGATCTTCGCCGTCAACGTCTGGCATCAGGCCGGCGCGGAGCCGGAAACCATCTGGCAGGTGCTGAGCCGACAGAAGGACATCCAGTACGCCAGTCGTGCCGACAGCCACATTGCCCGCCAGAAGCAGATTCACCGCTTGCGTCATGTGATCCGCGAGCTGTGCCGCGAGATCCCTGCGGAGGTTCACGACGACCCGAAGATCCAGGAGTTGGCGGCGTTTGGTTGCGGCACGACGATGCACGTCGTCCACCTGGTTGCGCCTCGACTCGAGGGAGAGGACCACACGAAAGACATCGACTTCACGCCGGTGGGCGTGCAAGCACGCAGGAAGGCCGGCTACGCGGATACGATGCACATGATCGCTCGCGCACCGTGGCAGCAGGCTGCCGATCCGATGGAAGGCGTGATCGAGCACATGTGAGAACGGACGCGAGGGCAACTCGCAACGTCCGTCCTCGCGCTGATCCGTCGATATGCAAATCGCTCTGATCAGCATCGCGTTCCTGATCTCGGTGCTGTGCGCCGGTGTAATGGGATTTGCGATACAGCGAGGAGCCACCTGCACCGTCGCAGCGGTCGACGAGCTTGTGGCGCGGCGCGGCTTTCGGCGCCTGGTGGCGCTACTAGAGGCGTCGCTCTGGGTCACCGGCGGCCTGCTGGTTGCGCAGTGGCTGCACGCCCTTCCGGCGATGCCACCGGGCTACCCGTTGAGCGCCTGGACCGTGGTCGGTGGCGTATTGCTGGGCTTGGGCGCGTTCGTCAACGGAGCGTGTGTGTTCGGCGCCATCGCTTTGTTTGGCTCAGGCCGCTGGGCGCAGATCCTGATGCCTGCCGGCTTTTACCTGGGATGTTTGACCATCCCGTACGTGTTTGCGCCCCCGCTGCCTGAAGCGGTGCCGCACGGCTCGCCCGTATTTCAGGCGCCCGTGTGGCTGGCGGCGGCGTTTCTCGCGTTTGTCGCCTGGCGCCTGCTGCGGCCGCTGGTATCGGTCCCTGCCGGAAATGCAGGATCTTCTCTGCTGGGCCGGATACGCGAAGCGCTCACCTCGCGCGTCTGGGCGCCGCACGCGGCCACCGCAGTGATCGGCGTCACGTTCCTGTTTACGCTGCTGCTGGCGGGCGCCTGGGCGTATACCGATCTGCTGGCCGCGCTGGCTCGCGGCATGGCTAACGATGTCGTCGCGCGGTCTGCGCTGGCGCTCGCATTGCTGGTTGGTGCGGCTTGGGGCGGTTGGAGCGCGGGAAGATTCAAAGGCACGCGTGTGACGGCGGCGCAGGCGATCCGGTCGCTGGCCGGCGGCGTCCTGATGGGCTGGGGCACTCTGTTGATCCCGGGAAGCAACGACGGGCTGATCCTGGTAGGAATGCCTTTGCTATGGCCCTATGCGTGGGCGGCCTTCTTCACGATGGTTTTGTCGATCGCCGCCGTACAGATGGCGGTCAAGCGGGTCAGAACCGCCTTACCAACTGCAAGCTGACGTTCGCGCTTTGCACCGCAGCCCGCCGGTCGAAACTGGCGCTGAATTGCCACTGCAACTCGCGAGTGGGCTCACCCCACTGCCACAGCAAGCGAGAGTGCGAACGCCAGCCCAGCAGCGACAGCATGCCGGCCTCGGCCTCTGAACTCGGCAGGCCGATGCCGCGCGCGAGTGCCTGTACGTCGCTGGTGGACCGGATGCTCAGTTGATCGCCTTCGAACAGAAAATTCTTGCGCTCGAATGCGATGCCGGCGAGCGGCCCACCTGGCCACCGCAACTCCTGCACGAAGTTCAGTTGCGGATGGCCAGGGACCGGAGTCTCACGCAAAAGATAGGGGCCTGTCGCTGAGGGATCGGCCGGGTGGACACCGAAGTGAAACTCGCGCCACGCCAGCTCCCTGAGCGACCGCGCACGATAGTCGGCGGTGAGCACGCTCGAAGCGGTTGCCGCGCGCCCATCGATCCACACGGGCGAATCGGATGCAAGCCGCAGCGCGTACGGCAGGATCAGCAGGATCGCCGGATCTGCGGCGGTCGCGCTCTCCGCGGTCGGATGCTCGCGCGCTGTCTGTGCGTGGACAGCCGGCATCGCACAGACGCATGCGGCGGCCGCAATCTGTCGTAGACGTCGACTTGTGTGCGTCATTGGCATCCGACACTAGCCTGCGCTGGGCGGCGGCGCCAAGAGCGGGGAAGCCCCTAGGCCCTATGGTTTCCCCTAAGGCGGTTCGACTAGCGCGTGTCGGAGCCAATCAGAGAGCAGTGCCCGCCAGCCGGAATTCGATCACGACCTCATCCTCGACCGATAGCAAACCGCCCAGCAGCGAGTACGGCTGTACGCCGAAATCGGTCTGGCGCAGCACGAACGAGCCGCCGGCAACGAGGTGATCGGGTAGTCCGTCCACGTCGAGCGCAACCCATGTCTGCTGCACGCGGCCGTGCATCTGTACCTCGACCTCGGCCGCGAACTTCGGCGCTTCGCCGGCGATCCGCAGACTGTGGATGAGAACGAAGGGGTAGGTGTCCGCCTGCATCCCGTTGCCGCCGAGCAGGTGCTGGCGAGTCGAGTCGATGTCTTCGGCGGAAATCGTCCCCGGAAACGCCGCGCCCGATTGCGAACGCTCCGCGGGATCGTCGATCTCCAATTGATCCAGCCGGAATATCAGATCGAAGCGGCCGTTCGCGGCGCCGCTCGGCGGCAGGTAGAAGAACCCGATGAACTGCGGAGCCGACAGAACGTGGTTGTGTCCGAGCCTGGCTGCCTTGCCCGCGCGGAACGCGTACATCCGGACGGTCGACTCCCGCGGTTGCAGTGCGAAGACCTGCCCTCCGCTGCGCGCCAGTTCGGTGTAAGTGGCGCCCAGGTCGACTTCGGTAACTGCCGTCGCCGCAGCGCCAGGAGACGCCGGCGGCAAGGTCGCCTGGCAGCCGATCAGTAGGGCTGCAGCCGCTGTCGCGAGCAGCGTTCCAGCCTTGCACCTGCATCGCACCTGTTTCAAATTTCCATCCTCCATTTGTCCTTCTATGCCGGTTGGTTCCCCAGCCGTCACCAAAGTTCTGTCAAGACCCTGACTTCGTCCCGCAAATTCCTGGAATAGAAACGCTGCCTGATCGGTACATACGGAAACGCCCGGGAGACCCCGATTGGCCGCGAACGCGCGCTTCGAGGAACTTGTCCTGCCCCATCTGGACGCCGCCTATAACTTGGCGCGCTGGCTGGCGCGCAATTCGCAGGACGCCGAGGACGTGGTGCAGGACGCCTGCGTTCGCGCGCTCAAGTACCTGGACTCGGTACGGGGAGCCGACGCGAAGGCATGGTTCCTGACGATCGTGCGTCATGCGTTCTACGACTGGTGCAAACGCAACCGGCCGGCGGAAGAAGTAGGCGATGACGAGTCGATGGCCGATCGGATTGCCGATCCCGCTGCAGTCGACCCGGAACAAGCGGCGCTGCGCAGCGCGCAAGCGCGGGTGCTGGATGATGCGGTCGCTCAATTGCCGTTGGCTTTCCGAGAGGTGCTGATTTTGCGCGAACTGGAGGACTTGTCGTACAAGCAGATCGCCCGGATTGCCGATATCCCGATCGGCACGGTGATGTCCCGGCTCGCGCGTGCGCGCGGCCTGCTGCAGCGCTCGCCGCTGCTGCAGGAAATGCGCGGTGGGAGCGCGGAGGTGAACCATGAATTGCACTGAAGCAGCAAACCGGCTAAATGCCTACGCCGATGGCGAAATCGGCACCTTGCAGCGCCTCTCGATCGAGCAACACCTGCGCGCGTGCCCGGCTTGCGCGCGGGCGCACCGGGAGCTGTTGGTCTTGCGCGCGCGCGTGCGCGACGAAGTGCAGTACTTCCAGGCGCCGTCGCACCTGTACGAGCGGGTGCAGGCGCTTGCCACGGCGCAGGCCACCGCGCGCGAGCGTGCCGCCGCACCGGTTCCGGTCCGGGTTCACCCGCGTGCGGCGCCGTTGCGCTGGGGGTGGCTCACCGGGGCAGGTGCGCTGACGGATCGCTGGCGTTGGATTGCTCAAGGCGCGCTGGCAGGCTGCGCGGCCACCGTTATCGGATGGGTCGGGGGCGGCGCCCTGCTCGATTGGAACGCCGGCAGGGACATCGTTGCGCAAGCGGTGGCTACGCATGGACAGGCGACATTGAACGGTCGCCTGATCGAGGTCGCGTCGTCCGACCAGCACACCGTAAAGCCGTGGCTGTCGGCGCACTTGGACTACTCTCCCCCGGTTCAGGATCTCGTGAACGAGGGCTTTCCGCTGCTCGGAGGTCGGGTCGAACAGATCCGCGGTCAGCGGGTGGCAGTGCTCGTGTATCGCTATCGCCAGCACACGATCGACGTATACGTATGGCCAACCGTGATGGCGATCCCCACCAGCTTGCACACGGTGCGAGGCTTGCATGTCGAGGGCACCAGCGGCGCCGGTATGCAGTGGCTGGCGGTTTCCGACGTCAGCCCCGACGTATTGACGCAATTCGTCGAGCGGCTGGCACGCGCCGATAGGCCCCCGTCGGACGCGCTGCCGCAGTGACATGTACATGTAACACCGCCGAATCATGTAACGCGGCGATCACGAATTTCGATCTTCCGGAAGGCCGCTACACTGCCTGCTCTGATCCGGAGGAGGTGCACGATGATCGGATACGTTCTGGTCGGGACGAAAGACGTGGAACGCGCGGGCGCGTTCTACGACAAACTGCTGGCCGAGCTCGGGGCGAAGCGTACGTGGGAATCCGAAAAGGGCGTCGCATGGGGCACGTCGGACAATGCGCCGAGCCTTGGCGTCATCACTCCGTACGACGGCAATGCGGCCACCGTTGGCAATGGCGTGATGGTGGCGCTCGCTGCAGCGTCGCGGGATCAGGTCGACCGCCTCTACCGCAAAGCCCTCGAGCTGGGCGGCAAGGACGAAGGGCCAGCGGGTCCACGTGGTAGCGGCGGCTTCTACGCAGGCTACTTCCGCGACCTGGACGGCAACAAGCTGAGCGTCTTCTACGAGGGCTGAGCGGCGCGCCGCCTATGCCATCGGATGGCTTGACACGGGGAAGCGTCCCGTACGCCTTTTCCTCGCGGATGATGGGCGTGCAGAGCTCGGTGATCCGGGATCTGCTCAGGCTCGCACAGCGCCCGGGGATGATTTCACTGGCCGGCGGGTTACCCTCGCCGCTCACGTTTGATGTCGAGGGTCTGCAACATGCCGCCGACGATGTGCTCGTGAATTCGTCGTCGCGGGCGTTGCAATACGGCCTGACCGACGGTCAGCCGGCCTTGAAGCACGAGCTCGCCCGCCTGACTTCCTCACGCGGCGCGGCGGTCGACGAGCACAGCATCGTCGTGACGACCGGCTCGCAACAGGGTATCGATCTGATCGCGCGCCTTCTGATCGATCCCGGCGATGTCATCGTCGTCGAGCGTCCCGCTTACCTGGCGGCGCTGCAGACGTTCGCGCTGGCGCAGGCATCGTTGCACACGATCGAAAGCGACGCCAGCGGCGCGCGCGTCGAGGACCTGGACGCGCTGCTCGGGGCGATCGGCGCGTCCGGCAAGCGGGTGAAGCTCGTGTACGTCGTCGCCAATTTCGCCAATCCGAGCGGTGCGACGTTGAGCCGCGAACGCCGGCTGCGCCTGCTGCGCACGGTGGTGGAACGCAAGGTTTTTGTGATCGAGGACGACCCGTACGGCGAGCTGCGCTCGTTCGGCACATTCGTTCCGCCACTCATCGCGCTCGCCGCTGAAGTGCCAGGCGCGGCGCAGTGGTGCGGGTATCTATCGACGTTGTCGAAAATCCTCGCACCGGGTCTGCGGCTCGGTTGGGTGGTGCTGCCGCCGGTGATGCTCGATCAAGCCGTCATCTGCAAGCAGGGCATGGACCTGCATTCGTCGACATTCACGCAGGAGATCGCGGCAAAGTACCTCGCGAGCGGGCGCCTACAGGCGCGGCTGCCGTCGATTCGGACGGCCTACCGGGAGCGCAACGAGGCGCTGGCCGATGCACTCGATCGCCACCTGGGAGATCGCATCGCGTACAACCGCCCCGAAGGCGGCATGTTCCTGTGGGCGCGGCTGAACGACGCGGTCGATGCATCCGAGGTGCTCCGGCATGCGATCGAGGAGGGGATGGTGTTTGTCCCAGGCAGCGCCTTTTATGCCGACTGCCCGGATGCGTCAACCCTACGGCTGTCGTTCGCGACCGCCTTGCCAGCCGAGCTGGACGTCGCCGTGCAGCGTCTTGCGCGGGCGCTGGACCGCAGCGTTGTGCCGCCGCGGACGACTCCTGGGTAGCTGCCCTGTAAGAACCTCATCGCTGGCGCGACACACCCTTTTGGATGGATGAAGCGCACGTTCGCACCGGCGGACGGTCTAACAGAGTCTCAATTCGGGTTGCCACGGGAGCAAGATGATGCGAAGCGTGTTCCGTTCTCTTCTGGTAGCCGCCATGCTGGTCTCGGGGGCAGCCCACGCGGTCGGCCAGCCTTTCGATCGGGCCGGCTTCGATGCGCTGCAGAAGGCCGGCAAGCCGATCCTGGTTCTCGTTCACGCCGACTGGTGCCCGACCTGTCGGGCGCAGGCACCGCTGATCTCCGATCTCCTAAAGGAGCCGCAGTTTTCGCACATCGCGGCGCTCAGGGTCGATTTCGACCAGCAGCGCGACGCGGTGCGCTCGTTCAACGTCACCCAGCAGAGCACGCTGATTGTCTTCAAGGGCGGAAAAGAGGTGGGCCGGTCGCTAGGCGATACCCGGCGCGACAGTATCGAAGCGCTGCTGAAGAAGGCGTTGTAGCCGTCACCGCACCCCGTCGATCAGACAGAAGGGGGGACGCGCTCGCCCTCCCGCCCAGGCCCGGAAAATGAACTTCACGCTCGCAACATTCGGATTGTCGCTTGCGGCCGGCAGCCTCTCGACGCTGTCGCCGTGCGTGCTGCCGATCGTCCCGATCCTGCTCGCGACGGCGGTGGCCGCACATCGGCTCGGCCCCTTCGCGCTGGCGGCGGGCCTTGCGCTGTCTTTCACGATCGTCGGTGTCGTGGTGGCGAGCGCGGGTTCGGCGATCGGCCTGGACCCGGTGTTGCTGCGCAACCTTGGTGCCGGTTTGCTGATCCTGTTTGGTGTGATGTTGTTGTCGACGCGCCTGCAGGAACGCTTCGCCGGCGCCACGTCCGGCCTGTCAGGAGTGGGCCACGGCCTTTTGTCGAAGCTGCCGCTGGACGGCCTTGCCGGCCAATTCCTCCTCGGCCTCGTGCTGGGCGTCGTCTGGAGCCCGTGCGTTGGCCCGACGCTCGGAGCGGCCATCTCGCTCGCGAGTCAGGGGCGTGATCTTGGCCAGGTGACCGTTGCGATGGCGCTGTTCGGCATCGGCGCCGGCCTACCGCTGATCGCGCTCGGGCTCGCGTCGCGGCAGGCGATGACACGCATTCGCGGAAAGCTGCTTGCGACGGGCAAAGCCGGCAAACTCATTCTGGGTGCCGTGATGGTCACGCTCGGCGCTTTGATCCTGATCGGCGCGGACAAGTCCTTCGAGGCCTGGGTGCTGAATGCAGCGCCCGACTGGCTCGTGCGCCTGACGACCGCAATCTGACGAAACGAGAAGCTCAGGCTGCGGGCCGCTGACACGGACTGAGCGATCTCGCGCGGCGCTGCTCGCACTCGTGGCTGCGATTCGCTGAAAGGCGCTACGCGAAAGGCCCGGACACATCGGATCTGCCAATCCGGACGGAATATGTTGGAATCCGAAAGGAAGTCGGCAACGAGGGGGAGCGCAACCATGCCGGATCATCCGGTGGCATTCGTCGTCTCGCGGCAGCGAATCGATCCTCGGACCTGACCGGGCGGTCCGGAAGGAACTCTCGGTGGCCGCAACCCTGCTGGAGCACCCCGCCTCCGCGCATCTGGGCGAACGGGTCATCGTCGTCGCCGATCTCGTGGAGTCGGTGCGCCTAATGGAAATCGACGAGGAAGGCACCGTCCAGCGGTGGCAGTCGTTTGTCGCCCGAGTGGAAGCGGACTGTCTTCAGGGCTGCGCAGGCCGCCTCGTGAAGAGCGTGGGCGACGGTCTCGTACTCGACTTCGCCTCGCCGCCTGCTGCTGTTCGATGCTGCTTCGCGATCCAGGAACTTTGCGACCGGTTGAATGCGCAGAGAGACGATGCACCACCTTTATGCCTGCGGCTCGGAGCTCATGTCGGACCGGTCTTTGCGAACCGGTATGACATCTACGGCCGGGCGGTCAACCTGGCGGCACGCTTGACTGCTCTCGCGGCGCCAGGACAGCTCGTCGTCTCGGCCGAGCTGCGGGACCGCATCGTCGATCAGCTGGACGCGAACGTCGAAGATCTGGGACTGTGCTATGTCAAGCACCTGTCCAAGCCGGTGCGCGCCTACGTCGTGGACCGGCCAGCGGACGAGGACGCCGGTCGCGTTTCGGCCCTGGAGGCGCCGGCGGACCTTCGTCCTGCCATTGCGGTGATTCCGTTCGCCGACAGGGACTCGGAACCCGGCACTTGGGCGCTCGGCGACGCGCTGGCGGACGAGATCATCGCAGCGTTGTCGCGCGCGCCTGCAATCACCGTTGTGTCACGCCTGTCGACGGCAGTTTTCCGGGCAAGGCAGCTCGAGATTGCGCGGATTCGCAGCCATCTCGGGGTCGCGTACGTCGTTTCCGGATGGTTCCGCGGCACGGCGGAAACCGTGTGGGTCCATGCGGAACTCTGCGATGTTCGCGATGGGAGGCTCGTTTGGGATGGCGGCTTCGAGGCGCGCGTCAGCGACCTGTTCCACGGGCAGGACGACATGATCCCGCGCATCGTCGGTTGCTTAAGCCAGGCGGTGGTCGCGAAGGAGCTGGAACGGGTGCGCAGCCTGCCGATCCCGTCTCTGGAGGAATATTCGCTCTTCATGGGCGGGGTTGCTTTGCTGCACCGCTTGTCTCCGGCCGACTTCTTCCGTGCGCGCGAGGTGCTCCAGCACGTGGCGGATCGTCAGCCGCGCGCGGCCGCACCGCTGGCGATGCTTGCCAAATGGCACATCCTGCGGCTGGTGCAGGGATGGAGCTCGGATCCTCTCGAGCACGGGCGCGAAGCCCAGGCCTGCGCCCGGCGAGCGCTGCGTTTGGAACCCGATAATGCATTCAGCTTGGCGATCGACGGACTGGTTTCTTGCCACGTCGACCGGGACCTGAGCGCCGCAGCCGAAGTGTGTGCGGCGGCAGTCCGCTCCAATCCGCAGGAGCCGTACGCCTGGACCGTTCTTTCCGGTTTGCATAGTTATCGGGGCGAAGCGCAGCAGGCCGAACTGGCTGCCGCGCGTGCGATCGAACTGTCGCCCTTGGATCCTGCCCGCTTCGTGTTCGAGGCATATGCGGCGATGGCGAAGCTGATCGCGGGAAAGTACGCGGAAGGGGCGGCACAGGCTGCTGCCTCGTTGCGGCGCAATGCGATGCATGCGCCTTCGCATCGGCTGCTGGTGATCGCGTTGATGTTGGACGGCAGGGGCGAAGAAGCCCGACACGCGGCCCAAGCGCTGTTGCGTGTTGAACCGGCCTTGACCGTAAGCAGATATCTTCAGCGTCATCCGGGCCGCGACGAGCCACATGCATCCCAATTCGGGCTCGCGCTGAAAGAGGCGGGAATCCCGCCCTGAAATCGGAGAGTCTGGAGGATCTGTCCTGATATCCAAGACGAAGCAGAAGGGGGTGAATCATGGCCGCGTCGATCACGATCTCGCAATTGCCTCCCTACGGATTCCTGAACCGCAAATGGATGGAAGACCTCAAGAAGGACCTGATCCCACCGGACTTCCTGTTGCAAGGAAGAAGGCCGACTGCCGAACAGTTCCGGGCGTGGGTGGCCGACCTTGCCCGCGAGATCGCACGGAACCTGTGGCCGATCTGGGACCGGCAATCGGAAAGCTGGGTCGGCGACGCGGCGAAATGGGCGGTCGAGCTGACTCAGGCCGATCTCGAACTGCTCGATTCCCTCCGAGCGAGGCTGGAAACGCGAATCGACGCGCGGCGCCTGAACGGAACACATCAGGAATTCTTCGAAGAGGAAGATGGCTTCGTGATTGACCCTACTGAATGCCGGTTCCGGCGTGTCGGCGAAAGCTATGGAAAGTACGACCACAAGCTTCCCGCCCGCGCGCTGGACAAGGTGCGGACAACTTTCGCGCGAGACGGAATCGCCGCGTCAGGTGAAGTCGATCTAGCCTTGAAGCAATATCTGCAGCGCCCGCGCGCATATCAGGTGGCCGCGTTGTTCGGACGACATGGCTACTCGTACGAATGGGCCAAGACCGCAGTCAGCCCATCGCTCGTCAGCGGCCACTGTCTGGACGCGTCCATCGCCGGGTGCTACACGTACCTGAAGTGCAAGAACGTCCTCCCTGGTGACGCTGCGCAGTACTGGGCGCAGTTCACGGTGGACATGGGCGACCGCCGCGTCTTCGCCGGGGTCCACTACCCGGCGGACAACATCTCCTCCTGGTTCTGCGCGCTGCGCATTGCCGGGTACATCTTCCGGGGACGCGCGCGCGAGGCAAAGAATTTCCTGTGGGATGCAATCCAGCAGCGGAGCGCCGTTTACGCGGCGATCACCACGGCGGCGCAGGCTGAGCCGTTTTCGCCCTACTCAGGCCCGCTAAAATGGCTGGCGGACGAGGCGAGGGCGAAGCCTGGGGTCTGAACAGCGCCCGACTGGCTCGTGCGGCTGACGACGGCAATCTGATCCGGCGCGGTACAGCCCCGGAGTCCACACTGCTTGTCCCGTATTGCGGCACGCGCTGCCGCTAAGATGCACCCCACTTCTTTCAGGTCTGACAATCCATGGCGACGAGCAACGGCCCGCAATGGCTCGCGCGGGCGCGGGAGATGCTGCGCGGTTTGCGAGCGTCGCTGCTCGCCATTTTCGGCCTGCGCAGCGGCAAATGGCGCCGCGGGCGCGCGACGGTCGGAGTGCCGCGCTTCGTTCCGGGCATGCACGCGAGCCGGACCTGGCGCTACGGCCTGTACGTCCCTGGCGGGCTGCGCGACGACGAATCGGCGCCGCTGATCCTGCTGCTACATGGGTGCCGCCAACGTGCGCTCGGCTTCGGCGAGGCCTCTGGATGGGTCGCGCATGCCGACCGTATGCGTGCGCGCCTACTGTGCCCGGAGCAGCGACGCCTGTCGAACCTGCTGCGTTGCTGGAACTGGTTCGATCCACGGGCACAGCGCGGGTCGGGAGAAGTGCAGGTGGTCCTCGCGATCATCGACGAGGTCGCACGAAGCGTGCTGGTCGACACCCGCTCGGTTGCAGTGGTCGGCCTGTCGGCGGGCGGCGCGCTGGCTGCGCTGCTGGCATTTCACCATCCCGATCGCTTCCGCGCAGTCGCGACGGCTGCGGCGCCGCCGCTTCTGGGCAACTTCAACCTG
>JAFAIM010000020.1 GCA_019236735.1 Burkholderiaceae bacterium
CCTTGATACGAGAGCGAGACTGCGAGTCGCCCCAGAACAACCACAGGCACCGGGTCCGGCATGTTGCGGCGAACACGCCCGGTTGCCGCCACGGCGGCCACGGCGTGCGACGCCAACGCGTAATAGCCAACGACCTGATCTGCGTCGCAGACGACGTAGGTGCGCGAGGCCCCGCTCGCCTGGTTGGCCGCAGCACGGCGTTTGAGCCATTCGTCGAGCGCGGCGACACCGGAATCGAAATGCTCGAGCGCGTGGTGGTCGGCGAACAGCTCCGGCGCGGCCAGCATCAACCCTTGGCCCAGGGCTGCCGCGCTCGCATCGTCCTGCGCAGACGTTCATTGGGCTGCGCGGCCGTGTCCAGGCGGGCGAGGAACGCGGCATAGGCTTGCGGACTCACGGTGGTCAACGCGCGGTCCAATAGCGTGTCCTCGGCCGCGCGGCGGGCCGCCTCGAGGATGAAATCCGTGCGCGTCTTGCCAGCCGACTGTGCGGCACGGTCGATCAGCATGCGCTCGGTTGGCGGAATCCGCAGATTCAGCGTCTCGCGGCGGGGCTTTGCGGCGGTGGCGGCTTTCACAGGTCACTCCGGCCAGTAGTAGGACAAGAATGACAGCATAACAGAGCGTAACGTCATTGTCATTACGCAACATCGATGAACGAGATAGCGCAATGGGGCACTTTGATTACCGCTTCGTAGGCTGGACCGAACGCTCGCCGCCTGATAAACCTGCCCCTGGGCCATTTCTCTGATCGCCCCATGAGCAGTCCGTCGCCGGTGCCTCGCCAATTCGCTCCGAAGCGGGCGCTGGTGAAAGAGCCTTCGAGTCGCCAAGTGGCGGCTGAGCAGATCAGAAGTGTTTGGGCAGACCAGCCTGCTTGAGCACGCCGTTGGCGGTGTGCCGGGACAGGATCTTATGGTCAACTGCAAAGGTCACGCCGCTTTGAGGCGAGTGCCAGATGTCGTGGTCGCCTTTGCCGTGGCGAACAAACGTGCAGCCAGCCGCCTTCAGTAGCCGGATCAATTCCGGAGTGAAGCTCTGTCCCATGGCGAGACTACGCCGCAGCGGCGGCCGCGACGGTGAATCGTCTCGCAAGCAACTCGACAGCGATAGTACCGTCAGCAGGCAAGCAGCCGTTGGCTTCGAGCAACTCGGGCACCATTACCTGGAGCTTGGCGTCCAAGGCTTCGATCGTCGTCGCTTCGGTGACCAATCCAGGCACGTCGTCAGACGTGGCGACCCAGACGCCAGCGTCGGCGTCCCACTCGGCGCGAACGAAGTACGGTTTGTTCATGCGGGGATGGTACCGTAGAAGGGCCTCCCTATGTCTTTCAGCCATCTACAGGTTTCCGTGACCGTCTTCCGCGGTTCGAGACACGAAAGCTGTGCCCGCGTCGGATGGCGACCTTGCGAAGAGTCGTAACCGTCAAACCGGTTCGCCATCACTGGCTGACGCTTGTGTCGATCGGGATCGCGGCGTGGATTGGCGCTGACCTAACCCACGAAGTTCTGGGGCATATAACGACCGCCTGGCTCACCGGTAATCGAACTTTGTCGCTTTCCGTGGTCGCGATGCAGACTGCGACCGAAAGTCGGATCGTGGCGGCCGCCGGCACCACTGCAAACTGCATCGTGGGTGCTTTATCCCTACTTGTCTTCAGACGCGCAAAGGGGCTGACGCCCGCCGCGTCTTTCCTATGGATCTTCGGCGCATTCAATCTTCTGAATTCAGGGTATCTCGTCGCCTCGGCGATCCTGGACTTCGGCGACTGGGCACGAGTGATCGACGGTCATTCGCCAGCTTGGCTCTGGAGAGGTGCCTTGGGCTTTGCGGGCGCAGGCCTTTATGCGTTGTCGATTCGCTGGGTAGCGCGTTCCATGGTGCCGATGCTGGAGCGGGATCAGACGGATCCGCGACAACTGCGGCGCCTCGCCTTCGCCGCTTTTCTGAGCAGTGGAGTGCTTATGACGACCGCGTCAGCGTTCAATCCCATCAGCCCGAGCCTCATTCTCCTGTCAGGGGTTGGTGCCTCCTTCGGGCTCAACTGGGGACTGTTGCTTGCGTTGCGGCTTGCCATTGGCGACGCCCACAACGGAACGCTGGGCAAAGACTCCGCACCGGTTAGCCTTCCCTGGCTCGCCTCGGCGCTTATCCTCGCGGCATTGTTTGTTGGGGTGCTCGGTCCTGGGATTCGGTTTTCCGACTGACGCGCGAGCGCTCTCCGAATGTCCGAGTGCCAACAGGCGCGAGCGGCGCCTGCGGGTCGGGCGCGCCCGAACCCGCCCGGTTTCCGGCGTCCTCGCCGTACGTCCGCAGCCCGAGGGATCGCGCACCTAACAGAAGCGATGTCCCTTAACGATTGGGCACAGGACGATCGATGAAAAGAAAGCTGACCGGTCGCATTACCGCGGCGTGCCGGTCCCCCGACCAGCATCAGATCGGAGCCCGAGCGCGCCAGCTGAGAGAGCGTACCAGGCGCGTCGGCTCGAATCCTCTCGCCGAAACGGATGATCGCGATTGGGCCTTCCTGCTCGGCGAGAATCAGCTCCGTGCCGCCCTGCGTGCACTGCGACTGCCATCCCCGAAGCAGCCGCCGCGGCGTTCGGTCAGGCTGCGGAGCGCCCCAGGCGCAGCCGGAATACCGAAGAGTCCACATGCAGCAGGCCGCGCGCGTTGTCCCCAAGGACGACGAAGACCCGGTCGCCGTAGCGCGCCAGCCGCGCCAGCAGCCTTTGCACTTCCTCGCGCTCGCTTTCAAGCACCGCGTCGATGCGCAACGTCAGTGACGACTGCGTCGCGCGCAGCAACTGCTCCAGATGACGCCCGGCCGCGTCCAGGAACGAGCGGCACGATGCGCCGGGCAGGCTGATCGACACATGCGGCAGCGAGCTGGCGTGCGACAGCGCCACCCGCACTCCGCTCAGCGAGAGGGCCGCCAGCCGCTGGATCTTTTGCAGTCGGCGCGCCGCCCTGCGCCGATGCCGCAGCGATTCGGACTCCGGCCGGAAATGCCGGATGACGTAGTCCTGCATGGCCAACCCCAGGATCCACTCGGAAATCACCAGCGGCAGCTTGCGCGGGGCGGTCCACGGCACGGTTCGCGCGAAATGCCAGATCCTGGACGGTCCGCCGCGCGCAACGCCGCGCCACAGCAGTCGCCCGATGATCCCAAGGCTCTGCGCCGGCGAGTAGCCGCCGTCGTAGACGGGCTGGCGCATCCAGCGCAGCTTGTTGAGGACGCGCTGCGCGATCGCCGAATCGGCCGACAGCCGGCGCATCATCCGCTGATAGCCCTCGACCAGCTCGTGGTAGCTCATCCGCTTCGGGATCACGTTGGTAGCCGCCTTGGTGTTGTCGGCGCTATCCAGGTCGCGCAGACGTCCCTCGGCCTTGAGCCTGGCGTGCAGCGGCGTCTTGGGCAAGGCGGTCAACAGACCGACCATCGAGACCTGGATACCGGCCTCGACGATGAATCGGTACTGGTGCTCGAAGGTCTGGAGCGTGTCGTTGTCGAAGCCGACGATGAAGCCGGCCAGCACGTCGATGCCGTATTGATAGATCCTGCGCAGCGAGACCAGAAGGTCCTCGCGCGTGTTCTGCGACTTGCGCGCCTGCTTCAGCGTCTCCGGATCCGGTGATTCGATGCCGATGAAGACCCAGGTGAACTTGGCCGCCCGGAACAGCTCCAGCAGCTCGGGCTCCTGCGCAAGGTTGATCGAAGCCTCGGTTCCGAAGCGCAACGGGAAGCCGTGCCGCTTCTGGTACGCGAACAGCGAGGAAGCCAGCTCGCGCGCCACCGCCTTGTTGCCGATCAGGTTGTCGTCGACAAAGAATACGCTCCGCGCACCCAGCGCCCTGAGCGCGTCGAGCTCGCGCTCGATCTGCGCCAGCGACTTGTGGCGCGGCTTGCGGCCGAACATCACGATGATGTCGCAGAACTCGCACAGGAACGGGCAGCCGCGCGAGAACTGAATCGTCGCCACCGCGTACCGGTCCAGTTTCAGCAGGTCGAAGCGTGGCGTCGGCGAGTCCTCGAGTCGAACCACGCCGGTCTCCTGGTACAGCGCCGCCGGCTGACCTCGCTCGAAGTCCGCGCAGAAGCGCGGCCACACGTATTCGGCCTCGCCCGCCACGACGGTGCAGGCCAGATCCCGATAGCGCTCGGGGCAGAGCGAGGCGAAGCTTCCGCCGGCCACCACGTAGTAGCCCGCCTGCCGGAAATGCTCGATCAGCTCGCGCTGCCGCTCGAACTGCACTCCCATGCCGCACACGCCGATCAGGTCGGCCTCGGGAGCAAGCGGCACCGACTCGACGTTCTCGTCGACGATCGACACCTCCCAGTGGTCCGGGCACAGCGCCGCCAGCGTCGCCAGCCCCAGCGGAGGATTGACCGCGCGCTGGGACGGCAACGCCTGATCGACCGCCCAGCGCAGGCTCCAGAAGCTCTCCGGGAAGCGAGGGTTGATGAGAAGAAGTTTCATTCCGGCTCCACGTGCGCGAAGAAATTCGGCTTATACACGCTCGAGCGGACCACTGGGCGCCCTGCCGCGCGTATCGACGACAAGCCCCGCCTAAGGGCGTGATTCAGGTAGGCAAGATCGAACCCGGCTTCGATCGGGTCGTAGACTAAGATTTTGCACTTGCCGCGTTCCTCATGGAACCATTTCCGTCAGCATCTCGCTCCGACCTTCCTCCGAAAGATCTTTCATTCGGTTATGGTGGGATTGAGTTCTTTCCAATCGAATCCATCGTTGACGAGCAGGCTGGGTACATTGGATCCGGCTGGAGCGAGGGCTGGTTAGTTGTTGCGCGTGAGACTCTTTGCGGCGATCCAATATTCGTTGATCGCGCGGTCGCCGCGCTACCAGTCTTTACGGCGATGCACGGCACGGGGGATTGGGATACGACCATTGTCGCGCCTTCTTGGCCTGAATTTTGGAAAGGCCTTCTCGAACAGGGCGAGGCGTAGGAGCCTTGGTCGAGAGTCAGTTTTTCGGTGGGTTGGTTCGACAGCCGAATGTCGCCTCAGGGTCGTCTTTGCAAAATAATGGTCGGTATCGGGAACGGGCCGGCAATGTCCCGTAGAAGGTACATACTGGAAGCGAAACGGTACGGCTAGGGTTTGGCAGCGTTGCTGCCGTTCGCGCCGCCGGCGGACGTCTCACCCCGATGATCGGGGTGGCCGAGCGCCTGCGCGACACGTCGGTAGACCGGCCCCCATAAGGGGTGTCCGATCTCGGCGTCGCTGAGACGGAAGTCCGGGTCGGCGTTAAAGGCGCTGGCGAAATCGAGTGCGCACTCGGTTCCACGGTTAAACGCGCACGCGATGAAGGCGAGGTACTTGTACGCAACCGCCACGTCGCGGGGGTCGGCAGGTTTCGCCGCAAGTGCCGCATGCAGCGCGGCCTCCGCTTGATCGAATTCTCCGCTGTCGTACAGGCGGATACCTTCGATCAGCCTGCGTTCGGCGGGCCGTTCGTACAGTTGCGCGATGCTGGTGGTGGTCGGCGCCGCCTGGCACCCGTACAGCGCCGCAGCGCAAGCCGCAATCAACGCGGCGCGCCACCGCGGCGCGCCGGTTACGGGAAGCTGTGCTCGACGGGTACCGGTATCCCCGCTTCGACCTCGATCTGATTGATCCATGGCTTGTCGTCGCCGTGCCGCACCTCGATCCGGTGTGTACCTGCGGTCAGAGGGATTTGCAACAGCGGCGGCGATACGCCGATCGGCTTGTTGTCGACCAGGATTTCACCCCACGGCACGATCCGGAACACGACGGTACCGGAGGGCGCGGTGCCGGTCGAGGGCGACGTTGTCGGTGCCGGTGTAGCAGCCGAGGCTGCCGCTGCCGGCTCAGCGTCCGACCGCGGCGCGGCGATGGCCGCGAAATGTGGCGCTTCCTGACGGTCCGTCGGACGCAGGTGCGCAAGCAGGGTGCCCAATATGAGCGCAGTGAGCGGCAATGCGGCGACCAGCGACAGCCCGAAGCGCTGCTGCCGCACCCACGGCACGAACTTGCCCCACCCGACGCGCACCGGTTGCAGCGCTTCGGTCAGCAGCTCGAAGGCTCGTGCGGCGATATCAGGGCGGGCGGCGGCTGGGGGTGCGGCCAATGGAGCCCTGGTCTGCAGCGGTCCGGGGCGGTCGGCGAGTGAGGCTGGAAGGGCCACACCCAGCGCCGAGGTCGCCGGGCGGTCCGAGCGCTCGGCCAACACAATCGCGATCAGCGCGTCGCGCAGTTCGCCGGCCGTCTGGGGTGCGCTGGGGGATGTCGGGTCGAGCGTATCGGACAGCAATGCGGAAAACGCCGGAATCGTTCCCGCGCCGCTGCTGCGTGCGGGAGCGCCGGGTTGCGTGCTCACGGTGACAGCGTGCGGCCGCGCTTGGATCATCGAGCACAACAACGAAGCGACGGAGCGCACGTCGCGCCGCCGCGTTTCGTCGGTGATTTCACTCTGGAAATACGGCAGGAACTGCTCCGTTCGCGTCAACGCCTCGTCGCCTTCGGTCCCGGCGTCGATCCAGCCTCCGAATCCGCTTACCTTGGGCGAACCATCGGCCTGGATGTACACGTGTTGCGGACCGAGCTGGCCGTGCGAAACGCTCTGGCCGTGTGCGTACTGCAGCGCATCGGCGACGCGCGCGCCAATGCCGGCGCACTGCAGATCGGTGAACTTGACGCCGGAAGCCAGCAAATCCTGCAGCGAGCGGCTGGTGACGCGCTCGATCACCAGGTAGCCGAATTCGTGGCCCAGGCCCGCGTCGAATACGGTCAGGATGTTCGGGTGGTGCAGGCGGCCGGCGGCTTGAGCCTGGCGAACGAACGCCTGCTCCATTTGCCGTCGCACCTGTGCGCGCAGCGGCGGTCCGGGCGGCACGATCTGCACCGCCTTGACCACGAGTTCGCGGTTCATCACCGGGTCGACCGCCGCATATGAGACGCTGTGGCGCTCTCTGCGAAGCTCGCGCAGGATCGTGTAGCGGCCGATGACCTTCTGATTGGCCGGAAGCGAGCGTGGCATCTTCAGCTGCGGTTCGGGTTTCGCAGGCCGGCGGGTGACTAGAACCGGTGCTGCAACTCGACCGCCTGGGCCGGCTGCAGATCGATTCGCGAAACGTACGGCGGGGCCGATCCGTTGCGCACTTCGATCGTATGAGCGCCGGGAGCCAGCGTCAGGTGTGTCAGCGGAGGCGACACCCCGCGCGAGGCGCCGTCAACAACGATCTCTCCCCACGGGCTGATCCCCAGAGTGACCGAGGCGTCTGCTGGTGGCGGTGGCGCCGGTGCTGCGACCGCAATCGCGACCGGGGCGGCCCGAGGCTTGGACTGGCGGTTGTGCGTGGGCAACAACGCCGGCAGCACGGCCACCGGCCGTTCCCGCACCGTCGGGGCCGGGTGCGCGCTTTCGGCGCCGCCGGCGGTTTTGGCGGCAACCGGAGCTGTTGCGGGCGCCTGCTCCTCGGAGTCGGAATCGGCAGCCAAGGTCGGGGTTGACTGCGGCGGAAGCACGGGTCCGCGTTGCTGTTCCAGCGCCAGGATCAGGATCGACACAGCCAACACCGCCGCCACGATCGCCCAGCGGGCCCTGAGGCGGTTCAGCGGCACTGACGGCACCGGCTGCAGCGTCGGGCGCCGGCCGAAATCCTCGCGCGCAGCGGCGAGCAGGTCGTTGCGCATTTCGGCCGCGGTCTGGTAGCGATCGGAAGCGTCCTTGGCCATCGCCCGATGAACGATCTCGATCAGTTCCGAGGGCACCTCGGGATTGAGCTGAAAGATCGGAGTGGGCGGGTGCGTCGCGACTTTGTTGAGGATCTCCTCGACCTGATTGCCGTCGAACGCGCGCTGGCCGGTCAGCAGCTCGTACAGGATCGCCCCCATCGAAAACACGTCGCTGCGCGCGTCCGGGTTCCGACCATGCGTCTGCTCCGGCGACATGTAGTTGGGCGTTCCGATCAACTGGCGCTTGAGGTTGGGCGCGTCGCTGGCCTGCGCCAGCGCGACGCCGAAGTCCAGCACTTTGGGTTTGCCGTCGCGCGTCAGGAAGATGTTGCTCGGTTTCAGATCCCGATGGATCAGCCCCTGCTGGTGCGCGTAGTGCACGGCGTTGGCAACGCGCGCCATCATCGACGCGATCGCCCTGGGCGCAAGCCGGTTGCGCGATGACAACCAGTCGTGCAAATCGCCACCGTACAGACGCTCCATCGCGATGTATGCGATCGACTCGGTTTTGCCGGCGTCATAGACGGTCACGATGGCCGGGTGGCTCAATCGCGCGAGGACCTTGGCTTCCTGCAGGAAGTTGTTCTCGACGCGGCGCCTGACCAGACTGTCGCCAGCCAGCGGAAGCGCCTTGATCGCGACCTCGCGACCGAGCACCGGATCGTATGCGGCGTACACCACGCCGTTGGAGCCACGCCCGATCTCGGAGCGCACCTCGAAACGCGCGATCTGCCGCGGAGCCGGCGGCATCGCGGCCGGAGGCTCGTACGACTGGGTGATGTGGGTGGCGAGCGCCTGCGACATAGCCTTCGATTATCGGTCCCTAAGACGCCAACGTAGCTCAAAAATGGTACCGGCACATCGTCCAAATCGCCGTCGCGTCGGCCCTTTTCCTCGCATCGCTCATCCTGTCACTCGAATCCCGCTTTCTAACCGCTACGGCAATCCCCTTAAGGCAACCACCTTACTGCAGACGGCAAGTTCAGTCCCGGAAGCTGTCCGGCAGGGTCGGCTCGCGCACCAGCCCGCGCTGCAGCTCCAGGTGTTTGGCATAGCGGTAAAACGTCCCTTCGAAATTGGCAAAGGCGATCACGAATCCGGCCCACCCGTCCAGCACGCCAAGCTGCAACACGTAATGCCGCAGGAACGAAGCGGAGGCGTGCAGTAGCGCCTTCCACATCGACGGCGCTACCGCGCGTTGCTCGAGTCGCTCGACCCCGAGCGTGGAGTAGCGCTGCATCTTGAACAGCATCTGCGCAAGATTGCGGAACGGCACCTGCGCAATCGGTTCGAGCAACACCCCGAGCGATCCATCCAGCAGGTACGTCTCGTGCACCGCATCCTCGGTGTAACGAAGGCGGCCGCGCCGGAACAGCTGCGGCTGCCGGTAGTCGGGAAAATAACCGGAATGGCGCATCCAGCGGCCGAACACGTAATTGCGGCGGGGAACCAGGTAGGCGTCGCGCGCATCCGGATCGGCGGCGACGCGACGGATCTCTTCGGCGGCGGCCTGCGTACAGCGCTCGTCGGAATCGAGGCTGAATACCCAATCGCCGGTGAGCTCCTGCAGCACGCGGTTGCGCAGCTTGCCGAAGCCCTCAAACGGCACCTGGATGATGCGGTCCGTATAGCGGCGCGCGATTTCGACGGTTGCATCGGTACTGAACGAGTCGGCCACGACGATTTCGTCGGCCCATTGCACGCTTCGCAGCGCCGCTTCGATCTTGTCGGCTTCGTTGAACGCGATGATGTAGGCGGAGATGCGCGGCATCGGCAGCGCGCGGCGATGCGCCGTCGGGGCGGACGCCGGCTGCGCGTATTATCGCGGACGTTTTGGCGAACTTGGGCGCCCATGGAGGGCGCGAGCGCAGCGCTATGAAGACCCAGTCGATTCGAATCGACCAGCATGGCGGGCCGGAAGTGATTCGCCTGGTCGAGATCGACGTTCCGGATCCCGGTCCGAACCAGCTACGGCTGAAGCAGCACGCAGCCGGGCTGAATTTCATCGACATTTATTACCGCACCGGGATGTACCCGGCGCCGCTGCCGCACGGCCTGGGCGTGGAGGGGGCAGGAGAGGTCGAGGCGGTAGGCCCCGGCGTCAAGGGCATCAAGGAGGGTGACCGTGTCGCGTACGCGAGCGGCCCGCTCGGCGCATACAGCGGGGCCTACTTGATCGAAGCCGATAAGGTCGTGCAGGTGCCTTTGCAGATCGGGCTGGAACAAGCCGCCGGGATGATGCTCAAGGGCTTGACGGTCCAGTACCTGTTTCGGCAGACCTACCGCCTGCAGGGCACCGAAACGATCCTGTTTCACGCCGCGGCCGGCGGCGTGGGCCTGATCGCCTGCCAATGGGCGCGGGCTCTCGGGGTGAAGTTGATCGGCACGGTTGGCTCGCCGGAGAAGGCGGCACTCGCGCGCCAGCACGGGGCATGGGCGACGATCGACTACACGAAGGAGAAAGTGGTCGATCGGGTGCTCGAGCTGACCAAGCGCGAAAAAGTTCCCGTCGTGTACGACGGAGTCGGCAAGGACACCTGGGAGCAGTCGCTCGACTGCCTGCAGATGCGCGGGCTGATGGTGAGTTTCGGCAACGCCTCGGGGCCGGTGGTCGGTGTGGATCTGCGCATCCTGTCGCAGAAGGGCTCGCTGTTCGTCACCCGGCCAACCTTGGCTCACCACCTGACGCCGAGAAGCCGCTATGAAGAGAGCGCTCAGGAGTTGTTCGGGCTTGTCCGCAGCGGCAAGATCCGCATCGAAGTGACGCGCCGCTACCGCCTTGACCAGGTCGCGCAGGCGCACGAAGACCTGACCGGCCGGCGCACGACGGGCTCCTGCGTGATCGTTCCGTGACCGTGAGTGCGGCGGCAGGAACGCCGCAATCACAGCCTGGTGCCGGTGCCGGAGCCGGAGCCGGTCTGATCGGCGCTGGCCACCCGCCTCGCCCGGGTCGCACATGGCGCAGGCTCGCGGTCGTGCTGCTGGCGATCGTGCTGGCGGTCAGGCTTGCCACGCTCGGCACCTACCCGCTGGCCGACACCAGCGAGGCGCGCTATGGCGAGATCGCCCGCGTGATGCGCGAGACGGGGAACTGGGTGACACCGCAGGAGACGCCCGGAACACCGTTCTGGGCCAAGCCCCCGCTGTACGCCTGGTTGAGCGCATCGGCCACCTACGTGTTCGGAGTCGACGAGTTCGCACTGAGACTTCCGTCGCTGCTGTGCGGATTCGCGGTGCTCGTGCTGTGCGGCCTTTGGGCGGGTGCACTGGCGCGGGAAGGCGAGCGAGACGATGCGGCGCTGCTGTCCCGCCTGGTCCTGGCTACCACGGTACTCTTTTTTGTCGGCTACGGCGCGGTGATGACGGATCCTTCGCTCGGGCTGTGCACTGCGTGGATGATGGTTGCGTTCCAGCGGGCAGTGATCGAGCGCAGCGGCGCGGCCGTCTGGCGCTACGGACTGTTCGTCGCTGCGGGACTGGCGATGCTGGCCAAAGGTCCGGTGGCGTTCCTCTATGTCGCCTTGCCTGCGGCGGTGTGGGCGACGTGGCGCCACCGATGGCACGAGATCTGGCAGACGCTTCCCTGGTTTGGCGGCATCGCGCTTTGGGCGGTGATCGCGCTGCCTTGGTACGCATGGGCCGAAGCGCGTACGCCGGGATTCCTGAACTACTTCCTTGTCGGCGAGCACGTGATGCGCTACTTGAAGCCCGGCTGGAGCGGCGACCGCTATGGCAACGCGCACATCGAGTTGCTCGGGACGATCTGGGCGTATCTGGCGGGCGCTGTCGGCCTGTGGGCGATTCCGGCGCTGGTCCTGGTACGTCCGCAGCGCGCTTGGCTCGAGCGGGCGCGCGAATGGTGTCGCGACGACGCTCGCTTGTTTGCGCTACTGGCAGTGCTGATTCCACTCGTGGTGTTCACGTTCGCCCGCAATCTGATTTGGACGTACGTGCTGCCGGTGCTGACGCCGCTGTCGGCGCTGCTCGGCGCGGAACTGGCGGCGCGCTGTTCGAAGGCGCCGACATGGCGCCGCTCCGTAGTCGCGGTCGCGACCGCCTCGGCGGCGCTACTGTGCGTGGCCGTGATCGGATGGGCGCCGCTGCGAGCCAATGGCAGCTCGTTTGCCGCACCGGTGGCCGCCTTGCGCCTGCGGGCGCAAGCGGATCCGCGTGCGCAGCGTGCATTGTGGTACTGGGGCCGCAAGATCCCCGCCTCGTTGCGCTTCTATTCGCGCGGCGCCGCCCAAGCGGCGCCCGAGCTGGACGCGCGGCTCGCTCAGTTGGTGCCGGGCGCGCGCGTCTACATTGCGATCGTTCCGGAGCAATTGGCGGGGCTGCAACAAGTGGCGGCGCAGCACAAACTCACCCTGACCGTGGTCGGCCAGGTCAAGCACGCGGCAATTGCCGAGGTCACTAAGTCAGCGCTTTAGACGCTTTGCTACCGGTGCGGCTCGTAGCCGCTGCGCCTCCGGCAGGCCGGATCCGAGCAGCGGTTGCAGATAAGCGTGGAAGGCGTCGGTCACGTCGGTGCCGGACGGATCGATCAGGTGCTCCTCCATCACGCGCGTGCGGCCGGCGACCGTTTCCAGCGTCGCGAGCTCGTAATCGACCGCGTATTGCCCGACCCGTTTGATCGAGACCGACCCGTCTCGGTCAGCCGACAGCGCGAAACGGACCGCACGCTCACCGACCTCGAACGCCTCGCGCTGGTCGACGTCCGACACGCAGCCGGCGAAAGAGCGTTGCAGGTAACCGAACGTCTCTCCGCGCACCCGCTTGATCCCGAGGCGGTCTCGAATCTGTGCGCACAGCGCGTCCGCCAGAGCGCCGGTGCCCGACAGCTGCACGTTGCCATGTGGATCGCGCTCGGCCGTTGGTGCGAGCTTCGAGACGATCGGCACCCCAGCGGCATCATGCACACCTTCGGACACGGCAACCACGCAGCGGCCGAGCCGCTCATGCACGGCCTTCACGTCCGCGACGAAACGCTCCGGGTCGAAGGTGCGTTCCGGCAGGTAGATCAAATGGGGGCCGTCTGCGGGAAGCCTGCGCGCCAGAGTCGAAGCGGCGGTGAGGAAACCGGCGTGGCGGCCCATCACGACCGCGACATAGACGCCTGGCAGCGATTCATTGTCGAGCGCCGCGCCAGTGAACGCTTGCACGACGAAGCGCGCCGCCGATGGAAAGCCGGGCGTGTGGTCGTTGCCGACCAGGTCGTTGTCGATCGTCTTCGGGATATGGATGCACCGCAAAGGGTAGGCGCTCGCGCGCGCCTGCTCGCTGACGATGCGCACCGTGTCGGCCGAGTCGTTTCCGCCGATGTAATAGAAGTGGCTGATCTCGTGTGCTTTCAGGACCTTCAGCATCTCTCGGCAGTAGGCCGCATCCGGCTTGTCGCGCGTGGAGCCGAGGGCCGCACCCGGACTGCGCGCGACCGATTCCAGGTGAGTGAAGGTCTCGCTGGTCAGATCCAACAGATCCTCGTTCAGGATTCCCCGCACTCCATAGCGAGCCCCATACACCGTCTCGATTGCGGCGCTGTGGCGCGCGGCAAGGCAAACGCCTGCGAGCGACTGGTTGATGACCGCAGTCGGACCGCCGCCCTGGGCGATCAGGATCTTGAGCGGGGGCATGTCTCGGGCTCTGGAGGTGGCGGCTGGCATCTTACCGAGTGGCATATCAGCCCGATTCGGAACGGGTGTTACAAGCCACTACGCCAGCGCGCGCTCGACAATCTCGCGCACGTCGGCCGATAGCGACGGGTGCGCCGCCGCTTCTTGCAGTGCCTGCCGCATCATCCTCTGCCGTTCCGGCGGATGGCGGCGCCAGCGATCGAGAGCGCGCGCCAGACGAGCCGCCACGATCGGATTGATGCTGTCCAGCCGGATCACCTGCTCCAACCAGAACGAGTAACCCGACCCGTCGCTCTGGTGGAACTCGGGTGCGTTGTCGGTACAGAAAGCCACCACCAGCGCGTCGACCGCCTGCGGGTCGCGCTCGCTGTAGGCACTGTGGCGCAATAGTGCATGCACGCGCTCCAGCACCGGTGGTTCGCCTGGCTGCCGAACTGCGGTCGCCTGAACCCGGAACCACTTGTTCATCAGCAGCGGCTCGGCATGCCAGTCGCGCGCGAGCTGCAGCAACAGGCCGGCTTTGGCGGCAGAGGCACTATTCACCAGGACACTCAACGCCGCGTGGCGGTCGGTCAGGTTGTCGGCGCGCAACAGCTGCTGGCGCGCCAGCTCGATCGCGGCAGGATCGCTTCCCGCGGCCAGGTACTCGAGCGCCAGGTTCTTCAGCGCGCGAACACCCGCCGATATCGGGTCGGGTCGGTACGGACCAGCAACGTTCATGGAGCGGTAGGCCGCGTCCCATTGCGGATACAGCTCGCGGCCGATCAGCTGCTGTAGTCGCAACCTGCTGCTGCGCACCGCTTCAGGCACGAGGATCGGCCGGGTTTCGGCCACGATGGATTCGGCCGGCAGTCGAAGCGCGACTTCGCGGAAGGCAGGTGCCAGCGCACGATCGAGCAGGGTGTCGCGCATCAGCGACACCAGCTGCGGATCCATCGCGACGGCGCTGTTCGACTCGATCGCGTCGGCCGCTGCCGACAGGCGGCCGATCAGCAGTCGCTGCAGTGCGTCCCAGCGGGCGCACGGGTCAGCGTCGTGCCGCGCCAGGAGCACGAGCTCGTCGTCGTTGTACGGATAATCGACGATGACCGGTGCGGAGAATCCGCGCAGAAGCGAAGGAACTGCCCTGGGTGGCACGTCGAACAGGCGCACGGTGTGCGCGGCTTCGCCCAGCTCCAGCACGCGCGTGAACTGGCCGCGCGGGTCGCCCGGATCGGTCTTGACCGGCAGCTGCGTGCCATCGGCGCCGACCAGGCCGATTGCAAACGGGATCAGAAAGGGCTCCTTGTCCCTCTGGCCGGGTGTCGCAGGGCAGCTTTGCACAAATGCGAGCTCGAGCGAGCGGGTGTCGGCGTCATACAGCGGACTGACCGCCACGCGCGGCGTTCCAGCCTGCTCGTACCAGCACAGGAATTGCCCGAAGTCGCGTCCGCTCGTCTGGGCGATCGATGCGACGAAGTCTTCGCAGGTGACTGCGGCGCCGTCGTGCTGCGCCAGAAAGTGCACAAGACCCCGGTCGAACGGCGCCTGGCCGGTCAACTGGGCCAGCATCCGCACCACCTCAGCGCCCTTGCCGTACACCGTCGGCGTGTAGAAGTTGTTGATCTCCAGGTATGCGTCGGGCCGTATCGGATGCGCCATCGGGCCGGCGTCTTCCGGAAACTGGTCTGCTCGCAGCGCACGGAACGCTTCAATACGAGGCACGCTGCACGCCGACTGAGCGGGTCCAGGATCGGCGAAGTCACGCTCGAGCATGTCGCGAACGAACTGCTGCTCGCGCCACACCGTCAAGCCTTCTTTCAGGCACAGTTGGAACCAGTCGCGGCAGGTCACGCGGTTGCCGGTCCAGTTGTGGAAGTACTCGTGGCCGACCGCCGCTTCGATTTCCGCGTAGTCGGCATCGGTCGCGATCGATGGATCGGCCAACAGGTACCGGGTGCTGAACAAATTCAGCCCCTTGTTTTCCATCGCGCCGAAATTGAAGTCGCGCGCTGCGACGATCATGTAGCGGTCCAGGTCGAGCACCAACCCGAACCGCGTCTCGTCCCACCCGATGGCGCGCTCCAGGCTCCGCAATGCGTGTCCCAGTCGCGGCAGATCCGCCGAGGTGGCCCACAGTTGCAGGCGCGCAGTGCGGCCCCAGCGCGTATGGAACACCGACTCGCGGCACTGCAACTCACCCGCCACCAGCGCGAAAAGGTAGCTCGGTTTCGGGTGTGGGTCGTCCCAGATCGCGAAGTGGCGGCCATCGGGCAGGGCACCTTGCTCGACCAGGTTGCCGTTGGACAGCAGTGCGGGAAAGCGGGCTTTATCCGCGCGTAGCTGCACGCGATAGCGCGCCAGGACGTCGGGACGATCCAGGAAGTAGGTGATCCTGCGAAAGCCCTGCGCCTCGCACTGCGTGAGCAGCATTCCGGAGGATGCGTACAGGCCCAGCAGCTCGGAATTGTCCGACGGTTGCAGATGCGTGACGATGGTGAGCACGAACGAATCGGCCGGCGCAGTGGCGAGAGTCAGTCCGGCTTCATCGGCCTGGAACTGTTCCGGTCGCAGCTCGCGCCCGTCCAGGCGCAATGCGACCAGCTGCAGCCGCTCGCCATCGAGCCGCAGCGGCACGGTCGAATTCTGCGCCCGCCGTATATACAGCTGCGCCTGCACTTCGGTCGAAACGAGATCCAGGTCGAAGCTCAGGTCGACTTTTTCGATGCTGAACGGCGGCGGCCGGTAGTCGGTACGGAGCACCGGGCGGCGCGCCCCCGCCTGACCGCCTCGAGCCAGATTGCTCATCCAGCACCGGCGCGCGCAGCATGCCGCGCGGTCATCGAGCCGACTCGAACAACATGGTGAGAACCGCCTGGTTCCAGTATTCGATTTCGTGCAGGATCGTCTCGACCGCGCCCCACTGCTGTTGCATCGACAGGCTGTCGAGCTGTGCACACATCGCGGCAAGCTGATGGACGCCGAGGAATTCGGCCGCGGATCGCATCGCGCGCGCACCACAGACGAGCTGCTCCGCATCGTTCTCGGTCAGCGCCATTTTCATCGATTCGATCAGCTGTTGTGAGCGCAGCGCGACCGATTCGGCGACGGTCGGCCCGAAGCCGCGCTCGGCGGCGGGCGCTTCCTGCAGGCGCCGGATCGTCGCTCGCAGCCGCTCGGCATCGGATTGCTCCGATGCGGGCGCCACGGGCGGACCGGCGCTCAACGCGCGTCGCAGCGCGATTTCGTACTTGTCGGCGTGGATGGGCTTGCTGACGTGATCCGCGAAGCCGGCCATCAGGCAGCGGACCCGGTCCGCCTCGGATGTGTAACCCGTGACGGCGATCACCGGGATCGGCGGGCGTTGCATTGCGGCTTCGCGCTGGCGTAGCCGGCGCAGGGCCTCGAAGCCGCTCAGGCCGGGCATCCCGAGGTCCAGCAGGATCAGATCGAATTCGCCCGCGAGCGCGCGCTCGACCGCTTGTCCAGCGTCGGTTTCAACGCTCGCCCGATGCCCGAGCAGCGACAGCAGGTGCGCCTGTATCGAAGTCGAAAGCGGGTCGTCGTCGACCACCACGACCCGCGCTGATGCGCGCTGCTCGCCGGCTTCCGACTCGCTGTCCATCCGCCACCCTCAGTGCCCGCGGCGCCGTTCTGGCCCGCGGCGCCGGGGAGGCACTCGGCCGCAACTATATCGCTTCGGGTGGCGCGTGCGCGGCCGTCCGCGCTTCAGATTACCCGGATCTGGGTGGCTTGCGGCCCCTTGGTGCCTGGTGCGACGGTGAACTCAACGCGTTGTCCTTCCTGCAGCGTCTTGAAGCCGTTGCCCTGGATCTGCGAGAAATGCGCGAAGAGGTCTTTTCCGCCGTCTTCTGGCGTGATGAAGCCGAAGCCCTTGGCTTCGTTGAACCACTTGACAGTGCCTTGTGCCATTGTCTTTGCTGTCCTGTTGCCGAAAAATATATGGATGGGTTCCATCCCGGCACGTGCCGGGACGTGCGAGCGTCAAGTACGTTTACCGAGGGAACGGAGCCGCTAGCCGAAGAAAGTTCGTGGCCTGCGCAGCGATCAGAGGGTCGAACGAAGCCTTAACGATTGCGGCGCGGAGCATACGCGATGGGCGACGCGCTGTCCAATGTACCCGCGCGCATCACGCGGCCGCGGGCCTGGGCGCGCACCGGGCGCGCGACCCGCTCTGACCCCACGTTCGCTTCAGCGCTCGCCGTGTCCGGTTTCGCCTTCTTTTGATTTCTCGCCCGGCTGCGGTTTCTCGTTTTGCTGCGGTTTCTCGTTCTGCTGCGCCCCGCCATTGCGTTTCGGTTCGCCCTGCTGCGCGGGAGTCGGCTTGTGCGCAGCGGCAGGCGGCTGCGCATTCGGCTTCTTCGGCGCCGGCGTGGTGCCTTCGGCTTTGTGCGCGGGAGTGCCCGCAGCTTGTGCCGGCTTCGCAGGAGCGTTGCGAGTTGCCTCGGTCGGCGGGGTTTGGTTCGCACGCGGCTCGCCCGCGTTGGCAGCGTTGGGAGCGTGAGGCGGTGCAGCGCGCGCCGGAGGCGCGGCAGTAGGTGGCATCGGCGCGGCAGCAGGTGCCATGGGCACTGGAGCCGGTGGCGGCATCGGCGCGCGGGCGGGTGTCGGCGGTACAGGCCCTTCGCGTTCTCGCGGCGGCTGCACTACGGCATGAACCGTCTGCGGCGGCGGCAGCGAAGCCGCCGGCCGGCCGCGCTCGAATGCCGGAATCGCTTGCTGCTGTTGAGGCGGAGGCGCAGCAACCTTCACCACGGGCGCCAGAGCGGCAGCCAAGTGAGCTTGCGCCGGGACGATCGAATTGACGGCCTGCCTGTTCGCGGTTGCGCTCGCCGGCGCCACGATCGTCACGTTCGTGATGTTGGTCACGTTCGTCACGTTGGTGACGTTCGTGACGTTGTTGACGACCGTCGTGTTGTTGCTGTTCACATTGTTCGTGATGTGCATCCCGACGTTGACGACGGGCGGCGCGCTTGTCACGACTGCGGGTGCGGTACCGATCGGAGCCGGCACGATGATTCCGTGGCGCGAGCCCGGCGGCGGCGGAACGAACACGCCATCAGGACCGATGCAGCGCGGTCCGGGGATCGCATCGGGGCGCGGCCGCTCCAGCTCGATCACCAACGTCGGCGGCGGCGGTACGAACACCACTTCGGCGCGGGCCCAGTGTCCGGTGACGAATACGACGTAGCCGCGGCGATTCTCGTAGTACGGTTGCACCCACACGTAGTCGGGCCGCGGTGCCTCGGCCCAGCGGCCGTAGTTCCACACCCACATGCCGTGCCATCCCCAGAACCCGCCGATCCAGATTGCGCCGACGAACGGTGGCGGAGGAGGTTCTTCGACCAGCATCGGAGGAGGCGCCCACGGAACCTCGATCGGCGGTGGTTGATCGATCGGCGGGTCGACGTAAACGCTGACGACCGGTGGTGGTGGCTCCGGCTGGTAATCGGTTGGCGCAGCTTCCTCCGGTGGCGGAGGCGGGGGCGGCGGTTGGTACGCGGCTGGAGCGGGCGGAGGCGCCGGCGGCAGGCTATAGGTGGGAGGTGGCTGCTGATATACGACGCAGCCAGCGGTCAACAGTGCCAGGGCGAGCGACAGTCTGCTGTACATAGTCCCCTCTCAATGCTTCCTGCTGCCGGCGACGATTACGAAGCGGCGCAATCCTTTTGAACGTTCGGGCGGCCGACCAGATGACCTCGGCCGCCGCCATCGTGAATCCATTTGTAACCCGGTCGAGCGACTCAACGGCCCCGGCGGACCGGAGCCATCGTCCAACCAGGCGGCAGGTTCGATCGAACCAACGGGTCGCTGGCGGGGGCGCCCCGGCGCAAGGACACCGGAGTCTTCCCAGAGGCCGTACGCATCGGAGCGGCCTGCTCGCGCGAGTGCGGTGCGTGCGGGCGAGTCGCCTCGACCTGCTTGCGCGCGGGGGGCGCGTGCGGGCGAGTCGCGCCGGCCGGCTTGCGCGAGGGTGACACGTGAGGCCGCGTCGCGCGAACTCGATTGGCAGCCGGGCTCGCCGTTTCCGGCGCTGGGCCGCGTGCTCCCGCTTCGAAGCCGGCCACAACGACGCGCGGGATCGAGCGGCGCGTCAGCCGTTCGATGTCGCGCAGGTAGTCCATTTCGCCCGGGCTGACGAACGAGATCGCTTCTCCACTCGCACCGGCCCGGCCCGTTCGGCCGATCCGGTGCACGTAGTCCTCCGGCACGTTCGGCAAGTCGAAATTCACGACGTGCGGCAACTGCTCGATGTCCAGGCCGCGCGCAGCAAGATCGGTGGCGACCAGCACCTGCAGCTTGCCGCTTTTGAACTCGGCCAACGCACGGGTGCGCGCGCCCTGGCTCTTGTTGCCGTGGATCGCCAACGCAGCGATGCCTTTTTTGCACAACTGCTCGGACAGCCGGTTCGCTCCGTGCTTGGTGCGCGTGAACACCAGCACCTGGTACCACTGGTTCTGTGTGACGAGGTGTGCAAGCAATTCGGGTTTGCGACCCGGGTCGACCGGATGGACCGTCTGCCGGATCGTGTCGACGGTCGAATTCGGAGGCGTGACCTGGATCTGCGCCGGTGCGTGCAGCAGCCGTGCCGCAAGTTCGCGAATCTCGTTGGAGAATGTCGCAGAAAAGAGCAAGTTCTGCCGTTTCTTCGGCAGCAGACTCAGGATGCGTCGGATGTCGTGGATGAAGCCCATGTCCAGCATCCGGTCGGCCTCGTCGAGCACCAGAGTTTGTACGCCGGACAGATCGACCGTGCCGTTTCGATGATGATCTAGCAGGCGGCCGGGCGTGGCCACCAGGATGTCCGGCGCGCGCGCCAGAGCTTCCACCTGAGGAGCGAAACCGACACCACCGAAGACGACAGTGGAGGTCAGATTCAGATACTTGCCATAGACGCGAACGCTTTCCTCAACTTGAGCCGCGAGTTCGCGCGTGGGGGTGAGCACCAGCACGCGGATGGCACGGCGCGAAGCTGCAGGAGCGCTCGACAGGCGCTGCAGGATCGGCAGCACGAAGCCAGCGGTCTTGCCGGTGCCGGTCTGTGCGCCGGCCAGCAGGTCGCCGCCCGCGAGCACGGCGGGGATAGCTTTGGTTTGGATCGGGGTCGGCTGTTCGTAGCCGGCGTCGGCGACCGCGCGCAAAAGCGCATCGGACAAGCCGAGGCTTGCAAAAGACATTTCTTAGTACCTTCTAGAGTTGGCCTGCCGGCGCTCCCATAGGGAAGCGCGGCGTTCATCGACCAGCAAATTGCAGACGAACGGTGTGGGTGAAACGGGTCAGGATTGACCGCGGCAATAGCCGGCCATCGGGAGACGGCGGGCGCTGGTCAATTGCCGCTGGGGGTAATTGTATCAGATGCGGCGCGTGCGCCGATGAATTGATTTGAGCGGCGATTCGCGGGCAATCAAAGCAGCGAGAAAATGGCCTCGGCGAAACGTTGAGGCGCTTCCTGCGGAACGTTGTGTCCGATCACAGGAATCACCTCGCGCCGGTACGCGCCAGTGAATCGACGTGCGGCCAGATCGCTTCCGCCCGCGGGCAGCACGGAATTGGCCTGCCCGTGCAGCGCAACGGTGGGAACTGTGATGGCGGGTTGAGCCGCTAAGCGCCGCTCGATCTGCTCGAGCGCGGGGTCACCCGCTGCGAGCCCGTAGCGGTGCCGATACGAGTGGATCACCACATCGACAAAATCCGGGTTCTCAAAGGAGGTGGCGGTGCGATCGTAGGTCGAATCGTCGAACTGCCAGTTCGGCGACCACAGCTTCCACAGCAGTTTGCACAAGTCGTGGCGGTTGTTTGCCAAGCCGTTGCGGCCGCGCTCGGAGTGAAAATAGAACTGGTACCAGTAGCGCAGCTCGTATTCCGGCGCCTGCGGCTGCATCGACGCGGCGATATCGTGGATGTTGTAGCCATCGTTTCCGCACGACACCAGCGCTTGCACGCGCTGCGGCCAGAGTGCCGCGACCACGCACGCGGCGCGCCCACCCCAGTCGTATCCGGCCAAAACGGCTTTCTCGATTTGCAACGCGTCCAATAGCGCCAGAAGATCGAAACCGAGCGCGGCCTGCTGACCCGAACGTGGAGTCTGCTCTGACAGAAACTGGGTTGGCCCGAAACCACGCAGGTACGGTGCGATCACGCGGCAACCGGCCGTCGCCAGGATCGGCGCGACCTCGTCGTACGCATGCACGTCGTACGGGAAGCCGTGCAGCAGGATCACTGGCGCGCCGTCCGGCCCCCCGACCTCCCGGTAGGCCACCTCCAGAAGGTTGGCCTTGCGTCGTTTGAGTGTGCGGTCAGGCACTCTTGCTCATCGGCAGGAACTCGATGCTCAGCCCCGGCTCGAGTTGGTATTGCACCGGCGCGCCTGGCTGGTAGCCCTGCGAGCGGTAGAAATCGACGCCGGACAGCATCGCCATCAACTCGAAACGGCGAAACCCGCTGCTACGCGCTTCGGCCTCGGAACGCTCCAGCAGAGCGCGGCCGATGCCCTTGCGGGCCCAGGCCGGGTCGATGAAGAAGGCGCGGATCTTCGCGGCGTCGCGCGTCGGGTTCAGTTCGGCCGAATCGCGGTGAGCCTGCGAATCGCCACCGAACAGCGTGCGACGCTTGCTCCATCCGCCGCAGCCGACAATCGCCCCGTCGGCCTCGGCCACCAGATACGTGCCGTCACGGATCAGCTGTGTGTCAACGCCGAATGCGGCGCGCAGTGCGGTCTCGACCTGGCGTGGCGTGTACGCTCCCAGCGTCAGCGCGCGAGCGGAGCGGGCGATGAGGCTTTCCAAAGCGCCGCGGTCGTCGAGCGTCGCCTTGCGCAGCGAAAACGGCGCGTCCGTCGCTGTCCCGTGTGGCGACGAAGCCGTCGTCCGCACTGTCGGCATTGCGGCGCCGGCGAACCGCTTCAGGCCATCGACGGCGGCCGCGGAAAACGGCTGCGACTTGCGCGTCTCATCGTTGACCTGGACTATGACGCTTTCGGCGCGCCCCACCAGCCGCCCGTCCTGGAACAACGCTTGCTCCAGCCGAAGGGAACTGCGTCCGATCGATTGCACGCGAGTACCGATGTCGACGCGACCGGGCCAGAGGATCTCGGAGACGAAGTCCACCTCGAGGCGCGCGATCACGAACGAGCAGCCCGGATCCATCAGCGGCTTGCCGTCCCGGTACGCCAGTTCTACCCGGCCGGTCTCCAGCAGCGTGGTGAACACGGAATTGTTGATGTGGCCCTGTCGGTCCGTGTCGCCGTAGCGCAGCTTGTCGTACGAGCGCAGCGGAAAATCTTCCAGCCGCACGGATGCAGCCATCGACCGCTCTCCCGGTGATCCCTTGGTGGAGCGATTAGTGTAGGGACCGGTGCTCGCCGCGGTCAAACGACGCAGACCGCGTCGAACGAGGCAACCGATAGTTCGAGCGTCTCGATGAGCGTTTCTGCCGACGTTGCATTCAGATCCGACAGGCGGTAGGCCACCGGCTCCGCGCCCGCGAAAGTCCAGCGCCACGCCGGCTTGCCGCCGGCATCCATCAGTACGACGACAACGATTTTGGCGGAGGAGTTGCCGGAGCGTGGGGCGGAATCCCACCACACGTACCACTCGGTGTTGTCGGTTAGGCCTCGTTGCACGATCAGCGCGCCGTACTGCACGGACTCGACATCGGTGCGCCGGAAAAGACGCGCTTCTGGCAGCACCACCGCTGCGGCGCTGCTCGCCGAGAGGCCCTCGATCTCGACGCGGAACCTGGCGCCGACGAACGGATCCATTACACCCGTTCGATTCCTTCGTTGGCGAGCTCGAGGGTCTCGATCAGCACCTCGTGGCCTCGCCCATCTAGATCGCTCACGTGGTACTTCATCGGCCATGCGTTGAGCACCTTGAAGCGGGCGCATTCATTCCCGGCCTCGTCGAGCACGACGATCGTCACGGTTCGGCGCGCCACGGCCATGTTGCCCGCTACCACCTCGCTGATCCATTGGTACAGATCGAGCGCACCCGTGACGCCCGTACAGACGATGCCGCGGCGCAACGTCACATCGCCGTAATGCGTCAGGCCCGGCAACTTTCGCACGTGGGTCGCCTCGCTGCCCGCGCGGTACTCGATCACGTCGATCGTGATCGACCCGATCGACACTTCGCTAAAGGCAATGTCCGGCAAGCCGCCAATTTCGACGAGAAAGCGGAAGTTGCGTAGCGGATCGTTACGGGTCATGGATCTCTCCTTACTGTCTTCATGTCGACCACGCAAGCAATTCGACCGCGGTGGCACTCCCCAAGACGGATTTTGATATGCCGGCCCGACAATGTCAGGCCCCAGTACCATGTCGCATTCGCACCTATTGGTGAGGAAGATGCGATGACGACCAAGTCCGCTGCCCGGCCGGCGAAGGCTGCAGCCGAATCGACAGGGTCGGTGCGCTATCAGTCCGGCTTTGCCAGCGAGTTCGCCACCGAAGCGCTGGCCGGCGCGCTGCCGGTCGGCCAGAACTCCCCGCAGAGATGCCCGTATGGTTTGTACGCGGAGCAACTGTCGGGAACGGCATTTACGGCGCCCCGTCACGCCAATCGCCGATCGTGGCTGTACCGCATTCGGCCAGCGGTCCACCACCGGCCATTCCGGCGTATCGAGGACGGGCGCTTGACGAGCGACTTCGACCAGGTTGCGACGCCGCCGAACCAGCTGCGCTGGGATCCGCTGCCGATCCCGGCGCAGCCGACCGACTTCGTGCAGGGCCTGGTCACAATGGCCGGCAACGGCAGTCCCTACACGCAAAGCGGGGCGGGGATTCACGTGTACGTGGCCAACCGCTCGATGACGGACCGCGCGTTTTACGACGCCGACGGCGAGTTGCTGATCGTGCCGCAGCAGGGACGGCTGCGCTTTGCGACCGAGCTCGGGCTGATCGAAGCCGAGCCGCAGGAGATCGTGGTGATTCCGCGCGGCGTGCGCTTCCGCGTCGAGCTGCTCGACTCTGCCGCGCGCGGCTACGTGTGCGAGAACCTCGGCTCGCCGTTCCGTTTGCCCGACCTTGGCGTGATCGGTTCGAACGGCTTGGCCAATTCGCGCGACTTTCAGACGCCGGTCGCCTGGTTCGAGGATCGCAACGGAGAATACGAGCTGATCGCAAAATTCATGGGGCACCTGTGGTCAGCCGCGATGGATCACTCGCCGTTGGATGTCGTTGCGTGGCACGGTAACTGCGCGCCGTACAAGTACGATCTGCGGCGCTTCAACGTGATCGGCTCGATCAGCTACGATCATCCGGATCCGTCGATCTTTCTGGTTCTGCAGTCGGTGAGCGACACTGCCGGGGTCGATTCGATCGATTTCGTGATCTTTCCGCCGCGCGTCCTCGCGATGCAGCATACGTTCCGGCCGCCCTGGTTCCACCGGAACATCGCCAGCGAATTTATGGGCCTGGTGCACGGCACCTACGATGCCAAGGCGCAGGGCTTCGCTCCTGGCGGCGCGAGTTTGCACAATTGCATGTCCGGGCACGGGCCGGATGCCGAGACTTTCGAGAAGGCATCGGGCGCGGAAACGAGCAAGCCAGACTACATCCACGACACGATGGCGTTCATGTTCGAGACGCGGCACGTGATCCGGCCGACCAAATTCGCGCTCGAATCGCCGCAGCTGCAGTCCGAGTACTTCCGATGCTGGCAGGGACTGCAGTCGAATTTCGATCCGGGTCGTCCTTGAAGGCTCCGCGCGATGACGCGCTTGAACGAGACGCATGACCCGGGGCTGCGCAGCTGGGTCGAATCGGCGAACGCCGCGGAAGCCGACTTTCCGATCCAGAACTTGCCGTTCGCAGCTTTCCGGCGTGCCGGCACCGACGAGGCCTTCCGCATCGGCGTTGCAATCGGCGACCAGGTCCTCGATGTCACCGCGGCGCTTTCGACAGGCGCTCTTGCGGACGTCACACCAGGCAGCCACGCCGCCCAGGGCGCGGCCGCCTGCGCCGCGCCGGCGCTGAACGGCCTGATGGCGCTCGGGCCGGCCGCATGGTCGGCACTTCGGCTGGCGTTGTCGCGCGCGTTGCGCCGGGGGGCGGCCCGCGCCGATCAACTCCGCTCCAGTCTTGTCTCGCGATCCGCCGTCGAGTACGCGCTGCCGGCCGTGATCGGCGACTACACGGATTTCTACACCTCGATCTACCACGCCACCAGCGTCGGTAGGCTGTTCCGGCCTGACAATCCGTTACTGCCGAATTACAAGTGGGTGCCGATCGCCTATCACGGCCGCACATCGTCGATTGGCGTATCGGGTCAGGTCTTCCAGCGGCCGCGCGGACAGGTGCTGCCTGCGGGCGAAACCGCCCCGTCGGTACGACCAACCGGCCGACTCGACTACGAGCTGGAGCTTGGCGTGTTCATCGGCACCGGGAATTCGGCGGGGCAGCCGATCGGGATCGACGACGCCGAAGGCCACGTGTTCGGGATCACATTGCTGAACGACTGGTCTGCACGCGATGTGCAATCGTGGGAATACCAGCCGCTCGGCCCCTTCCTGTCCAAGAACTTTGCCACAACCATTTCGCCGTGGGTTGTCACGCTCGAGGCGCTCGCACCGTATCGCGCCCAGTGGACACGCTCAGCCGGTGACCCACAGCCGCTGGCGTACCTGGATTCGGCCGTCAATCGCGCCGAGGGCGCTTTCGATATCCAACTCGAGGCGTGGATCGAGACGGCGGCGATGCGCGCCGGGCGGCGCGCACCGGCACGTCTGTCGGGCACGAGCTTCCGGCACGCGTACTGGACCATCGCTCAGATGGTTGCGCATCACACGATCAACGGTTGCAATTTGCGGCCGGGCGATCTGCTCGGCACCGGTACCCAGTCGGGACCCACGCCCGAGCAAGCGGGATCGCTGCTCGAATTGACGGGCGGGGGCAAGACGCCGATCGCGCTGCCGGGCGGCGAATCGCGAACCTTCCTCGAAGATGGCGATGCGATCGCATTGCGAGCGTGGTGCGAGCGACCGGGCGCTCCACGAATCGGCCTGGGTGAGGCGCGCGGAATCGTCGCGCTCGCAGGCAGCTGACACTAGCGCTATTTCTCTGATTGGCTCTGATCGGCGCTGTCGCTTAGAGCAGCGCGTCGATGCGTTCCAGCGCTTCCCGCGCACCGAGCGGCAGCGCGACTCCGGTCAGCTGCAATTCTGCTTCGCGCGGGTTGATGCGGATCAGCGCAGCCTTGCGATGGATCGCCACCCGGTGGCCGAACTGTCGGATCGTCGGCAGTGCGGTGCCTGCGCCGCATTCGATCACCACCGGGTGCTCGACTTTCTCCAGCCAGGTATTGAATACCGCAGTCTGGTCCGCCGACCGCTGCGGCACCCATCGATGATCGCCGAACATCAAAACGTTCGGCCTTGCAAGCTTGCCGCAATGAGGGCATTGCGGCGCCTCCGACAGCAGCAGACAGTGGACTTCATCGATCACAGGATCAAAGCCGTCGGCCGACCATATCTCTTGGCGGCACGGTTGCAGACACTGCAGGTTGTGGACCGAACCGTGAATCTCGCTTACCCGCGAAGCGCTGAATCCTGCCTTCTGGAATTGGCCATCGACATTGGACGTGACCGCGAAGGCGCCATGCGGCTTGGCGGCAGCCCACGACTGGAGCAGATGGAAGCCTGCATGTGGTTCGGTGCGACGGTACATCTGCAGACGGCGTCCGTAGAAGCCCCACGCGAGGGAGGGGCGTGCGGAGAACTGCTCGGGAGCGGCGATTTGCACGAAGCGCAGCTTTGCCTGCCCGAGAGCTGGATACGCGCCCCACAGACCCTCCGTTCCGCGAAAGTCGGGCAATCCGGAGTCCACACCCATGCCGGCGCCGGCGGTGATGATGATCGCATCGGCACGCTCGATCAGTTCGGCGGCCCGCTCGATCAGGCGTTCGAGTTGCGTGGAAGTGACCAGGGCGAGAGATCCTCTTTGCGTGGACCGGAATACCAAACGTAAGCCATTGGCTCAGGCACGATGGTAAACAAACGATTGCTTCTGCTGTCGGCGATATTGGCGCTCGCGGTCGGCGCTTTGGCCTACTTTCTTTTCGTGGTGCATGCGCCGGAGGCGCAAAGGACTGCTTCGGACAGCCCGGCATCGGCTGCGGCGCCAGCACCACGGTTCGCAGCGGCGCCGCTGCCGGAACCCGCCGCCGACGAGACGGATTTGTGCGGGTACGGGCGGGTCAAGGAGAGCGACCTCGAAAATTTCCGCGACCAGTCCGCCAAGGACGCCGACAAGGTCCTGGATGGCCTTAAGAAAAAGCTTGCGGCCAGCAAGGATCCGCGCCAGGCCGCTTTGGGCCTGTACATGCTCGGGTCGAAAGAGGCGCTGGTGAAGCTAGCCTCGGCCAGCCGCGACCCACAGGTGTACGCGCTCGCATTTCTGTCTTGCGGATATACCGGAGGCGGAGCTTGCGACTTGCTGTCCGCGCAACAGTGGGCCGAAATCGAGCCCGACAACGGCGTGCCGTGGCTGCTCGTGGCCAGTGCTGCAAGGCCTCGCTTCGTCCCGCAAGGAGATCCCGAACGCAACGTGGCCATGTATCAAGCCGTGGTTCGAGCCATTAGGGAACCGGACCCGAAATACCGGGAAAACGAGAGCGTTCGTTCCGACTGTGATGCATTGGCTGCTTTCGACCGTTGGGCCGCGGAATATTCAACGCTAGGCGATCGGGGAATGGTTGAGAAATTGATCGAGGAGACGAGGAAAGCAAATGCTGTTCATGGTGATCGAGCGGTTCCGTGACAATGACATGATCCCCGTCTACACGAGGATGCGGGAAGCAGGGCGCGCCTTGCCGGAGGGACTGAAGTACGTGGACAGCTGGGTGGAATCGAACTTCAGCCGGTGTTTCCAGCTGATGGAGTGCGAGGACGCGCGCTTGTTTCAACAATGGATCCTGCAATGGCGGGGAACCGGCGTGACGTTCGAGATCGTCCCGGTCGTCAGCAGCAAGGAGACGCGGGAAGTCGTCGCTCCGCATCTGGGTTAAGACGTTCGGGATCTTGGTGTGACCGCGCAAGAGAGGTGACCGTTCCTCCCTACTTCTCCCCGCAGCGCGCCGAGTCACCAGCTCGGGCGAAGGCCTGTCTGACGGTCGCTGTGTGCGTCGTCATGGTGGCTTGCGGCGCATTCCAAGCTGAGCAAACCGTTTTTGACCTGAGCACCTATTCCCAGCATTTCCAGGGCAAGACGGTCAAAGTAAAGTGCCAGAAAATAAACCGCTTCGCGGCTGCATTCTTCTGCGACGATGGCACTACGCCGGAGGATGTTCTCGAAATTGATCCTGACTCCGTGGACAAGGAGTCGCTGCGGTACATGACGGCCCACTGCAACGACGCTTCGCACCAGTGCAGTGGGTCGGTGATTGGAAGGTTCGAGGCGAACGAATACGGAGACTTCTACATCCGCAACGCGACCTTCAAGTTCACCAACCACAAATAGGGGTGGTGGAGGCGGCGTCGTCAAGCAGTCGCGTTAGGCCCGACCTGCAATTGGATGTTTCGCCATCCCCCGTCTATTCCGCCAACGCGGCGGACGAACATCGCCGTCCCGTTTGGGCCGCGCTATGGCGCCTTGGCAGCCTTGCGGGACCGCAGCCAATCCTTCAATGCTGCGTCGACTCGCGTTTGCCAACCGTCCCCGGTGGCGCGGAAGGTCTTGACGACATCCGGCGATAGCCGAATCGTGATTCGCTCCTTCGTCGGACTTCTTTGAGGACCGCGGAACTTGAGCTTCGTCTGAAGGGACTTGGGCAACGCCTTCTTGGCCGGGACCATGGCCTTGATCTCGGCCATAGACAGTTCCCGGACCTGGCCCTTTGCGTCAACGAGCGGCTTCGACTTTCGCATAGCGCTTCACCTCACGACTGTTTGCTTTGCGAAAACTGATGACGCGGATTCCGTCCTCCGTTTCGCAGAAGCAGAGCACATGCACACGGCCATCGAGCCGCCCGAGCGCTACGTATCGGGTCTCGCCGTAGTCCTTTCGCGCGTCGATATGAATCCGCGCCGACTCGAATTCGAAATCGGCCTTCGAATGTTGCGCTCATTCTTGGCGGCGTCGTAGGTAATGCGCACAAGCAGATTGTATGTACAATTCGGTCGCCGCGCAACTCCCCCAGAATGGTGTGGTGCAAGACGCACGGGTGCTGACCTGCCCACTCCGGTCGGTCGCTGTGGAGGAAACGGGGCCGTCCTGAAAGTTACTGACCGGCCAGGTGCGGTAGGTCGCGGGGCGACGGCTGATCTACCGCATTGCAGCGTATCCTGACGCTCGACAGCGACGAATGAGGACAGCATCCCTCGGCGATTTCATCGGCCGAAGCAATGGCGGGAATCGGAGTCATTTCGCGTCCTACTCAGATGCGGAGTGGCGACTCGGCCGCATCTTGATCGCAGTCGCCCGGTTCCGGTCGGAGGCTGAACATGGATCTAATACCCGTCGGTCCGGGTTTCGGCGCCGAGGTGCACAGCACCAGCCTGATCGATATCGCGACGAGCGACCGCAGCTACCAGGAAACGCGCGCGGCACTGGAAGAACACAGCGTCCTGGTTTTCCGCGATCAGGAAGTCACGGATGACGTGCAGGCGGTCTTCTCGCGCGCCTTTGGCCCACTGGAACGGGTCAAGGTCGGCTCCGTTGGCGCCGGCAGCTTCTACAACCGCCTGCACAACGTGGCGTCGGATGACACCCTGGTGGCGCCGATCCATCGGCAGGCACTGACGGCCCGCGCCAATCAGCTTTGGCACACCGACAGTTCGTTTAAGGCAGTACCGGCGCTCGCTTCGGTCCTGTCCGCGCGCATCTCCCCCAGAGACGGTGGCGAAACCGAGCTTGTGTCGACCCGCCAGGCCTGGGATCGGCTGCCGTCGATGATGCAGGGACGATTGCGCGACGCCATCGTCACCCACGCTTATGCGCACTCGCGCGACCAGATCGATCCGGGACTGATGACGCCGGCCGAGCGCGCGGCGCTGCCGCCGGTGCGCTGGCGCATGACTTGGCGCAACCCCGTCAACGGACGCGTCGCCCTCTACATCGCTTCGCATGCGTATGCGATCGACGGCATGGGCGAGCAGGAGGCAGAAGAGCTTCTGGCCAGGGTGATCGCCGACGCGACGCGGCCGCAATACGTGTATCGCCACCGCTGGCGCCAGGGCGACGTGTTGATGTGGGATAACCGCGCGACCATGCACAGGGGCCGCATGTGGCCGGGCGATCAGGCGCGGTCGATGGTCCGGACAACGATCTCGGCGACCGACGCCGACGGCCTTGCCGACGTTCGTCCGGCCAATGGAACGTCTGATACGAGCGAGCGGCAGATACAAGAGGAGGCCCAACAATGAAGACTATGTCGCTCGCGCGCGGTCTGGCCGCGTCCGCCCTCTTGAATGGCTTTGCGCTGACCGGCGTTTCGCAGGCGCAGGAGCCGATCGTGATCAAGTTCAGCCACGTGGTCACGCCCGAGACGGCTAAGGGGCGCGCCGCCGAGCGCTTCAAGCAGCTGGCCGAGCAGCGCTCCAACGGACGGGTGAAGGTTGAGATCTATCCGAACGGCTCACTGTACAAGGACAAGGAGGAGTTGGAGGCCCTTCAGCTCGGCTCGGTGCAGATGCTGGCGCCCTCGCTATCCAAGTTCGGGCCGCTGGGCGAGAAGGAATTCGAGGTGTTCGATATTCCGTACATGTTCCCGAACCGGGAGTCCATCGAACGCGTCGAAAGCGGCCCGATCGGCCGCAAGCTGATGGCGAAGCTGGAGACGAAGGGCATCACGGGGCTCTCCTTTTGGGACAACGGCTTCATGATCTTCAGCGCGAATCGGCCGATTTCCGTTCCGTCCGACCTGAAGGGCTTGAAGATGCGGATCCAGAGTTCCAAGGTGAAGGAAGCCCAGACCCGCGCGCTCCATGCGATTCCGCAGGTCACGGCGTTCAGCGATGCCTACCAGGCGTTGCAGACCGGGGTGGTCGACGGCACTGAGAACACGTGGTCCAACATGTATACGCAGAAGATGCACGAGGTGCAGAAGTACGCCGTCGACACCTACCACGGCTACCTCGGCTACGCGGTGATCGTCAACGCCAAATTCTGGTCGGATCTGCCGCCTGTCATTCGCGCCACCCTCGAAAGCGCGATGAAGGACGCGACCCAGTACGAGCACGAGATCGCGGACAAGGATAACGAGGATGCGATGGCCGCGATCGAGAAGTCGGGTCGCACGAAGATCCTGCATCTGACTCCCGAGCAGCGTGCCGCCTGGGTCAAGGCGCTGCTGCCGGTGCGCGACGCGGTTGCAGGACGCCTCGGCAGCGATCTGGTCACCGAGCTCGCCAGGGACCAGGCCATGGCGACTTCGCCTTGAGCTTGCAATGCATGAGCCTGCCGACGGCCTCCGATCTGTTGGTTGGTGCCAACTGAAGGACCGGAACGGGATCGGGTACTGAGATTCGCGGGCCGAGCGGTAATGGTCGGTCCAGTCTGCAGACCGGTCGGTGCCCCGCAGCTCTTCAACGGACTACTCAGGGTCGGTCGGTCAAAAACTCGACCGCTGACGGCGACATCGGGCGACAGTCGGCTATACGCTTGGCGACATAGAACGCTAGCGGCGGCAGCCGACCGTCCTTATTTCCGAGGCGTCGAGCTGTAGGTGCAAAGCTCGCGAGAGCCGCTTACGCTTCGGCCGTCTCGGCCTTACATGGACGCAAAACGCCGGTCAAGGAATCGCGACGATCGACTCCCAAAAGGGGGGACAATTTCATCTCTGCAGGCTCGCTTCTGCATCTCATGGATTCCTTCTGCCGTTCCCTACGGAACCTGCACTTCCACGTAGCTACCGACCGAAGCGCCGTCGACGGCCGCGACGACGGACGCGATCGCCTTCTGTATCCTCGGCCAACTGGCGGACATCAACACAACAACCGCGATGCGGCGTGAGGCCAAATTCTGCTGGTGCTTGAGATTGGTATCCGTTGTGATCAGGACCTCGAACCGGTCGAGTTCCGCGGCGTCGAGAAGGTCGCCGTTTTTGTAAGTCGACCAGCCGCGCTCGTAAGCAGTCGCAATTTCGTGCCCAGCGAGAAGATCCCGCAGCGGCACCGGCGTTCCCTGATCGAAAAGGACGCGCACCTACGCAGGGGCTAATGCACTGCGCGCCGCATGTTCCAGGACCGTGCGGACCTGGTCCAGAGTCACCCCCGGGAACCACTCGACAAATTGGGACACCTGCGCGCCGCCTTCGAGATTCTCGAACAGAGCGGCGACGGGCACGCGACTGCCACGAAACACCCATGCTCCGCTCACGCGTGTCGGGTCGCGCTCTACGGCAGGGCAGGTCGACCAGTCGATCATGAATGAAGGATACTCCTGGCCCGAAGGCTCTCGATGCGAGAGCTCTGGAGCGAATTCACCCTTGGCAATTCCCAGCGCCCACCGACCAGGTGTCAACGAAACGGCATTTCGGTGCCGCTTTGGTCAGAATTGTAAATTGGAAGACAGTCGTCCAAAATACATCGAATGTTCGAACGGATCGTCTTGGCCACCGTCCAGGCTGCGGCACGCAGCTTTCCAGTGGTCGCAATCGTCGGCGCGCGTCAGGTTGGCAAGACGACACTCGCGCGAACGGCTTTCCCGCGTTTTGCCTATCGCGACCTCGAGGATCCGCGCACTGCGGAGCGCTTCGCGGCCGATCCGCGCCAGGCGCTCGACGAAACCACGGGCACCGGACTCGTGCTGGACGAGGCGCAGGCGCAGCCGGCGGTGTTTGCCGCCCTGCGCGGCGTGGTGGACGAGCAGCGCTCCCAGAACGGGCGGTTCGTCGTGCTCGGCTCCGCCCAGCCCGGACTGGTGCGAGGCGTTGCCGAATCACTTGCAGGGCGGGTGCGCCTCGTGGAGCTCGATCCGCTGACAGCTGCGGAGGCGGCCAGCGGCGAATACGGCCTGGGCTGGCGCGACGCGTGGCTCAAAGGCGGCCTGCCGGATGCGTTGAGGGGCGACTTTCGCGCCTGGTGGGAAGCCTATCTGCGCACGCTGCTGGAGCGCGATCTGCCGCAGTACGGCGTACGCGCCGACCCCTTGTTCCTGCGCCGCCTACTCACAATGCTGGCGCATCTGCACGGTGGACTGCTGAACGCCTCGCAGCTGGGCTCATCGCTCGGGGTGTCGCACCACGCGGTGCAGCGGCATCTCGACGTGCTCGAACAGGTCTTCCTGATCCGGCGCCTTGCGCCGTACTTTCGAAACGTCGGCAAGCGCCTGACTCGGTCGCCCAAGGTCTACCTGCGCGATACGGGTCTGCTGCACCACCTGTTGAACATCTCCAATGCGGAGGAGCTCTTCAACCACCCGTCCCGCGGCGCTAGCTGGGAGGGGTTCGTCATCGAGGACATCGTGCGGCGTGAGCGCATCGCGCATCCCCATTCACAGGCCTACTTCTGGCGGACTGCGGCCGGCGCCGAGGTCGACCTGCTGCTCGACCGCGGAAACGAGCGGGTGGCGATCGAGATCAAGGCAGGCCGTGGCGACGATGCGCGGGTCGTTCGCACGCTGCGCGAAACGCTTCCCGACATCGGGGCAGGGCGCGGTTGGATCGTCGATCAGGCTGCGGGCAGTGAGCCGCTCGGTCGAGAGGTGGCGCGCATCGGTTTCGAGGTGGCCATGGAGGGGGTGCCGTAGTTGCCCAGCACGAGCGGCCCGGATCGCGCCCGGCAATCGATGCCCGCAATTGGGTAGACTATACAAGTCGCTTGCCTCGCGGTATGCAATGCATTACGCTGTAATGCATCATGGAAAATCAGCTCACTGTCCGCCTTCCCGAAGAACTGTCTCTGGCACTCGAACGCGCCAGCCATCGGTCGGGCCGCAAGACGTCCGATATTGTCCGTGCGGCCCTTCGGGAGTACCTCCAGATCAGCTCTGGCAAAGGTGACCGGCCAGCCGAGCGCGTCAGTGGGCTAATTGGCTCGCTTGACTCGGGGTTGCCGAACCTCGCTGAGCAGCATCGGGCCTACGTTCTTGAGTCCCTGAAGCGTGGCGGGTGAACTTCTCCTGGACACGGGAGCGCTGGTCTCGATCCTCGATCGCAGCCAGAAGCGACATCAAGCATTCGCGGACTTCTATGAGAAGTGGACGCATGAGGTGGTCACAACCGAGGCGGTCGTGACCGAATCGACTCATCTGCTCGCGAGAGTACGAGGCGGACCAATTGCCTGTATGGATTTTGTGCTCTCGGGCGGCGCGGTGTTGGTACCTCTGGGTCAAAGGGCGTTGCGGAGGTCGCGCGAGCTTATGGCGCAATACGGTGACTGCCCGATGGACTTTGCTGATGCGACTCTGGTAGTGCTAGCCGAAGACCTGAAGACAGCGACGATACTGACGACAGATCGCAAGGACTTTTCTGTTTATCGCATCGCCGGACGCAGGCGCTTTACGATCCCCGTCTGACGTGCGTTGCTGCTGCACAGGCCGTGGAACATCGCGTCATCGAAGACCGCCTCGAGCCGCTGCCGCACACGCCGCCCGGTTTCCGGGATACCTGGCATCGGATCGCGCCCGTCGCGAAGCAGCTTGCGCGCGGCGTCGGCCGCATCGCGCGCATCGGCCAGTGATTTGCCCGCGTCGGCGATGCTGTTCCGAATCGCGGCGCCAAGGCCCAGCTCGCGACGTTTGCCGGTCGGCGACGTAAACCGAAAGACCCAGGCCCCGCTATTGGCCTGGACGCGCAGCAGCAGGCCGCCGCCATCGCACAGATCACCGGCGCCGGCCGTCTGGACCTGCCGCGCGCTGAGCAGATACCTGGCCACTTCGATGTTCGCCTTCCCCCGGCTATCCCCCGGAAATTCTTGCGTCGGGGGGCACCGCCCGGCATTCAGTCGCATGGGAACGACTGTAGAAAGGTTAGGATTTCCCTGCAACTTCATGCACATAGCGCACCTACTGGCGCGCATGCGCATTCACGGGGAAATGGTAAGTGGTGGAGGCGGCGGGAATCGAACCCGCGTCCGCAAGCGGTCCGCAGGCGGCTCTACATGCGTAGCCGGTTTATTGGATCTCGCCGCGCGCTTGGCCAACCGGCGGGCCGGCGCGCAACCAGTCGCTTGATCTCGACGCAGGCGCCACGACTTCGCCTACGTCCAGCCACTGAAAATGGCGCTGCTGCCGGTTGCCCGGCCTAGCCCAGTGGCAGGCTAGTGCAGCGTCTCACCGGGATTAAGCGGCGAGAGCGAAACGCTCGTCGTTGGCGTTTGTATGGCTTCCAGTGGATTTACGAGGTGACTGGTCCTCGGCATGCACCGCTCTGTTTCTCTACCTGCGTCGAAACCAGGTCGCCCCCAGTACCGACAGCGCTATTGTATGGGGATATGCGGGCGGCGAGGCGTTATCGGAAGATGCCGGACACGCCCAACGGTGGAGACAAAACATGAACCGCCAGCGTACCGAATGGATCCGGGCCTTTTTGGCTTGGTTGCTGCTGCTAGCGGCCGTCGCCTTCTCGACTGCGGCTGGCGCAGACGAGACGTGCAACTCGCCGTACACGTCCGGCCTGATCAGAGGCCAGGAGGACTACGTGCAGGTCTGGACGCTCGGGGTCGAGGGATGGGGCGATGGCTCGGACAAGCTGGTGACAGTGGACGCGAATCCTCGCTCGAAGACGTACGGCAAAGTGGTGAACAGCGTCTCGGTGGGCGGCCGCGGCGAGGCGCACCACATGGGCTTCACGGACGACCGCCGCTACCTGTGGGCCGGGGGCCTGGACGACAGCAAGATCTTCGTGTTCGACGTCGGCACCGATCCTTCCAAGCCGAAACTGGCCCGCACGATCTCCGACCTGACCGAACGCACCGGCCTGGTCGGACCGCATACGTTCTACGCGCTGCCGGGGCGGATGCTGGTCGGCAACCTGTCCAACCGCGCCGACAACGGCGGTGTCACCGGAATGGCGCTCTACAACAACAGGGGCGAATTCGTGCAGAAGTACATGATGCCGACCGGCACCGTGCAAGGGGCAAAGGGCGACGGTTATGGATACGACGTCGCCATTAATCCGCGCAAGAACGCACTGCTGACTTCCAGTTTCACCGGCCGCGACAACTATATGCGCGACTTGGGAGCGCTGATTAAGGACCCGGTCGCGATGAAGCACTTCGGCCACACGATGGTTCTGTGGGACCTGAAGGCGATGCAGCCGCGCCAAATCCTCGATGTCCCAGGCGCTCCGCTGGAGATTCGCTGGTCGCTCAATTCGAAGGACAACTGGGCCATTACCGCCGCTGCTCTCACATCGAAGCTGTGGCTGATCCGGCAGGGAGCCGGCGGCGAGTGGCAGGTCAAGGAGGTAGGCACGATCGGCGATCCTGCCAAGGTGCCGCTGCCGGTGGATATCTCGATCCGGGCCGACGCCAAGGGGTTGTGGGTCAACACCTTCATGGACGGCATGACACGCTACTTCGACATCTCGGATCCGGAGCATCCGAAGCAGACGTACGAGAAGCACACCGGCTCCCAGGTGAACATGATCAGCGAGTCCTGGGATGGCAAGCGCATCTACATCACGTCCAGCCTGCTGTCGCACTGGGACAAGACCGGCGCCGACAACGAGCAGTTCCTGCGCGCGTTCCGCTGGGACGGCAAACAGTTGACGCCCGCTTTCGAGATCGATTTTGCGAAGGAGAAGCTGGGGCGGCCTCACCACATGAAATTCAGCGCGCGTCCGACCGGAACCGCGGCGCTCGACAGTGCTCCCCTTGGATCGGCTTACTGAAAGCGCCAGGCGTGCCTGTGCACGGCGCGCAATCGCTCGCCCGCTGGCTGCGCTATCCCTCTTTGCTCTGAGCGGCGGTGCGGGTGCTGCGCAGGACCCTGGCCCGCCGCGGGCGCCACGGATGCAATTCGTTCCGCCCGCTGCCGGTACGTATTCGTTGCAACGAATACAGGCGAGCCCCGACGCTGCGTTGATGGATGCGTCGGCCCATCCGCGCCGGCTGCGCGATCTGACGCGCGGAAAGATCACGCTGCTGACGTTCTTCTACACCCACTGTTCCGATCCGCTGGGCTGCCCGTTCGCCTTGGGGCTGATGAGCTCGCTGCGTGAGCGCATCGCCGCAGAGTCGGACTTGCCCGCCAACGTACGCTTCGTCAGCATCAGTTTCGATCCTGCACGCGACTCGCCGAGGCAGCTGCGCGGCTACGCTCGCGACGTGGCCTCGCACGCCGGCCCCGAATGGGATTTCCTGACCGCTGCGTCGATGGCCGAGCTGCAACCCCTTCTCGAAGACTTCGGCCAGGACGTTCGCATCGAGCGCGACGCGAGCGGGCGCAAGGTCACCGCGATCGACCACATGCTGAAGCTGTTCCTGATCGATCCGAGCGGAACGGTGCGCGAGATCTATGCGCTGGACTTTCTGCAACCGGACGTGATGTTGAACGACATCCGCACGCTGCGGATGGAGGATCATCACTCCAGCCAGGCGAGCAATTCCTCGGGCCGGCCGATCACCAAATCGGCGCCCCAGGCCGCGACGTCGTCAGCACCTCCCAGATAGCCGTAGGCGGCCACCACCGTGCGCACGCCGGCAGCGCGCCCGGCTTCGATGTCGCGCGGGTCGTCGCCGACGTAGATGCACTCGCCGGCCGGTGTCGCGCATTCCTGCAGTGCCCGCAAGATCGGTGCGGGATCCGGTTTTGGGCGTGCCGCTGTATCGCCGCTGACGACGCACGCGGCGCGCGACTCCAGTCCCAGTGCCCGCAGCAGCGGCCCGGTAAACCGGGCGGGCTTGTTGGTGACCACACCCCATCGCCGCTGCGAAGCTTCGATCGCCGCCAGCGTCTGCTGGACTCCTTGGTACAGGCGCGAGTGCACACATAGAGCCTGCTCGTAGTGGTCCAGGAACTCGGCGCGCAGCTCTTCGTAGCCGGCGTCGCCCGGTCCGATCCCAAAGGCTTGGCGAATCAGTCCGCGTGCGCCGTGGCTGGTCCAGGGGCGCAGGTCCTGCGGCGGCGTTGGCGCCAGGCGACGCCGGATTCGGCATTGATTGACCGCGGCAGCCAGATCCTCAGCGGTGTCGACGAGCGTTCCATCCAGGTCGAACAGCACGAGCGTCGTGCGCGCCTGCAATGCAGGCGCGACGCTGCTCACGGATTCTTTCGGCATGCCATCAGGTAGTTGACGCGCGCGTCCACGCCCAGCTGGTACTCGCGAGTGAGCGGCGAGTACGACATCCCGCGCACTTCCTCGACCTCGAGCTGAGCCCCGCGTGCCGCGTTCGCCAGTTCGCTAGGGCGTATGAAACGGGCGTATTCGTGGGTGCCGCGCGGCAACAAGCGCAGTACGTATTCGGCGCCGACGATCGCCAGCAGGAAGGCGCGCGCGTTGCGGTTGATCGTCGAGAAGAACACCCAACCCTGCGGGCGCGCCAGCGCCGCGCAAGCCGTCACCGTCGATTCCGGGTCCGGCACGTGCTCGAGCAGTTCCATGCAGGTGACGACGTCGTACGAGCCAGCCTCTTCGCGTGCCAGATCCTCGGCGCTGGAGGGGCGATAGCGTACGCGCGCGCCGCTTTCGAGCGCGTGCAGTTGCGCAACGCGCAACGGCTTGTCGGCCAGGTCGATCCCCAGCACGTCGGCGCCGCGCGCGCTCATCGCTTCCGACAGGATGCCGCCGCCGCAACCGACGTCAACGACCCGTTTCCCGGCAAGCGGCGCGCGCTGGTCGATCCAATCCAGGCGCAGTGGATTGATTTCGTGCAGTGGACGAAACGACCCGGCCGGGTCCCACCAGCGGTGCGCCAGCTCGCTGAATTTCTGCAGCTCGGCCGGGTCGACGTTCATCCAACCATCAATGCACGATCGTGCGCGAATCCGTCCACGTGCACTTCCACGCGACGGTTCTGCGCACGGCCCTCCTTGGTCGCGTTGCTTGCGACCGGGTCACGCTTCCCACGCCCCTCGGTGTCGATCAGGCCCGAGTCGACACCCTTGCTGGTCAGGTAGTCGCGCACGGAATCGGCCGGCAATCGAGCCTCTTGAATATACAGCAGCACATATTCAGCAGCGCAGATCCCGTAAACGCGTCTTGAGCGTCTTGGTTCTTGTCTCTTACGTGACTCGCAAAGGACTTGCGCGACCCGCTGCGTGGACCCGAGCCTGCCAGTACAGCGCCGAAGCGGCGATCGGTTCGTAGTCGACCTGCCGTTCGTTTCGCATGATGCGACGGTCGGCGACGACCCGGTCGCCCGCCACCCAGACGCCGCTCACGTGCTCCCGGCCGGCGCAATAGACGAGCTGGGAAACCACGTCTGGGCATGGCTGCGTCTCGGGACCCGACAGGTCCACCGCGATCAGATCGGCGTTCTTGCCAACCTCGATCGACCCAATCTGATCGCTCAGTCCGAGCGCGCCGGCTGCGTGCATCGTGGCGCATTCCAGTGCCTGCCAGGCCGGCAGGGCGGAGGCGTCGTTGGCGGCCCCCTTCGCCAGCAGCGCGGCCAGGCGCATTTCTTCGAACAAGTCCAGCCGGTTGTTGCTGGCAGCCCCATCGGTTCCGAACGCCACTTTGACACCCTGACCCAGCAGCGCCGCCGTCGGCGCGAACCCGCTGGCCAGTTTCAGGTTCGACGCCGGGCAATGCGCGACGCTGGCGCCGCGCTGCGCCAGCCGTGCGATCTCCTCGGGAAGCAAGTGGACCGCGTGAACCGCGAGCAGCCGTTCGCTCACCAGGCCGAGCCGATCGAGCCGCTCCAGCGGGCGCACGCCGTGCAATCGGACCGATTCTTCGACCTCAGCGGCCGTCTCGTGCACGTGCGTGTGGACCGGAACATCGAGCTCCTCGGCCAGCATCGCGACGCGCGCGAGCGTGGCGTCTGCCACCGTGTAGGGTGCGTGTGGTGCGAGGGAAAAGCCCACCAGCGGTTCGCCGCGCAAAGCATCCCGCGCGGCAAGGCCTTTGCGCAGGTAGTCGTCGGCATCGGCAGCGTATGCGCTGGGAAACTCCAGCGCGATGATGCCGACCACGCAGCGCATTCCCAGCTCGGCGAACGCGCGCGCTGCCTGCTCAGGGAAGAAGTACATGTCGTTACAGCAGGTGATGCCGGCCCGCAGCATCTCGGCCGCGGCCAGTCGCGTGCCGTCGTATACGAAGCGTTCGCTCACCAGCGCCCGCTCGAGCGGCCATATCCGCTCGTTCAGCCAGCGCGCCAGCGGCAGGTCGTCGCCGGCTCCGCGCAGCAGATTCATCGCCGCGTGCGCATGCGCGTTGATCAACCCGGGTGCCAGCACGTGCTGCGGCAGCTCGACATGGCGGACAGGCGCGAACTGCGTGCGCGCCAGCGCCGTTGGCAAAACCGCGGCGATGCGGCCACCTTCGACGGCCACCGAGTGATCGGCCAGCACCGCTCCTCGCGGGACCACGGGCACCACCCAGCGGGCGCTGATCAGCGTATCGACGGGTCGCAAGCCCTCGCCTCCACACGAACTTTCGAGAGCGCCGTTATACCAAGGCGGCAGCTCGGATGGCGAGGGACACGAAGGGGTCACTGGTAAAATTGAGCGCCTCAACGTAGCTGCCATGGATCACTTCGCCAAAGAAACTCTGCCGGTCTCCCTCGAGGAGGAAATGCGGCGCTCGTATCTCGATTACGCGATGAGCGTGATCGTGGGCCGCGCGCTGCCCGACGTTCGAGATGGCCTCAAACCGGTTCACCGGCGCGTGCTGTTCGCGATGCACGAGGCCGGCAACCTTTGGAACCGCCCCTACGTGAAGTGCGCGCGCGTGGTCGGCGAAGTCCTCGGCAAGTACCACCCGCACGGCGACACCGCGACCTACGACGCGCTCGTACGGATGGCGCAGGACTTCTCGCTGCGCTACCCGCTGATCGACGGCCAGGGCAATTTCGGCTCGATCGACGGCGACAATCCGGCGGCCTATCGCTACACCGAGTGCCGGCTGGACCGGATCGCATCGGAACTGCTCAGCGACATCGACAAGGAGACCGTCGATTTCGTTCAGAACTACGACGGCAAGGAACGCGAACCCACCGTTCTGCCGGCCCGCCTGCCGAACCTGCTGGTCAACGGATCGGGCGGGATTGCAGTCGGCATGGCGACCAACATTCCGCCGCACAACCTGGGCGAAGTGGTCGAGGCCTGCCTGCTGCTGCTCGCCAACCCGGCGGCGACCGTAGAGGACCTGATCACGCGCATGCCGGCCCCCGACTTCCCGACGGCCGGGATCATCCACGGCCTGGAAGGTGTTCACGAAGGCTATCGCACCGGACGCGGCAGGGTCGTGCTGCGCGCGCGGACCCATACGGAGGAGATCGACCGCGGAGCGCGCAGCGCGATCATCGTGGACGAGCTCCCGTATCAGGTGAACAAGCGCGCGCTGCTCGAGCGCGTCGGTGAGCTTGTCAACGACAAGAAGATCGAGGGCATTTCGGACATCCGCGACGAGTCGGACAAGTCCGGCATGCGGATCGTGTTCGAGCTCAAGCGCGGCGAGTTGCCGGACGTCGTGCTGAACAACCTGTTCAAGCTGACACAGCTGCAGGACACGTTCGGAATGAACCTGGTCGCGCTGGTGGAGGGCCAGCCGCGCCTGCTCGACCTGAAGCAGATGCTCGAGGCGTTCCTCGCGCACCGGCGCGAGGTCGTGATGCGGCGCACCGGTTTCGAGTTGCGTCAGGCGCGCGCGCGATGCCACGTGCTCGAGGGTCTCGCAGTGGCGCTGGCCAGCATCGACGATTTCATCGCGATCATTCGCGCGGCGCCGACCCCGCCGGTGGCCAGGAGCGAGCTGATGGCGCGCCGGTGGGACTCGCAGCTCGTTCGCGACATGCTGCAACGCTCCGGCGCCGCGGCGATGAACTCGGTGCGCCCCGAAGGGCTGCCGCCGCAGTTCGGTCTGCAGGAGGACGGGCGCTATCAGCTTTCCGAGGAGCAGGCCGAGCAGATCCTGCAGATGCGATTGCAGCGCCTCACGGGCTTGGAGCAGGACAAGGTTCTGGCCGAGTATCGCGAGGTGATCACCCAGATTGCCGACCTGCTGGACGTGCTGGCGCGCCCGGATCGGATCAACCGAATCATTCGCGACGAGCTGGTCGAGTTGCGCAAGCAGCACGGAGAGCTTGCGTCGGATACGCGTCGCACGCAGATCGAGCACGACGGCGCCTTGCTGGTCACCGAGGATCTGATCGCCCCGCAGGACGTGGTGGTGACGCTGTCGCATGCCGGGTACATCAAGAGCCAGCCGCTGGCCGACTACCGCGCGCAGCGGCGCGGCGGCCGCGGCAAACAGGCCACGATCACGCGCGACGATGACTGGATCGATCAGCTGTTTATCGCCAACACGCACGACACGATCCTGTGCTTCTCGGATCGCGGGCGCCTGTACTGGCTGAAGGTGTGGGAAGCGCCGCATGGCTCGCGCGCCTCGCGCGGCAAGCCGATCGTCAACATGTTCCCGCTGGCCGAGGGCGAAAAGATCACGGTTGTGCTGCCGGTGCGCTCGTTCGACCCGGATCGCTATGTGCTGATGGCGACGACCAATGGCACGGTCAAGAAGACGCCGCTTCCCGAGTTCGCCAATCCGCGCAAAGCCGGAATCATCGCGGTCGACCTGGATCCGGGCGATTTCCTGATCGGCGCGGCCATCACCGATGGGCGCCACGATGTGATGCTGTTCTCCGATGCCGGCAAGGCGGTGCGCTTCGACGAGAACGACGTGCGGCCGATGGGGCGGCAAGCGCGCGGGGTGCGCGGCATGCAGCTTGACAGCGGGCAATCGGTCATCGCGCTGCTGGTTGCGGGCGACGAGCGCCAGGCCGTGCTGGCGGCGACCGAGCATGGCTACGGCAAGCGCACTCCGATCACCGAGTACACGCGCCACAGTCGCGGTACCAAGGGCATGATCGCGATCGCGACCACCGAGCGCAACGGCCGCGTCGTCGGCGCCACGCTGGTGAACCCGGACGACGAGATCATGCTGATCACGACCGGCGGTGTCCTGATCCGCACCCGTGTGGCCGAGATCCGCGAAATGGGACGTGCCACGCAGGGAGTGACGCTGATCGCGCTCGACGAGGGCACGCGCTTGGCCGGCCTTCAGAGAGTGGTGGAGACCGATCCGGAGCACGCGGGCAATGGCGGCGGTCCTAATGGCAGCGGCAGCGCCAGCAATGGCGGTGCTTCCCCGACTGCCGCCTCGATCTCCGAACCGCAGGCGCCGCCCGACGGCGAGTAGTTTTGCGGCGCGTCTTCAATTTCTCCGCCGGTCCCGGCGCCGTGCCCGAAGAGTGTCTGGCGCAGGCGCGCGACGAAATGCTCGACTGGCAGCAACTGGGCTACTCGGTGATCGAGGCCAGCCATCGCAGCGAGCGATTCATCGAGCTGATGCACGAGACCGCCGCGCTGGTGCGCGAGCTTCTCGCTGTGCCGGCATCACACGATGTACTGCTGCTGCAAGGTGGGGCGCACCTGCAATTCGCGATGGTGCCGCTGAACCTTCTGGGCGGATCGGATCGAGCCGATTATCTGGATACGGGCGCTTGGTCGCAGACGGCGATCGAAGAAGCACGCCGCTGGTGCCAAGTGAGCCTTGCCGCCAGCGGTGCTCAAGCAGGCTACACCTGCACGCCGTCGCAGAACGAGCTGCGGCTCGATCCAGCGGCGGCCTACGTGCACTACTGCAGCAACGAGACGATCGACGGGGTGGAGTTTCCGTACGTCCCCGACACCGGCGCGGTGCCGCTGGTGGCCGACGCGTCGTCGCACTTGATGTCGCGTCCGCTGGATATCGCTCGCTACGGGCTGATCTACGCGGGAGCTCAGAAGAACCTGGGGCCTGCCGGCCTGTGCGTGGTGATCGTTCGGCAGGACCTTCTCGGCCGTTGTGCGCCCACCACGCCGACGATGCTCGACTATCGCACGCACGCTCGGGTGGGTTCCGGCTACAACACGCCGCCCACATTTTCGGTGTACTTTGCCTGTCTGGTATTGCGCTGGCTTAAGCGCCAGGGCGGCGTGGCCGCGATCGAACAGCGCAATATCGGGAAGGCGCAGCTCTTGTACGGGGCGATCGACCAGTCGGAGGGCTTCTACGTGAACCGCGTTCGTGCGGCCGACCGCTCGCGAATGAATGTGCCGTTTTTTTTGCGCAACAACAGCTTGCTGGAGGAGTTCCTGCGCGGAGCCGGCGAGCGGGACCTTGTGCAGCTGCGCGGCCATCGGCGTCTAGGCGGCGTGCGCGCGAGCCTATACAACGCGATGCCGTTAGCGGGCGTGCAGGCGCTCGTTTCCTTCATGCGCGAATTCGCGCAGCGCCATGGGTAAAAAAGCGGACAGTGGTGCGCCCACCGAGGCGCCCAACGATGGCGCGCTTGCGCCGCTACGCGAAAAGATCGACGCGATCGATCGCCAGCTGATCGAGCTGCTGAATCTTCGCGCCGGTCTTGCAGCCGAGGTCGGCCGGCACAAATCCAGGCACGGTCTGCCGGTGTACCGGCCGGAGCGCGAGGTCGGGGTGCTGCGCGCGGTCACTGCCTTGAACCCGGGCCCGCTGAATGCCGCCACGCTCGAAGCCATCTTCCGGGAGATCATCTCAGCCTGCCGAGCGCTCGAGCAGCCGCTGTCGGTGGCGTTCCTCGGGCCGGCGGGGACGTTCTCCGAGCTGGCGGCGCTACGCCAGTTCGGCAACGGCGTGCGGATGGATCCATGCGCGTCGATCGACGACGTGTTCCAGGCCGCCGAGAGCGCACGCTCCGACTACGCGGTGGTGCCGGTGGAAAATTCGACCGAAGGAGCGGTGAGCCGCACGCTCGATCTTCTGCTGTCGACCGGTCTGAGAATCATTTCGGAGGTATCGGTGCCGGTGCAGCATCACCTGCTGACGCTGAGCGGGACGCTCGAGGGGATCGCACGTGTGTTCGCGCATCCGCAGGCGCTGGCTCAGTGCCACAACTGGCTGAACCAGAGCGTCCCGGCGCTGCAGCGTGTTCAGGTGGCGAGCAATGCAGAAGCAGCACGCCAGGCTTCACTCGATCCGGCGGGCGCGGCCGTGGCGGGAGAGAATGCGGCGCTGCTGTATGGGCTGACGGCGGTGGCGCGCCAAATCCAGGACGATCCGCAGAACCGCACCCGCTTCCTGGTGCTTGGGCCGCAGCAGTGTGCGCCGACCGGGCAGGACAAGACGTCGCTGATCCTGTCGGTCCACAACCGCGCGGGCGCCGTCCATCACATGCTGGCGCCGCTGGCGCAGCACGGTGTTTCGATGACGCGTTTCGAGTCGCGCCCCGCGCGCACCGGCGGCTGGGAGTACTACTTCTATGTCGACGTTGAGGGGCACGAGACCGATCCGCCAGTGGCCGCTGCGCTCGCAGAGCTGCAGCTGACGTGTGCGTTCTTCCGCTGCCTGGGTTCCTATCCGAGGGGTGCGTGAAAACGGCTACACCGGCGCAAGACGGCGTGGGTAGCTTGGCTGCAACCCCCGCGCGTGTTCTGCCGTACGTGCGGCAAATCGCGCCGTACCAGGGGGGCCGTCCGATCGAGGAAGTGGCCATCGAGCTCGGCGTGAAGCCCGAATCGGTCGTCAAGCTCGCCTCCAACGAAAACCCGCTCGGGATGCCGCCGGGTGCCCGCGCCGCGGCGGCCGAGGCGCTGGCCGACGTCGGCCGCTATCCCGACGGCAACGCCACCGCACTGAAAACGCAGCTCGCGCGCCGGCTGCATGTACCGATTTCCTGGCTGACTCTCGGCAACGGCAGCAACGACATCCTGGAGCTGGCAGCGGCGCTGACGCTCGCTCCGGGAGCCAGCTGCGTGTATTCGCAACACGCGTTTGCGGTCTACGCACTGGCCACGCAGGCGCGCGGGGCGCGCGCGATCGAAACGCCGGCGCGCGATCTCGGACACGACCTTGCCGCAATGCGCGCATCGATCGCCGCCGATACGCGCCTCATTTACATCGCCAATCCGAACAATCCGACCGGCACCCTGCTGGCGCCCGATGCGTTGCAGGCGTTCGTTCGCGCGGTGCCACAGCACATACTGGTCGTGTTGGACGAGGCGTACAACGAATATCTGCCGCCGGCGGCGCGCTACGACAGCCTCGAGTGGGTGCGCGGGTGTCCGAACCTGGTCGTGACCCGCACGTTCTCCAAGGTCTACGGCCTGGCTGGACTGCGGATCGGATATGGGATCTCCCAACAAGAAACGACGGACCTTCTGAACCGCGTGCGGCAGCCATTTAACGCGAACTCCGTCGCACAGGCGGCTGCACGCGCTGCGCTGGAAGACGTCGAATTCGTCCGCCGCAGCGTTGAGCTGAACGAGCGCGGTCGCCTCCAGTTGTGCGGCGGTCTGGCGGCGATGGGGCTCGAACTGGCGCCGGCCAATGGAAACTTCGTGCTCGTTCGCATCGGGGCGGCAGACACGACAGACGCGGTCTACCGACAGCTGCTGCAACTCGGAGTGATCGTGCGTCCGGTCGCCAACTACGGACTGCCGCACTGGCTGCGAATCACGATCGGCCTGCCGCAGGAGAACGAACGCCTGCTGCAGGCACTTCCGCAGGCGATGCAAGCCGCTGCCGCCGCCAAGCAGTGAAGGTCGCAATCCTCGGTTGCGGATTCATCGGCGGCTCGCTCGCCGCAGCGCTGCGGCGCCGGCGCCTCGCCAGCTCGATCACCGGGTATGACATCGACCCGCTGACAGCTGCGCGCGGGGTGGCACTCGGATTGCTCGATGCGAGCTCCTCAACAGCGGCGCTAGCGGTCCAGGGCGTCGATCTGGTGGTGCTGGCAGCTCCGGTCGGCTCGATTCCCGCGCTGTTCGGTCAAATCGCCGCTGAAATCGGGCCCGACTCTGTCGTGACCGACGTGGGCAGTACGAAGGCGGGCTTGATCGGCGCCGCGCGCGCAGAGCTCGGCCGCGCGTTCGAACACTTCGTTCCCGCGCACCCGATCGCAGGTGGCGAACGCCCGGGCCCCGAGGCTGCGGATCCGGATCTTTTCGAGGGGTGCACGGTCGTGATCACCACGTCCGCCGAAACGCGCGCCGACGCGGTGCTGCGGGTGGAGCAGATGTGGCGATCGTGCGGGGCGCGCATTGCACAGATGGACGCCGCGGAGCACGACCGCATCCTGGCATGCGTCAGCCACCTGCCACACGTCCTTGCGTACGCGTTGGTAGCGCACATCGCCGGCCGCGCCGATTCCGAGCGGGTGCTGTCGCTGGCGGGGCCCGGGTTTCGCGACTTCACGCGGATCGCCGCCAGCAACGCGCAGCTATGGCGCGACATCGTGTTGGCGAATCGCGAAGCGGTCGGAAGCGAGCTGCAAGAGCTGATTGCGGAACTGCAGCAAGCCCAAGCGGCTCTGGCTGCAAGCGATGCGCGCGCCTTGCAGGAGTTGTTCGAGCTGGCCAGCCGCACTCGGCGCGCCTTTGGCGAGAGGCAGGATGGACCGTGACGCTCCGCCGGTGCTGACGGTACAGCCGATCGGGCATGCCGAGGGGCGGGTGCGGCCGCCCGGCTCCAAGAGCATTTCGAACCGCGCGTTGTTGCTGGCCGCACTGTCGAACCATACGACGCGCCTGACCGGAACGCTCGACGCGGACGACACCCGAGTGATGATCGAAGCGCTGCGTGCGCTCGGCGTGGCAGTCGACGCGCTTCCAGGCGACGCAGGCACCTTCGTCGCCGGATGTGCCGGGCGCTTCCCGCGTCGCCAGGCGGATTTGCACCTCGGCAACGCGGGAACTGCGATGCGGCCGCTGGCCGCAGTGCTCGCCTTTTCCGGCGGCCGTTATCGCCTCGATGGCGTCGCCCGGATGCGCGAGCGTCCGATCGGCGATCTGGTGGAGGCGCTGATCGCGCTCGGCGGCAATATCCGGTTCGAAGCAGTGCACGGCTTTCCGCCGCTGCTGATCGAGCCGACCGAGGCAGTGACATCCGATCGAGTCGCAATCCGTGGTGCGGTTTCGAGTCAGTTCGTCAGCGGCCTGCTGATGGCGGCCCCGCTGATCGCCCCGCCCGCGGGTTTGCGAATCGACGTGCAGGGCCGGCTGATTTCGGAGCCGTACGTCGTGATGACGCTCGCGCTGATGGAGCGCTTTGGGGTCAAGGTAGAGCGGGGCGATGGACATTTCCGCGTGACGCCCGGGCAGTACCGCTCGCCAGGAACCCTCGAAGTGGAGGCCGATGCGTCGAGCGCTTCCTATTTCCTGGCGCTCGGTGCGATCGCGGGCGGCCCGGTGACGGTCGAGGGGGTAGGCTCTTGCAGCATCCAGGGCGACGTCGGATTTGCGCAGTTGCTGCAGAAAATGGGTGCGCAGCTGGTGCTGGGACCGGATTGGATCGAGGCGAGGAAAGCGGCGCTGACGGCGGTCGACGCCGATTGCAGCCGGATACCGGATGCGGCGATGACCGCGGCAGTCGTAGCGTTGTTCGCGCAAGGAACCACCCGCTTGACCGGCATCGGGTCATGGCGCGTGAAGGAAACGGACCGGATCGCTGCGGTCGCGACCGAGCTTCGCAGGCTCGGCGCGGTCGTTCGAAACGGTGCCGATTGGATCGAAATTGACGGCCCATGTGCCGTGCGGGAAGCTGCGATCGATACCTACGACGACCACCGGATGGCGATGTGCTTTTCGCTCGCCGCGGCGGGCGGCGTGCCGGTACACGTTCGCGACCCGCAGTGCGTGCGCAAGACGTTCCCGAATTACTTCACAGAGCTCGCGAAACTATGCCACTAGCTCCAGTGATCGCGATCGACGGCCCGACCGCCTCGGGTAAGGGAACGATCGCCCACGCGGTCGCTCGCGAGCTTGGATTCGGTTGCCTGGACAGCGGTGCGTTGTATCGGGTCGTCGCGCTTCAGGCGTTGCGGCGAAAGGTCGATCCGGGCGACGCACCGGCGCTTGCGCAACTGGCACGCGATGCGCGCCTTCGCTTCGACAGCGGTCGCGTCGAGCTCGACGGCGAAGATGTGGCCGGCGCGATTCGAGCCGAGGAGGTCGGACGTCTGGCTTCACGAGTGGCTGCGCATGGACCGGTGCGCGACGCGCTGCTGCAGCTGCAGCGATCGTTTCGCCGCTGGCCCGGGCTGGTGGCGGACGGGCGTGACATGGGCACCGTGGTGTTTGCCGATGCATGCCTGAAGGTGTTCCTGACTGCGAGCGTCGAAGAGCGTGCGGGGCGGCGCTTTAAGCAGTTGAAGGAAAAGGGATATTCTGTTAACCTTGCCGCCCTTTTGCTGGATCTGCGTGAGCGCGACGAGCGCGACCGCACCCGTGCAGTTGCGCCGTTGGTAGCAGCCGAGGATGCGTGGCAGCTCGATGCCACGAACCTGACGATCGACGAAGTGGTGGCGCAGGTGCTGGCATGGTATGGGGCGGTTTCAGAGCATTGATGCAATTCCTGGTGGGTGCGGAAAGCGTGTTCCGCTCCCGATGATCAACCCCGCTGCAGGGCAAGCCTGCGGCGTGAACGAAAGTCGACATGTCTTCCGTAGCTGGTGAAACCCTGAGTCAAAGGGGCGGCGAGAGCTTCGCCGCGATGTTCGAGGAGAGCCTGGCGCGTCATGAGATGCGCGCCGGCGAGGTGATCACGGCCGAAGTGGTCCGCGTCGACATGAACTTCGTCGTTGTCAACGCAGGGCTGAAGTCGGAGGCGTACATCCCGATCGACGAATTCCGCAACGACCAGGGCCAGGTCGACGTCAAGCCCGGGGACTTCGTTTCGGTTGCGATCGAGTCGCTCGAAAACGGCTACGGCGACACAATCCTGTCGCGCGACAAGGCCAAGCGCCTGGCCGCCTGGCTGAACCTGGAAAAAGCGCTCGAAAGCGGTGAAATGGTCACGGGAACGATCACCGGCAAGGTCAAGGGCGGATTGACCGTGATGACGAATGGAATCCGCGCGTTCCTGCCCGGTTCGCTGGTGGACACTCGCCCGGTGAAGGACACCTCGCCGTACGAGGGCAAGACGCTCGAGTTCAAAGTCATCAAGCTGGACCGCAAGCGCAACAACGTGGTCGTGTCTCGCCGTGCCGTGCTCGAGGCGAGCATGGGCGAAGAGCGTGCCCGGCTGCTGGAGACACTGAAGGAAGGCGCAATCGTGCGCGGCACCGTGAAAAACATCACCGACTACGGTGCTTTCGTCGACCTCGGCGGTATCGACGGGCTGTTGCATATCACCGACCTGGCGTGGCGACGCGTGCGCCACCCCACCGAGGTGGTCCAGGTGGGGCAGGAGATCACGGCCAAGGTCCTGAAGTTCGATCAGGAAAAGAACCGCGTCTCGCTCGGCGTCAAACAGCTGGGAGAAGACCCGTGGGTAGGCCTGGGGCGGCGCTATCCGCACGGCACGCGCCTGTTCGGCAAGATCACCAACATCACCGACTACGGCGCGTTCGTCGAGATCGAGTCGGGGATCGAAGGCCTGGTGCACGTCTCGGAGATGGACTGGACCAACAAGAACGTCGACCCGCGCAAGATCGTTCAGCTGGGCGATGAGGTCGAAGTGATGGTGCTCGAGATTGACGAGGACCGCCGCCGTATCTCGCTCGGGATGAAGCAGTGCCGGCCCAATCCTTGGGAAGATTTCGCGCTTTCCCACAAGAAAGGCGACAAGGTCAAGGGCGCCATCAAATCCATCACCGACTTTGGCGTGTTCATCGGCTTGCCGGGCGGCATCGACGGCCTGGTCCACACGTCGGACCTATCGTGGAGCGAACCGGGCGAGGAGGTGGCGCGCCGGTACAAGAAGGGCGAGGAGCTGGAAGCCGTCGTGCTGGCGATCGACGTCGAGCGCGAGCGCATCTCGCTCGGCGTCAAGCAACTGGGCGGCGACCCGTTCACCAATTTTGCGCACACCCATGAAAAGGGCTCGGTGGTCAGCGGCAAGATCAAGAGCGTCGATGCCAAGGGCGCAGTGGTGCTCCTCAATGGCGAGGTCGAAGGGTATCTGCGTGCCTCCGAGATCTCGTCGGACCGAGTCGAGGACGCGCGCAACCACCTGAAGGAGGGCGATGCGGTGACGGCGATGATCATCAACGTCGATCGCAAGAACCGTACGCTGAACCTGTCGATCAAGGCCAAGGACAGCGCCGAAGCCGCCGAGACGATGGCGCGGATGCAGTCGGAAGCGACCACCGGTACTACGAACTTGGGAGCGCTTCTGAAAGCCAAGCTGGATACGCAGAAGTAGGCCCGATTTGCGCCGGCCCGACGACGCGATGAGCTCGCCGCAGGCAATGACCAAATCCGAGCTGATCGCGCGGCTGGCCGAACGCAACCCGCGCCTGGTTGCGCGCGACGCCGACGAAGCCGTCAAGGCGATCTTGGACATGATGGGCGCCGCGCTGATCCAAGCGGGGCGTATCGAGATCCGCGGATTCGGAAGCTTCGCACTGAACTATCGGCCGCCGCGGATTGGCCGCAATCCGAAATCGGGCGAGCGAGTTCAGGTGCCGGCCAAGTTCGTGCCGCATTTCAAGGCCGGCAAGGAGCTTCGAATCCGCGTCGACGGCTCCGGCGGGGCCGATCCGCATTCGGCCTCGCAGTCCGACCCGCGGCCGGTACGCTAGGTCGGCTAGATCGGCTAGGCAGCCTAGGTAGCGCGCCCCCAATGGACCTGATCGGCTGGCTGCTGCGGCTGGTGTTTTTCTTGCTGGTGCTGTGGTTCGCGCTGCAGAACACGGTATCAGTGACGCTGCATATCCCCACTCACGGCGACACGCAGGTTCCGCTGGTGGTCGTGATCCTGGTGTGCTTCGTCGCTGGCGCGGTGGCCGGAGTGGTAGCGCTGGCGCCGCTCCTATTTCGCCAGCGCCGCCGCATCGCCGCACTCACCCGCGCAGCGCGCGATCAGCACCCCAGCGGATCTGCTCCCGCGCCCGAGGGCATTCCGGACGTCGCGCGCCGCGTCGGCGCCGTCGGCGGACTGGAAACGACGGAGGTGCGTGTTCGCCGCCGCTGATCGATGGAATTCGAACCCTGGTACCTGTCCGCGCTGCCGGTTCTGTTCGCGGTCGGCTGGTGGGCACGCGGCTACGAGGCGCGCGTGCGTGCAGCCGACCAGGGTGCGGCACCCCGGTCGCTATTCCGCGGCCTGCGCCTGCTGCTCAGCGAACAGCCAGACCGGGCGATCGATGCTTTCATCGAAGTCGTCAAGCTCGACCCGGAGACGATCGAGCTGCACTACGCGCTGGGGAGCCTGTTTCGCCGCCAGGGTGAGATCGACCGCGCAGTACGCATCCACAACTATCTGCTGAGCCGCGCCGATCTGCCTGCGGCCGAACGCGCGAATGCGCTGGCCGAACTTGGACAGGATTTCCTGAAGGGGGGAATGCTGGATCGCGCCGAGGGCGCGTTCAGCCGCCTGCTGCAGGAGCGTGAACACCGTTTCGAAGCGCTTCGCGCGTTGCTGCGCGTCTATCAAACGGAGCGCGAGTGGACGCGTGCTATTGAGTGTGCGCAGCAGCTCGAAGGCGAGGCGGGCGAGACCCATCAGGTCGCGTTGGCGCACTTCCATTGCGAACTGGCCGAGCAGGCGACCGCAGTCGCAGATCTTGGGCGAGCCAACGAACAACTGCGAGCTGCGCTCAAGGCGCATCCGAAGTCGGTGCGTGCGGCGATCCTGGCCGGCGACGTCGCGCTGCGGCGCGAACACCGCCCGGAGGCGATCGAACACTGGCAACGTGTCGTGTCCGAGGCGCCCGCGTACGCACCGCTCGTGATGGAGCGCTTGATGAAGGCGCTCGAAGCGGAGGGTCGGCGGCGGGAAGCGCTTGCGCTCCTTCGCCACAGCCTGGGGGAGAACCCTTCGATCGACTTGCTGGATCAGGCCTGCCACTTTGTCCGCGAGTGGGAGGGCGCTGATGCCGCCGAAGCGCTGCTGCGCGAGGAACTGCAACGCCACCCTTCGCTGCTCGGCTTCGAGCGATTGCTCGCGCTGCGCGGCAGCCGGCAGCCTGCGGATCCGGAACTGCCGTTGCTGCGAGGCTTGATTCACGCGCAGGCGCAGAAAATGGCGCGATATCGCTGCGAGCGCTGCGGCTTTCGCAGCCGGGAGTTCTACTGGAATTGCCCGAGCTGCTGGAATTGGGACAGCTACCCGCCGCGTCGTATCGAGGAATTGGAGGTGACATGAAGTCGCCCCCGACCCCTCGTCCACGGCGCGCCTTGCAAGGCGCGCCGGCTCCGGCGGCGCGAAGCGGTGCTTCGCGAAACCCCGCCTCCGCCCCCGCGGGGAGAGGGGAGGCTGCCACGGTCGAGTCGACCGTCGGGAACACTCCGCTGGTAAGACTGCAACGGATGGGCGCAAGCGGGCGCGGCAACGTGTTGTTGGCCAAGCTCGAGGGCAACAATCCAGGGGGGTCGGTGAAGGACCGCCCGGCGCTGTCGATGATCCGGCGCGCACAGGAGCGGGGCGAGATCCAGCCGGGCGATCGGTTGATCGAGGCCACCAGCGGCAACACCGGCATCGCGCTGGCGATGATCGCCGCGATGCGGGGCTTCCGGATGACGCTGATCATGCCCGACAACCTGTCGGCAGAGCGACGCGCGCCGATGCGGGCCTATGGGGCGGAGCTCATCTTAACGCCGGCCTCGATGGGTGGAATGGAATACGCGCGCGATCTGGCGCAGCAGATGCAGGCGCGCGGCGAAGGCAAGGTCCTGGACCAGTTTGCCAATCCGGACAACCCGCGCGCCCACTACGAGACGACCGGGCCGGAACTGTGGCGCGACACGCAAGGCGCGATCACGCACTTCGTCTCCAGCATGGGGACGACTGGAACGATCATGGGCGTGTCGCGCTTTTTGAAGGAGAAAAATGCGCGCATCCAGATTATCGGAGCGCAGCCGGCGGAAGGCTCCCAGATTCCGGGAATCCGCAAGTGGGCCGACGCGTACCTACCGAAGATCTACGATGCCTCGCGCGTGGACCGCATCGAGTACGTCACGCAAACCGAAGCGGAGAACATGGCGCGACGCATGGCCGCCGAGGAAGGCATCTTCGGCGGGATCTCATCCGGCGGCGCGCTGGCGATCGCGCTGCGCATCGCAGCGGAAGCCGAGCGCGCCGTCATCGTGTTCGTTGTTTGCGACCGCGGCGACCGCTACTTGTCGACCAACGTATTCGGCTAAGCGGCGCTGCGCGCGCTTACGCGGGGGGCCACAGCCAACCGAAGACTCCCGCCGACAGTGCTCCGTAGATCAGCCCGTCGATCGTCGACCGCACCGTGGTGCCCAAGGAGCGGCGATACCAGATCGACATCGGCCACAGCGCTAGCGCATAGCTGGCGAACGCCACCGTGCCGGTGACCTGAAACACCTTAAGGTAAGGCGTTGCCGGCGCTAGGGTGCTGCCTGCCACGTAGGCGGCGAACCAGCCGACAACCAGGCTATATATGAACCACAGCAGCAAGGGTCTGCCCATCGAAAACGTCCCGCTCGGCATCACCGTTAGGACCATCACCGGGCCTTTCTTCAGCTTGTCCTGGAACTCGGGTGTTTTCATTTTCGCCATGTCGCCGGCGCGCGGCACCATGTAATCGCCTGGCGGGATGGCAAACGGACGCAACGCCTCCATTGCCTGCTCTTCCTGCGGCAGCGAGCGGTAATCGTCGCGGTGCCACGGTAGCGCCATATGGATCACCGAGCTTGCAATGAAAACCAGCACCGCCGAGATCAGGATCGGCAGCCAAAGCGAAGCCAGACTTGTCATTTTCTTCTCCTCCGGTCGTCTACAACTCGCACTTCAGCAGTTCTCCGCCGCGAGCGATCACTCTGAGCTTGGCGCCGTCGGCTTCGAGCAGCGAGATGTCCTTCAACGGATCACCGTCGACAACGATCAGGTCGGCGTGCGCACCCGGTGCGACACAGCCGAGCTGCCCGCTCTGCATCATCATCTCCGCCGCATGGGAAGTGGCCTGGCGCAGCATCTCCACAGGCGTGAAGACCTGCTTGCGCAGCGTGAACTCGCGGCATTGACGCATATACAGATCGCCCAGCAGGTCGGTTCCATAGACCAGCTTGACGCCGGCGCTGCGCATGATATCGAGGCCCGAAATCGCCGACTTCCAGGCAAAGTCCGCTTTTTCCTGGCTTTGCGGCGGGAAGCCCATTTTGCGCCCCATCACGACCAGCTGCTCGCAGATCACCATCGTCGGCACGATGTAAGCGCCGCGCTCGGCAACGAAAGCGGCAGTGGGCGCGTCAATCAACGTGCCGTGCTCGATCGAGCGAACGCCGAACTCGACACTGCGGCGCACTGCGCTCGCCGGGTGGCAATGGCTTGCGACGTAGGTGCGGCGCTCGGTACATTCGTTCACGATCGCGCGGATCTCGTCCTCGCGGTACTGGTTCATCCAGATCGGGTCGGTCGGCGACGCGACCCCACCCGACCCCATGATTTTGATGCAGTGCGCCCCCTGGCGCAGCTCCTCGCGTACCGCCTTCAGGCACTCGTCGACGCCGTCGGCGATCACTGCGAAGCTGTTGAATACGCATCCAGAGCAGCCGCAGACCGAAGCGTAGCGCGGGGGCTCTTCGATCTGGCGCAGGTCGCCGTGGCCGCCGGTCATCGACAGTATTCTGCCGGCGTAGAAGTATCGCGGCCCGACGAGCAGCTTGTCGGCCAGCGCGCGGTACAAGGAATAGTTGCCGCCGCCGATGTCGCGCACCGTGGTGAAGCCGCAGTTCAGCGCAAATCGCAGCATCCGAACCGCGTGCGCTGTGCGATAGGCCTCGCCCAGCGCCTCGATGCGCTGGACGGCGACGTCGCTGGCGAAGGCGTGCACGTGAGCGTCGATCAGCCCTGGCATCAGCGTGCGCCCGCCCACGTCGATCACGCGCGCGTTCGGCGCAGCAACCGCGCCCGAAGTCACCGACTGAATTCGTCCATCGGCGACGAGCACATTCATGCCCTCGGCGCAGTCAGCGCTCGTACCGTCGAATACGCGTGCGTGGGTGAACAGCAGCTGCGACATCGTCAACCGTGCGACACCAGTGCGGCGAACCAATGCACCAGCGCCGGCACCGCGAGCAGTCCCCAGGTGATCGCCATCATCACCAGCGCCACCAGCACGGCGGCGCTACCCAGATCCTTGGCGCGCTTCGACAGTCGGTGCGTGTCCAGGCCGATGCGGTCGATCGCGGCTTCGACGCTGGAGTTCAACAGCTCCACCAGCAGCACCAGCAGCACCGAGCACACCAGCAGGGCGCGCTCCACGCCGGTAACGGGAACGATGCACGCGAGAGGCAGCAGGACCGCCGCCAGCCCCACCTCCTGGCGGAACGCGCTTTCGTGGCGATACGCCAGAGAGAAGCCGGAGAACGAATACAGCAGCGCGTTGAGCAAGCGGCGCAATCCGCGGCGCCCCTTGTGCGGGCTTTCCTCGGGACCGTCGCCGGCGTGGGCATGCCCCGCGCCCGACTCAGGCCGATCCAAGTTGCGCATGCGGTCTCAGGTGTTGGAGGAATTGTGAGGTGGCGTTGCCCCAGGAGAACGATAGCGCATGCCGCAGAACCTTATCCCGGTCCAGCTCGAGCGCCGCCAGCGCGGCGCGCCGCAGGTCCTCGTCGAGCATTCCGCTTTCGCCCTGTTTGACGACGTCGAGCGGCCCGGGCACCGGATATGCCGCGACCGGTGTGCCGCACGCCATCGCCTCGATCAGGACCAGGCCGAACGTATCGGTGCGGCTGGGAAAGACCAGCACGTCGGCGCTGCGGAAGTGGGCAGCCAGCTCCTCGCCGGCCTTGGCACCGGTGAACACGACCGTGTCACCAAATCGGCGCTGTAGCGATGTGCGCTGCGGGCCGTCGCCGACGACGACCTTGGTGCCGGGCAAATCCAGGTCCAGGAACGCGCCGATGTTCTTCTCGACCGCGACGCGTCCCACGAACATGAAAATCGGCCTTGCCCAGTCATTCTTCAGCCGCGGTGCCGGGCGGAACAACGTAGTGTCGACGCCGCGCGACCAGCGCACGAGGCGCTCGAAACCGCGCTGGCGCAGATCGTCCTGGATCGCCGCGGTCGACACCATTACCGCCTGCGCGGGAGCATGGAAGCGGCGCAGCCACGAATAGGTCCACGCTGTCGGTAGGCGCGTGCGCGCGTGCAGGTACTCCGGAAAGCGCGTGTGATACGAGGTTGTGAAGGAGATCCCGCGACGCAGGCACAGTCGCCGCATCGCGATCCCGATCGGCCCCTCGGTGGCGATGTGCACCGCATCCGGCTGGAAGGAACCTACGATTCGCGGCAGCGCTCGCGCAGGCCACAGCGCAAGGCGGATCTCGGGATAGGTGGGGCAGGGTAGCGTGAGGAAGCGGTCGGGCCCGACCACTTCGACCTTGTGGCTGGCTGCTTCGAGCTCTCGCTTGGTGTTTTGCAGCGTGACGACGACGCCGTTGACCTGCGGCGCCCAGGCGTCACTGGCTAGTAGGATGCGCAAACCTCATCCCTCTTCCCCGACAGGCTGGAGCGCCGCGAAACTTACCTGTCATTTGTGACAACGGCGTTTCAGCCCGGCGGCTGGGGCGTAAAACTGGGGTCGGCCTCTAGTCCCAGCGCTTCACTGTAGACCGAACGATGGCGGATTACGTGGGCGATTACGGCGGAGATCACGCACGCCGGCATCGAGGCGATCACGACGTCGTAGCTGCGGGTGGTTTCAAACACCAGGATTGCCGACATCGCGGGCGCATGCGTGGTGGCCGCCAGCAAGCTGCCCATCGCGGTGAGCGTCCACAGCGCTTGAGTCGATGTGCCGCCGCTGCCGGCAGCATCAGTACGATGGGATCGACGCCAGATGCCAGCCGCGCCAAATGTGCGGGCGCAGCCGTTCCCAAACGGGCTCGGTCATCAGTTAGCCCGTACGCGAACGATTCGCGCTGACGCGCGGGGGTCCATTCACTCCGCCGCGAACCGCGGCCACGAGTGTCAGCCTGCCGCCACGGGGATCTTGCCGATACGCGCCTTCCACTCGCGCGGCCCGCTCTCGTGTACCGAGGTGCCGCGCGAGTCCACCGCGACGGTCACAGGCATGTCCCTGACCTCGAATTCGTAAATTGCCTCCATCCCCAGGTCGGGGAACGCCAGCACGCGCGCCGCTTTGATCGCTTTCGCCACCAGATACGCGGCGCCGCCGACCGCCATCAGGTATGCCGATCCGTGCTTGCGAATCGACTCGATCGCAACTGGACCGCGCTCGGCCTTGCCGATCATCGCCAGCAGGCCCGTGCGAGACAGCATCATTTCGGTAAAGGCATCCATCCGCGTCGACGTCGTTGGCCCCGCCGGGCCTACGACTTCGTCGCGCACGGGATCCACCGGACCGACGTAGTAGATCACACGGTTGTGAAAGTCCACCGGTAGCGCCTCGCCGCGCGCAAGCAATTCCTGGATCCGTTTGTGCGCGGCGTCGCGCCCGGTCAGCATCCGCCCCGACAGCAGCAGCGTCTGGCCCGGCTGCCAGGAGGCCACCTCCTGCTTGTCGAGCGCATCCAGGTTCACTCGGCGCGAACGCTCGGTATCCGGAGCCCAATGCACATCGGGCCATTCGGTGAGCGAGGGCGGCTCCAGGTACGCTGGACCGGAACCGTCCAGCACGAAATGCGCGTGGCGCGTCGCAGCGCAGTTCGGGATCATCGCAACGGGCTTGCCGGCGGCGTGGGTGGGGTAGGTGCGGATCTTCACATCCAGCACGGTCGTCAATCCCCCGAGGCCCTGAGCGCCGATCCCGAGCGCGTTGACCTTCTCGTACAGCTCGATTCGCAACTTCTCGATCTCGTTGCGAGCGCCGCGCGCGAGCAGGTCCGTCATGTCGATCGGGTCCATCAACGCCTGCTTGGCCAGCAACGCCGCCTTCTCGGCGGTGCCACCGATGCCGATGCCGAGCATTCCGGGTGGGCACCATCCCGCCCCCATCGTCGGCACGGTTTTCAGCACCCAGTCGACGATCGACTCACCGGGATTGAGCATTGCCAGCTTCGACTTGTTCTCTGAGCCGCCGCCCTTGGCAGCGACCGTGACATCGACGTTGCGGCCCGGCACCAGCTCGACCTGGATCACTGCCGGCGTGTTGTCGCGCGTGTTGCGGCGAACTCCCTCGGGCGGATCGACGATCGATGCGCGCAGCTTGTTGTCGGGATCCATGTACGCGCGGCGCACGCCTTCGTTGACTGCGTCTTCCAGTCCTGCCTCGAAGCCCTCCCAGCGCACGTCCATTCCGACTTTCAGGAACACGTTGACGATGCCGGTGTCCTGGCAGATCGGGCGCTTGCCTTCCGCGCACAGCCGCGAGTTCGTCAGGATCTGCGCGATCGCGTCGCGTGCAGCGGGCGAAGCTTCAACCTGGTACGCACGCCCAAGCGATTGGATGTAATCGATCGGGTGGTAGTAGCTGATGTATTGCAGCGCGGCGGCGACGCTTTCGACAAGGTCGTCTCTTAGGATCGCATTCACGGTATTCATGGCTGTGCACTCCCGACGACACCGATTCTAGCGGCAGCGGCGCGCCCGCTTGAGGTTTGACCCTGACGCTTGATCGACCGGCGCTTGAAATTGCGGCATGTCGCCTCCATATGGCACTAGCCTGGCGGGCGTGCCCGCCACTTTGCGGGCGCGTGATAAGCGGTCATGCGCCTGAAGTAGACTGCACACGTTCCTACGAACGGAAAGGTGAAGCGACTATGAAGCGTATCGCGCTGTTCGTCCTGACGAACCTTGCGATCCTCCTGATGCTCGGCGTGATCACTAGCGCGCTGGGGGTCGACCGGTTTCTGACTGCCCAGGGGCTGAACCTGGAAATGCTGCTGGCGTTTGCCGCGGTGTTCGGGTTCGGTGGTGCGATCTTCTCGCTGCTGATCAGCAAATTCGTGGCGAAGATGACCACGGGGGCGCGCACGATCGAGCAACCCGCAAACGCGATGGAGGCGTGGCTGCTCGAGACCGTGCGACACCATGCGCAGAAGGCCGGTCTGGCGATGCCCGAAGTGGCGATCTACGACGGTGAGCCGAACGCGTTCGCTACCGGCGCCTTCCGCAACAGCGCTCTGGTGGCCGTCTCCACCGGCCTGCTGCAGACGATGAACAAGGAGGAAGTCGAAGCGGTGCTGGGGCACGAGATCACGCACGTCGCCAATGGCGACATGGTGACGATGACGCTGCTGCAAGGAGTGTTGAACACGTTCGTGATCTTCCTGTCGCGAGTCGTCGCGTACGTGATCGACCGGATGATCCTGCGCAACGAGAATGAGGGGCCGGGTATCGGCTATTTCGCCGCTTCGATCGTGCTGCAGCTGGTGTTCGGATTGCTGGCCTCGCTGGTGGTGATGTGGTATTCACGCGGCCGCGAATTCCGAGCCGATGCGGGTTCCGCTCAGATCCTTGGCACGCCACGCCCGATGATCGCTGCGCTGCAGCGCCTCGGGGGGATGGAGCCTGGCGAGCTGCCGAAACAGATCAGCGCGTTCGGGATCAACGGCGGCCATCCCGGAGGCCTGGGGGCGCTGTTTGCGAGCCATCCGCCGATCGAAGCAAGGATCGCCGCACTGCGCTCGTTACAGCTGAGCTAAGCCAGCGCGCTTAGATGACAGTGCGCTCGGGTGAGACTCCCCCCCGAGCGAAACGCCGGCCAGCTGCAACCGGTGCAGCCGTGGTCATGCCCGGCGGCGCCACAGGCGCCAAGTCTCATCGGGGCGCACCCGCCTGCGGCCTTCCCACACGAGCTCCCACGAGCCGTCGTCCGATGCCGAGGGAAGCGGCGCGGCCCCGGAGCGGCGGAACTGCGGCTGCAGCGCCATCGAACATCCGCGTTCGGCATCTGCGGCGAAGCGGATGTTCCCGTAGAACGCCAGCACCGCTTGCAGGGAAGGCGAGACACCCGATGCGATTACGCACTCGCTGGCCGGTACTCTGCGTCCGATCTGCGTGGCCAGCCGGCGGTAACTGCGGTTGTAGTCGGTTGCCGGCAGAAACAGTGCAACCGTCGTGAGCCACAGCGAAACGATTCCGGCCGTCCACAACAATGCGCCTTGCCAGAGCATCGGCGGGTGGCGGCGTATGCGCCACACGATCAACCCTACCCATAGCCCCGTGATCGCCAAGCCGAACACGAGAGGAAGCGTGCCGCCGCTTGGCGCGAAGCCGACGACCAGCCGCAGCACCGAGGCGGCCATCGCGTGCGGTGTGCCGCTGACCCACGCAAGAAAATACGCCCACACGAACGCGAGAAACAGCGTGCAAGCGGCGATTGCGAACCAGTCGAACCACTGCGCGAGCGGGCGACGCAGCGTTGGAAATGCGAATGCCGCCAGAACGACGAGCGGCGGGATCGTCAGCACGAACTTCGATTCGTCCAGCGGTGAGGCCAAGGCCAGCGCCAGCAGCAGGCCGGCGAGCACCGCAACCGCCACCGCGACGTGCGGCGCGTGCAAGCGATGCCGCCATGCGTACACGGCCCACGCCGCCAGTGGCCACAACGGCCAGACGTACCAGCTCGCGTTGCGCAGCAACCAGACTCCATCGCCGCTCGTCAGCGGCCCATGGGTCGACTCGAATGTGTCCATCCAAGCGGAGGCGAAGCGCTGCGCCGATCCGGGAGCGACCCACCAGGCCGCTACCGGCCAGGCTGCGGTCACCGCCAGCGCGCAAACGATGCACACCACGACCGGTGTCAGCCGGCGGCGGCCGTGCGCGTCGCCAGCGCACAGCCAAAGAGCGGCTGCGCATCCTGCCAAAAGCCCGGCCGCAAGCACAGGACCGCGGCTCAAAGCCAGCGCGCCAGCGCATGCTCCCGCCAATGCAGCTGCCGCGATCCGGTGTTGTGGCGCGATCGAAAGGCCATACAACGCTGTCGCGACGATTGCCATCGAAACGGTGTCGCCGCTGGTTACATGCAGCGTGACGAGGATCCCGAGCGTGCCTACGAACAGCAACGCTGCGATGTCGGCAATCAAGCGCGCGTAGTCGGAAGTCTCTGCCTCCCGGCTGAAGGCAGGAGTGATCGGCTGGGCGGCCTCGCCCGCGGCGAGGCGCCGAGTGGCTGCCCAGAGCGCGAGCGCCGCTAGCGCGAACCACGCGAGTGCCGACACGCGACTTGCGGCGACGTCTCCCAGCCACGGACCCAGCGCGCGGATCGCCGCCGCGCCCAGCCAGAAGGGAAACGGCCCATCCTGCGGCGTTGCCAGATTGCCGACACTCGGAAACAGCCAGTCTGCCGCCGTACCGTGCGCCATCGTCCACATGTGCCCGAACGCGGCAGCGTCTTCGGGCCAAAGGTCGCGTCCGAAAACCCCGGGCACGGCAAACGCAGCCATCAGAGCCAGCAGCACCACGCGCGGCATCGCCACGGCAGCCTCCGCCGACAGGCGCGCTGGGGTCGGTCGCTGGCGATCGAAGTTCATGAAGAACGAAAAAAGGGGGCGGCAGCCCCCACTTTTGTGCGGCACACCGGGACGGCGTGCCGCGCTGTTACTTGCGCTTGCTCTTGGCTGCGGAGGCCTGCGCCGCAGCCGCGTTGACCGCCTCGGTCTTGGCAGCAAACTTCTGCCGGAACTTCTCGACGCGCCCGGCCTCGACGATTCGCGTTTGCGCGCCCGTATAGAACGGATGGGACTCGGAGGAGGTATCCAGCTTGTACAGCGGGTACTCCTTGCCGTCTTTCCAGGTCGTTTTCTCGCGGCTCTGGACGGTCGAACGAGTGACGAACGAGAAGTCGCTGGACACGTCCACGAACACGACCTCGCGGTATTCGGGGTGGATGCCGGATTTCATGGGTTCGGCGGGGGCTGTCTTGACTTTGAGTCGATCGCGGATTCTACCATCGGCCCGCGCAGCAGATTTCAGCCGCCGCGCCGCATCATGTCGAAAAACTCGGCGTTGTTTTTGGTCTGCTTCATCTTGTCCAGCAGGAATTCCATCGCCTCGATTTCGTCCATGCCGAACAGGAGCTTGCGCAGAATCCACACCTTCTGCAGCACATCGGGCTTGAGCAGAAGCTCCTCGCGGCGTGTTCCGGAGCGGTTGACGTTGATCGAGGGGTACACGCGCTTTTCCGCCAGGCGCCGCTCCAGGTGGATCTCCATGTTGCCGGTGCCTTTGAACTCCTCGTAAATCACGTCGTCCATCCGGGAGCCGGTGTCGATCAGCGCAGTGGCGATGATCGTGAGCGCGCCACCTTCCTCGATATTGCGGGCCGCGCCGAAAAAGCGTTTGGGCCGCTGCAGGGCATTGGCGTCGACGCCACCCGTGAGCACCTTGCCGGAGGCAGGAACCACTGTGTTGTAGGCGCGCGCCAGCCGCGTGATCGAATCGAGCAGGATCACCACGTCCTTTTTCGATTCCACCAGCCTTTTCGCCTTCTCGATCACCATTTCGGCCACCTGCACGTGGCGCGCTGCAGGCTCGTCGAAGGTCGAAGAGACGACCTCGCCCCGCACCGACCGCTGCATTTCGGTGACTTCCTCGGGGCGCTCATCGATCAGCAGCACGATCAGGACGACGTCCGGGTGGTTGGCGGTGATGGCATGCGCCACGTGCTGCAGCATCACGGTCTTGCCCGACTTCGGGCTGGACACCAGCAGTCCGCGCTGCCCCTTGCCGATGGGAGCGATGATGTCGATCAACCGGCCGGTGATGTTCTCATCACCCCGCATGTCCCGTTCCAACTGCAGGGGCTTGTCGGGGAACAGCGGCGTGAGGTTCTCGAACAGGATGCGATGCTTGGTCGAGTCCGGCGCCTGCCCGTTGACTTTGTCGACCTTGACCAGCGCGAAGTAGCGCTCTCCGTCCTTCGGCGTCCGCACCTCGCCCTCAATCGAGTCACCGGTGTGCAGCGTGAAGCGGCGGATCTGCGAGGGAGAGATGTAGATATCGTCGGTGCTCGCCAAGTAGGACGTTTCGGGCGAGCGCAGGAAGCCGAAGCCGTCCGGCAGCACCTCCAGCGTGCCGTCGCCGTAGATCGGCTCGCCGGATTTGGCGCGCTTCTTCAGGATCGCGAACATCAGCTCTTGCTTGCGCATCCGGTTGGCGTTGTCGATCTCGAGCGCGGCGGCCATGTCGAGCAGCGCGGAGACGTGGAGCGCTTTGAGTTCGGAGAGTTGCATGGACGGGCCTGTCTGGATGGATTTCTGTGGGAGCTTCGGTTGAGCGGGCGCTTGGGATTTGCGCCGGAGGGCTGCTGCGGACCGGGCGGAGGGCCGGCACCGCGGGATACGCGGCGGCGAGCCCACTGCGCCCGCCGCGACTGGTGTCGTCTACAGGTTGCTGTCGATAAAGGCGACCAACTCCGGTTTCTTCAATGTGCCCACGCGCGTACCGACTACGGAGCCGTTCTTGAACAACATCAGCGTCGGAATTCCGCGAATGCCGTACCGCGCAGGTGTTGCCTGGTTCTCGTCAACGTTGACTTTGGCGACGGTCAGCCGACCGTCGTAGTCCTTCGCGATCTCGTCCATCAGCGGCGCGATCGCCTTGCACGGGCCACACCATTCAGCCCAGTAGTCGACCAGAACCGCGCCGGACGCTTTCAGGACATCCGACTCGAATGACGCGTCACTCACGTACTTGATATCGCTCATTGCCTCCAACCGCATCGTCTCGAACCGAACACTCCGCGGCGCACGCGTATGGTAACACTTTGCCGGCCATTTGGTCGATTTCGAGGAGTCCAATCGCAGTGACGTTCGAGACGGCCGCCGCTCCGCTGGACCGGCGCTGGTGGGATGCCGCGGCAACACAGCTGCTCGGGTTCGCCGCGCGCTGCAAACTGCCGAGGCGCGATCTGCGCGCGCTGACCGTGCTCGTGCCGAGGATGTCGGACCGGACATGGTTGTTCACGGCGTTGATTCGCGCGCTCGAGAGCTCGAGCGCAGTGGTCGCGCCGCGCGTCACAACCCTCGAGCGATGGAGCGGCTCGGCAGGCGAGCCGCAGACGCGCCGCCTCGTCGAACTGTTCGAGGCTCTGCGCGGCAGCCAATGGGTGCGCCAAGCATTCGGGGAGCGGCCGTCCGCACTGTGGGCGCTCGCGGCGGAGCTGGCCGATCTCGGCGACGAGCTCACGCTGGCAGCCGTTGGCGACGACGGCAGATTCGAGGGCCGCTGGCGCGACAGCGTCGCGCGGCATTTCCAGCGTCGGGCGGCAGGCGCCGCGAGCGAGCAGTCGCAACTCGTTCTCCATCTGTGGAGAGCGCATTGCAGTTCCGAGTTCGGCGCTGCCGAGCTGCTGAAGAACTGGGAGCGGCGCACTGCGAGCCTCGATGGCCCGCTTGCGATGCTCGCCCCGTTCGGCCTGACGTCGTGGCAGCGCGTGCTGCTGACAAGGCTTGGGTCCAATCAGCCGCAGCCGGTGTGTGCCGTCGTCGGCGAGCTGCCAGTCGAGCTGCCCGAGCACCGATGGCTTGCGACGACGTGGCCGGAACTGGCCGAACCCAATGTTGCGGCCGAGCCGCTCGCGCAGCGCATGAAGGCTGCTACTGCGCTGCGTGCTGCGCCGTTACGGATCGTGGCAACGCGATCGCTGGAGGAAGAGGCGATTGCGGCCGCACAGCAGGTCGAACAGTGGCTGCGTGAGGGCGTGCAACGAATCGCACTGGTGGCCTCCGACCGCCTGACGGCCCGCCGCGTGCGCGCCCTGCTAGAGCGTGCTGCGATCCTGGTCGCCGATCAGGCAGGCTGGAAGCTGTCGACCACGAGTGCAGCCGCCGCGGTGATGCGCTGGCTCGACCTCGCGAGCGATGACTTCCGCATGCGCGATCTTCTCGACTGGCTGCGCTCGCCGTTCGCGCTGGCGGATCGTTCAGAGCGGCGTGCCACTGCACGGCTGCTCGATCGCCTCGCGCATTCGGGGCCCATTTTCGGCGGGCTGCGCGCGATCGAGCGCGCCCTCGCCCGCCTGGACGATTCGCGCCAGGACGCAGACGGAGACGTTACGGCAGCTCGCACGACCCTGGCGCAACTGGCGAGCGAAGCACGCCGCCTCAGGGCAGCTGCGACGCTGGAGCAGCTTGCCGCCGCGTTCGATGGGTCGCTGCAGGCACTGGGGATGCGCGAGGCACTGGCGCGCGATCCCGTCGGCTGCGACGTGCTACGGGAACTCGCCAGGCTGCGCGACAGCGTCGTCGGCACTGCCGCGCACATGCAGCTCGCCGGCTACCGCGAGCTGTTGGCGCAACATTTCGAGAACACGAATGCATCCGACCCGGGCATCGAGAGCCCCGTGGTAATGACTTCGCTCGGCGGCGCTTGCTTGCGCGAATTCGACGCGGCGGTGCTGATCGGCGCCGATTCCGAGCATCTGCCCACGGGGACCGAGCCAGGTGTGCTGATCTCCGCCGGCGTGCGCCGCGACCTGGGCCTGGCTACGCAGGCTGATCTGCATCGGGCACAAGGCTTGGAGCTCGCGTCTCTGATGTGTTCCGTGCCACGCCTTGTCGCGACCTGGCGCGAACGCGTCGGCGACGAACCTCGATCTTTGGCGCCGTGGCTCGATCGGCTGCGCGTGATGGCAACGACCGCGCGCTGGCCCGATCCGATGACCGCTTATGAACCGCCGCGGCGGTCCGTGGCCGCTCGACCGGTGCGACGGCCGCAGCCGAGTTGCGCCCACCGGCTTGGCGAGCGTTTGAGTGTGGCAGCCTGCCAGAGCCTGGTCGACTGCCCGTACCAGTTCTACGCGCGCCACCTGCTCGGACTGCGCCGCCGCGAGCTGCCCGACGGCGTGCCCGATAAACGCGACCTGGGTACCGCGCTGCACACGGTGTTGCATCGACTGCACCGCGATTTCGACAACGATCACTTGTACGGAATGACGGATGCTCAATTGCAGAATGAGTTGGAACGCATCACGCAGGACGTCTTTTTAACCGAGTTGCGAATACGTCCGGCACTGGTTGCCTACCGCCGTCGCGTGCTGGACCTGATTCCGGGATATGTCGCATGGCTGCGCGTGCGTCAGCAAGCGGGGTGGCGCTTGCACGCTGCCGAGGCTGGGTTCCACGTGCCCTTGCGTCTGGAGCTGTTGCGCGAGGTCGAGCTCAGCGGCAGGGTCGACCGGATCGATGTGCGACGGCGGCGAGAGGCGGTTGAACGGGAGCTCGTTGACCATGACATGGTGGATCAGGAGGTGATCGACCAGGAGGTGATTGACTACAAGGCACGCACGCACGATGCCGTACGCGGCGACGCCCGCGATCCTGGCGAACACATCCAGCTGCCGCTGTACGCGCTCGCGCTTGGGTCGGAGCGTGTCGCCGCAAGCTACCTGAGTTTCGAACGCACCACGCGCGGCGAGCCGGTCAGACAGTTCCCCGCTGCCGACCCGTTCCCTCGCTGGGTCCGCCTGGTCGAGCAACGTTTGTGTGGTGACCTGGCCCGCGTCGCGCAGGGTGCGCCGCTCGCTGCGCTCGGCGCTGAGCCAACGTGCTCGCATTGCGAGATGCGCGGCTTGTGTCGAAAAGATGAGTGGGGCGACGATGTTCCTGGTTGATGATCTGCGCCTGAGACTCCCCGCTAACTGATGAGCGAATACCTCTGGGACAACCAGCCGGTATCGCACGACCGCTTCGTGCGGCGCGCACTCGATCCAGGCGCCAGCGCGGTGGTGGACGCGTGCGCCGGCAGCGGCAAGACGTGGCTGCTGGTCGGCCGCATTGTGCGTCTGTTGCTTGCCGGCACACCGGCCGAGCAGATCCTGGCGATCACCTTTACGCGACGCGCTGCGCAGGAGATGCGAAAACGGCTGCTCGAGGACTTGGAAGTGCTCGCGCGTGCCGAATCCACGCAGGTGCTGGCTGCGCTGGAGCAGCGCGGACTGAGTGCGGAGCAGGCGCATCAAGCTTTGCCGCTTGCGCGCGAACTGCACGAGCGCGTGGCATCCGCCGAGCCGGGGGTCAGTATCGAGACCTTCCATGGATGGTTCTGGAGATTGTTGCGCCGCGCCCCGCTCGCAAGCGACGTTCCCCATTCTGCGAGTCTGATCGAGGCGCCGGGCAGATTGCTGCAGGAAGCATGGAACGATTTCGCCGGCGAGCTGCTGCAGGTCGAACAGGCCGATACCGGGCCCTTGTCGGATTACGAGGAGCTCGTCAGTCGGATCGGCGACGCGAACACCGAAAAGCTGCTGCGCGGCTTCGTGGACAAGCGGGCCGAATGGTGGAGCTTCGGCGGCCCCGATGGCGCCCGCGCAATCGAGCGCGCATCCGAGCCGATGCGAGAGGCGTTGCGAATCGCGGGTTTTGCGCAAACGCACCATCCGGGTGAGGCGCTGCGAAAAAGGGCTTTCCTGGATTTGATCGAGGCGCTGCTGGAGCGTTGGGAGACCGCACCACGGCAGACCCATGCAGAGAAGGCGGCGATCCACAAGGCGCGCGCCTTCCTACAGGCGTCGCCGGAGCCGGCGCGCGACGTGCGGCTCGCGAGCCTCGTACTGCTGAGCGACAAGGGCGAGCCTTTGAAACGTTTGCAACCGAAGGAAGGGACGCGATCGGGCGATGCGACGCTCCACTTTGACGAACTTTTCGCCCGTGCGGCCCAGGCGCTGCAGGCGGTGCGTGAGGCCGAACAAGAGTGGGACGCAATACGACTGAACGAGTGCGGGTTGCGTTGTGGCCAGCGCCTGGTGCATGCGTACGAGCGTCGCAAACGCGAGGCCAATGTGCTGGACTTCACCGACATCGAGTGGCACGCGGATCGGCTGCTGCGCGACGAGGCGACCGCCGCCTACATGCAGGCGAACCTGGATGCGCGCTACCGGCACCTGTTAGTGGACGAGTTCCAGGACACGAGCGCTCTGCAGTGGCGCGCGCTCCGATGTTGGCTCGACGCCTACGAGGGCGATTCGCAACAGCCGACGGTGTTCGTGGTCGGTGACCCCAAGCAATCGATCTACCGCTTCCGCCGCGCCGAACCGCGCGTGTTCGAAGCGGCTCGCATCTATCTGGCGCAAAAGTTCGCTGCCGCCACTTTGCGCACCAATGTCACTCGGCGCGTACCACCACAACTGGTGGCGACCCTCGACTCCGTGTTTACAGGCCACAACCGGCTGTACCAGCAACACAGCTCGCACGCGCACGCCAACGGTGGTTTCGTGCTGCTTCCGCTGGCGCGATCGGCGGCCGATGCGAGCGCAGCGCCGCGCAACGCCGCTTCTGCCACTAGGGAACCGGCCTTGCGCGATGTGCTTCGCGACGGCCGCGCGGAACCGCGCAACGACCGCTATGAGCGAGAAGGCAGCATGCTGGCCGCCGAGATCGCCCACTGGGTCGCAAGCGTTCGAGTCACCGAAGGCGGGAACGAACGGCGGGCGACCTGGAGCGATGTGCTGGTGCTGATGCGACAACGCACGCACATGGCGGAACTGGAGCGCGCGTTCCGGCAGGCCGGCATACCGACTCTTGCCGATCGCAAAGGAGGGCTTCTCGCACAGCCGGAAATCGAGGACCTGCGGGCGCTGCTGCAGTTCCTGTGTTCCGAAGACGACCTGAGTCTGGCGCATGCGCTGCGCTCGCCCGTCTTCGGCTGCACCGATCGGGACCTCGTGGCAATCGCCGATGCCAGTACAGACGCGTGGTGGCACGGACTTTCTACGATCGTCGGCTGCGGACTCGAGCTTGCGCGTGCGCGAGCCCTGTTGGCGGGGTGGCGGCAGGACGCCGGCGTGCTGCCGGTGCATGATTTGCTGGACCGGATTTTCGATCAGGCCGACGTGCGCGCGCGCTACGCTCAGTGCGTTCCGCGCGAGCGCGGCGTGCAGGTCCAGGCCAATTTCGATGCGTTCCTGGAACTGGCGTTAACGCTGGACGCGGGTCGCTTCCCCACGCTTACGCGTTTCCTCGACGAGCTGCAGTGGATGCGCGACCGCGACGCGCAGACGCTCGACGAGGGGCTGGCTGCCTCGGACGATGCGGTGCGCCTGATGACGGTCCATGGCGCCAAGGGGCTCGAAGCGCCGATCGTGGCGATCGCAGACACGTGCGCGATTGACGACCGGCCCGACGACTACCAAGTGCTGCTGAATTGGCCGCCGCAGCTGCCGGAGCCGGAGCATTTTTCCCTGGTGGGTCGCCCCAGCCGCTCGGGATCAGGACGGCGAGCCTGGCTCCAGGCCGATCGCGAACAGCGGATTCAGGAGGATTGGAACCTGCTGTACGTGGCGATGACGCGAGCCCAACAAGTGCTGATCGTATCCGCCAGCGACAGGAATCGGAGCGCGAGGGCGCGATCCTGGTACGAGCGGCTGAGCGCCGGTGTGCCGAGCGAAACCGCCGCAGCATCGCCGCGAAGCTTGGCGCCGCCCGCGGGCGGTCGCGAGCGAGATCTTTCCGACTTCCGCCCGCAGCCGCTTCCCACCGGGCGGCGACTGGCCGCGGGCGAGTCGGACGCGATCCGGATGGGCAAAGCTTGGCACGCACTGCTCGAGCACCCCACGCAGCCGCATGCGCCGCAGCAGGCCGAACGGATCTGCGCGGAGTTCGCGCTGGATGCGCAGCAGGCGCGCGAAGTCGTACAGGCCGCACAGCGCGTGACAACAGCGCCGGCACTGCGGCCCTTTTTCGGACCCGGCGCGCGCGCCTGGAACGAGCTCGAGCTGATCGACGCGGGTGGGCAGTCGTTGCGCATCGACCGGCTGGTCGAGCTGGGGGACACCGTCTGGATCCTGGATTACAAGTGGCGCTGTACCGATTCCGAACGAGCAGGTTACGAGCGCCAGCTGGTGCGGTACGCAGCCGCCGTGGAGCACGTGCGCCCCGCGCGTCCGATCCGCACCGCGCTGGTGCTCGCCGACGGCTCGCTCGTGGAAACCGCGCTGCCGGCCGCCGCTGATAAGATCGGCAGCGGCGGGCCCCCTCGCATCGAGGCGCCGTAAACCTGGTCAGGTCGGGAACGAAGCAGCCATAGCGGAATTCCCCGAGTGCCGAGGATCAGGCTCGCCTTTCCAAAATTCGCGACCCAGGGGAAACCTCGAGATGAATACCGTGCGCATCGAGCAGGCGCATCCGCAGCACGCCGCCGTGCTGCTGTCTCTGGTGCGCGACCTTGCGAGCTTCGAAAAGCTCGAGCATCAGGTGGTTGCGAGCGAGGAGCAGTTGCGCCAAGAGCTGGGTGCGGCCCGTCCGGTGATCGAGGCTTGCCTTGCGTGGGAAGGGGAGCGGGCGGTGGGATTTGCGCTGTTCTTCCACAACTTCTCGACGTTCCTGGGACGAAGAGGCTTGTACCTGGAGGATCTGTACGTGGTGCCGGATGCGCGCCGGCGCGGCGTCGGGCGGGCGTTGATCTCGCACGTGGCGTCGATCGCCGTGACGCGCGGATGCGGCCGCTTCGAATGGGCGGTGCTGGATTGGAACCGCCACGCGATCGACTTTTACCGCTCCCTCGGGGCCGAACTGCTTTCGGACTGGCGCATCTGCCGTGTCACCGGCGATGCGCTCGGCCGCCTCGGCCGCACGAGCGCCGCAGGCTCGGCATGACGTATCAGGCCCTGGCTCGCAAGTGGCGGCCGCGCGACTTCGGGTCGTTGGTCGGTCAGGACCACGTAGTCCGGGCGCTGACGCACGCTCTGCAAAACGGGCGTCTGCATCATGCGTACCTGTTCACAGGGACACGCGGCGTCGGCAAGACGACGATCGCGCGCATCCTGGCCAAGGCCTTGAACTGCGTAGGGCCGGACGGCACCGGCGGCATTACGGCGACGCCCTGCAACGTGTGCCACGCCTGCACCGCGATCGACGCCGGCCGCTTCGTCGACTACATCGAGATGGACGCGGCCAGCAATCGGGGTGTCGACGAAATGATGCAGCTGCTGGAGCGCGCCATCTACGCGCCGGCGGATGCGCGCGTGAAGGTCTACACGATCGACGAAGTGCACATGCTGACCACGTATGCCTTCAACGCGATGCTCAAGACGCTGGAAGAGCCGCCCGATTTCGTCAAGTTCATCCTTGCCACGACCGATCCGCAAAAGATCCCGGCAACCGTTCTGTCGCGCTGCTTGCAGTTCAATCTAAAGCAGGTCACCCCGCAGGCGATTGCGCAGCGCCTGGGCGAGATCGCGCAGGCCGAGCAGGTGGTAGCGGACCCGATTGCGCTGATGGGGTTGGCGCGCGCCGCGCGCGGCAGCATGCGGGATGCCTTGTCGCTGCTCGACCAGGCGATTGCGTTCAGCGGCGGAAAGGTCGATGCACAAGCGGTCGACCAGATGCTCGGAGCGATCGATTCGTCGCTGCTGGTCAAGCTGCTCGAGGCGCTGGCCGATCGCGACGCCGCCAGGCTGCTGGCGCTTGCGGATGCGATGGCCGAACGCAGCCTTTCTTTCGGACAGGCACTGCGCGACCTTGGCAGCCTGCTGCACCGGATCGCGTTGGCGCAGCAGGTGCAGCCGGCGCCGGCAGGCGAGCCGCTCGAGGCGGACGTTGCACGGCTGGCGCGGCGGTTTGGTGCCGAAGAAGTCCAGCTGTACTACCAGATCGCGCTGCACGGGCGCAACGATCTGGGTCTGGCGCCGGATGAATACGCTGGATTCACGATGGCGCTGCTGCGGATGCTGGCGTTCCAACCCGAGATCGCGCCTTCGGCACCCACCGGCGGTCCCGGCGCTTCGCCGCAGGGTGGCCGGCGCGCGCAGTCCGCTGCTGCCGCACCGGCGATCGGTGGCGAAGCGGCAGCATCCTCTCGCGCCACCCAGCCTGCGGCGGAGCGCGGCCAGGGGCCGTTGCTGGCGAGGGATTCGGCAGGAGCGGCGCCGCCAACTGGGGCGGTTGGCGATCTTCCGTGGCCCGAGCTGGTGCAAAGTCTTAGGCTCGCTGGAATGCCGCGCGAACTGGCGTTGCGCAGCGAGCTGGTTGCGCGCGACGGCGATCATTTTCAGCTGCGTGTTCCGGTAAAGACGCTGCTCGAATCGGGTGCGCAGGAGCGGCTGCGCGCTGCGCTCGCCGAGCTGCTGGCGCGGCCGGTGCGGGTTTCCTTCGAGATCGGCGCAACGCGTGGGCCGACGGCCGCCGGGCTGAACGAGCAGGCACGCGCGCAGCGCCAGCGATCCGCAGAGGAGTCGATCTACTCGGATCCCTTCGTGCGAGAATTGATCGAGAACTTCGGGGCAAGCGTGGATCCGGCCTCGATCAAACCGATACAGGGACAATGACTGCAGGGGCAATGACGGGAAAGAGGCAAGGCGCGAGATGATGAAAAACCAGCTGGCCGGATTGATGCAGCAGGCGCAAAAAATGCAGGAGAACATGAAGCGCCTGCAGGACGAGTTGGCGTCGATCGAGGTCGAGGGGCAATCGGGCGCGGGGCTGGTAAAAGTCCTGCTCACCTGCAAGTTCCAGGCACGCCGCGTGACGATCGATCCAAGCCTGCTCGGGGAGGATCGCGACATGCTGGAGGATCTGGTGGCTGCGGCTTTCAACGACGCAGTGCGCCGCGCCGAGGAAACGACGCAGCAGAAGATGGGTGCGCTCACGAGCGGGCTGCCGCTGCCGCCGGGCTTCAAGCTACCTTTCTGACCGGACGGCTGCCTCTTCGCGGATGCGCGGATGTCGGCCCTCCTTCGCCCGCCTTCGCTGCTACGCGGCTTCGGCGGGCTACGGAGGCCCAGCCCGCCGCCGGAATTTGCGAGAAGGTCTCGGCAATAGGCCACTAGC
>JAFAIM010000014.1 GCA_019236735.1 Burkholderiaceae bacterium
CCCAGGATGGGCGATGCCGTGAAACCGCGGAAGTTCACGTCGGCCTGCAAGGGCCCGCCCTGAGTGTCGTTGATATTCACGCTGCCCAGGTTGCGTTCCAATGTTTCGGAAGAATCCATCGGATGCGATTTCTCGATTTGCTTGGCGCCAATGCTCTGGACGTTGGCCGGAATCTGGTTGATGTTGACGCCCAGCCCGGGCAGCGGCGCCGGAGCAATCACCTCAACCTGCTCGATCTCGTTCGTTGTCGGCTGCGCGGGTTTTGCCGCCGGATCGACTTGTTGCGCGACTTGCTGCTCTTGTGCGACTTGCTGTGCCTGCCCCGCCGGAAGGAGCGCGGCCGCACTCAGCAGACAAGCCCAGAGTTTGACGCGGTCGCCTGTTGGACCTGTTGCAGCGATCATTCGGAATCCTCCGCCGCTCCGCGCTATCGTTCTTCTCGGCTGATTCGAGCAGCCACAGAGTCTCCCATATGGAGGTCGGGAATTTTTCCCGACGTGAGTCGAATCGTATGAAAGCATCGACTTCCGAATACCGTGCGCGAAGGGATTTTGCTGCCAAAGCTCGGTGCGCGAAATATGGCTCAACTGCTGATGATTGCGGCACGCCTGCGACCACCTCGCCCCGAGGAGTGAGTTCGATTTATATTGGCGTTTCAGGCCGCCGCGCCAATTCCTTCGTTCGCCCGACCTAAGATGGCACCTGTCAGCCCCGCCCCGCTTGCCGAGGGCACCGAGATCGGTGGATACCGCATTCTCCAGCACCTTTCCAGCGGAGGATTTTCGATCGTCTACCTCGCATACTCGGAGCAGAGCGACGAGTGCGTGGCGATCAAGGAATACATGCCTGCGGACCGCGTCCTGCGGCGCCCCGGCGACCTCGTTCCCTATATCGGAGCCGAGCACATCACCGCCTACAAGATCGGCCTTGCCGCTTTTTTCGAGGAGGCACGGATCCTTGCGGGGATCAGCCACCCGAACGTCACGCAGGTGCTCGAACTGCTACGCGCCAACGAGACGATCTACATGGTGATGCAGTTCATCGAGGGAGAGTCGCTCCAGAAATGTATCCTGCGTCATCGCAAGAAAGGCCGCATCGCGGTGCTGCCCGAAGATGCCATCACCGCCGTCTTCACACGGGTGCTCGATGGTCTGCACGAAGTGCACGGCCACAAGCTGCTGCACCTCGATCTGAAGCCGACGAACATCATCCTGAAGCCCGACGGCGCGCCCACCTTGATCGATTTTGGCGCCGCCCGGCGCACGGTGGGGCGGGAATCCACATCGGTGATCCCGATGTACACCCCGGGCTACGCGGCGCCGGAGGCCTGCGAACGAGACGGTACTGTTGGCGCTTGGACCGACGTCTACGCAATTGGAGCCTGCATCCTCGCTTGCATGAGTGCCAAGGCGCCGCAAGAGGCACCGTCGCGCTCCCGCGAGGACCTGGTTTCCTTGTCTTTCGAGATCCTGGAGCGGTCATACTCCGAGCGTCTTTTATCGGTTACAAAGGCATGCTTGGAGCTCGACCCGCGCGCGCGGCCGCAGAGCGCGCGCGAGCTTCGCCAACGCCTCACTGACCGTTAAGCGCACGCCGAACTCGATAAGGGGGAATCGCGATGAAAGAAGGCAGAGGCGAACGCGGGAGCAACTGCGGGTACGCTTGCCATACGATCGTGAAGGCGAAGGACTACGTTTTCACGTCGTACGGGAAGCGGTGACGCGCGCGCGATGGCGCGGCATCAGATGGAACTCTGCGCCAGAGCGTTTCTCAGGGCGAGCGCGCCCAGAATCAGGAACATGATGCAGGCGATGACGTGCACCGTTTTCGCAGGCAGGCGATCGGCGAAGCGTTGTCCCAGGTAGATGACGGGCACGTCGGCGATCAGCATCGCGAGGGTCGTTCCGGCGACGACGGCGACGAAGTCGTGAAAGCGCGCAGCGAGCGCAATCGTGGCGATCTGCGTCTTGTCTCCCATCTCGGCGACGAACAGCGCAACTGCCGTAGTGCCGTAGACGCCGAGTCCCCGCCTTGGCACGGCCGCTTCGGCCGCATCGGAGCGCTCCGGAACCAAGACCCAGATTGCCATCAAAACGAAGGACGCCACGATCGCCCAGTTCAGTATAGTCGGGTTCAGCACGCCCGATAGCCAGGTGCCAAGCGCTCCGGCGCCGGCGTGATTCGCGAGTGTCGCGGTGAGCACGCCCAGGATGATCGGAATCGGTTTTTTATAGCGCGCCGACAGCATCAAGCAGAGCAGTTGGGTCTTGTCGCCGATCTCCGCCAAGGTGACGACGCTGATCGACACGAGGAAGGCTTGAAGCACGCGGGGCTCCCCGGATTTTCGTTAAGGTGCGCTGGTGCGTTGCGGCAAAGGCAGTGTGACGACGTCGCCTTTGCTGCACATGGTCTCGTTCGTGCTCTCTCTGGTGCCGCACGCGATGATGTACGGGCCGCAGGCAGCGTTGATCGCCGAGTCGTTTACCGGACGGATGCGCTACAGCGGCGCCTCTCTGGGCTATCAACTGGCTTCGGTGATCGCCGGCGGCCCGGCGCCGTTGATCGCTACGGCACTGTTCGCGCGCTACCACGCCGGCGCGGAGCTGGTTGGCGCGAAATCCTGAGGTCAGGCTCCCCTCTCCCATTGGGGAGGGGGGTGTGCGACCGGCGGGAATCGAACCCGCACACCCGAAGGTCAGGGATTTTCATCCGAGCTGCGGCTTTCGCCGCCGGGCCGGGGTGCGGATTCACACGCCCGCGTCCCCACGACCCGTTTGTCGGCTGGACTTTGCCTTGGCCATCGCGTCGCCCGCATCGTCCGTCTAAGCGGGCGCTGCCTTAGGCCCCCGTCGTCAAGTCTCTGCACGTTCCCCGAATGGGGCTTCGCTCAGCGTCGCCTCGCGCTGCGCGCGCAGGGGGTTCGCTGACTTTGGCGGGAGTCATCCGGAAGCTTTCGCAGCCGGCGCTCAAATTTTCAAGTCCCTTGCGGCTACCAGTTACGCCACGGTCGCGAGCGTGATTGTCGCACGAGCGCCGCGCTACCATACGCGCAAATGGCTACATCGGTGCCGACGACGGATGACGCGAGCGACGCGACGATGCGCCTGCGAGGTCTGGCTGGACTGGACGTCGATGCGGGTCTGGCGTTCGTCGGCAACAGCGCAGACGTCTATCTGCGCCTGTTGAAGCGTTTCGCCCAACTGCACGAGGGCGACGTTCTGCGGATGATCGAGCAAGCCGAGCGCGCCGAGCGGTTGCCTCTGCAGAAGTTGGCCCACTCCATCAAGGGAGGAGCCGCCACGCTCGGCGCCTCCGGCCTGGCGCAGGTCGCCAGGCAACTCGAGGAAGCCTGTCCGTCCGCGCCGCCGTCGCGCCTCGTGGCGTTGGCCCGGGCGCTGGAAGCGGAGCATGCGGCACTGTGTAGGCACCTGGTGCGGGCGTGCGGCGACCTTGGCGCTGCGCACCGCCCGTGAGCCGTGCCGGTGCGTTGCCGGGGCACCTAGCGTGAAGGTCTTCGATCTGTGTTGCGACGCGGACCACCTGTTCGAGGGCTGGTTCGCCTCGCAGGAGCAATTCGACTCCCAGTTGCTCGCGCAACAGATCGGCTGCCCCCTATGCGGCTCCGCTTTGATCCGGCGCCGGCCGTCGGCCAGCCACTTGAAACTTGGGGCGGCAACGCCGGTTGCGCCGGTTGCCGTTCCGGCAGCGCAGCCGGCGCCGCAACAATCGGCGCTGGTGAGCGCAGCGCTGCGGATCCTGGCCACTACCGAGGACGTCGGCGAACGTTTCGCCGAGGAGGCACGCCGCATTCACTACAAAGAGGCACCGGAGCGCCCGATCCGCGGAGTGGCCACGCTTCAACAGGCGCGGGCGTTGGAGGAAGAAGGCGTGCAGGTCGTGGCGCTTCCGTTTCCGGAGCTGGCCAAGGGAACCGTCCAGTAGGTCAATGGCGTGCGGTCTGGGTGGCGCCGAACAGGACCTCCCGGCTGCGTTCATCGAGCAACGCTTTGCGCCGGTCCTTCAACACTTCCAAACCGCGCTGGACGGCAGCGCGCGCAGAGATCGCGCGCTGCCAGCGCTGCACGTTTGGATACTGGGTCAGGTCCACACCCTGGTTCTGGTGCGATCGAGTCCAAGGATAAATGGCGATGTCGGCGATCGAGTAGCCACCGGCAAAGTATTCGACGTGAGCGAGCCTGCGATCCATCACGCCGTAGAGGCGAGCGGCCTCGCGCGTGTAGCGATCGACCGCGTATTCGATCCGTTCGGGAGCGTATTGCCGAAAATGGTGTGCTTGCCCCAGCATCGGACCGATATGGCCCATCTGGAACATCAGCCACTGTAGCGCCACGTAGCGGTCACGATCAGCCTGCGGGAGCAGCAGTCCGGTCTTGGCCGCCAAGTAGATCAGGATCGCGCCAGATTCGAACAGCGAAATCGCACTTCCATCGGGTCCATCCGGATCGACGATCGCGGGGATCTTGTTGTTCGGGCTGATCTGCAAAAACTGTGGCGAGAACTGGTCGCCGGCGCCGATGTCGATGGGGTGCACGCGGTATGGCAGCGAGCATTCTTCCAGCATGATGTGCACTTTTTGCCCGTTCGGAGTCGCCCAGGAATACAGGTCGATCATGTTGGTGGCCTGCGGAGTCGGCAGCGTAGGTACGCAAAGGGTGGGACATTACGCCCAAAGCGCCGGACTGGTGCGGGCCAACCCTACGCCGGAAACCGGCGCCGCGGCGGGTCGCGGCTGGCAAGACGGACTCGTGCACTCATTTCGCGCCAGGAGGTGAATTCCCCCCACCCCCATGCAGAATTAGGAGGTGTCCTACCTACAGAAACCCGGGGGTTGGCGGCAATAATTCGGAATGTTAACCGGCAGGACTTTGCGCTGTTGGCCGCCAGCAGCGAAAACGGCGTTTGGACTCGCCGTATGCCTTTCCGTTGGCGCGCTCACCACTCCGGCGCTCGCGTTGCAGCTGGGCGAGCCGAGCGTTTCGAGTGCGCTGGGCCAGCCATTGCAAATGACGGTTCCGGTCGTTCTCGACACCGGAGCGCAGTTGGCGCCGGAGTGCGTGCAGATCGTTCGTGCCGAAGACAACGCTGGTGCAGCGCCTTCGCTCAGCTCGGGGCGAGTCACACTCGATCCGTCCGGCCGCCAGCTGACGATCGAGAGCTCCCAACCCATTGGCGAGCCGGCCTTGCGAGTGGCTGTCGAGGTCGGTTGCAACCAAAAAATACGCCGTGAGTTCTCCATTTTGCTGGATCCACCGTCGGTCGTGCAGCCTGCCGCCTCGACCGTCTCATCGCTGCGACTCGGAATGGCACAGATTTCGGCCGTATTGGGCCAGCCTCTGTCGATCAAGGTGCCCGTTGTGGGCGCAGACGCCGGGAGCTTGACGGCTAGCTGTGTTCGGTTGGCCGATCCGATCTCGAGCGAAGGCGCTCCCGTCCTGACGCAGGCGCAGATCCGTGTGCTGCCCCAGGGAGCGACATCGGTGATCGAGGTTTTGACTCCCGATGCGGTGACCGAACCTGCAGTGAGGATTGCACTGGACGTCGGCTGTACGGATCCGGTGCGGCGTGAATTCGCAGTCCTGCTTGGCCTGCCTACGCTGGCCGTGTCAAACGCTCCTGAGCTGGAGCAGGGTGCGCCTGCGCCGCAGGCCGAGGTGAAACCGAAAGCGAAACCGAAGCCGAGACCATTCGAACCGTTGGCGAGGCGAGCTCCGAAGCCGAACCAGGTGCCGCCGGCCGCCGAGATTGCGGCAGCGCCGGTGCAGGAGCACCCGAGCCCCGCGCCTGCGCCGGCGAAGGAAGCGGTCAAGGCTGCCCGTCCGCCCTCGGATCGCCTCGTGCTGGCTTCGCCCGAGGATATCGGGCCCGCTGCTCCGTCAGGCCAGGAGACTACCGGCGCCGTGCCGGATGCGACCGCTGAACTGCTCAAGCGCATCGACGCGATGACGCAGCAAGTCCAGGAACTACAGGCACAACTGAATGCCGAGCGGCGGCGGCAGGAAGAGTTGCGCCGCGAGTTTGAAGAGCGTCAGGCGTGGACCTGGTCGGCTGGAGGCCTTGGCGGCCTGCTGCTCGGTGGTGCGCTTGTAATGGCCTGGCGCCAACGGCGCTCTCCCGCCAGCTCGGCCTGGCCGGCGCCTGTGGAGGATCGACTCGCAGCGCCAATTGCGCCGGCGATTGCCAGGGAGGCGAGCGTAAACGCGATTCGAGCTGCCCGAGCAGCCGCGGGGCGCGATTCTCGCGGAATTGGAGGCCGGGCGACGATGCCGGGCGCGCTGACGAATCCACCGGTGGTCGCCAGTACGACGCCGGGTGCGACCGAGCCGTCGGAGCACAACACGCACATCACCGTTACAGAACTGCACGATACGGTCCAGATCATCAAGGAGCTGTATGCGACCGTCCTGGAGCGGACCACTTCCGGCTCGGCGAGCACGACAACGACCGGCGTGCCATCGCGCCCGCTGGAGTTGGATTTGAGAACACCAGAGGCTGCGAAACCCGCAGTGCTTGGCGCGCTGGCGCCGGCGCTGAGTGCTCGAATCGCTGCGGGGCAGGCGGTGCCGTCGGGGCGCGACTCCAGGCGAGCTGCACTGGAGGAAGCGACGACCGAAGAGCGTTTCACCGAGTTGCCGACAGAAGTTGCATTGGATCTGGATGTCGGAACGCGCTCGGCGGCGAACGAACCGACGGAACCAATGCTGGTGTTCGAGCCGTTGCCAGCCGCGGGCACCGAGTCGAGGCCGATGCCGGCGAAAGACATCGGTGCGGAGCGGATACCGGCAACAACCGCCAAGGCGGAGATGACTCCGGCCGTGCCTGCTCCGGGAGCCTTGGAGGAGCGGCTGAGTCAGACTCCGACGGAGGTGTTGATCGACATCGACGTGGGGCCGACCACAGGCCTTTCCGGGATCACGTCGGCCGCCGAGCCGACAAGGGTCGACCCGGCCGAAGGGGCGGTTGCGCAGCGACCGCGCGGCAACGGCACGGCTTCGGGTCCGATCGACCTGAAGTTGGATCTACCAGCGCGCCCGAAAGCGGGGCCGTTCGGACGTTCCTGACGGGGCAAGCTAGTAGTGGCATGTAACACCCAATTCGGTAGTGCCTTTCCCTCCCGAATCGAGTGTTACATGCCACTAAGCGATCGCGTCGATCTGCGATTGCAGTTCCAGCCAGTGCGCCTCGAGCGTATGCAGCGCGTCGTCAAGCTGTGCCCGTCGCTTGAGAGCCTGGCCGACGGAATCCGGGTCGCCCGTATAGAACTCCTCGGTTGCCAAGCGCCCGTCCAGCTCCCGGATTTCGTCGGTTAGGGATTGGATGCGCTGCTCGATTGCGGCCAGCCGGTTCTGCAGTGGGCGCCGAGCCTTTGCGAGCCGTTCCCGCTCACCAGCCGCGAGGCGACGCTGTTCGCTTCGGCGCAGCGGCGCCGCATCCGCGGTTTCCGGACTGCTCGGTACGCGCCGCCTCTCGATGACCCAGGCGGAGTAGTCGTCCAGATCGCCGTCGAACGGGCGCACACCGGCCTGGTCCACCAGCCAGAGCTGCTCAGCAGTGGCACGCAGAAGGTGGCGGTCGTGCGACACCACCAGCAACGCACCTTCGAAGCAGGACAGCGCGACCGTCAGCGCCTCGCGCGTAGCCATATCCAGGTGGTTGGTCGGCTCATCCAGCACCAGCAGATTGGGTTTGCGCCAGACGAGCAGAGCCAGAGCGCAGCGAGCCCGCTCGCCACCGGACATCCGACCGACCGGCAGGGCCACGAGCTCCGCGCCGAAGCGGAAGCCGCCGAGGAAGTCGCGCAGCTCCTGTTCGCGTGCGTCCGGCGCAATGCGGCGCAGCAGCTGCAACGGGGTCTCGGCCGGATCGAGATCCTCTAGTTGATGCTGGGCGAAGTAGCCGATCATGGTGCCGGCAGAGCGCCGCAGTTCGCCCTGGATCGCGGGTAGCTCACCAACGATCGCTTTGACCAGTGTCGACTTGCCGGCGCCGTTGACGCCCAGCACGCCGATGCGATCGCCTGCTCGCACCGACACCTGCACCTCGTTGAGCACGACCTTGTCGGCGTAGCCCAGGCGCAGGCCTTCGCCTTCGACCAGATGGGCGGGGAGCCGCAGCGGGTCGAAGAATTGGAATCTCCACTCGCGCTCCTCGCGCATCGGCTCGAGCTTTTCGATTCGTTCGAGCATCTTGATCCGGCTCTGCGCCTGGCGAGCCTTGGTTGGCTTGGCGCGAAAACGGTCGATGAAACTTTGCAGATGGGCGATCGTCTGCTGTTGGCGTCGCAGCTGCGCGCCGAGCTGCCGCTGCCTCGTCAGCCATGTGGTCTCGAAGGCGCTGTAGTTGCCCGCATAACGAACGATCGTCTCGCTCGCAACTTGCCAAATCGTCCCGACACAACGGTCCAAGAATTCGCGGTCGTGCGACACCACGATCACCGTTGCGTTCAGGCGGCGCAGCCAGTTCTCCAGCCAGACGATCGAATCCAGGTCCAGGTGGTTGGTCGGTTCGTCCAGCAGCAGCAGATCGGCAGGCTGCAGCAGCACGCGAGCGAGCGCCAGCCGATTGCGCTGGCCACCCGACAGCTCCACCAACGGTGCTCGCGCTTCGCTCGCCGACAGGCCGAGCCCGTCCAGGATCGCCATCGCCCGCGCACGGATCGCGCCCTCGTCCAACTCGGCAAGATGCGCGTGAGCCGACGCGATCTGCAGGTCCTTGCTTTCGCCAGCTTCGCAGTCCAGCGCCTCGCGCACCTGCGCGTGCGCTTGCATCAGAGCGGAGTGACCCGATAGCACGAAGTCGATCGCGCAGGCACCCTCGGCCACGATATCCTGGTCGATCCAACCGATCCGGTCCTGCGGGGGAGCTTCGACCGATCCGTCGTCAATCGCGACGCGTCCGAGAATCGCGGCGATCAGAGACGACTTGCCGCACCCGTTGGCGCCGACCAAACCGACTCGCTCGCCATCGGCGGCTGAGACGTTCACATCGCGATAGAGGGTGCGCGCTCCGCGGTCGAGTCGCAATCCGGTCAGCCGCAGCATGCCTTATGCAGCAGCCGAACGCGGCGCAGATGCCTCTATGGGCAGGTCCTCGGCTTTGGCGAAGAGCACCATATCGTCGCCCGCGCTGGTGGTCGCCCAAACCACCGGCAGGCGCGGGTACTCGCGTTCGAAGGCAGCGCGGCCGTCTCCGACCTCTATCACGAGCAGGCCCTGCGCGTTCAGTCGCGTACGAGCCTGCGCCACCACGCGCCGCACCACGTCCAGCCCATCGGGGCCGCCGGCGAGTGCCAACGTCGGCTCGTGCGAGTATTCATGCGGCAGTTTCGCCAGCGCCTCGTCGGTGACATACGGGGGATTGCAAACAATCAGGTCGTAGCGCGAGGAGCCGAGGTTTTCGAACAGGTCCGATTCGATCACCCGGACACGCTCGCTCAACCCGTACTCTTCGACGTTATGCGTGGCCACTGCCAGCGCGTCGACGGAGATGTCGACCGCATCGACCGCAGCGTCCGGGAATACGTCGGCGGCGATCACTGCGAGGCACCCCGATCCGGTGCCCAGGTCCAGCACCGAGCGCACAGTTGCCGGATCGGCAACCCACGGGCAAAGGCGGTCCTTCAGCAGCTCGGCGATAAAGGAGCGCGGGATGATCACGCGTGAGTCCACGTGGAAGTGGTAGCCCTGCAGCCAGGCCTCCCCCAGCAGGTACGCGACCGGCACCCGCTTCTTCACGCGGCGCTCGACCAGCTCGATCAGCGTGTTGATCTCGGCATGGGTCAAAAAGGCGTCCAGAAACATCTCCATGCGCTCGAAGGGCAGTTTGAGCGCGCGCGTTACGAGGAAGGCCGCCTCGTCGAACGCGTCGAGCTGGCCGTGCCCGAAGAATATCGGGCGCTCGCTGAAGCGCGTGACTGCGTAGCGCAGCACGTCACGCATCGAACGGAGATTGGCTTGGGCGTCGATCGTCATGTTGTCGCCCTCTGTTCAGCAGTTGCGTGAGCGAGCAGCAATTGGAGCGTGCGCTGATAGATGCGGACCAGCGGCTCGACATCCTCGATTCGCACGCGTTCGTCGACTTGATGAATCGACGCATTGAGCGGGCCGAACTCGACGACCTGCGGGCAGATGCGGGCGAGAAAGCGTCCATCCGAGGTGCCGCCGGTGGTCGACAGTTGCGGGCGCCGCCCGGACACCTCGTGGATCGCGCGCGACACACAGTCGACCAGCTTTCCGGCTGGCGTCAGGAAGGGCTCCGCTCCCAGCGTCCATTGCAGCTCGTAGGCAAGCGCGTGCCGGTCGAGGATGCCCTCGACTCGCCGGCGCAGCTCGGCAGGAGCCGACGCCGGGGAAAAGCGCAGGTTGAACTGCATCTCGCAATGCCCTGGAATCACATTGCCCGCACCAGTGCCGCCATGCAAGTTCGAGACCTGGAAACTGGTCGCAGGGAAGTGCGCATCACCCTGGTCCCATTGTGTCGAGGCCAACTCGGCAAGCGCCGGGGCAAGCTGGTGGATCGGGTTGCGCGCCAGGTGCGGATACGCCACGTGGCCTTGCACGCCTCGCACCACGAGGCGACCCGACAGCGACCCGCGACGGCCGTTCTTGATCGTGTCGCCCAACTCGCGAACCGAGGTCGGCTCTCCAACCAGGGTGAAGTCGACCAGCTGTCCGCGCGCCTGCAGTGCTTCGACGGCAGCGACGGTGCCGTCGGTCGCAGGGCCCTCCTCATCGGACGTGAGCAGCAGCGCGATCGCACCGGGATGCCGCGGGGATTCGCCCACGAAACGCTCGGCCGCCACCACGAACGCTGCGATCGAAGTCTTCATGTCGGCACTACCGCGACCGTACAGCCAACCCTCCCGCACCGAGGGGACGAACGGCTCGCAGCTCCACGCTTCGCGCGGGCCGGCCGGGACGACGTCGGTATGCCCAACGAACACGAACAGCGGGCGGCCGCTGCCTCGCTGCAGCCACAGGTTGCGCGTGCCGTTGCGATCGAAGGTTTCGGCCCGAAAGCCCGCTCCGGCCAGCCGGTCGGCGATCAGCGGCTGGCAGCCGCAATCGTCCGGCGTCACGGACGGCCGCGCGATCAGCTGTTGTGCGAGTTCGAGCGCGGCCGACACCCGGATCCAAACCTAGATGTTGAGGGTGAATTCGCTGAACGAAGACGCATCGGGGGCCGGCTTGGCGGCGGCGTCCCGCTTCACGACGGGCTTGCCCGCGTTGTTGATCAGCCATAGCAGGTTGTTCTTCGAATCCGCTGCGGCCAGTGCGTCCTCGCGGGTGATCGTGTCCTTCTGCAGCAGTTCGTACAGACTCTGCTCGAACGATCGGCTCTCGGGATCGAGGCTCTGCTCCATCGATTCCTTGATGGCTGGGACGTCGCCGCGCGCGATCAACTCGTTCGCGTGGCCGCCGTTCATCAGGATCTCGACGGCGGGTACGCGGCGACCCTGACGCGAGCGAACCAGCCGCTGCGAAACGACCGCGCGCAGCGCAACTGCCATGTCCTGGAACAGGGCGAAGCGCGACTCGGTCGGGTAAAAACTGATCACCCGATTGAGCGCGTGGGCGCTGTTGGTCGCGTGCAGCGTGGCCACCACCATATGGCCGGACATCGCATAGGCGAGCGCCGCGGTCATCGTGTCGCGATCGCGGATCTCGCCGATGAACAGCACGTCGGGCGCCTGCCGCATCGCGTTTTTCAGCGCGTGCTCGAGCGTGTGGGTATCGGCGCCGATCTCGCGCTGGTTCACGATCGATTTCTTGTTGCGGAACAGGAACTCGATCGGATCCTCGAACGTCAGGATGTGCCCGGTGGCCAGTTCGTTGCGGTGGTCCAACATCGACGCGATCGTTGTGGATTTGCCGGATCCGGCCGCGCCGACAACCAGAATAAGACCGCGCCGCTCCATCGCGAGGTCTTTCAGCACTTCGGGCAGCATCAGTTCTTCCATGCGCGGGATCTCGTGCGGAATGTACCGGATCACCGCCGAAACCGAGCCGCGCTGCAGGAACGCGCTCAATCGGAAGCTGCCGACGCCCTGCACCGGCAGGCCGACGTTCAATTCGCGATTGCGCTCGAGCTCGCGAAACTGCGCATCCGACAGGCGCTCGGTGAGCAGCGCGACCACTGCTTGCTGCTGCAGCCGCTCCTGATTGATCGGTACGCACACGCCGTTGATCTTCACCGTGATCGGCGAGCCGGCCGAGACGAACAGGTCCGATGCGTTCTTCTCCGCCATCAGTTGGAACAAGCGCTCCAGCGTCATGGTCATCCCTCTCGAAGCTCATCGGCTCCGGCGAGCCGAAGAAGGTCGTTAATCGCGGTCTTCGCACGGGTCTGCGCGTCGACGCGCTTGACGATCACCGCGCAGTACAGGCTGTGCGTGCCGTCGCGGGCCGGCAGACTGCCCGGCACGACCACCGCGCCACGGGGCACCCTGCCGTACAGGATTCTGCCGCTTTCGCGATCGTAAATGCGCGTGCTCGCGCCGATGTACACGCCCATCGACAGTACGGCATCCTGCTCGACGATCACTCCTTCGACCACTTCGGAGCGGGCGCCGATGAAGCAATTGTCCTCGATCACGGTCGGAGCCGCCTGCACGGGCTCCAACACCCCGCCGATGCCGACCCCGCCGGACAGGTGCACGTTGCGGCCGATCTGCGCGCAGGAGCCGACGGTGGCCCAGGTATCGACCATCGTTCCTTCGTCGACGTAGGCGCCGATGTTGATGAACGAGGGCATCAATACGACGTTGCGCGCAACGTAGGCGCCGCGCCGGGCCACCGCCGGCGGGACGACGCGCACGCCGCTGGCACGGAACCGCTCGGAGTCGAAGCGGGTGAATTTGCCGTCGACCTTATCGTAGAAGCGCAGCGGATCGGCTTCGCCCCCGCTTCCCATCACGACGTTGTCGCGCAGCCGGAACGACAGCAGCACCGCCTTCTTCAGCCACTGATGTACCACCCAGTTGCCATCGATTTTCTCGGCAACCCGCAGCCGCCCACTGTCCAGTTCCTCCAGCGCCGCCTCGATCGCGTCGCGCAGCCCCGCGGGCGCGGACGACGCCGTCAGCGCTGTGCGTTGCTCCCAGGCCCGTTCGATGACGTCTTCGATCGACACGTCTTCTCTTCCTGGCTCCCGCCGCAAGCTCCTCGACCCTTCAGAGGGCGCCGGTGGCGAGCGGCACCACCGTCTCGGCGCGGGCTTCACCGCCGCTACCGGCGCAGCGCACGATGCGCAGCGCTGCTTCCTGCACTTGCGACTCCTCGGCCACCAGGGCGATGCGGACAAAGCCGGAGCCGGGATTGATGCCGTCGACTTCGCGCCCCAGGAAGCTTCCGGGAAGCACTGTCACATTGCATTGCTCGTATAAAGTGCGGGCGAACAGGCGGTCGTCGCCCGGTGCGCGGGCCCACAGGAAGAAACCACCCTCGGGCGCCGAGGTCGGCAGCACCGCTGCAATCGCGGACGTGACCTGAGCGAATTTGGCAGCGTAGCGACGGCGGCTCTCTGCCACGTGCGTCTCGTCGTTCCAGGCTGCGATGCTGGCCGCCTGCACGGCAGGGTTCATCGCACAGCCGTGATACGTGCGATAACGCAGAAACGCCGCGATCAGACGCGCGTCGCCGGCAACGAAACCCGATCGCAGCCCCGGAACGCTGGAGCGCTTGGACAGACTGCCAAAAACCACGATCCGCTCGAAGCCGTCGCGACCGACTTCGGCAGCCGCCTGCAGCGCTCCGAGCGGCGGCCGCGCGGGATCAGGGTAGATCTCCGAATAGCATTCATCGCTGGCGATCACGAAGCCATAGCGGTCGGCCTGCTCGAACAGGTCGCGCCACTCGGAAAGCGGGATCACCGCTCCGGTCGGGTTGCCGGGCGAGCACACGTAGACCAGGCGCACGTTGCGCCACTGTAGCGGGCCGAGGCGGTCGAACGCCATTTTCAATGCCGTTTGCGGTGTCACCGGTAGATACAGGGGCTCGGCGCCGGCCAACAGGGCGGCGCCCTCGTAGATCTGGTAGCCCGGGTTGGGCACGACGACCCTCTGCGTGCCCCGTGCATCCAGCATTGCTTGCGCGAACGCGAACAGCGCTTCACGCGAACCGCTCACCGGCAACACCTGAGCGAGCGGCTCCAGCCTCGACAATCGATAGCGGCGCACCAGCCACTGCCCGATCGCGAGCCGAAGCGCTTCCGAGCCGGCCGTCTTCGGGTAGCTGGAGATCGACGGCAACGCCTCGACCAGGGCTTCGAGCACCACACGCGGCGCAGCGTGTTTGGGCTCGCCGATCGAAAGATCGATCGGCGCCAGGTGCGCCGGCGCAACGCAGCCGGCCAGCAACGAGCGCAGGCGCTCGAACGGGTACGGTTGCAGGCGGTCGAGAAGCGGGTTCATCCGGTCGGCTCAAGTGCGTTCGCTGCGTCGACCGGGCCGAGCTGCACGTACGGCGCCGGCTTCCAGCCGCGCTTGCGGTGTTCGACCACAACCGTGGTCGTGATCCCGCCTCGCACGTTCCAGCGCGAGGTCAGCCGGATGAAGCGCGGCTGCAGCGCCGCTTTCAGATCGTCCACTACCTGGTTGGTCACCGCCTCATGGAAAGCCCCCTGGTCGCGAAAGGACCAGACGTACAGCTTCAGGCTCTTGAGCTCCACGTTGCGCCGGTCGGGAACGTACTGCAGCACCAGGGTGGCGAAGTCCGGCTGCCCGGTCAAGGGACACAAACAGGTGAACTCGGGCAGCTCGATGTGGATCAGGTAGTCGCGCGCCGGGTTCGGATTGGGAAACGTCTCGAGCTGGCGACTCGGGCGCGTACTCATCGGACGGGGTCACCCGAAATGATTCGATATGATGCCACACGCTTCGAAGCTAGTGTCCTGAGTCGGAGGTTCGTCGAACAATGCCTACAAGATCGGAGCTGGTTCCAAAAATGTCGAAATCGGTGTCGGGCGCGAAGCCGTGCGGAGCCGGGTTCGGGACCCGGCGAGCACGGCGACAAAGCCCGGTGTCGATTCTCGACATTTTTGTGCGACGAACTTCCGACTCAGGACACTAGGGTTTGTAGAAGGCAAGCACGTGCAGCTCAGGCAGATCAAGCTGGCCGGTTTCAAGTCGTTCGTCGATCCGAGCCAGATCGACGTTCCCGGACGCCTGGTCGGGGTGGTTGGACCGAACGGGTGCGGAAAGTCCAACGTGATCGATGCGGTGCGCTGGGTGCTGGGCGAGAGCAAAGCGGCCGAGCTGCGCGGCGAGTCGATGCAGGACGTGATCTTCAACGGCGCGGCCAGCCGGCCGGCGTGCGGCCGCGCCAGCGTCGAACTGCTGTTCGACAACAGCGTAGGTCGCGTCCAGGGCGAATGGGGTCGTTTCAGCGAGCTGTCGGTGAAGCGGATCCTGACACGGGACGGTGACTCGGCGTATCTGATCAACCAGCGCCAGGTGCGCCGGCGCGATGTGCACGACCTGTTCCTGGGAACCGGGCTCGGGCCGCGAGCGTACGCGATCATCGGCCAGGGAATGATCTCGCGCCTGGTAGAGGCACGCCCGGAGGAGTTACGCGTGTACCTGGAGGAAGCCGCCGGCGTCTCCAAGTACAAGGAGCGGCGCCGCGAGACGGAAGCCCGTTTGCGCGATGCGCGCGACAACCTGGGGCGCGTGGGTGACATCCTGCGCGAGTTGGACGAGCGAGTCGTGCACCTGGAGCACCAGGCCGAGCTGGCGCGACAATACCGCGACCTGACGCAACGTCACGGCGACGCCCAGACGATGCTGTGGCTGCTGCGGCTGCGTGATTCGCGCGCGCAGCAGGGGCGCGCCGCGCGCGAGGTCGAACAAGCAGAGGCAGCAATCGAAGCGCATCGCGCCGAGCTCAGTGCGCTGCAACGCAAGCTGGAAGAGGAGCGCTCGGCCCATTTTGCGGCCGCTGAGGCTACCCATGGAACGCATGGCGATCTGCTCGAGGTGAACGCGCAGATCGCGCAACTGGAAGCCGAGATCCGTCTGGTCGCCGACAGCCGGACCCGCCTGTCCTCGCAGATCGCAGGAACCGTCGACCGACGCGGGCAGCGCGAGCAGGAGCAGACGCGCCTGAGGCAGCGCGCGTCGGAGCTGGAAGCTTCCATCGACCAGATGGGCGCACAGCACGAGCAGGCATGCGCTGCCGGCACCGAACACGACTCCCAGTTGCCCGGACTCGAGCAGGCCTACCACGACGCACGCGAGGCGTTGACGCAGGCGCGCTCGCACGCTGCGCGCGCCGCACAGGCCATCGAGGGAGCAGCGCAACAGGGACGCTCGGTGGACGAGCAGCTCGCAACGCTGGGGCAGCGCCGGGAGCGGTTGGGCGAGGAGCGCGAACAGCTCGAATCGTTCGATCAGGGCCGCCTAGATGCGCTGCAGCTGGAAGCGACGCGCCTGGACGCCCAGCTGCAGGAGCGCATGCGCGGCGAACGCGCTGCCGAGGAACAGCGCACGCAACTCGAATCGGAACGCGCAGCGGCCGGTGAGGAGAAGACCCGCGCTGCCGAAACGCTGGCACGGATGCAGGCCCGATTGCATGCGCTGAGCGATCTGCAGGCCAATGTGGAAGCCGACGAACGCCTCGATCCTTGGCTGCACACCCACGGGCTGGATACCCTGCCAAGGCTGCTCAGCCGCCTCGAGGTGGAAAGCGGCTGGGAGACCGCCTTCGAAGCGGTGCTGCGCGAGCGCATCGAGGCGATCGAGGTTGGGAGCCTGGACTCGGTCGCCGCTTTCGATGTCGCCGCACCGCCCGCGCGGGTCGCCTTTTACTGCGTCGGCGACGCCTCCAATTTGCCGTCGCTGCCGCCGGGCTTGGCGCCGCTCTCCGCCAAACTGAGCAGCGACGCCTCGCCGCTGGCGGGCGTGATGCGCGAATGGCTGGCGGGGGTCTACGCCGCGCCCGACCTGCGCAGCGCGCTGCAGCAGCGCCACCTACTGCCGCCCGGCTCCGAGCTGGTGGTGCAGGCGGGCCACAGGATCGGCCGGCAGGCGGTGCGCTTCTACGCGCCGGATGACCGCAAGGCAGGGTTGCTGGGGCGGCGGTTGGAGATCGAGAACCTGCAGCGAAGCATCAAAGCGCAGCATCTGATCGAAGAGCAGGCGACCGCGCACCTGGCGCGCGTGGAGTCGCAACTGCGGCACGCCCAGGAACTGGCCCAATCGGAACGCGCCGCCACTGAGCGGCTGCGCTCGCAACTGCACGAAGCCCAGCTGGAGGCGGTTCGCTTGGGTGAATCGCAACAGAGCATGCAGGCGCGGCGCGAACAGGTCGATCGCGAGCTCGAAGAGATCGGAGCGCACGCGGGCGCGCTCGAACAGCAGCGGGTCGATGCCAACAAGCTGTTCGAGGAACTCGACCAGGCGCTGGGCGCGCGGCAGCAGGAGGCGGAGACGGCGCGTGTCCAATACGAGGCGGCCGAACGCGAGCTGCGTCGGGCGCGCGAAGCCTCGCAGCACCTGCAGGTTGAGCGGCAGCGGTTGCAGATCGAGCTCGATATGGCGCGCGAGCGCCAGGCCGACATCGGAAACGCGACGCGCGAGGCGATCCAGGAGGGCGAGCGCCTCGACGCGGAACTGGAGCAGGCACGCCTCGAGCTGGCGCGCCTCGACGACAGCGCTGCGCGCGAAGGGCTCGAGCAGTGGCTGCAACGCCGCATCGCCGCGGAGGCAGCGCTGCGCGATGCCAGAAAGCGACAGGACGAACTGGCCGAGAGCTTGCGCAGTCTGGACGAGCAGCGCCTGAGCCTGGAACGTGAGCTGCCGCCGCGCATCGATCGTGTGACCGATCTGAAGTTGAAGGAGCAGGCCGCGCGACTGGCGGCCGAACAGTTCGAACAGCAACTCGCGGAGGCCGGAGCGGACCCGCAGACGCTGGCGGCGCGGCTGGAGCGAGGAACCAGCGCCTCGTCGCTGCAGGCGGAGATCGCGCGCCTTGCGCAATCGATCGAAGAGCTCGGCGCGGTGAATCTGGCGGCGCTGGAGGAGCTGGAGTCGGCGCGTGAGCGCCGCCAGTTCCTGCAATCGCAGTCGAGCGACTTGCAAGCGGCGATCGCGACGCTGGAGGATGCGATCCGCAAGATCGATCGCGAGACCCGCGAAATGCTCCGCTCGACATTCGAACAGGTCAACCGGTATTTCGGGGAGCTCTTTCCACGCCTGTTCGGCGGTGGCGATGCGCGGCTGCTGATGACCGGCGAAGAGATCCTCGACGCCGGAGTGCAGGTCATGGCGCAGCCTCCCGGCAAGCGCAACAGCACGATCCATCTGCTCTCCGGAGGTGAGAAGGCGATGGCTGCAACGGCGCTGGTGTTCGCCCTTTTCAAGCTGAACCCGGCTCCATTTTGTCTGCTCGACGAAGTCGATGCTCCGCTGGACGAAGCCAATACGGAGCGGTTCTGCGATCTGGTGCGGTCGATGACGGAGCAGACCCAGTTTTTGTTCATCACCCACAACAAGATCGCGATGGAGATGGCCGAACAGCTGGTCGGAGTCACGATGCAGGAACAGGGCGTGTCGCGTATCGTCGCGGTCGATATCGACGACGCCGTGAAGCTGGCGGCAGCTGCAGAGGCTGCTTAGTGTCCTAAGTCGGAAGTTCGTCCCAAATCGACGCCGTGTCCGATCTGAGAATCGCGCTGCTGCTGATCGCGGGAGCCGTAGTGGCCGGCCTGTACGTTGCAGGCAAGTGGCAGGAGCGACGCCTGCTGCGCCGCCTGGGCGAGCAGTTCGGCGGAGCAGTCGTCGGCGATGCGCTGCTCGAACCGCCGCCGGCCGCGCGGCCGGGCGGATCGCCGCCGTCTGGCGGAGCGCAGCGTCGCATCGAGCCGCAACTCGCGAGCGAACCGGTCGAATCCGAGCGGGGGCACCCGGACGATGGCGATGAAGCGAACGAACCCGCCCCGGCGGCGGCCGCAAGGCGCTCGGATTGGACCGAAGATCCGCTTCTGGACTGCGTGCTGGAATTGCGCTGCGCGCGACCCGTTGACGGCGTGTCCTTCATCGACGCAGCGGTTCCCCTGATCTCCTCCTCGCAATGGCCGTTGCCGGTTTCGTTTGTCGTATGGGACGGGCGCGCGCAACAGTGGGTGCATCCGGATCGCTTCGGCTATTACACGGACGCGCTTGCAGCGATTCAACTGGCCAATCGACGCACGTTTCTTACGCAAGAGCAAATTGAGCGGTTTGCGGGGGCCGTGCGGCGGACGGCCAGCGCGCTGGGTGCCGATTGCGACCCGCCCGACGTCACCCGAGTCGCCGCGAACGCGCTCGAGCTCGACCGGCTGTGCGCTCGCTTCGATGTCCGCGTCGGTTTGACTTTGCAGGCGAGCTCCGGCGGCTGGTCCGAGGCCCAGGTGGATGCAGCCGCCGAGCTTGCCGGGATGCAGCGCATCGAGGCCTTGCGCTGGCAGCTCGTCGATGGATCGGGCGCGATTTTCCTGGTGCTGGCGATGCCTGCTGCGGTGGCCGAAACGATTCTTCTCGAACTCGACGTGCCCGCCGTCTCGCAGGTCGAGGAGGCCGCGCACCGCCTGTTTGCCCTGAGCAACCAGCTCGCGGCGCAGCTCGGCGCCCGCATCGTCGACGACAACGCCAGGCCGATCGATACGCAGTCGGCCGCCTCGATCGAAGCGCAACTCGAAGCGCTGTACGGCGAGATGCGCGCGGCCGGAATCGACCCGGGTGGCGAACGCGCCCGCCGCTTGTACGTCTGATGGAGCGGGTATCCAAAGCCGAGGTTCCGGAGGCGGTTCGGCAGCGTGCACAGTGGCTGCGCGCCGAGATCGAGCGGCACAACACTGCGTACTACGTGCAGGACGCGCCGCTCATCCCCGATTCCGAGTTCGACCGCCTGTTCGCCGAGCTGCAGGACCTGGAGGCGCGCTATCCGCAACTGGCGAGCGTGGATTCGCCCACCTTGCGCGTGGGTGGCGCTCCGCGCTCCGATCTGCCGCCCGTGCGCCATGCGGTGCCGATGCTGTCGCTGAACAACGGACTGGCCGAATCCGACGCGATCGCCTTCGACGAGCGCGTTCGCGACCTGCTCGCCAAGGCCGGCGAGCCGGTGGAGACGGTGACGTACGCCTGCGAGCTGAAGTTCGACGGCTTGGCGATGAGCCTGCGCTATGTGGACGGCGTGCTCGAGCTAGCTGCGACTCGCGGCGACGGGACGGTGGGGGAGGACGTCACGCCCAACGTGCGGACGATCCGCAGCGTCCCGTTGCGTCTGAAGGACTGCCGCGCGCCGGTGGTGGAAGTGCGCGGCGAAGTCTTGATGTACCGGCGCGACCTGGATCGCCTGAATCGGGTGCAGCGCGAGAGCGGTGAGAAGGAATTTGCGAATCCTCGCAACGCTGCCGCAGGCAGCCTGCGGCAGCTGGACGCGCGGATCACTGCGCGTCGACGCCTGCACTTCTTCGCATACGGAATCGGCCAACTGCAGGGCGCTACCGAGCCTGCCACGCATTCGGCCACGCTCGACTGGCTGCAGCAGCTCGGAATGCCGGTGTGCGAGGAACGGGCGACCGCGAGCGGAGCCGACGGCCTGCTCGAGTTCTACCGCAATGCAGGTGCGCGCCGCGCCGATCTGCCGTACGACATCGACGGCGTCGTCTACAAGGTCGACTCGCTGCGGGCGCAGCGCCTGCTCGGGTTCGTGTCGCGCGCGCCGCGCTTCGCACTTGCGCACAAGTTTCCGCCGCAAGAGGCTCTTACCCAGGTCCTGGACATAGAAGTTCAGGTCGGGCGCACCGGCGCCTTGACGCCGGTCGCGCGTTTGGCCCCGGTTGCGGTTGGCGGCGTGACGGTGACCAACGCGACCTTGCACAACGAGCAGGAGGTGGCGCGCCGCGACGTGCGGGTGGGAGACACCGTGATCGTGCGGCGCGCCGGCGACGTGATTCCCGAAGTGGTGGCTGTCGTGCTGGAGCGACGCCCGGCCGGGGCGCAACCGTTCCGGATGCCGGAACGTTGCCCCGTTTGCGGATCGGCGGTGGAACGTCCCGAGCAAGAGGCCGTTTCGCGCTGCACCGGGGGCCTGTTTTGCCCGGCTCAGCGCAAACAGGCGCTGCTGCACTTCGCCGGCCGGCGCGCAATCGATATCGACGGCTTGGGCGAGCGCGTGGTCGACCAACTGGTCGATTCCGGGCTGGTGCGTAGCGCTGCCGATCTGTACCGCCTGGATCAAGCGAGGCTGGCCGCGCTCGATCGAATGGGCCACAAATCGGCATCCAATTTATTGGAGGCGATCGATCGATCGCGCGGTACGACTCTGGACCGATTCATCTTCGCGCTCGGGATCCGACACGTTGGGGAGGCGACGGCACAGGCGCTGGCGGCACATTTCGGAAACTTGAAGGCGCTGCTCGACGCGGACGAGACGCGTCTGCTCGAGGTGTCCGACATCGGTCCGGTAGTGGCTCGCTCGATCCGGCACTTCCTGGATGAGGCGCACAACCGCGAGGTGATCACCGCGCTGCGCAAAGCCGGCGTGCATTGGCCCGAAACGAGCGGTGCCGCAGCGCGCGATCGAGGCCGTCTTTCCGGCCGCACATTCGTGCTGACCGGCACCTTGGAGGGTCTGACACGCACCGAAGCGGCCGACAGGATCGCAGCTGCAGGGGGGCGCGTGAGTTCGTCGGTCTCGAAGAAGACCGATTTCGTCGTCGCGGGCGAGGAGGCAGGCACCAAGCTCGCGCGCGCCCGCGAACTGGGCGTGCACGTAATCGACGAAGCCGAACTGCTGCGGATGTTGGACGGAAGTAATCCATAATCCGGCAGCCATGTTTGCGATCATCGGTGGCAGTGGCCTGGTAAAGCTGTCGGCGCTGGAGTCGCCGCGCCGGCGAGTCATGCGCACACCGTACGGAGAGCCGTCAGGCGCACTGACGTTCGGCCGGCTGGCCGGATCGGAAGTTGTCTTCCTTGCGCGCCACGGCTATGGCCACACGATCGCTCCGCACGAGATCAACTACCGCGCCAACATCTGGCTCCTGAAGGAGCTGAGCGTGGAGGGAATCTTCGCTCTGGCATCAGTAGGTGGGATTCGCGAAGACCTCGTCCCCGGCACGCTGGTGATTCCCGACCAGATCATCGACTACACGCACAGCCGCAAAGCGACCTTTTTCGAAGGCTCGGGGACGCCCGTCACGCACGTCGATTTCACGCAACCGTACTCGGAGAGCCTGCGCGCACGCCTGGTGCAAGCGGCCCGGCAGGCTGGCGAGGTGGTGGTCGACGGTGCCGTCTACGGATGCACGCAGGGGCCGCGTCTGGAGACCGCCGGCGAGATCAACCGCCTGCAGCGCGACGGCGCCGACCTGGTCGGCATGACGGGGATGCCGGAAGCGGCGCTGGCGCGCGAGCTCGAACTGGAGTATGCATGCCTGGCGGTGGTGGTGAACTATGCCGCCGGCAAAGGAACGAGCCGCGAGCGCATCGAGTTGGGCGAGCTACACGAAGTGCTGGACGAAACGATGGTGCGGGCCGTCCGGATCCTGGAACAAAGCGTGAGGGACTCGGCATGATTCGTGAAATCCTGCGGATGGGCGATCCGCGCCTGCTGCGGGTGGCGGAACCGGTGGCGCGTTTCGATACACCCGAACTGCGCGAGCTGCTGGCCGATATGTTCGAGACGATGCATGCCGCCGACGGCGCCGGGCTGGCCGCACCGCAGATCGGGATCGGCTTGCGCGTCGTGGTTTTCGGTTTCGAGCGCAACCCGCGCTATCCGGAAGCGGCCGCGGTGCCGGAGACGATCCTGATCAATCCGGTCATCGAGCCGCTCGACGATGCGATGCAGGACGGATGGGAAGGGTGCCTGTCGGTGCCAGGCCTGCGCGGGCTGGTGCCTCGCTACGAACGCGTCCGATACCGGGGCTTCGACCAGAAAGGCGTGCCGTTTGAGCGCGAAGTCGACGGTTTTCATGCAAGGGTCGTTCAGCACGAGTGCGACCATCTGGACGGAATCTTGTACCCGATGCGGATGCGGGACCTGCGGGCTCTGGGCTACACCGACGTCCTGTTTCCCGGCGAGGCGGTCCCGGCGGAGTAAGCCCGCTGCGACAATATGTCGCACGACAAACCGCCGGGCGTATGCCAAAGTGACGGCATGCGCAAATTCGTATTGCACCTCGTCACCGCGGCTAGCGCAGCATTGCTGTGCTCCGTGTGCGCTGCGGGCGGTTTGCCTTATGACGAGCAGGCGAACGCTGCCGAGCAGATCCGCGTGGCCGAGCAGACCGCCGCTAGCGGGCACAAGAATGTCCTGCTTGTATTTGGCGCCAACTGGTGCCCCGACTGCCGAGCGCTGGACTCGGCGCTGCATGACAAGAACGCAGCGGCGCTCCAGGATCGTTTCGTGATCGTCAAGATCGATGTCGGCAATTTCGACAAAAACCTGGATCTGGCCAAGCGTTACCAGGTGCCGCTACGCAAGGGCATTCCAGCCGTTGCGGTAGTCGGCGCGGACGGCGCTGTCCGGTACGTGACCAAGGAAGGCGAACTGGCCGACGCGCGCCAGATGGGCGGGCCTGCCATCCTGAGCCTGTTGTCTCGGATCGACGCCGACGGCGCCGTCGCGCGCCACTAGGAACCACCAATGCGCAGGGCGTACAGCGGCGCGGCCGTCGCGCTCGCGATGCTCGTTTGCAGCCCGGTTGCGCTGGCGTGCGCCACCTGCGGATGCACCCTGTCGAAGGATTGGCTCGGACCGCAACTGGGTTCGGCCTCGGGTTGGGCGGTCGGCGTCTCCTACGATTTCCTCGACCAAAACCAAATGCGCACCGGCAGGACCGACATCGACCAGGCCACCGCCGAGAGGATCCTGAATCCGTCCGGCCATACGGGAAATGAAGTCGAACTGCAGACGCTAAGCCGCATCACAACATTCGGTGCCGACTACAACACGGCCGATTGGGGAGTGAGCGTGCAGGTGCCGTTCGTGAACCGCTACCACACGACGCTGCAGGACGGCACGCAGGCCGGTTATAACTTCAACCAGTTCAACGCGCTCGGCGATGCCCGCGTCATCGTAAAAATCGGCCTCTCGGCCGTGGGCTTGGCAGCCGATGCGAGCTCGGGCGCGATCGCCGGCGTCAAGCTGCCCACCGCCCCCACGGACGAGCCATTCAACGGGGCCGCCGGGGGAATCGTCGACCCCAGTTTGCAGCCGGGCACCGGATCCACCGACCTGCTGCTGGGGGGGTTCTATAGCGGCGGCTGGAAAAAGCTGGGCTGGTTCACACAGGGGCTGTGGCAGCACGCCGTTGCGTCGCAGGCGGGCTACCGCCCAGGCGATGCGATCACCGTCAACGGCGGGCTTCGCTACGCCGACATGGGTCAGGCAGTGGTGCCGCTGCTCCAGGTCAACTACGTCCACCGCAACACCGACAGCGGCGACCTGGTGAACGTCGCGTTCGACGGCAGCCCGCTCACCGGTGGCGACTTGCTGTATCTCGCTCCGGGCATCTCGGCCAGGTTTGGCGCCGGATTCAGCGCGTACGGCTACGTGCAGTTTCCCGTGTACCAGGACGTCAACGGCGTGCAGCTCACGCCCAAGCAGATCTACTCGGTCGGGATCCGCAAGACGTTCTGACCCGCCTTCTCGCGACAATCGGGCCCGGCCGAAGCGACCGGTGCGGTTCCGCTCATGGCACGCCCTTCGCCATCACGGGGGCTCGGGCGTGCTTTACTTCGCTTCACCGCATCCGGTCACTCCAGCCGGGGCCCGATTGTCGCGAGAAGGCGGGTCAAACGCGTACCGGACGTTTCGTGAGCTTGCGCTGCAGTGTGCGCCGATGCATTTTGAGCGCGCGTGCGGTCGCCGAGACGTTTCCGCCGTTTTCCGCGAGCACCCGCTGGATGTGTTCCCACTCCAGGCGCGACACCGACAGCGTCGTGTCGCCTGCGCCGTCCGGATCCGGCGCGCCATCTTCCACCAACGCACGCACGATCGCGTCGACCTCGACCGGTTTGGCCAGATACTGGTCCGCCCCCAGCTTGATTGCGTCCACTGCAGTCGAAATGCTCGCGTACCCGGTCAGAATCACGATGCGGCACGTCGGATTGGCCCGACGCACCTCGCCGATCAGCTTCAAGCCGGAAGCTGCGCCCAGGTTCAGGTCCAGGATCGCGAAATCGGGAGCCATCTTGCCCGCCTCCAGCTGCGCCAGCGCTTGCGCATGCGAAGCGGCGGTGTGAACGACGAAACCACGTGCACTGAGAGCTCTCGCGAGCACGCGTGCGAACAAGGCATCGTCATCGACCAGCAGAAGCGGCCCGCGACTCGACGGCGCGCCCAGCGCGATGCCTCCGTCAGATTCCATCTGTGGCAGCCACGCCGATCGATGCGAGCGGCAGCACCACCTTGGCGAGGGTGCCGCCGCCGGAACGGTCCGTAATCGACAACGAGCCGCCGCTTTGCTCGATGGCCGACAATGCAAGCACGACGCCCATGCCGGTGCCGTCGTCGCGCGTCGACACGACGTCGCGACCGAGGCGCTCCGAGATCTCCGGCGGTATCCCGCTGCCACGGTCGACAATCTCCACGCGCACCTGCTGTGCGTCCCAGGCGGCTTGAATTCCCACGTGCGCGGGGCTCGCGTCGGCCGCGTTATTGAACAGGTTCAAGAGCGCCTGCTCGAGCGTTGCGTCGGTGGCGATACGCGGGCCCGGGATCGGCCCATCGATCCGGACCTCTGGCGCCACCTGCGGGCGCTGTCGGCGCCAACGCTCGACCAGTTGTCCGATCCAGATGTCGGCATACACCGGCTGCACGCCCTCGGCGCGGGAGCTGCCGGCGCGCGCGGCGAGCTGCGTGATAATGCGCTTGCATTCGCGCACTTGGTTGAGGATCAACTCGACATCTGCTTTCGCATCCGCCGGCAGCGCCGGATCGGCGGCGAGCTCTCCCACGAGAACCGCCATCGTCGCGAGCGGCGTTCCCAACTCGTGGGCCGCCCCAGCCGCAAGGTTGCCCAGCGCGACCACTCGCTCGTTTCGAAGAGCCGTCTCGCGCGCGGCCGCAAGTGCGGCATCGCGTTCGCGGATCGCCCCATTGAGGCGAACGACGAACCACCAGATCGTCAGGGCCGAGCAGACGAAAATCATCCACATGCCCATTAAATGGCTGCGAAACGCCTGTTCCGGATCGTGCACGTGCGGCGCTGCCGCCACCAGGCTCACCAGCGAATAGCAACCGACAGAGATCGCTGCAATGGCTGCCGCCGCACGCGCCGGCAGGATCGTCGCGGCGACGGCGATCAACGGCAGGTACAGCGATATCAGCGGGTTGGTCCCGCCGCCGGCAAAGTACGCGATCGCCGTGAGCGCGAAAACGTCGACGAGGATTTGCGCGAAAGCCGATGCCGTCTCGGACGTCATCGTCGCGACACGCCGCCACAATGCCGGCAGCGTCAGCAGCGCCTGGGCGCAGCAGATCGCCAGAATCGGCCAAAGCGCGATCGGCATGCCAAGGCCGGCCGAGACAAACACGATGAAGGCGGATTGAATGGCGATTGCAATGCAGCGCATCGCCGTCAATCGCCGCATCGAAGTCGTTGCCTCGGTATTCCGCGCCAGCAGCATCATCGTCGACTATGGAGACAGGGCCTCGAGCAGATCGCGCTCCAACTGCAATTGCGCCTTCGGCTGCGCAAGCTCCGGGCCGTCGATCAGGAATACGTCCTCGACCCGCTCGCCCAGCGTCAGGATCTTGGCGGTCTGCACGTTGATGCCGTGGTGCGCCAGCACGCGCGCGACGCCGTACAACAACCCCAGGCGGTCCGTGGCAACCAGTGAAAGGAGGTAGTGCTGCCCCGATTCGTCCGCGTTCAACTGGACCGCCGCGGAGACCGGGAAATGGCGCGACTGCCGCGACAACCTCCCCTTGACGGGGGGTGGCAATTCGACCCTTGCACCCATCCACTCGGTCAGTTCACCCTCGATTCGGTCCAGCAGGCTTCGAAAGTGGGTGCCGTGGCCGCGCTCCGACACCAGAAACGTGTCGAGCGCGTAGCCGTGCCGGGTCGTGTGGATCTTGGCGTCCAGGATGCTCAGGCTGCGGTTGTCGAAATACGCGCAGGCGCGCGCGAACAAGTCCTTCTGGTCGCGGGCGTACAAAAGTACTTCGATTCCTTCGCCGGCTGGGGCCAGCCGGGCCCGAACGATCGGCCGCTCCGTGGTGACGTGTACCAGCAGAGCGCGCGCGTGCCATGCGATGTCTTGCGCCGAATGGCGCAGAAAGTACACGATGTCCAGCTCGCGCCAGAGGGCTTCGTGCGCGCGTTCCGAAAGCCCGTACAGGCGCAGGATTCGCAGCGCTTCGCGCTTGCGCCCTTCCAGCTCGGTGTCGGCCCCGCGTGCATCGCCCCCGAGTGCGCGCCGGGTCAACTGGAACAGCGTCTCGATCAAGCGCGCTTTCCATGCGTTCCAAACCTTCGGGCTGGTGCCACGAATGTCCGCGACCGTCAGTAGATACAACGCCACCAGGCGCCGGTCGGTACGGACCAGTTTGGCGAAACGTTCGATTACGGCAGGGTCGGTCAGGTCTTGCTTCTGCGCGACGCGCGACATCGACAGATGGTGCTGCACCAGAAATCCGACCAGCTTCTCGTCCTCGCCGGTGATTCCGTGCTGCCTGCAAAATCGGCGCGCATCGCGTGCGCCAAGCTCGCTGTGGTCGCCCCCGCGGCCTTTGGCAATGTCGTGGAACAGCGCCGCCGCGTATAGCAGCCAGGGCCTCGCGAAATCGGCCACGAGTTGACTGCACAGGGGATATTCGTGTGCGAACTGCGATTGCGTGAAACGGCGCAGGTTGCGCACGACCATCAGGATGTGCTGATCGACCGTGTAAACATGAAACAGGTCGTGCTGCATCTGTCCGACGATCCGGCGAAACACCGGCAGGTAGGCTCCGAGCACCGACCATTGGTTCATCCGGCGCAGCTCGTGCACGACTCCCCGCGGCTGCTGCAGGATGCTCAGGAAGCATTGGCGATTTTCCGGGTCGTCCCGGAAGGCCGCGTCCATCTGGGGTCCGGCGTGCCAGATGGCGCGCAGCAGCGCGGGCGACATGCCCTTGAGCTCGGGGTGCAGCTGCATCGTCAGAAAGGCGCGCAGGATTGCGGACGGCTGTCGCTTCAACGCGTCCGGATCGGCGATGTCGAGCAGTTCATCGCGCGAAAGAAAAATTCCGTCCAGCACGGCCGCCGGTGCGGCATCGCGCGGGACGAGCAGCTGCTCGATCGCCAGCAACACGATCGTATTGAGCTGCGTGACGGTCTTGGCCGCGCGGTAGTACGTCTGCATCAGGACCTCGCTGGCGAGGCGCTCGGCGTTGCCGCCGATTCCGGCCGCCTCCGCGACGGTCCGCTGCACGTCGAACAGCAGCCGGTCCTCGCGCCGGCGCGCCGCAAGGTGAACACGCGCGCGGATCGACTTGAGCGTGGTTTCGGTGCGCCGCAGCGTCGCTGTCTCCTCCCGGGTCAGCAACCCCCGCCGCTGCAGGTCGCTCCACGATGCGCCCAGGCCAGCCGCCTGTGCCACCCACAGAAGGATCTGCAGATCGCGCAGGCCACCGGGGCTTTCCTTGCAATTGGGCTCGAGCGCGAACGGCGTGTCCTCGAACTTGGCGTGGCGCTGTTTCTGCTCGAGCAGCTTGGCGGTGAAGAACGCGCGTGGATCGAGCACCCGGCGCAGTTCCGACTGCAGCGCTGAAAACGGAGCTTTCGCCCCGCACACGATCCTCGATTCGAGCATCGAGGTCATCACAGTAGGATCGCGGCTGGCCTCCTGACCGCATTGCTCGACCGTGCGAACGGCGTGGCCGATCGGCAGCCCCATATCCCACAGCATGTGGACGAAGGCCTCGATCGCCTCCGCCTGCACCGCAGTCGGTTCGTGCACCGGGATGATCAGCAGATCGACGTCCGAGTGCGGGAACAGTTCCGCACGCCCGTAGCCGCCGACTGCCACGACCGAGGCGAAGCGCGTTACCCGAGTATGTCCGGTGGCCCTCCGAACAAAGCGGTCGGCGACCTGCGCCAGCCGAGACAACAAGCGCCGCACCGAGCGGCTTGACTGAAATTCGGCGATGACCTGGTCCCGCTGCGCGCTCAGCTCGCCGCGCAGGGCGAATCCAGGGTCGTCGTTCATACCGTCTGCGGCCAACCCTCCGCGCGGCACGCCAGTGCGTTCGTGTTCGGTCTCAGGGCACTTCCGACTCAGGACACTAAGCCGCGACCAGGTTCGGCGCGCGGTTCAGACGGTCCAGGACGAGCGCCGCAGGCGGTGGCGCTCCCGCCGACATCGTCAGGACCTCGACGCCGGATTCGGTCACCAGCACGGTGTGCTCCCATTGTGCCGAAAGGCTGTGGTCCCTGGTGACGATGGTCCAGCCGTCGGCGAGTTCGCGGATCTCGCGCCGCCCCGCATTGATCATTGGCTCGATCGTGAACGTCATTCCTGGGACAAACCGGTCGAGCGTGCCGGCCTTGCCGTAATGCAGGACCTGGGGCTCCTCATGGAAGCGCCGCCCGATACCGTGTCCGCAAAATTCGCGAACGACGCTGAAGCCGTGTTTTTCCGCGTGAGCCTGAATTGCGGCGCCGATATCGCCAAGGTGGCCCCCGGGGCGCACCGTCGCGATACCGAACCACATGCACTCGAACGTCACCTCGCATAGACGTCGCGCCGCGAGGGCAATGTCACCCACCGGATACATCCGGCTGCTGTCGCCGTGCCAGCTGTCTTTGATGACGGTGACGTCGATGTTGACGATGTCGCCTGCCTTCAAGATTCGGTCACCGGGGACACCGTGGCAGACCTGGTGGTTCACCGATGTGCAAATCGATTTCGGGAACGGCCGGTACCCCGGCGGCGCGTAGTTCAATGGGGCGGGGACGGTCCCCTGCACGTCCACCATGTAACGGTGGCACAGGCGGTCCAGCTCGCCGGTCGTCACGCCCGGTTTCACATGCGGAGTGATGAAATCGAGCACTTCCCCGGCCAGGCGGCCGGCGACGCGCATCGCCTCGATTTCCTCCGCGGTTTTGATGCTGGCTGCCATTGCAAAGTGCGCCCGGTACGGGCAGGTACGTTCCCGCTTCCACCGAGCAGGGGCAGGGGCGGAGCAGTGCCGCTATAATACCCGCCTTCGCGGGGCTGGCTCGCCACGGGTATCGCGGACCAGCCCTTTGATTTGCCGCGAAGTTTTGCTTTCGGAAATCGCGCGCACCGCTACCAAGGTGCGGCCGGCCGGGCCTTCCCGGCGGCCGAATCGGCGGCTGCGTCGGACCCAACCTTGGAGAGACATATGTCGGTAACCATGCGCCAGATGCTGGAGGCGGGCGTGCATTTCGGGCACCAGACGCGTTTCTGGAACCCGAAAATGGCGCCCTTTATTTTCGGCCAGCGCAACAAGATCCACATCATCAACCTGGAGCGCACGCTCGACCAGTTCGTGGCGGCGACGCAGTTCACCCGGCGCTTGGCGGGGAACCGCGGCACCATGCTGTTCGTCGGCACCAAGCGGCAGGCACGCGACATCGTCGTCGAGGAGGCGCGTCGCGCCGGCATGCCGTTCGTTGACCAGCGATGGCTGGGAGGCATGCTGACGAACTTCAAGACGATTAAGACATCGATCAAGCGCTTGAAAGAGATGGAGCAGACCAAGGAGGAGGGTGGGCTGGAGCGCATGCCGAAGAAGGAGGCGCTGCATTTCCAGCGTGAGATCGACAAGCTGAACAAGTCGATCGGCGGCATCAAGGAGATGAATGCTTTGCCCGACGCCCTTTTCGTGATCGACGTCGGGTACCACAAGATCGCGATCGCCGAGGCCAACAAGCTGGAGATTCCCGTGGTGGCAGTGGTCGACACGAACCACTCGCCGGAGGGAATCGCCTACGTGATCCCCGGCAACGACGACTCCAGCCGGGCGGTTCGGCTGTACGCGCGCGGCATGGCCGATGCAGTCCTGGAGGGCAAGGCGACCGCACTGCAAGGAGTGGTGGCGAGCGCGACCGACGACGAGTTCGTCGAGGTCAGCGAGGAAGCCGGGGAAGAGGACTGAGGCGCTGCGCCGCCAATGGGTGGGGCGCTCGTGGCCGGCGGTACGCACGCTCGGCCAGTCGTGCACGAACCAAATGGAGGAAATCCGACAATGGCCGAAGTAACCGCCGGCATGGTCAAGGAGCTGCGGGAGAAGACGGATGCGCCGATGATGGAGTGCAAAAAGGCGCTCGCGGAGGCCGGTGGGGACATGGGGCGTGCCGAAGAGATTCTCCGGGTAAAACTCGGGAGCAAGGCGGCCAAGGTTTCCGGCCGGGTCGCCGCCGAAGGGATGGTCGCGATTCATGTGGATGCGCCGGGCAAGGTCGGTTCGATCGTCGAAGTGAACTGCGAGACCGACTTTGTCGCCAAGAACGAGGATTTCCAGGGCTTCGTGCGTTCGCTGGCCGCGCTCATCGGCGCTCGTGCGCCGGCCGACGTGGCGGCGCTGGCGGCGCTGCCGCTGGGCACCTCCACGGTCGAAGCCGCGCGCACGGCGCTGGTGGGCAAAATCGGCGAGAACATTTCGATCCGTCGCTTCGCCCGCCTGAACGCGACCGGCCGGATCCATAGCTACGTTCACGGCGGCTCGAAGATCGGCGTTCTGGTCGACCTCTCGAGTGGAGACGAGGCGCTGGGCAAGGACCTGGCTATGCACATCGCAGCGAGCAAACCCAAGTCGCTGCGAGCCGACGGCGTTTCCTCAGACGAGATCGCGCGCGAGCGTTCGATCGCGCAGCAGAAGGCAGCCGAATCCGGCAAACCGGCCGAGATCCAGGCCAAGATGACGGAAGGCGCGGTGCAGAAGTATCTGAAGGAGGTAACGCTGCTCGGGCAGCCGTTCGTGAAAGACGACAAGCTGTCGATCGAACAGCTGCTGAAGCAAAAGGGCGCCGTCGTCATCGGCTTCGTTCTGTTCGTGGTGGGAGAAGGAATCGACAAGCCCGCCTCCGGCGATTTCGCCGCCGAAGTTGCCGCGATGGCGGGTCGTTGACCGAGTCTCGGCGCCCTGGGGGGTCGCGATGAACGAACAGCGTCGCTACCGGCGCATCCTGTTGAAGCTGTCGGGTGAGGCTCTGATGGGCGAGCAGGCGTTCGGCATCAGCCGAGCCACGCTTGAAGCCATGGTGCAGGACATCGCCCAGGTCGTGCGGCACAAGATCGAGGTGGCCATCGTCATCGGCGGCGGCAACATCTTCCGCGGAGTCGCGCTCGGCTCCAGCGGAATGGAGCGCGCGACAGCCGATTACATGGGGATGATGGCGACGATCATGAACGCGATGGCGCTGCAGGACGCGATGCAGCGCGCAGGTCTGGAGGCGCGGGTGCAGTCGGCGCTGAACGTGGAGCAGGTGGTCGAACCATACATCCGTCCCAAGGCGTTGCGCTACCTCGAGGAAGGCAAGATCGTGATTTTCGCGGCGGGAACCGGCAACCCATTTTTCACGACCGACACGGCGGCGGCCTTGCGTGGCTCGGAGATGGGCGCGCAGATCGTGCTGAAGGCGACCAAGGTCGACGGCGTGTATTCGGCAGATCCCAACAAGGACCCCTCCGCGGTGCGCTATACGCGAATCAGTTTCGACGATGCGTTGGCGCGCAACCTGCAAATCATGGACGCGACTGCATTCGCGCTGTGCCGCGACCAGAACCTGCCGATCCGGGTATTCAACATCGGCAAACCCGGCGCGTTGCTGCGAGCGGTTCTCGGGGAGGACGAGGGAACTCTGGTATACGTCTGACTGGCACGAGCAGCCGGCCCGAGTTGGACCGGCGTTCTTGCGGGGAGGTTCGGCATGACACCGGCGCAGATACACGACTCGACCGAGCAGAAGATGCACAAGAGCGTCGATTCCCTGAAGCACGATCTGGCGAAGGTCCGCACCGGGCGCGCGCATACCGGGCTGCTCGACCACATCCACGTCGAGTACTACGGGTCTTCGGTGCCGCTCGCCCAGGTGGCGAGCGTGGGCCTGGCCGATGCGCGAACGATCACGGTGCAGCCATGGGAAAAGAAGATGCTGGCGGTCATTGAAAAGGCAATTCGCGAATCCGATCTCGGATTGAACCCAGCTTCGCAGGGCGAGATGCTGCGCATCCCGATGCCCCCGCTCACGGAGGAGCGGCGGCGGGAAATGATCAAGGTGGTGCGGCACGAAGGAGAAAACGCGCGTGTCGCGGTGCGCAACCAGCGCCGCGACGCGATCCATCAGCTCAAGGAGATGTTGAAAAAGAAAGAGATCTCCGAGGATGATGAGCGACGCGCCCAGGAGGACGTCCAGAAGCTCACAGACCGCTTCGTCGCGGACATCGACAAGCTGGTTGCCGAGAAGGAAAGGGAGTTGATGACGGTTTAGTGCGCGCAACCCGCCTCGTGACTCGTGAATTCACGCAATCCGGAAGCGACCGTAGTGCCGCGTCACGTCGCGGTCATCATGGACGGCAACGGGCGCTGGGCCACAGCCCGCAGGCTGCCGCGCGCAGCCGGTCATTCGCGCGGGGTGGACGCCGTTCGTTCCACCATCGAGACGTGCGCGCAGCGTGGAATCGAATTTCTTACGCTGTTCGCTTTCAGCTCCGAGAATTGGCGGCGCCCGACCGAAGAGGTGTCGCTGCTGATGCGACTTTTCGTGAGCTCGTTGCAGCGGGAGGTCGGGCGCCTGGTCGAGGCCGGCGTGCGAATGCGCGTCGTTGGCCAGCTCGATTCGCTCGAGCCGGAGCTGCGACGCCTGATCGACGAGGCGGAGCAGCGAACCGCGGGCAACCAACGATTGCAGCTGACGGTGTGCGCCAGCTATGGCGGGCGCTGGGATATCGTGCAGGCCGCTCGCGGCCTGGTGCAGCGGGCAGCACGCGAAGGTGGCGCGGAGCAGATCGGGGAGGAGGAATTTGCCGCTGGCCTTGCGCTGTCGTTCGCGCCCGATCCAGACCTTCTCATTCGCACCGGCGGCGAGCGCAGGATCAGCAACTTCCTGCTCTGGCAGTTGGCGTATACCGAGCTGTATTTCTCCGACGTGCTGTGGCCCGATTTCGACTCCGACCAGCTGGACACTGCGCTGCGCTGGTTCGCGCAGCGCGAGCGCCGCTTCGGCCGTGTCGCGAAGCCCGTGACGCGGCTATGAAACCCAGCGACCGGCACGTGTGCCCGGGGCCCCATTGATGCTTCGCACGCGCGTGATCACGGCGGTCGTGCTGCTGGCGCTGCTCGCGGGATCTGCTGCGCTGGGTGACAAGGAGCTGCAGGAAATGTTTGCGCTGCTGGTGGCTGCGGCGATGTTCGAATGGATGCAACTGGCGGGGTGCGGCGTTGCGCTCGCGTTGACGGTCGGCGCCGTCTACGGCGTGGCCCTCGGTTTGGCCAGCGCCTGGGACGTTCGGCTGTCGCCACATGCGGGCGCCGTGGCTTGCCTGGGAGCGAGCGCGTTGTGGTGCACCCTGGCTGCGGTCGTGGTGCAGGCCCGCGGATTGCGAATCGGGCGGAGCGCATCGATCACGCTTGCTTTTGTTCTGCTCACGGTTGCGTGGATCGCGTTGGACCGCCTGCTTCAACACGGATTGCTGTGGCTGCTGTCGGTCCTTGCGGTCGTATGGGTGGCGGACATCGCCGCCTATTTCACGGGACGTGCGTTCGGGCGCTACAAGCTGGCACCGCATGTGAGTCCGGGCAAGACGTGGGAAGGGGTGTTCGGCGCGATCGTGGCGGTCACGCTGGTCGCGCTGACCGTACGTGTCTTGTGGCCGCGGGCGGACGTCTGGTCCAATCAGCTGCTGGTGCTCGCTTGGCCGCTCGCATTGGCGGCCATGTGGGCAGTGGTCGCGCTTTCGATCGTCGGGGATCTGTTCGAAAGTCTCCTGAAGCGGCAGGCGCAGGTGAAGGACAGCGGCCGCCTGCTCCCGGGCCATGGCGGTGTGCTCGACCGGATTGATGCAACGCTTCCCGCACTGCCTGCGGCAGTGCTGATCGAATGGTGGACCCGATGAGCCAGGCGCCGTTCCATCGGGAGCAGGGGCGTACGCAGGGCGTCTGCATATTGGGAGCAACCGGCTCGATCGGTGCCAGCACGCTGGATGTGCTGGCGCGCCATCCAGAGCGCTTTCGTGTCGTTGCGCTGACGGCGAACTCGAATGTCCAAGCGCTGGTGGATCTGTGTCGCCGCTTCGAGCCGGAGCTGGCCGCGATCGGCGATGCCGCGCTTCGTGCTGCTCTCGAGCAAGGGCTGCGATCGGCGGGTCTTCGCACGAAGGCTGCCGCCGGTCCTGAGGGCTTGCTGCGGGCAGCGCGGCTGGAGTCGGCCCACTGTGTGGTGGCGGCGATCGTCGGCGCTGCAGGGCTGAGCGCGACGCTGGCGGCGGCGCGGGCGGGCAAGCGCCTGCTGCTCGCCAACAAAGAGGCGATCGTGTGCGCCGGCTCGCTGCTGATCGAAGCCGTGCGCTCGAGCGGCGCAAGTTTGCTTCCGGTCGACAGCGAGCACAACGCGATCCACCAATGCCTGGCCGCAGCTCGCGACGCCGAGCGTGCGGTGCTGCGCCTGATTCTGACTGCTTCGGGTGGCCCTTTCTTGCGGCGGACGGATCTGACCGGTGTGACGCCGGAGGAGGCCTGCGCGCATCCGAAGTGGAACATGGGCCGCAAGATTTCGGTCGATTCGGCCACCCTGATGAACAAGGGCCTGGAGGTGATCGAGGCGAGCCGATTGTTCGGGTTCGCACCGGAGCGCGTGGATGTCGTGATCCATCCGCAGAGTGTCGTGCACTCGATGGTCGAATTCGTCGACGGCTCCGTGCTGGCGCAGATGGGGTCGCCGGACATGCGCACTCCCATCGCCTATGCCCTCGGGTTTCCCGAACGGATCGGCAGCGGCTCGCCGCGCCTTGATCTGCTGCAAACCGGCCCGCTGCAGTTCGAGGCTCCGGATCAGGACCAGTTTCCCTGCCTTCGACTCGCGTACCAGGCACTGCGCGAGGGGCCGGCGTCCTGCATCGCGCTGAATGCAGCCAACGAGGTTGCTGTCGAGTCGTTCTTGAACCGGGAGCTGCCGTTCGCGCGCATCCCGGCGATGATCCAGGACGTCCTGGCCGAATGTTCTACGACGCCGCCCGACTCGATCGAGGCGGTCATCGAACTGGATCTGGCCGCCCGCCGTCGGGCCCGGTCCGTACTGGCGAGAAGCGCATGGAACTGTTGAGCACGATCCCGGCATTCCTGGTGGCGTTGGGCCTGTTGATCGTCGTGCACGAGCTCGGCCATTTCGGGATGGCGCGTTGGTGCGGCGTCAAAGTACTGCGATTTTCGGTCGGGTTCGGCAAACCGATCGCGCGCTGGGTGACGGGCGCGGACCGTACCGAGTGGGTGATTGCGGCGATTCCGTTCGGTGGCTACGTGCGAATGCTGGATGAGCGCGAGAGCGAATCCGGGCCGATCGATCCGGCGGACCTTCCGCGCGCGTTCAACCGACAGCCGGTGAGCAGGCGCACGGCGATCGTCGCCGCAGGCCCGGCAGCCAATTTGCTGCTGGCGGTGCTGATCTACTTTGGCGTCAACCTGGTCGGGACAACCGATCTGCGGGCCGTGGTGAGCCAGCCGGAAGCAGGCACGCTCGCGGCGCAGGCAGGTTTCGCCGAAGGCGACCTGGTGCTCAAGATCGACGGCCGGGGCGTTCGATCGTGGGAGGATCTGCGCTGGGATTTGCTGCAAAGCACGGGCGGCGGCGCTCGCCCTCGCTTCCTGGTGCGCGCGTCCGACGGCACCGAACGACAGCTGCAGCTGGATCTGTCCGGGATCGACATGGATCGGATCGACAGTCACTGGTTTGCGCAAGTCGGATTGCAGCCCGGAGGGGCCGAAACGATCGTGCGCGACGTCACCCTGGGCGATCCGGCCGCACTCGCGGGGCTGCACGCGGGCGACCGAATCGTGTCGATCGAAGGTAAGCGCGTGACCTCGCCGGCCGATGTCAGTCAGCGCGTCGGCGCGGCGGCCGGACGCCCGTTGCGATTCGAAATCCAGCGCGATGGCGGCGCGTTGACGTTTGTGATGACACCGGTCGAGGCTGCAGGCCCGGAAGGAAAGCCGATCGGTCGTGTCGGCATCAGCGTCGGAAGCGAGTTTCGCGACACGATCCTGGTTCGCGACCAGCCGGTCGCGGCGTTGCGCCATGCGATCGACAAAACCTGGCAGACCTCGGCGTTCTCGCTTCGAATGCTCGGCAAAATGGTGGTCGGGCGCGCCTCCTGGCACAACTTGTCGGGCCCGGTGACGATCGCCGATGTGGCGGGGCGCAGCGCACGTATCGGTCTGTTCGCATACGTGAGCTTCCTCGCTTTGGTTTCGATCAGCCTGGGCGTGTTGAATCTGCTCCCCGTCCCCGTGCTCGACGGCGGACACTTGCTGTACTATGCCATCGAGGTTGTGACGGGTAGTCCGCCGTCGCCCGCATCGGTCGAAATCGGGCAGCGCGTGGGGATCGGCCTGCTCGTCGTCCTAACGGCACTTGCTCTATACAACGACGTTACGCGGCTGCTGTTTCAATAGCACGCCGGTTCGGGACCGCCTTGCTCTTGCCTGCCCAACGGACGGTCATAGATCACTAGGCGGAATTCCTTGGCACGCCACAACAGCCGCTTGTCCGTGGCGACGCGAAATTTGTGCCTCGCGCTCGGCTTCGCCCTCGTGCAGACCGCGCTCCGCGCCCAACCGACCGGTTTCGTGATCCGGGATATCCGTGTCGAGGGTGCTCAGAGAGCGGACGTCGGCACCGTATTCGGCTATCTGCCGCTGCGTGTCGGTGACCGCTATGACCCGACCAAGGGAGTCGCGGCGATCCAGGCTCTGTACGCGTCTGGGCTGTTCAAGGACGTGCGGCTGGACGCCGACGGTGACGTGCTCGTGGTGGTGGTAGAGGAAAGGCCTGCCGTCGCGTCGATCGAGCTCGCCGGGATGCATGCGTTCGACAAGGACCAGGTCAACAAGTCGCTCAAGGAAGTGGGACTGGCCCAGGGGCGCATCTACGATCGTTCGCTGTTGGAGCGCGCCGAGCAGGAGCTCAAACGGCAGTATCTCTCGAATGGGCGCTACGGCGTCAAGATCACGACGACGGTCAGTCCGCTGGAGCGCAATCGCGTCGCGATCACGATCTCGATCGACGAAGGGGAGGTCGCCCGGATCCGTGAGATCCGCTTCACGGGCAACCACGCGTTTTCGGACTCCGAGCTGCTCGACCAGCTGGAGCTGTCGACCCCGGGTTGGCTCACCTGGTACACGGGACACGACAAGTACGCTCGCCAGAAGCTGCAGGCGGACGAGGAGACGCTGCGCTCGTTTTACCTAGCCCGCGGCTACCTGGACTTCCATATCGAGTCGACCCAGGTATCGATCAGTCCGGACAAACAGGACATCCACATCACGATCAACCTGCTGGAGGGGGAGCGCTACCGGGTCTCCGGGGTCAAGCTCGCCGGCGAGCTGCTCGGACTCGACGACGAACTTTCCAAGCTGATCGATGTGAAGCCGGGCGAGATCTACAACGGCGAGAGGATCAACAACATCGCCAAGGCGGTGACAGACCGCCTCAGCGTCCTGGGGTACGCGTTCGCGAACGCCAACCCCGTGCCCGATGCCAACAAGGAGAAGCGCGAAGTGGCGTTCACGATCCTGGTCGATCCAGGGCGGCGCGCGTACGTGCGGCACGTCAACATCGCGGGCAACACGCGAACGCGCGACGAGGTCATCCGACGCGAGATCCGCCAGTTCGAGTCGGGCTGGTACGACTCGGAGAAGGTCAAACTGTCGCGCGATCGGGTCGACCGTCTCGGATTCTTCGAGAAGGTCGAAGTCGAAACCCCGGCGGTTCCAGGCACCCAGGACCAGGTTGATGTCAACGTCACGGTCAAAGAGCGGCCGACCGGGACGATTCAGGCAGGCCTCGGGTACAGCTCGACCGAACACCTGGTGATTTCCGGCTCGTATACCCAGCAGAACGTCCTTGGGACCGGCCACGCGATCGGCGTGCAGGTCAATACGAGCACGGCCACCCGCACGATCGCGCTTTCGCACCAGGATCCATACGTCACGATCGACGGCGTCAGCCGCAGCGAGGAGATCTATCGGCGCGACTCCAATCTCGCCAAGCTGGGTCTGGCCACGGTCGACCTGGGCACGACCGGCGGAACCTTGCGCTGGGGTGTGCCTTTTACCGAGTTCGACACGGTCTTCTTCGGGGTGGGTGTCGAGAGCACCGATATCACGCTAACCGCTGCCAGCCCGTTCCGCTACATCGATTACGTGAACCGCTTCGGCTCGAGCGCAGCCGCACTGCTCGGAACGGTGGGATGGTCGCGCGACAGCCGCGACAACATCCTGACACCTCAACGCGGCCGCTATCAGCGCGCCTTCCTCGAGCTCGGAACTCCGGTACTGGACCTGGAATATTACAAACTCACGTACCAGTACCAGCAGTTCCAGCCTTTGACGAACAAATTCACGCTCGCGTTCAACGGGCAGGCGGGTTACGGAGGGGGCTACGGCGACAAGGAGTATCCGCTGTTCAAGAATTTCTACGTCGGCGGAATCGGAAGCGTTCGCGGGTTCGAAGCCGGCTCACTTGGTCCGCGTGATGCCAACGGCGATCCACTCGGCGGCGTGAAGGAGTTGAACGGCTCGATGGAGGCGCTGGTGACATTGCCAGGCGCGGATCGATCGCTGCGCGGTCTGACCTTCCTCGATGCTGGAAACGTATGGGGCGTCGGCGAGGCAGTACGTTTTGCCGACCTGCGCGCTGCGGTCGGGATCGGAGTAGCCTGGATTTCGCCGATTGGGCCGCTGAAAGTGAGCATCGCGGAACCGATCAAACACCAGTCGATCGACCGGATCCAGCGATTCCAGTTCCAGATCGGCACCGGATTTTAAGATCCTCGCGCTGGGCGGAGGCTCCGGATGGGGCGGCGCCTTTCGCGGCCGTATATGGCAGAATCGCTCGCTGGGGACTTCCCGAGGTTGCTGATGCGATTGATGTCTTCCTTGGCGCTGCGGCTTGGCTCGGTCGCCGCGGCGGCCGTATGGGCACTGTGCGCCATGCCGGCGGGCGCCGAAGAATTGAAGATCGGGTACGTGAGCACGGAGCGGATCCTGCGCGATTCGGCGCCGGCCAAGGCAGCCGAGCAGAAGCTCTCGACGGAATTTGCCAAGCGCGGCAAGGACCTGCAGGACATCGAAGCGCAGTTGAAGGCGACTGCGGACAAACTGGACAAGGACAGCCCCGTACTTTCGGACGCGGAGCGCAATAAGCGCCAGCACGAACTGCAGGACATGGACCGCGAGTTCCAGCGCAAGCGGCGCGAGTTCCAGGAAGATCTGAACCAGCGCAAGAACGAGGAGTTGCAAAACCTGCTGGAGCGCGCGCAACGGATCGTGCGCCAGCTGGCCGAGCAGGAAAAGTACGACCTGATCCTGCAGGATGCGGCGTACGTCGGGCCGCACATCGACATCACCGACAAGGTGCTGCATGCGCTCGACGCGACCGCGACCAAGTGATTCGCGGGCCGTCGTGCTTCGAATGACCTGAGGCGATCGACAGCGTGGGTCCTCGACGGACCGATGCCGATGCCGAGCGCCTTCACCATCGACGATCTAGCCGCTGCGGTGCGCGAGCGCTCGAACGGCGCGCTGGTTGAGCGGATCGTTGGCGATGGCAGCCGGCGAATCGCTGCCGTCGCGACCCTCGAGCAGGCCGGCGCCGACGAACTGAGCTTCCTCGCCAATCCGCGCTACCGGCGCGCAGCCGCCTCCACCCGCGCCGGTGCCCTGGTGCTGTCGAACGAGGACCGCCAGGAGCTGTTCGGGAGCGGATCGGCGCCAGCCGTGCTGATCGTGTGCGACGCACCTTATGCTTGGTTCGCGTTCGCGGCGCAGGTGCTCGAGCCACGCCGCGATCCGGTGCCGGGATGCGCTCCCGGCGCAGTGATTCATCCATCTGCGCGGGTCGATGCGAGCTCTTCGATCGGGCCGCTGGCCGTGATCGACGAGGCAGCGTGCATCGGGCCGGCGGCACAGGTTGGGGCGGGCTGTTACGTCGGATTTGGTGCGCACATCGGCGAAGCCACGCGTCTGTACCCGGGTGTTCGCGTCTACCACGGCTGCCGCATCGGAGCGCGCTGCATTCTGCATTCGGGTTGCGTGATCGGGGCCGACGGCTTCGGGTTCGCGCCGTTCCAGGGGCGGTGGATCAAGATTCCACAGACGGGCGCTGTGCGGATCGACGACGACGTCGAGATTGGAGCTGGCACGGCGATCGACCGGGGCGCGATCGGCGACACCGTCATCGAGGAAGGTGTGAAGATCGACAACCTCGTGCAGATCGGGCACAACTGCCGCATTGGTGCGCACTCGGCGATCGCTGGCTGCGTCGGGATCGCCGGAAGCACAACGATCGGCCGGCGCTGTCAGCTCGGCGGCGCAGCGATGATCCAAGGGCACATCACGATTGCCGACGACAGCGTGATTGCTGGCGCTACTGCGATCACGCGCGACCTTCGGCAAGGCGGCTTCTACACCGGCATCTTTCCATTCATGACGAACCGCGATTGGGAACGGAGCGCGGCCGTGCTCAGGCACCTGGACGAACTGCGTGAACGGGTCCGCCGACTCGAAGCGGACGCTCGCGCCCGAGACACTGGACCCGACCGATGATGGACATTCAGGAAATCCTGCGAACTTTGCCGCACCGTTACCCGATCATCCTGGTCGATCGGGTCATAGAGGTCGAGCCGCGCCGCCGGATCGTTGCTCTGAAAAATGTCTCGATCAACGAGCCGGTCTTCGCCGGGCATTTTCCCGGCTATCCGGTGATGCCGGGTGTATTGATCCTGGAGGCGCTGGCGCAAGCGGCGGCCATCCTGTCGATCGTCACGCTTGGCGATCAAAGGCCGAAGGATCTGATTTACTACTTTGTCGGCATCGACAAGGCTCGCTTCAAACGGCCGGTCGAACCGGGCGACCAGCTTATGCTGGAAGTCGATTTGGCCCGCGAGCTGCGGGGCATCGCATTTTTCAAGGCAAAGGCCACCGTCCAGGGCCAGGTCGCGTGCGAAGCAGACCTGATGTGCGCCTACCGCTCGCCGTCAAAGGCACCGGTGGGATCGCTTTCCGACCCGGGAAGCGGAGCGTCGGCCTAGACATGGCACGGATCCATCCGAGCGCGATCGTCGAGGCTGGCGCGCAGCTTGCCCAGGAGGTGCAGGTCGGCGCGTTCAGCGTGATCGGCGCCAAGGTCACGATCGAGTCCGGTACGTCGATCGACGCCCACGTTGTCATCACCGGCCACACTCGGATCGGGCGCAACAACCGGATCTATTCGTTCTGTGCACTCGGCGAAATTCCCCAGGACAAGAAGTATGCGGGCGAGCGCACCGAGCTGGTGATCGGTGACGACAACACGATTCGCGAGTTCTGCTCGTTGAACGCGGGAACGGCGCAGGGCGGAGGAGTGACACGGATCGGCTCGGACAACTGGATCATGTCGTACGTCCATATCGCGCACGACTGCGTCATCGGCGATCACGCTGTGCTGGCCAACCTGGCGCAGCTCGCGGGCCATGTCACGGTGGGCGACTGGGCCGTGCTGGGCGGGATGGTCGGCGTCCATCAGTTCGTGCGAATCGGCGCGCACTCGATGTGCGGCGGCGGCTCGACACTGGTGCAGGACGTGCCTCCGTTCGTGCTGTGCCGCGGCAGCCCGGCAAAACCGTTCGGCATCAATGTCGAGGGCTTGCAGCGGCGCGCTTTCGACGAAGAGACGATCACCGCGCTCAAGCGTGCCTACCGTACCGTATTTCGCGACGGCCTGACCTTGGTGCAAGCGCGCGAGGCGATTGCCTCCGGACTGCAGGAAGGGTCGGCCGCTGCCGAAGCGATCGACCAGCTCGTCCAGTTTCTTGCGGTTCCGGGGCGCGGAATCATTCGATAGGCGCACCCGGTCACATCGGCCTTGACCGCTCAGTCGCTCCTCGTGATGGTCGCTGGCGAGGTCTCCGGCGATCTGCTCGCTGCTCCCGCGATCCGTGCGATCCGTGCAAGCGATCCTTCTTGGCAGGTCGCTGGGGTCGCTGGAGATCGGATGATCGAGGCCGGTTGCGAGGCGTGGCACCACGTTCGCGAGATTTCGGTGCGTGGCTACGTGGAGGTGTTGCGACACTTGCCTCGCCTGCTTTGGCTGCGCGCGGCGCTGCAACGGCGCATTGTCGCAAGTGGATGCCGCGTCCTGGTCGGCGTGGATTCGCCTGATTTCAACCTGGGGCTCGAGGCGGCCGTGCGGTCGCGAGGCATTCCCACGGTGCAGTATGTCAGCCCGTCGATCTGGGCATGGCGCGGCGAACGCATCGAAACGATCCGCCGCGCCGCCAGCCACCTGCTGTTGGTCTTTCCGTTCGAGCAAGCTCTGTACCGGAGAGCCGGCATCCCCGCCACGTACGTCGGGCATCCGTTGGCCCAGATTATTCCGCTGCGGCCGGATCGTGACGCGGCACGTGCTCGCCTGGGTTTGAACGCTGCGGATACGGTGATTGCGCTGCTTCCGGGCAGCCGGCGAGCCGAGGTCGAGTTTCTGGGTCCGGCTTTCTTCGGCGCGGCCGACCGGATCACCCGCGAACTCGGCGCGGTGCGTTTCGTCGTGCCGGTGGCCGATGCTTCGCTGCGACCTCGTATCGAGGAGCAAGCGCGGCGCCATCTACGCCTGGGGCCGATCACTTCGTTGATCGAGGGGCGCTCGCACGACAGCCTGGAGGCTGCCGACGCAGTGCTGGTGGCGAGCGGAACGGCGACGCTCGAAGCGGCGCTGTTCAAGCGACCGATGGTGATCGCGTACCGGATGCCACGGCTATCGGCCTGGATGATCCGCAAGATCGGCGGGTATCTGCCTTGGGTCGGCCTGCCAAACATCCTCGCGCGCGAACAGCTGGTGCCGGAGTTGCTGCAGGAGGAGGTCACCGAGTCGGCGCTGACCACGGCGCTGATGCGGCAGCTGGAAGATCACGCAGGGCAGGCCAGGCTCGCCGAGCGCTTCCATGCCATTCATGAAAGTTTGCGGCGCGATACCCCAGCGCTCGTGGCCGAAACGGTGCTCGGCGTTGCGCGTAAGCCGGAACGGTAAGCTCGATCATGCCTTTGTACCGTTCGACCTCGCGCCGGCGCATCCTTCTGATCGCCGGCGTCGATGAGGCGGGCCGCGGCCCGCTGGCGGGACCGGTTGTGGCCGCAGCGGTTGTGCTCAATCCGCGCTGGCCGCTAGAAGGCCTGCGCGACTCCAAGCAGCTGACCGCTGCCCTGCGCAACGATCTTGCCGAGCAGATTCGCGCACAGGCCGTAGCATTCGCGGTCGGTCAGGCGAGCGTGTCGGAGATCGATCGACTCAATATCCTGCGGGCCAGTTTGCTTGCGATGCGCCGCGCGATCGAGGCGCTCCATCCGCAACCGGATCTGGTGCTGGTCGATGGAACACACTTGCCGCTGATCGCGATTGCCGCGCGCGCGATCGTCGGGGGCGACGCAAGCGAACCGTCGATTTCCGCTGCCTCGATCCTGGCAAAAACGCATCGCGACAAGCTGATGGTGCGGCTGCACGAGAAACATCCGCAATACGGGTTCGACCGACATTTCGGCTATCCGACCCCCCAGCACCTGCGGCAGTTGCGCCGCCTTGGCCCATGCCCGGTGCACCGGCGCTCGTTTGCCCCGGTGCGCGAGCTGCTGTCGCTGAAACTGGATTGCTAGTGAAACGCCTGACCTCGGATTCCAATCCTCTGTTTCGGCGTTGGCTGCGTCTGTCGACCAACTCACGGGCGATCCGCGAGCTGGGCCAGACGCTGGCCGAGGGTTTTCACGTTGCTCAGGCCATCGTCGAGCGCGGCTGGCCGGTGGTTGCTGCACTGGTGCGCCGTGGCGCGGACGAGGACGCGATCGAACGGGCGCTGGCGGCGCTGCCGCCACGCACGCCCCACTTCGAGCTGGCGGCGGCGTTGTACGACCGAGTATGCCCGGTGGAGCACGGAGTCGGCCTGACGCTGGTGATCGCGATCCAGGACGCCGCAGTTCCGACAGCTTTGCGCGAAGATCTGGTTTACCTGGACGGAGTGCAGGATCCTGCGAACGTCGGCGCGCTGCTTCGTACCGCGGCGGCGGCCGGAATTGCGCACGTCCTTTGCGGCCCATCGACCGCATGTGCTTGGGCACCCAAAGCGATGCGCGCCGGCATGGGCGCGCATTTGCGCCTGAAGATCTCTGAAGCCGTCGAACCGGCGTCGATGCGCGCGGCGCTGGCCGGCACGTGGATCGCCGCAGTTGCTCGCGATGCGGCCTCTGTGTGGGAGAGCGACATTCCCGTGCACTCAGTGGGGTGGGCGTTCGGTTCAGAAGGCGCGGGGCTGTCGCAGTCCGTGCTGGAGCACTGCGCCCTGCGAGTCGCGATTCCGACGACCAACGCGGTCGAATCGCTGAACGTCGCGGCGGCAGCGGCGGTGTGCTTGTTCGAGAGAAGGCGCAGGCGCAGCCAGACGGCCGCCCGATGACGCCGGCGCCTCAAATCCGCCGTTCGCTGTCTGCGTTCTCGCCGCGGTGTTGCGGCAGCCAATCTTGCAGGATCGTAGCGGCGATCTCCTCGATCGACTTGGTCGTCGACGAAAGGCAGCGAATTCCCTCACGCCGCATCATGCTTTCGGCTTGCGCCACCTCGTAGCGGCAGTTCTCCAGCGAAGCGTAGCGACTGTTCGGGCGGCGTTCGCGCCGCACCTCGGCGAGGCGCTCCGGGGAGATCGTCAGCCCAAACAGGCGATCTTTGTGGGCGGGCAGGGCAGAGGGCAGCAGGCCGCGCTCGAAATCCTCCGGAATCAGCGGATAGTTGGCGACCTTGACGCCGTAGTGCACGGCCAGGTACAGGCTCGTGGGCGTCTTGCCGCTGCGCGAAACGCCGATCAGGATCACCTCGGCCTGCAGCAGCCCCGCGGCCAGCTGCCCGTCGTCGTGGGCGAGCGTGAAATTAATCGCTTCGATCCGGTTCTTGTATTTCTCGGAATCCGACATCGCATGGAATCGCCCGATGGTGTGGGTCGATTTCATCCCCAGCTCTCGCTCCAGCGGAACGACAAACGTACCGAACGCGTCCAGGATCAGCGCCGAGGCAGCGCGCAACGCCTCGTTGGTCTTCGGATCGACCAGCGTCGAGAACACGATCGGTCGACTCGCGTGGCGCAGGGCGACGTCGTTGATTCGCGCGACTGCTTCGCGCGCCTTCTCGGGGCTGTCGACGAAAGCGATCCGGTGTACGCGCAGGTGGAGCTGGTCGAATTGCGCCAACACGCTCTGGCCGAGCGTCTCGGCGGTGATGCCGGTGCCGTCGGAAACGAAAAAGACGTCGCGCTCCACCAGCGATGCGGTATCGGTCGGATCGGTCATCGATCGGTGGCGACCTGCGCCATTGTCCCGGACGGAGCAGTCGGCGCGAAGCACGTAAGATAGACGCACCATTTTCGCACACGCCGAGAGGAGGGTATGGGCAGCGGGCGATATGTGATCCCGTTCCGCCGCTTGCGCAACACCGATGTTGCGTTGGTTGGAGGAAAGAACGCGTCTTTGGGCGAAATGCTCGGCGAGCTCGGATCGAGCGGGATCCTGGTGCCGGACGGATTTGCGACCACTGCGCAAGCGTTTCGCGATTTTCTGCGCGACAACGACTTGACCGAAAGGATCGCGCAGCGTCTGAGCACGATCGACGTCGATGACGTGCGCGCGCTGGAAGCTGCCGGACGGCAGGTTCGAACGTGGGTCGAGCAAGCGCCTCTTTCACGCGAATTCGAGAGTGAAATATGTGAACATTATCAAAATCTTATAAGTGATGGTTCACGTCAAATCTCGGTCGCGGTGCGATCCAGCGCCACCGCCGAAGACCTGCCTGAGGCCTCGTTCGCCGGACAGCAGGAAACATTCCTGAACGTGAACGGTGGCGGTGAGGTGCTTGCGTGCGTACGCAAAGTGTTCGCCTCGCTGTACAACGACCGGGCAATCTCGTACCGGGTGCACCACGGGTATTCCCACGCGGAAGTCGCACTGTCGGCGGGCGTACAGAAGATGGTGCGCAGCGACCTGGGTGCGGCTGGCGTGATGTTCACGCTCGATACCGAGTCGGGTTTTCGCGACGTCGTGTTTATCACCTCGAACTTCGGCCTCGGAGAGACCGTGGTGCAAGGGGTCGTGAATCCGGACGAGTTCTACGTGCACAAGCCGATGCTTCACGCCGGCAAGTTCCCGATCGTCCGCCGCAGCCTGGGATCGAAGCTGGTGAAGATGGTGTTCGACACGCAGGCCGAAAGCATACGTCGCGTCCACCAGATCGACGTTGCGGACGAAGAGCGGCATCGGTTCTCTCTTTCGGACGACGACGTCGTGGAACTGGCGCGAATTGCGACGCGAATCGAAAAGCACTACGGGCGGCCGATGGATATCGAGTGGGGGTTGGACGGAATCGATGGCCGGCTGTACGTGTTGCAAGCACGGCCCGAAACCGTGCAGTCGCGCGCCCAGGCGCAGGTGCGCTATCGCCTCCAACAGACCTCGCGCGTATTGGCCTCCGGCCGGGCGATCGGACAGAAAATCGGGTCTGGGGCGGCACGCCTGGTCGTCGCCACCAGCCAAATGGATCGGGTGCGCGCCGGTGATGTGCTGGTAACCGACATGACGGATCCGAACTGGGAACCCGTGATGAAGCGCGCCGCAGCGGTCGTCACCAACCGCGGCGGAAGGACTTGTCATGCGGCGATCATTGCGCGCGAACTGGGAATCCCGGCAGTGGTCGGTTGCGGCAACGCCACTGCATCGATCGCCGACGGCGCCGAGGTAACGGTCTCGTGTGCGGAGGGAGACACCGGTCGCGTGTACGAAGGCAGGCTCGAGGTCGAAGTCGATTCGGTCCAGGTCGGCGCGCTACCGCCGCTGCCGGTGAAACTGGCGATGAACGTCGGCAACCCACAACTCGCCTTCGAATTCCAGGCGATTCCCAATGCGGGCGTCGGACTTGCACGGCTGGAATTCATCATCAACAACCACATCGGCGTGCATCCGAAGGCGATCCTGCAGTATCCGAACCTGGACGCCGAGCTCAAAGATGCGGTCGAAGCGCTGGCGCGGGGCTATCCGAGTCCGCGCGCTTTTTTCGAGCTGCGGCTGGCCGAAGGCATTGCCACGATCGCCGCTGCCTTCTGGCCGAAGCCCGTGATCGTCCGGCTGTCGGATTTCAAGAGCAACGAGTACCGCAAGCTGATCGGAGGCGGTCGCTACGAACCCGAAGAAGAAAACCCGATGCTCGGCTTCCGCGGCGCGGCGCGCTTCCTCGCGCCCGATTTCGCCGACTGTTTCGGGCTCGAATGCGTGGCACTGAAGCGCGTTCGCGAAAAAATGGGACTCGTGAACGTCGAGATCATGGTGCCGTTCGTTCGCACGCTCGATGAGGCCCGCGGCGTGGTGCAGCTGCTGGAGCGCCACGGACTTCGGCGCGGCGGCGGAGCGGGGTCCGATGGCAGCGGAGGGTTGCGCGTCATCATGATGTGCGAGGTCCCATCGAACGCCGTGATGGCGGAAGAGTTCCTGCAATACTTCGACGGCTTTTCGATCGGCTCCAACGACTTGACGCAGCTCACCCTTGGGCTCGACCGCGACTCCGGCCTGGTCGCGGCAGGCTTTGACGAGCGCGATCCCGCCGTCAAGACACTGCTTTCGCGCGCGATCGAAGCGTGTCGACGCAATGGCAAATACGTCGGAATCTGCGGGCAGGGGCCATCGGACCACATCGAATTCGCGCGCTGGCTGGTCGAACAGGGGATCGAGTCGATCTCGCTGAATCCCGATTCGGTGGTCGACACCTGGCGCAAATTGGCGTCATAGTCGATCGCCAGCATGTCTGTCGCCTATCCCGCGCGCAATGCGTCGCGCCGCGTCGATTGTCGCCTGGGTGTCATAGGGATTGTCTAGCCTGTGCCTCCTTCCGCAACGCGCGTTGCGGGTCGAGAAACAACTAGAAATCCTCTTCGAGGGACAATCATGATGAAGAGCACACTCGCGTTTTTCGCATGTCTGGTTCTTTTTGGTACCCAGCAGCTGGTCCGCGCCGACGAGGGCAGCTCAGACCGTGGGTACGCGGTCGAACATGTGCTGCTGATCAGTGTCGACGGGCTGCACGCTCTGGATTTGGCCAATTACGTTGCCCAGCATCCGAACTCGACGCTGGCGGCGTTGAGTCAGAACGGCGTGACGTACACGAATGCGTCGACCTCGACGCCGTCGGATTCCTTCCCGGGGCTGGCGTCCCTGGTTACCGCAGGCTCTCCGACGACGACCGGCTTCTGGTACGACGTGACCTGGAATCGGGCGGTATCGCCACAGCTGACCGGCAACACGATCATGGGCTCCACCGGTGGCAACTGTCCGGGAACGATCGGCGCCGTCGTCGAGCTGGACGAGGGTGTCGACAACGACCTGACGCAACTCGACGGCGGCGGCGGTATCAACCCGGCATACCTACCGCGCGACCCGACAAATGGCTGTCAGCCCATTTATCCGCACCAGTATCTTCGCGTCAACACGATCTTCGAGGTGGTGCATTCCCACGGCGGGCGCACGGCTTGGACCGACAAACACCCGTCGTACGAATGGACGAACGGCCCGAGCGGGACCGGTGTCGATGATTTTTACGGGCCGGAAATCAATTCGATTCCGGTCGCACTCGCGCAATTTCCCGGATGCTCGCCGGTCCCATACGGGGATTCCATACCCGACGACGGCTGGACGACGAGCTTTGCGAACATCATGTGCTATGACTCATTGCACGTCCAAGCCGTTCTGAACCAGATCGACGGCTACACACATGACCGCTCCAGTCACGTCGGCGTTCCCGGCCTATTTGGCACCAACTTCCAGGCGGTCAGCGTCGGCGAGAAGCTGAAGACCGATCCGGTCAGTGGAATCAGCGGCGGCTACACCGATGTGCTCGGCACGCCCAGCGCGGGATTGTCCTCGGAGCTGGATTTCGTCGATCAGTCGCTCGGCAAAATGGTCAGCGAACTGAAGAATCAAGGTGTTTACGCTTCGACGCTGATCATCATCGGCGCGAAGCACGGCCAGTCGCCGATCGATATCAGCAAGCGCACCGGAATTGGTGGCAATCAGCCGGCGACGCTGATCGGCGCACCGGAGGCTTTCGACATCTCGGATGACGGGTCGCTGATTTGGTTGACCGATCCATCGCTTGCGCCCACGGTCGTATCCCTGCTCAGCCAGCCGGCGAATCAGCAAACGCTAGGAATCCAGGAGATCTTCGCCGGGGCCTCGCTGCAGAATAAGTTCAATAGTCCGAGCCAGGATCCGCGGACCCCGGACATCATCCTGAAAGTCAACACGGGCGTGATTTTCACGGGCGGCTCGAAAGTCGCCGAGCACGGTGGATTCAACGAAGACGATGTTCACACGGCGCTGCTGATATCCAACCCCAGGCTGAAAGCCGCGTCGGTAAACGTTGCGGTCAGCAATCAGCAAGTCGCCGCCACGATCGTCAAGGCGCTGGGTTACGATCCGCGGGAGTTGGAGGCCGTGCGGAAGGAGGACATTCACGTCCTGCCGTTCCTGTTCGATGGGAATTGATCGACCGTATCGGCCGTAGCGCGTTCGCCGGACCCGTTATCGACTAACGGGTCCTTTGCTTCAGCAGCCGGTTTTGCTGCCGTTTCCAATCGCGTTCCTGCTCTGCTTCGCGCTTCTCGAATTGGCGCTTGCCCTTGGCCAGGCCGACAGCGAGCTTGACGCGGCCGCGGGTGAAATGCAGGTCGAGCGGCACCAGCGTGTAGCCGGCGCGCTCGACTTTGCCGATCAGCCGCCGGATTTCGGCGCCGTGCATCAGAAGCTTGCGCGTGCGGCTCGGATCCGCGGGCTCGTGCGTCGACGTGGTTGGCAGCGCCGCGAAATGCGCGTTCAGCAGCTGCAGTTCCCCGTCCCTGACAATCACGTACGCTTCATTGAGCTGACACTGTCCGGCGCGCGCGCTCTTGACCTCCCAGCCCCGCAGCGCCAATCCCGCTTCGAAGCGCTCCTCGATCGTATAGTCGTGACTGGCCCTGCGATTCTTCTGGACGATCGACATGTCGCGGTGTGGTGCCGGCTTACAATGTCAGTGTAACAACCACCTGCTATGCACCGAATCGAACGGTCGGTGCTGGTACCGTACAGCGCGGAGCGGATGTTTCGACTGGTCGAGCGAGTCGACGACTATCCCGCGTTCCTGCCCTGGTGCCCGGCATCGCGCGCGCGGCATTTGCCCGACGACAGCGTCGAAGCGACGATCGAAATCGCCTTTCGCGGCGTTCGCGCGCGCTTTACTACGCGCAACGAACTCGACCCGCCACGCGAGATCCGGATGACGCTGGTCGATGGGCCGTTCCGCCGTCTGGCAGGAAGCTGGCATTTCCGCGAATTGCCGGAAGAGTCGTGCAAGGTCAGCTTGCAGCTGCAATACCAGTTTGCTCCGGGGTTGCTCGGGCGACTGGTCGCCCCGGTGTTCGAATCGATTGCCGGCTCGATGATCGATGCGTTCGCGCGCCGCGCCGAATCCCTGTATGGGTGAGGCAGGGTGAACGCGCAATCCGGCCACATCGAGGTGACCATCGTCTACGCGGTTGCGCGCCGTTCTCACCTGTACCGCGCGCACGTGCAAGTCGGAACGACCGTCTGGCAGGCGATCGAAGCCTGCGGCATTGTCTCCGATGTACCGGAGCTGTCGGGATGCACGCTCGATGTCGGTATCTTCGGCCAGTGTTGTCCGCTCGACCGCGCGGTTCGGGATGGCGATCGGATCGAGATCTATCGCTCGCTCACGATCGACCCGAAGGATGCGCGGCGGCGGCGCGCGGCGCTGAAACAACGCTGACAATGCTGGCCGCAGTTTGCGGCCCCGAAAATCGGCCGAGCAACTAGCAGCGGGACTGGATCATTTCGCGGGTGCGCTGCACCTCGGCGTTGCGCTGCTCATCGCTCAGCAGCTCGCGAGTTCCGTCCGGGTTGGTGCGTATCAGCCGCATCCCCGAGTCGAGCGACTTCATGTAGCCGCGCGCCCTTTCGCAATCGGCCGCCTTCTGCGCTGTTTCCGACTGCACGTCGGCAAGCTTCTTCTCGGCATCGGCCCGCTCCTTGACGCGCTTGCGGAAATCCGCGTCGCGCTCAGACATCGTCGGAGTGTGCGGCGCGGCCGCATTCGGGACCGGTGCCGGCGCCGCTGCAGCTCCGGGGGAGTCAGCCGCCGGCGGGGCCGCCGCTGGCTCGGGCTCAGCTAGATCGGAGGGCGCTGCCGCCCGCGCCGGGGTCGGCTCACGCAAAACATCGGTGGGCCTCACGCCCGCCGGCGGCGGCTGGTCGGAATAGACGGTGTGGCCGCTTTCGTCACGCCAAGCCCATTGGGCCGCGGCGATCGAGCCGAGCGAGCACAGGAGGAACAGCGTGCCGAACCGGCACGCGCGCACAACAAAGGAGGAGGTCGGATCGTTCATGCGACGAAATTTACCGGAGGGCGTCGGAAGCGAACATCGGCAGTATTCATGAAACGGCGGCAAAGGATGCTGCGTCGCAGCATCTAAGCACAGGCCCGCACAAGGTACGGATTGTCGGCGATACGGCCTGGTTGAGGACAGATGTCGCAGTCGCGCCTCGCGAGCGGGGGCGAGGCGCCCCGTATAATCGACTTTTGCGGCGCGAGGACTGTAATGCGTTTGATCGAGAAGGCGCTGACGTTCGACGATGTTCTGCTGCTGCCCGCCTACACGGCGGTCCTTCCCAGGGAGACGGACCTCACCTCCCGCTTCTCCCGCCGCATCGCCCTGAAGCTACCCCTGGTGTCCGCGGCCATGGACACCGTCACCGATTCGCGCCTGGCGATCGCGCTCGCGCAGGAAGGTGGAATTGGGATCATCCATAAGAACATGTCGGCGCGCGATCAGTCGGCCGAGGTTCTGAAAGTCAAACGCCACGAAGCTGGCGTGCTGCGCGACCCGATCACGATCGGTCCGGACATGAAGGTGCGCGACGTCATCGAGCTCACCCGCCAGCATCGGATCTCTGGCCTTCCCGTGGTAGAGGGACCGAAGGTCGTTGGAATCATCACGAATCGGGACCTGCGCTTCGAGACGCGGCTGGATGCGCCCGTACGCGAGATCATGACGCCGCGCGAGCGGCTCGTTACGGTACGAGAGGGCGCCAGTCTGGACGAAGCCAAAGCACTGATGCATCGGCACCGCCTCGAACGCGTCGTGGTCGTCAACGGCGATTTCGAGCTGCGTGGCTTGGTTACCGTGAAGGACATCACGAAAGCGACCGAGCACCCGAACGCTGCGAAGGACGAATTGGGCAAGCTGCGGGTCGGTGCCGCGGTCGGGGTAGGTGACGCCGACGAGGAACGCTGCGAACTGCTGGTGCGAGCGGGTGCGGACGTGCTCGTGGTAGACACCGCGCACGGGCACTCGCAGGGCGTACTCGATCGGGTGCGCTGGATCAAGCGTAACTATCCAGAGGTCGACGTGGTCGGCGGCAACATCGCGACCGCTGCTGCAGCCACTGCGCTTGCAGAACAGGGTGTCGACGCGGTGAAAGTTGGAATCGGCCCGGGCTCGATTTGCACAACCCGAGTGGTGGCGGGAGTGGGGGTGCCGCAGATCACGGCGATCGCCAACGTTGCGCGCGCACTGGCCGGACAGAATATCCCGGTCATCTCTGACGGCGGCGTGCGGTATTCGGGGGACGTGGCAAAGGCGCTTGCGGCGGGCGCGTGGAGCGTGATGATGGGAAGCATGTTCGCCGGCACGGAAGAAGCCCCCGGCGAGACGATCCTGTATGAAGGCCGCTCGTACAAGTCGTATCGCGGCATGGGGAGCCTGGGGGCGATGCAGCAAGGAGCCGCGGACCGGTATTTCCAGGACTACGAAGCCAACGCGGACAAGTTGGTGCCCGAGGGCGTCGAAGGCATGGTTCCGTACAAGGGAAGCGTGTTGACGATCCTGTTCCAGTTGGCCGGCGGGGTGCGCTCCAGCATGGGCTATTGCGGCTGCCGCACCATCGAGGAGATGAGGACGCGCGCCGAGTTCATCGAGATCACCGCTGCGGGCATGCGTGAGTCGCACGTGCACGACGTCCGGATCACCAAGGAAGCGCCGAATTATCGAGTCGAGTAGGAATGAGGTGTCGCACGAACGCATCCTGATCCTGGACTTCGGCGCGCAATACACGCAACTGATCGCCCGGCGCGTGCGCGAGGCGCGCGTGTACTGCGAGATCCACCCTTGCGACGTGGGCGACGATTTCGTGCGGTCGTTCGCGGCGCGCGGAATCATTCTTTCGGGCAGCCACCTTTCTGCACACGAGCAGGCGTCGGCAAAAGCGCCGGCCGAGGTGTTCCGTCTCGGAGTGCCGGTGCTGGGGATTTGCTACGGCATGCAGACGATGGCACATCAGCTCGGCGGGCGCGTCGAGGCTGGAGCCACGCGCGAGTTCGGCTACGCGGAGGTGCGTGCGCACGGCCATACACGGCTGCTGGACGGAATCCAGGATTTTGAAACGTCCGACGGGCACGGAATGCTGAAGGTGTGGATGAGCCACGGCGACCGTGTCGTGCAGATGCCGCCGGGGTTTTCGCGGATGGCGTCGACCGAGACCTGCTCGATTGCCGGCATGGCCGACGAAAGCCGCCACCTGTACGGCGTGCAGTTTCACCCCGAGGTCACCCACACAACGCAGGGGCAGGCCATTTTGACGCGGTTCGTGCGCGAGATCTGCGGCTGCCGCGGCGATTGGAACATGCCCGACTATCTCGAGGAGGCGGTGCGCGCGATTCGCGAGCAGGTCGGGCGCGAGGACGTGATCCTGGGTCTGTCGGGCGGGGTCGATTCGTCGGTCGCGGCGTTGCTGATCCATCGCGCCATCGGCAGTCAGCTGACGTGCGTATTCGTTGACACCGGGTTGTTGCGTCTGAATGAGGCGCGCGAGGTCGAGGACACCTTCCGCAATCATCTGGGATTGCACCTGGTCAGCGTAGATGCCTCCGAGCGTTTCCTGCGGCGGCTGGCCGGACAGACCGACCCGGAGTCCAAGCGCAGGATCATCGGAGCCGAATTCGTCGAGGTGTTCCAACAGGAGGCGGCGCGTCGCGCACAAGCACGCTGGCTCGCTCAGGGAACGATTTACCCGGACGTGATCGAGTCGGCGGGCGGCAAAACCAAGAAGGCAACCAACATCAAATCGCACCACAACGTGGGCGGGTTGCCCGAGACTCTGCACCTGAAGCTGCTCGAGCCGTTGCGCGAATTGTTCAAGGACGAGGTTCGTGAGTTGGGTCTTGCGCTGGGCTTGCCGCGCCAGATGGTATTGCGCCACCCGTTTCCCGGCCCCGGACTGGGGGTGCGGATCCTCGGCGAAGTTCGTTCGGAGTACGTGGACCTGCTGCGGCGAGCCGACGCCATTTTCATCGAGGAACTGCGAGCGAGCAGCTGGTACGAGCGCGTGAGCCAGGCGTTCGCCGTGTTCTTGCCGGTGCGCAGCGTCGGGGTGATGGGTGACGGGCGCACCTACGAGTTCACCGTTGCGCTTCGAGCCGTGCAGACGCAGGATTTCATGACCGCGCACTGGGCGCCTCTGCCGCACGAACTGCTGAGCCGGGTTTCGAACCGGATCACCAATGAGGTGCGAGGCATCAATCGGGTCGTGTACGACATCTCCGGCAAGCCGCCGGCTACGATCGAGTGGGAGTGATTTCGGGACCTTCACGGCTCGCCATCGAGGCGGTTGCACGACACTTTTCTGCGACTTGGCCAGAAGGCCCAGATTCACCGGATGCTTTCCTCAGCGTCGCGGGCAAGCGCATTGCGGTCGAGCTCGCGATCATGTCCGGCAAGCGGGCGCCGGTCGCCGCGAAGCCGCGGCTACGCTTCGACAAGGTTGCGCTCGGTCTGTTAAGACGTTTGCGAGCCGATCTGAGCGGATCCGTACCGAATGGCAAGGTGGCGGTCGCGACGGTTACGGCACCGATACGGCTGGCAGCGAAGACCGCGACTGCGCTCGCAGACAAGATACGGAAGCTTGTCGCGGATGGCTCGACGCGGGCTCGGTTCAACGGCACGATCCACGCAAATCGAATTCAGGTTCGCATCATCCCGGATGGGTCCAATCGAGCCTCGAAGCTGATCGGCTTCGTGCACAATCCGGATTCGGATGCAGACAATTTGTTCGACGTGACGCGTTCTCTGCTCGCCTGCATTGGCCCGAAACTGGGCACACGCACACCGCCCGGGTTTGCGGGCGAGCGCTGGCTCGTGATCGCCAACGAGAGCGGGTTTTTGCATATCGACACGCTTCGGCAAATCTATTCGCAACTGTTCAATCCCTTGACTCCGGGGTTCGAGCGGGTTTTCATGGTGTTTGCCGGCGGGGAGGTCGAGGAATTGGCCGCGCAGGAGACCGACGCCGAATGACGGTGGGGGACTGATTGCATGCAAGCCGGCGGAGATGAAGCTTCGGCGGCCTGGCTGAAACAGGCCGCACAGGCAATCGAGGTGAGCGAGCAGGGCGGCGCTCCGACCGATCCGGACGAAACATACATGCGGCTGGCGCTCGACCAGGCGCACAACGCGTGGGCGCTGGGCGAAGTTCCCGTCGGCGCCGTGATCGTGAAAGACGGTACGGTCATCGCGACCGGTTTCAACCAGCCGATCGGCCATAGCGACCCGACTGCTCATGCCGAGATCCAAGCCATCCGCGCGGCGGCGCAGTTGCTGGGTAACTATCGTCTGACCGACTGCGTACTGTACGTAACGCTCGAGCCGTGTGCGATGTGCGCCGGTGCGATCCACCAGGCGCGCCTTGCGCGACTGGTGTATGGCGCTTCCGATCCGAAAAGTGGAGCGTGCGGCAGCGTGGTCGCCCTGTTCTCCGACAGCCGGCTCAATCACCACGCGAGTGTTCGCTCCGGCGTGCTTGCCCAGGCGTGCGCGACCACACTGAGCCGCTTTTTCGCAGATCGCCGCGAGCAGCAGGCCGCGGGCGCGGCGGACGAACCCGCCAGCGAGTGATCGTGGGCGTGATCGCTGGCTGCGCTGCCTGCCGTTCGAAGTGCCGGCACTTCTGCGGGACGCTCGTGCGATGAAGGTTCGGCGTGTAGGGTTGGTCGCGCCGTCCGGTTTTCTGCCCGACCCTGGTATCGCTGACCGGGCTGCCTCGTTCTTTACGCAGCGCGGATGGCAGGTGTGTGCCGGAGAAACGGTGTTTGCGCGCGAACTGCGCTTCGCCGGTCCCGACGAGCTCCGGGCCGCCGAACTGCAGCGCTTCGCAACCGACCGGTCGCTCGATTTGGTAGTGGCGGCGCGCGGCGGCTACGGAATGTCGCGCCTGCTTGACCGCCTGGACTTCAACGCGATCCGCAAGGCTGGCCGGATCCTGGTCGGCTATAGCGACTTCACTGCGTTCGGACTGGCATTGCTGTCTCGTGCCGGCGGGATAAGCCTGCAGGGACCTTCTGCGGCGGATTTCGCTTCGCCAGGGGATCGCGAACTGACGCTTCGCAGTTTCTTCGATGCGATCGAGACGCGTGAGGTTTCGATCGATTTTGAAGCCGACGGTCCGGATGTCGACGTGCGCGGGCGCCTATGGGGCGGCAATTTATCGATGCTGTGCGCACTGATGGGCACGCCATACCTGCCGCGGGTCAGGGGAGGAATCCTGTTCCTCGAGGACGTCAATGAGGCCGCCTACCGGATCGAGCGGATGCTGCTGCAGTTGCTGCATGCTGGCATATTGCAGCGCCAGCGGGCCGTGGTGCTGGGTGATTTTTCGCCGATACCGGGGATGCCGAACGACAACGGATTTGACCTAGCGGCAGTCGTCGGCCACCTTCGATCCATGCTCGTCACCCCGGTGCTGACGGGCCTTCCGTTCGGCCACGGCGCGCGTCGCGTGACACTGCCGATCGGGGCTGCCGGCCGTCTGCAGGCGCGCGCGGGGCGGGCGAGTCTGAGCTTCCGCGGCCATCCCGTATTGAAGTAGATTGAAGTAGACAAAGGCAGCCAGGTCGGGGCGATTGCTTCTGCCTAAGGCCCTCATTGATTTTCATCCTTCCGACCGAGCGTTCATTATCATTCGGACATGACGGGCCCACTGACGCGACTCGGTCTGGGCGAGGAATCGCCTGAGCAGCGAAATCAGCGGATCACCGCCGGGGTGATGGCCACCGTGTACCGGCAGGTTCCGCAGTCGGTGCTCGCCAGCATCTTCGGCGGGATGGCGCTCGTTGCGGCCTTCTGGAACGGCCCGGCGAAGGACGCGCAGCTGCAGAGGAACCAGAATCTACTGATGATCTGGTTCATCGGGATGCTGATCGAATCGCTGCTGCGCCTGCTTGCGGCGCGCGCATTCCGGCTGGATCCCGAGCCTACCAAGCGCGCGCGCCTGTGGGCGACCCGCTGGGTCGCGATCGCGGCCGCCGCCGGGCTGTTATGGGGAGCGGCCGGACACATCTTCTTCACGCCGGAATCGCCTTTGCAGCAGCTCGTGTTGATGGCGGTCGTGCTCGGAGTGGCGTTCGGCTCGCTGACGCTGTATGCGAGCTACCGGCGCTCATTGTTTTTCTTCCTGCCTTTTGCTGTACTGCCGCTGATCGTGCGAATGGTCGAGCAGCACGATGCCGCGTATTACAGCGCATCGATCATCGTGTTCGCGGTCTTCTGCTTTACGCTGTTCTTCGGCCGCAACTTCGGCGCGACGATTTCCGAGTCGGTCAAGCGCAACTATGAGAACGAAGTGCTGGTCGAGCAGCTGCTGAACGAGAAGCGTCTGGCCGAAGAGGCACGCCGTGCCGCCGAGAACGCGAATCGCTCCAAGACGCAGTTTTTTGCAGCGGCAAGCCACGATCTGCGCCAGCCGCTGCAGGCGATCGGGATTTACTGCTCGCTGCTGCGCAAGCGAGCGCAGGGCCCGCTGGAGCCGCTGACGAAGAATTTGTCGACGGCGGTCGAATCGCTATCCAAGCTGGTCGAGGAGCTGCTCGAGATCTCGCGCCTGGACTCCGGCGCGGTGCAGGCGGTCAAACAGGTGGTGGATCTGAACGAGGTTTTTTCGACGCTGCGCCAGGAATTCGTGCCGATCGCCGCGGCCAAGGGACTGCGCTTCCGCGAGCGGCGCGCGCGCCTGTTCGTCGAGACCGACCCGTTGCTGCTGCAGCGGGTGCTGCGCAACCTTCTTTCCAACGCGGTGCGATACGCAACGAGCGGTGGCGTGCTGCTGGCGGCACGCAAGCGCGGCGGTCGAGCCAGCTTGGAGGTCTGGGATACGGGGCCGGGAATCCGGCGCGATGAGTTCGACCGCATCTTCGAGGAGTTCTACCGCGGAGAGAGCTCGAAGTCCGAGAAGACCGGCGGCTATGGCTTGGGTCTTTCGATCGTACGGCGCATCTGCACCGCACTGGGTCATTCGCTGTTCGTTACCAGCCGGCCGGGATCGGGCACCGTGTTCCGTGTCGAAATCCCGCTGGCTGCGCGGCCGGTGCGGCATCGCTCCAAGTCGGCCGCGGTAGCGGTTGAGTCGCTGACCCCGTTGCCCGATCGCCGTATCGTGGTCCTGGAAGACAACCCCGAAATCCTGACCAGCCTGAGCCGCCTGCTCAGTTCGTGGGGAGCGCGCGTCGTGCCCGCTCCGAAGTTCGACACGGTCCTGCTGCAGCACCTGGCGAACGAAGGCAAGGTCGATCTGATCGTCGCCGATCACAACCTGGGCGGACCCATCAACGGCGCCGAAGCGGTGCTGCGGATCCGCGAGCTGGTCGGTGCTCCGGTGCCAGCGGTGATGCTTACCGCGGTGCCGTCTCACGAGGTGATGGCGGAGTTCCGCAGGTTGCAGAAAGCGAGGACCGTCGGCGGCTCTGTGCTGGAAGCAGAGGGTTTGCACCACGGCGGCGAGGAGCCGGTCGTGCTGCAAAAACCGGCCGATGCGACCCTACTGAATGCGACGATGGCGCACGCGCTCGGCCTCGGCTCCGCCTGGGGAGCAGATCGCGCGGCGATTCAGCCGACGTCGTAGCCGTTGCGGCGCGCGGCGAGCAGCGCCTCGGTGCGGTTGGATGCACCGAACGCGCGGTAAATTGCCGTCACGTGCGTCTTCACGGTGCCTTCCGACAAGCCCAGCTCGCGACAGATGACTTTGATCGGCGCGCCGCGCGCCAGCAACTGAAGGACCTGCTCCTGCCGCTCGGTCAATGCGACCCGGCTGGATCCGATCGGGCTACTTTGCAAGCGCTGTGGCGGCCCCGAAAGGGGGCCGAGGCGCTGTGCCTCCTCCAGTAGATCGGCCGGAATGTAGAAGCCGCCCGACATCACGAATTTGATCGCCGACAGCAGCTTGTCGGTCGCCATCGATTTTGGAACGAAGCCCGCCGCGCCCAGTTGCAGCGTCCTTAATACGCTGCGCTGGTCCTGCATGCCGGACAACACCAGGATCTTCAAGTCCGGCACGTGTGCCACGATCGACTCGAGCAGCGACGTGCCGGTCGCCCCGGGAACACCCAAGTCGAGCAGCAGCAGATCGGCGTCGGCGTGCTGCTCGACCAGTTTCATCGCCTCGGGCGCCGTGGCGGCCGTGTGGATCTCGACGTTCGGATCGATGTCCTGCAGCAGCGCACTGACCGCGTCGGTGATCAGGGAATGGTCGTCGACCAGCAGAACTTTCATCGCCTCAATCGCATTGCAAAAACCGTAGCCATTCTATCCTGGAAGAACCTGACGCGCGCCCGATCACCCGTGGCCTCCCGATATGCGCTAGAAAGGGGACGGACATGCAAGGCATGCTCCAAACGGGCGATTGGCTAGACTGTTGCGCCGTGCTCAATCAACGCGCTGCTGCCGCTCCTTCCGCCTGGTCGCCGTTGCGCCGGCGCACCTTCGGGCGCCTCTGGTTCGCCTCGCTCGCGAGCTACCTCGCTGTGTGGATGCAGAGCGTGGCCGGCGCGTGGCTGATGACGTCGCTGACCTCGAGCGCGTTCGTGGTCGCGCTGATGCAGACAGCCATAAGCCTGCCGATGTTTCTGCTGTCGCTGCCCGCAGGCGTGCTGGCCGATCTGCTGGATCGGCGCCGGCTGATCCTGTCGACCCAGACGCTGATGCTGACGGCCAGCTGCGTGCTGGCCGTGTTGGCGCTGCCTGGCGAGATTGGCCCGGTGGGACTGCTTGCTCTGACGTTCTTGCTGGGTTCCGGAATGGCCTTGAACGGCCCGGCATGGCAGTCATCGATGTGCGAGGCGGTCGACCACACCGAGCTGGCGCAGGCTTTGACGCTGATCGGGATCGCGTACAACATCGCACGCGCGCTCGGCCCGGCGCTTGCTGGAGGCATACAAACCGTGGGCGGCCCCGGACTCGTTTTCGGCGTCAACGCCGCAGCGTACGCGTGGGTGGTTCTGGTCGCGTGGCGCTGGCGGACTGCTCCAGTGCGCTCGCAGTTGCCGCCCGAGCGGCTGATCAGCGCGATTCGCGTGGGACTGAACTACGCGGCACATGCGACTGCAGTACGAGCGCCGCTGATTCGAACCGCCGCTTTCATGCTGCCCGCCAGTTCGCTGTGGGCACTGATCCCTGTGGTTGGCCAGGCGCGCCTCGGAACTTCGGCAGCGGGGTTCGGGTTCCTGATCGGAAGCCTGGGGTTGGGTGCGATTTTGGGCGGCCTTGCGCTGCACTGGCTGCGTGAGCGCGTTGCGCTCGAAACGCAAGTACGAACCGCCACCTTGGCGTACGGGCTGACACTGGCGTTGGCCGCGGTGCTGCCGGACCTGCCTAGCCTGTGCGCCGCGCTGGTGCTGGGCGGAGCTGCGTGGAGCATCGCGCTGACGTCACTGGGCTCGGCGCTGCTCACTTCGGTGCCGATGTGGGTGAGGTCGCGAACGATTGCACTATCGATGCTCGCCTCGCAGGGCTTCATGGCTGGTGGAGCTGCGCTATGGGGTGCGGTCGCCAGCCACGCGGGGACCGAACTCGCGCTGGGGATGGCCAGCGGCCTGATGGTGTTGCTGCTGATTTGGGGCTATCGCCATCCGGTTGTGCTGGGGGATCAGAGCGACGTCACGCTGTCTCCGGCGGAAGTGCTGCCGCCGCTGTCGGGGTCGGTGCCGGCCGAAGCCGGCCCGGTCGCAGTCGAGATCCGCTATCGGATCGATCCGATCCACCGCGAGGCCTTCTTGCGGGCGTCGGAACCCGTGGGTCGGCTGCGGCGCCGTAACGGCGCGCGCGTGTGGCGCCTGTATCGCGACCTGGCCGATGAGAGCCTCTATGTGGAGCGTTTCATCGTCGACTCGTGGGTGGATTATCAGCGGCACCTCGCGCGCAGCACGGTTGCCGATCACGAGTATGAGGAGCGGGTGCGGTCGTTTCTGCAGCCCGGTTCTGAAATCGAGGTGTCACACTATCTGGCGGAACGCTGACGGGTCACGCGGTACCGTCGATTCGAGACCGAGACGTCGCGGCACGTCCTCACGGTGCGGTCGACATGATCCCGCGGGTGCGCAGAGCATCGCGCGCCTGCCGGATCATCTTTTCGGTCGCCGCCCAATCCACGCAGGGATCGGTCACGGAACATCCGTACTTCAGCTTCGACGGATCATCCGGGATCGGCTGGTTACCCCACTCCAAGTTGCTCTCGATCATCCAACCGACGATCGCGTTGTTGCCCTGTGCGATTTGCGACAGACCGTCGCTCAGGACCAGCGGCTGCAACTCCGGCTTCTTGTATGAGTTGGAGTGCGCACAGTCGATCACGAGGTTGCGCGCAAGATTCGCCTGCTGCAGTGCCGCCTCCGCGAGTGCAACGCTGACCGAATCGTAATTGGGCCGGCCGCTGCCGCCGCGCAGCACCAGATGGCCGTATGCGTTGCCGCGCGTCCGGATCACGGATGTGACGCCTTCCAGGTTGATTCCCAAAAAGCTGTGCGGTCGCGAGGCAGAGATGATCGCGTTAATGGCGCCGCTCAGGTCGCCGTCCGTTCCATTCTTGAACCCGACCGGAGTTGACAGTCCGCTGGCCATCTCACGGTGCGTCTGCGATTCCGACGTCCGCGCGCCGATCGCCGTCCACGCGATCAAGTCCCCAAGATACTGAGGCGCGATCGGATCCAGCGCTTCGGTAGCGGCCGGCAAGCCCAGTTCGGCCACATCTGCGAGGAAGCGACGCGCCCGCTCCATGCCCTCGGCGATGCGGAACGAGTCGTCCATGCGCGGATCGTTGATGAAGCCTTTCCAGCCGACCGATGTGCGCGGTTTCTCGAAATACACGCGCATCACGACGAGCAGCGTGTCAGCCACTTCGCGGGAAAGCGCCAGCAGGTGCCTGGCGTACTCCAGCCCCGCGTCGGGATCGTGGATCGAGCATGGGCCAACGATCACGAAGCGGCGGGGATCCTCACGGCGCAAGATCCGGCACAACGCCGCGCGGCCTTCGAGCACGGTGCGCGCTGCCTCATCCGACAGCGGCACCAGCGCCTTGATCCGAGCCGGCGGAGGCATCACCTCCGCCGCGACGACATTGAGGTCCTCTGTGGGCGCGTGGCTCATGTGGCGAAGGTCGGCGAGATGCAGCCGCCTACGACTGCGGTACGGCACGCGGGCGCTGGCGTGCCGACACAGCGACAGTGATCTCCCGCAGGAAGACGCTTAGCGCCGTGATCATCGAGAACATCGCGAGCACGAAAAGCACCGCCAGGACGCGCGCAAGATCGACTTCCAGCAGCACCCCGATGAACGCGAGCGCCACCACGAGACAGACAAGCAACCCGGCGATCACCGCCGATACGATGGCGCGGTAGGAAAGGTGCACGCGCCGATCCAGTAGTGCGATCTCGCGTTCGCGCGCCTGCAGCGCCTCGCGAGGCGCGTCCGCAAGTTCCATCGCCTGCACGGTTCGCTGCCTGTCGATGATCCTGTTGAGGCGCAGGTTCATCGCGTTGATCAGGGTTGCGATCGCCGTCAGCAGGAAAACCGGCGCAACCGCAAGCTGAATAACGTGCGTGACGCTGGTTACATGGCTTTCCATCCGGCCCGACAGCGACGCGCCGACGCGTCAACGAACGCGCACTAGCCCGTCTTTCGTCTTACTGGCCTTGCCCGCCTTGACCGCGTTGGAAACCGCCATGTAGGCGGTCCCCTGGAAGCGCTTGCGCTGTTCGGCCGAAAGCCCCTTGTCGTAGCCTTTGGCGCGCGCCAACTGCTTCACGATGTCGGAGGCCGTCATCGGCGAGTGCACGATCTTCTTCATCAAACCGACCGCTTCACCCGACGCAAACCACTGGCGCAGCTTGCGCCCCTTTCTGCGCCCGGTCTGCGACACCGGTGCGTGCGTGCCGGATGCCGCCTTCGACGCGCCGGCGGCTTCGACACGAGTCGAAGCGCCAAGCGCCTGCTGAATCGCCTTGAGTCGAGAGTTGACGGTTGCCAACTCAAGCTCCAGCGCTTTGCGGCGGGATTCCAGTTGCGACACCGCGCTTACGATCGAATTCATCGGATGCAGCCTCTCATGCTTTCGTCAAGTTGCACAAACTGCCATGCACCGCGGATCGGGGTACACGGGGAAGCCCGAAGGATACGCGCGAGGCGGCGCACGCGCAAACCACGAGGCGACGATACGAGCGCGGTCATCGCGGGCCCTCAACCTCGTTGCCGGCGCCAGATTGGCGAGGGAACGTCGACTCGACCGGCTTCGGGTACAAGGTTTCGAGGGTCTGGAACAGACGCTCTACGTCCTCCTGTGTGTGCCCGGCGCTGAGTGAGATGCGAAGGCGCGCGGTTCCGGCGGGAACGGTCGGCGGTCGTATCGCCGGCACCCAGATCCCATGCTGCCGCAGCCGTTCCATCAATGTCAGCGCGAGCGTGTTGTCGCCGACGATCAAGGGCTGGATCGCGCTGGCAGACGGTGATCCGAGGCACTTGAGCTGCGACACGCGGGTACCGGCGCGTTCGATCAAGGCCGCCAAGTGAGTCCTACGCCAGGTCTCCGACTCGATGACGTCCAATGCGGCGAGCAGCGCTGCTGCCAGCGGCGGCGGCGTCGCGGTAGTGAACATGTATGTGCGCGCGCGTTGGACGATCCATTCGATCACTTCAGCGTCGGCGGCGGCGAATGCGCCGAACACACCGGCAGCCTTGCCGAGCGTCCCGATGTACACGATGCGCGGCGACCTCAGACCCCAGTGCGCAAGGCTGCCGGTGCCGTTGTGACCCAGCACGCCAAAGCCATGGGCGTCGTCCACGACGAGCCAGGCGTCGTACCGCTCGCACAGCTCAAGCAGCTTGGGCAGCGGCGCCAGGTCGCCGTCCATGCTGAAGACCGCATCCGTTGCGACGAGTTTCGCGCGGTGATCGCTCTGGCGCAACCGCAGCTCGAGTGCCTCGACGTCGCAATGCGGGTAGACAAGGACTTCGGCGCGCGACAGGCGCGCTGCGTCGATCAGGCTTGCATGATTGAGGCGGTCGGAAAAGACCGCGTCGCCCGGCCCGATCAGCGAAGGAAGAACCCCCAGGTTCGCCATGTAGCCGGTGGAAAAGTGCAGCGCGCGCGGCAGACCGACAAATCGGGCGAGGCGCTCCTCGAGCTCTTCGTGAACTCTCGTGTGGCCGCTGATGTGTGCAGACGCTCCGGCACCGATGCCGAAGCGCTCGATCGCATCGCGCGCCGCCCGTGCAGGCGCCGGATGGTTCGCCAGTCCCAGGTAGTCGTTGCTGCAGAAAGCCAGGAACGTGCGGCCGTCGACTTGCAGACGCGGACCTTGGGGCCCTTCGACACATTGCCGGCTTCGTAGCAAGCCCGCAAGCTCTAGCTCGCGAAGGCGCTCACGAACTTCGCTACGTCGCATATGCGTGGATAAAAGGAGATGTCATCGAGGAACAGAGCCTGCCGAACTTGCGACCGAAGAGGCGGTCCGAACTAGCCCGTCGCCTCGGCGCGCACCAGCAAAACGTGCGCTGGCGCGACGCGAGCGACCGCCTCGGCCACGCTCCCCATCAACAGGTGGTGAATGCCGCGGCGCCCGTGCGTTCCCAACACGATCAAGTCGGCTTGCCAACGTCGTGCTTCCGCCGCCAAGACCATCGCGACCCGGTCGTCGATTGCATCTTCGCCAATCAGCGCGATTTGCGCCTCCACTCCCGCTTCGCGCGCGACGGAGCGGCCGCGTTCCAGTGCCGCCTGTCCGGACTTGCGAAGGGCGTCCAGGATACCTTCCAGATCGACTGCGACCGGCCCGGCGGCGGCGAAGGCGAGCCGGGACTGCTCGATCGCATGAACGATTCGCAATTGTGCGTGTTGATCCTTCGCGAGGCGGGCAGCGTGCGCGATCGCCTGTTCCGAAGTCTGGCTGCCGTCGGTTGCGACCAGGATGCGGTTGTACATGGAACGTGTCTCCGTCGCTGCCCTGGCGAAGGGGCTCTTGAGCGGCCACCGGTAACATACACTTTTGGCGAAGGTTTGCTCAATTCGATCGGTGAACGAGAACGCACAAGCACGGCTGCACGAGGTGGTCGTCGTCGGGGGAGGGGCGGGTGGCCTGGAACTGGTCACGCGCCTGGGCGATCGGCTGGGGCGCCGTGGTCGAGCGCGGATCACGCTGATCGAAAAGACGCGCGCGCATTTCTGGAAACCGCACCTGCACGAGATCGCCGCCGGCAGCATGGATCTGGCCAGCTACGAGACAAACTATCTTGCGCAGTCGCATTGGCACGGATTCCGGTATCGGATCGGCGAGATGGTCGGACTGGATCGGGCTCAGCGGCTGGTCCACGTGGCCCCTTTCATCGACGAGGACGGCGATGAGATCACGGGCGCGCGTTCCATTGCGTACGACACGCTCGTGATCGCGGTGGGTAGCCTGACGCACGAATTTGGCATTCCGGGAGTTGCGCAGTACGCGATCCGCCTCGATACGCCATCGGAAGCTGCGCGATTCCATCGCCGCCTGGTCAACGCTTGCATCCGCGCGCAGACGCAGGCCGGAGCGCTGCGGCCGGGACAGCTGCAGGTCGTGCTGATCGGCGCCGGTGCGACCGGGGTCGAGCTTGCGGCCGAGTTGCATCGCTCGACCCGCACGCTGATCTCCTATGGGCTGGATCGGATCGATCCGGACAAGGACATCCGGCTGGTCCTGGTAGAAGCTTCGCCGCGCATTCTGCCGGCGCTTCCCGAACGCCTCGCCAAGGCGGCCACGACGCTGCTCGAGAAGCTCGGCGTTCAGGTCCGCACCTCATCGCGCGTGCAGGCGGTGTTGCCGGATGGGGTAAGGCTGGCCGATGGAGAGGTCATCGCGGCCGAGCTGGTGGTGTGGGCAGCAGGCGTGAAGGCGCCGGAATTCCTGAAAGGGATCGATGGTTTGGAGACCAACGCGATTCACCAGCTGCTGGTGACGCCGCGCTTGCAAACGACGCGCGACGAGCGGGTGTTTGCCATCGGCGATTGCGCCGCATGCCCGTGGCTGGCTGCGCCGCCGGGAACGATGGTGCCGCCGCGCGCGCAGGCGGCACACCAACAGGCATCGCACATGGTTGGCCAGGTTGAGCGGCTGCTGCGCGGCCGCCCGCTGCGCCCCTGGCGCTACCGGGATTTCGGCTCACTCGTGTCGCTCGGCGAGTATTCGACTGTGGGCAATCTGATGGGGAAGCTGGTCGGCGGCAATATCTGGATCGAAGGGTACTTCGCGCGCATCATGTACGTGTCGCTGTACAAGTTGCACGAGCTGGCACTGCACGGATGGTGGAAGGTCGGGCTCGATACGCTCGCGCGGATGATCACGCGCCGCACCGAGCCGCACGTGAAACTGCATTGATATCCTTGTGTCCTAGCGAGCGATGGACCGGAAACGCCGGCAGGTTCTGTGTGCAGGCAGCGGTGCTGGTCTTTTGGCCGAGCTCGGCGCGTTCGGACTGCTGCACCCGGGAGCAGCATCCGCACAAACACCACGCAGCGGTTTCGATGCCAAGACCGTAGCCGACGCGCTTGCGGCTTGCGCTCTGGCGCCGGCCGTCGACTCGACGCGGGTCCAGCTGGATGCACCAGAGATTGCCGAGAACGGCGCAGTGGTGCCGGTGAAGATTTCCACCGACTTGCCGCGGGTGGATCGGATCGCGATCCTGGTCGAGAAGAACCCGGTCATCCTGTCGGCGCTGTTCGATGTGCCGGAGGGTACCGAAGCGTCGATTGCGACGCGCGTCAAAATGGCGGAAACGTGCCAAATCATCGTGGCGGTGCGCTCCGACGCAAAGGCGTACCTGGCATCCAAGGAGGTCAAAGTGACGGTCGGCGGCTGCGGGGGCTAAAGCACCGATGGGCTACCCGATGAGGATCCGGGCTTCGGCGCGGGACGGCGTGACCGAAGTCAAGGTGCTGATGCAGCATCCGATGGAGACCGGTCTACGCAAGGACGATTCGGGCGCGCTGGTTCCGGCTTGGTTCATTACCGAGGTGATCGCAACCCACCAGGAGAGGGTCGTACTGCGAGCTCAGTTCGGCACCTCGATCTCGGCCAATCCGTATCTCGCATTCCGCTTCCGGGGCGGCAAGCCGGGCGACCGCATTGCGATCAGTTGGGTCGATACCAAGGGCGATCGGCGCAGCGACGAGGCAACGATTGGATAGAGCGTTCCTGCGTGTCGCGACGATTGCGATCGCGACGATCGTGCTCGCAGCGGTCTTGGGGGAACGCGTTGGAGCCGGTGAGGGCGAAGAAGGGCAGGACCCATCGGCTGGAATCGAGCGCTACCGACAGATGTTGGAGGAAGCCAATCCTGCCGAGTTGGACGAGATGCGGGGCGAGCAGATCTGGACGTCGCCGGCAGGCCCGTTGCATGCGACGCTGGAGCGATGCGATCTCGGACTCGGTCCCGGGGTTCTGAAAGGAGCCTACGCGCAGTTGCCGCGGCTGTTCGCCGACACGGGGCGAGTGCAGGACCTGGAGTCGCGGCTGATCACCTGCATGACGACGCTGCAGGGCTTATCGGAAGCGACCATCGTTGCAAAGCCGTTTTCCACCGCGGAGATGCAGTCCGATATCGAAGCGGTCGTAGCCTACGTGACTGCGCAGTCGCGCGGTGTCGTGATGCATGTGCCGCTCGGCGAGCCACAAGAACGTCTGGCATACGCTCTCGGAGAGCGGTTGTTTTTCTACCGTGCCGGCCCCTATGACTTCTCGTGTGCCAGCTGTCACTCCCAGGATGCGCGCCGGATTCGGCTGCAGGATCTACCGAACCTGACGACGAAAGTAGGCGCCCAGCAGGCGTACACGTCGTGGCCGGCGTACCGCGTGTCGCAGGGACTGTTCCGCTCGTTCCAGTGGCGCTTGAACGACTGCTTCCGCCAGCAGCGCTTCCCCGAGCCGGTGTACGCATCGGATGCGACCATCGCACTGACGCTGTTCATCGCGGCCAACGCCAACGGCGCGATCTACAGCGGCCCCGGGATCAAGCGATAAGCCATGATTGCCGCCCGCTCAGGCACGACCGCATACGCGACGCTGCTGTTGCTCGGTGTCGCTGCATGCGCCATTTTCGCGACGCGTTCTGCGGCAGCCGACCCGGCGCTCGATGCCCAGTTCCGACATATGTTGCTGGAGGATTTCCGGTCGCGCGGCGTCGCCACCATCGATCGCCTCGACCAGGACGAAGTGCAGAAGCTGTGCACCGACACTCGCGACCGCCCGAGCGGCGCTACAGCGCAGACTCTACTGAAACGCCAAGAAGAGCGGATTCGCTGGCCGGACGACGGGCGATTCATGGGAGATTGGCGCGCGGGGGAGAAGCTGGCGCAGGAGGGTCGGGGAATGACCTGGGCCGATCGCCCCGGCGGGCCCACGGGCGGCAGCTGCTACGGTTGCCACCGGATCTCACCGTCGGAGATTTCGTTCGGAACGATCGGGCCGAGCTTGCTGCACTTGGGCCGCGACCGCGGTTCGACGCCGCAGATGCAACGATATGTGTACGGGCACATCTACAACGCCAAGGCCTATAACCTGTGCTCGTACATGCCGCGCTTCGGTACCTCCGGGGCGCTGACGCAGCAGCAGATCAGGGACCTGGTTGCGCTGCTGCTCGATCCAGGCTCGTCGGTCAATACGCGCAACCAGCCCGATAGGCCCAAACCGCCGTGAGTGCTGCCGCGACCATTTCGCGACGAGCCGCCCGCTGATGCGCCGGCGCGACTTCATTCAGGCCGTGGCCGTCGCGGTTGCCGGTGGTCTTTCGTTGCACGACGATCCGGCTCGCGCAGAAAAGTCTGCCGAGCAGTACTACGACGCCCCGCCATTCGGCAATGTCGGTTTGCTGCACATCACCGACTGCCACGCGCAACTGGCGCCGGTGTACTACCGCGAACCCTCGATCGACCTGGGTGCCGGCGATCTGGCGGGCAAACCTCCCCACCAGGTCGGCGCGGCCTTGCTCACGCGCTACGGCATCGCGCCGGGCAGCCGCGAAGCCTATGCGCTGAGCTGCGTGGATTTCGTACACGCTGCGCGCCGGTACGGGCGCCTGGGCGGCTTTGCGCACTTGGCAAGCCTGATTGCGCGGTTGCGAGCTGCTCGGCCGGGCGCCCTTCTGCTCGATGGCGGCGACACCTGGCAAGGCAGCGGGCTCGCGTTGTGGAGCCGCGGACAGGATATGGTCGAGGCCGCTCGCCGGCTGGGCGTCGATGTGATGACGCTGCACTGGGAATTCACCTATGGAGCCGATCGCGTCCTGCAGGTGGAGAGGGGTGACTTCAAGGATCACATCGAAGTGGTGGCGCAGAACGTGCGCACGGCCGACTTCGATGAACCGGTATTTCGGCCGTATGTATTGCGCCAGGTCGGCGGCGCTACCGTTGCAGTGATCGGACAGGCGTTTCCTTACACGCCGATCGCACACCCGCGCAAGTTCGTCGCCAACTGGACGTTCGGCATCCAGGAGCAGTCGCTGCAGAGCCACGTCGATGCGGCACGCGCGCAGGGGGCTCAGGCAGTTGTGTTGCTGTCGCACAGTGGGCTGGATGTCGATTTGAAGCTCGCCTCGCGCGTGCGTGGCATCGATGCAATCCTGGGCGGGCATACGCACAACGCGATGCCACATCCGGTGCCGGTCGCAAACGCCGGCGGAACGACGCTGGTCACCAACGCAGGTTCCAACGGCAAATTTGTCGCCGTACTCGATTTGGACGTGCGCAGCGCGGGCGTGCGGGACTTCCGCTACCGGCTGCTACCGGTATTCGCAGACCTCCTTCCGCCCGACCCGGCGATGCAGTCGCTGATCGACCGCTTGCGAGAACCCCATCTTGCCCGCTTGCGCGAGGCGCTTGCGACGACGGAGGGGCTGCTGTACCGGCGTGGCAACTTCAACGGCAGCTTCGATCAGTTGATCGTCGAGGCGCTGATGGCCGAGTTGGATGCGCCGATCGCGCTGTCCCCCGGATTTCGGTGGGGAACGAGCCTTCTGCCAGGCGACACGATCACGATGGAAACCTTGCTGGAGCAGACCGCGATCACGTATCCGATGGTCACCGTGACATCGATGAGCGGTGCGCAGATCAAGGCCTTGTTGGAGGACATTTGCGACAACGTGTTCAATCCGGACCCGTACTACCGGCAAGGTGGAGACATGGTTCGGGTGGGCGGGCTGCGCTACAGCTGCGCGCCGCATTCGCGCATCGGTGCGCGCATCGGCGATCTGCAGCTCGACGGCAAGCCGCTGCAGGCGGGCAGTCGCTACAAAGTCGCCGGTTGGGCGCCCGTGTCGGAGCAGGGGATTCAGAGCGGGGGCGAGCCGGTCTGGGTGGTGGTCGCCCGCTACTTGCGCGCCCGAAAGACGGTTCCGGTATTGCGACCGAACGTGCCGCTGGTAAAGGGCGTCAAGGGCGATCCTGGTCTGGCAGCCGCCGACGAGTGTGGCTGAGGCGGCCGTGCACTGACGGCGCGTGACCGCGACGATATCGAAGTACTCGTCGCGGCCGTGGCGGCAAGCTCTAGTGGGAGGTAACACCCGATTCGGAATAGAGTATTACTCAATCGATGAAGTTAACATAATACAGATTCTGCGAATATATGGATCGCCGTGGACGGTCGGAAACAGCGGCTTGGACCCCGGATATTGGCCATCGGATGCGAGCGCCGAAGGCTAATTTCCTTTCGAATTTCCGTAAGGAGCGCCGAAATGTCGCGACCGGGAGAAGCGAAAAAGCTGCAAAGGGAGCCGCAATGTCTGAGCGCACTGAAGAAATCCGGATCAGGGCACTTCTCGAGACCTGGGCTGCCGCCGTCCGGCGGCACGATCTTCCCGCGATCCTCGCCCATCACGAGCCCGACATGATCATGTTCGATTTGCCGCCGCCCCTTCAATGCAAAGGAATCGAGGCGTACAAGCAAACCTGGAGCCTGTTCTTCCGCTATCACAAGCCGGGGGCAGCCTTCGACATTGAAGAGCTCACTGTGACCGCGGGCCAGGACGTCGCCTTCGCGGTCGCGATTCTGCGCTGCGGCCCCGACTCTTCCAGCAACCCGAAAGACAAGCACGGCTTCCTGTTTCGCCTGACCGTGGGCCTGCGCAAAGTCGACGGTGACTGGCACATTGCGCACGAGCATCATTCCGAGCCTGCTAGCGACTAGCTTTTGAACTGCAGTCCGCCGATCAGTGCCCTCCTCGCTTAGCGAGGCGTTACGGCATCGGTCGCTCGCAGGATCTTCTCCGCCGTCTTGAGCGCCTCGATGTTCGAAGGATCTCCGACAAAAGCGATGTGAGCGCCGCCGACAACGACGGCGAGATTGAGCGTTGCATCTCGACTTCGGATTCCCGCCGTTGGTACAACATAGGGGGAAGCAGACTGGCCGGAGCCGATCATGTTGATGACGGTGATCGTGCGTCCTCGGCGGCCGCCGATGTCGAAGCTCCAGCCCTCCGCTGCTCTCGCTGGGGCGGTCTGATCCGGGTCACCATGGCCGAGGTTCTGCAGCGCCTGAGCCACGGTCTCGTCGAACCCGTCGACTCCGAGCACACCGGTGTGGCACAGCCAGACCCAGTACGACGCGTAAGGCACCTGGTTTTCGTGCTGCTGCACGTCGAACTTTCGCCGTTCCTGGCACTGCGGGTCGTCCCACGTAGTCAGAGGCGTGGTGTCCTCTATGACCTCGAGATCCGGCCGCGCCAGGACCGCGCTGATGAATTTGGCGTCGACTCTTGACAGATTGACTTCAGCAGCCGCGCACGGATTGGCGCCGAAGAAGGTAGCCGCCGTGAGCGACAACCCGATGAACCACTGCAACAGATGCCTCATCAGTGCCTCCCGTTTTCCCTCACGACGCTTGTTTGAACGCATCACTGCTCACAGCGCTTCCTGTTTTGTAGAAACACCAGGTAATTCAGAAACATGCAAAATGTCTTTCATGTATTTTATAACATCCGTTCTGACAAACTCGATTTATATCAATCCATTAAGGATGAATGCTCATGTACTTTCTCGAATCGAGAGCTTTCGAGAACGGGGCAATCGTGGCCCAGCGAGTGCAGCTGCGCGCAACCGCAGGCTATGCGCGGTATACGCGAATCTAGCCGCTCCCTTTCGGCCTTTTGGGGAAGCTCGTGGGACGAATTTCTCGCAGCGCCTCTTCCAAAATTCAGGATTTCGTGAAAGAATTAATTCGCAAAAGGCCAAATTCACGAAAGTCGGTGGCGTTATGAGAACTGTCGTAGTGGCCTCTCAGAAGGGCGGCAGCGGTAAAACGACGCTGGCGGCTCATCTTGCGGTGACGATCGAGCGGGCGCGTTGCGGTCCGGCGGTGCTGGTTGACCTGGATCCTCAAGCGACGCTGAGCGGCTGGTGGAATCAGCGCGATTCGGAGGCGCCGGCGTGTGCCGCCGCGCAGAGCCTGAGCACCCTGCCCGAGAAGCTCGCCGAGCTGGCCGAGGCCGGGTTTGCCTGGGCGGTCGTCGATACACCGCCGGCAATCGGCGCAACGAACCGGGTGGCGATCGGGGTTGCTGACCTCGTGGTGATCCCCACGCGAGCCTCACCTCATGATCTGAACGCGCTCGGCAGCACCCTGGAGATCGTCCAGGCGGCGGGCAAGCCGTTCGTGTTCGTGCTGAACTCGGCCAAACCGGGCACGGCAATCGCCACCCAGGCGGTGGCGCTGCTGTCGGAACACGGCCCAGTGTGCCCGGCTGTGATCGGCGATCGGGTGATGTACGCGTCTTCGATGTCCGACGGTCGGTCGATTGCTGAACTGGACCCGACCGGTAAGGGTGCGAATGAGCTGGGGAAATTGCTAGAATTCGTGAAATCTCGCTTTCCAGAATTCCAGAAAGTAAAGGTCAAGCAATATGCGTAAGCCTGCCCCCCTTGCCGCCGGCGTCCTTCTGAAAAAGGGACAAGCCGTGCCGATGGCCGGCTCCCACAGCCGGGACGAAGCCGCAGCCGTCCACCCTCACCCGACCCCGACCGCTGACGAAGCGCGCGCCAAGACGCGCACCGCGGATCTGGAGCCCTTGGGTTTCAAAGTCTCTCCGGAGTTCAATCACGACTTCCGGCGCTTCGCCTTCGAGAACGGCTACAAGCTCAACGAGCTGCTGTTTGCCGCTTTCGATGCGTTCAAGAAATCCAGAATTCGCGAAAGCGTGAATTCCTAACGAGTTCGGACTGCGGCAGCCGCCGCTGCGATTTGTTGGGCCCGACCGTACCTGGGCTGTCCTTGGATCGGGCGTCGCAACCGTGCGCGGAGTTCAATTCCCCTTACGTGGTTCCTTGGATGAATTAGTGAATTACTTCTTTCTGGTATTATGGAATGTGAGAATTAGCAAATTATATAACATGCGGAAGAGCGATGGCGGATCCGAGACGCCGTTAGCCGCAATGAGACCTTCTCAAGCATTCCGAAGATGGCGCTCTGGCAAAGATGATCGTTGGCTCCTTGGTTAGGAGTTATCCAGGAATATCAACGATATATAGGTCTTATTTTGAGTTAAATCTATTGTAAGGATTTTGATAAAGCAACCTAATATCAAGATACTAGAAGATTTTATTGATGTTGAACGTAAGGTGAAGCTCCATCGAGGCCTAGACGTCGCGTCCCGCGCGGCGGTGTTTGAGCCCATTGATACGCGCAATTTTTTTCAACTCGAGCTCGATCCAGTCGGTCAGGTCGTTGTAGGCGGCCTGACTGATCCGCTGCGGCCATCGCAGCAGGACTTCGCCCTCGACGCCGAGCGCATACACGTCCTCATGGGAGAGCGCTGAGTCCGGCTGTCCGACGCTGGTGTGGGACGGCCGCCCTGCCGGAGGGGCCACCGGCGCAACTCGATCCTCCGGCGCCGGAACCCGCCCCGGGTGGTGCAGATCGGCAAACAGCAGATTCGCTCTGAGGGCGGCGATGAACCCGGCGACGGTTTTGCGATTGAATGCCTTCTCGCGCAGGAGAAAAGTGACGATCGCGTGGTCCTGAGCAGGCAAACCGGCCTGGAAGCGGTCGAAGACTTCGCGATAGATCTTCGGGCTCAGGACCGCCGCTTGAACCGCGTCCCTT